>CANQTW010000012.1 GCA_947626845.1 uncultured Oscillospiraceae bacterium | reverse complement strand
AGAGGCTTCAACGATGTGCCCTTCAAAGGATTTTTAGGCCCTTCTTAGGAGACGTCAGCTCCGACTAGGATACTGCGCCGCCACTTAAGGTGACGTAAGCCAAACCCGCACCGGTTTTCGCCGGCTGATTTGCGCCATTACTTCGTCAAAAGCCTTGACAATACGCAAGTATTCTCTGTGGCTTTTTCCTCGTCCTGACGCAAATCAGCTCGCCGAAAACTGCAAGGCACTCCACGCGGAGAATTTTTCGAAGGATTTTCCGTGCGAAGGAGACAGCCTTGCTGACGCAAGGCAACGACGACAAGCGGAAAAGCGCCGGAAAAGGCCCGCGTGGAGCGGCGTGGGTTCGGCTTACGTCACCTTTGTATTATACATGGTTTTGCCCGTTTTTTCAATAGGACAAATGATAATTTTCTGTGAAAAGCGGTACATTGCCCCAGTTACTTTTCCGCGACGGTCACGGTCAGGCCGGGATTTTCCCCGGCGGCGTCCAGGCATACGTTCAGGACGCGCTTGGCGTAGCCGTATTTCTCATAGAGGGCGGCGGTGTTGTAAAAGACGATGCGCCCCTCCGCCATCTCCCCCAGCATGTCGTGAAGGGCGTCCAGATTCTTCCCGTAGTAGTCGGGAAAGCCGAACGCCTCCTGAAGATACGCCTGGGCCTCCTCCCGCTCCCGCAGTCTCTCCGCGTCCAGCGCGATCCTCCTTGTCTCCGTCACCAGCTGACCCTCCCCTCGTTTACCGTGACCTCCCTGAAGCTCTCATAGTGGTCCGATGTGTAATAATAAAGTCCGTCGTTTGAAAAGACCAGCCTCCGGCTTCCCCGCGAGCCGTAACCCAGGGTGTCGATATCGCACTCGGTCCAGGTCCGTCCCTCCTGATCGGGCAGCAAGCCCTCATAATTTCCGAACCTGTCCCCGCCGATGGCCGCGCCCTCCTTGAAATCCTCCACCGTTCCGCCGGACCAGCCAAGCTTTCTGGCCTCGTTCTTCGTTATGTAGTTGGGCGGCAGCTGGCCGTAGGCCTCCAGGTACAGCACCACATTTTCAACGTCGTAATAGGCTCCGCCGTACTCCGGCGCCCAGCCCTTATCCTCTCCGGTGTCGCCCGTCTCCGGCGCCGCTGTGTCCTCGGTATCCTGTACGGCGGTATCCGGCGGGACAAGCTCCTGCTTGTCTGTGTCCGTACCCGTCCCGAACCCGCCGTCCGGCATTACCACGCAGGCGGACAGCGTCATTAAAAGCGCCAGCAGCAGCGCTAAAAGCCTGATCTTTTTCATCTTTATCCCCCTTTTGGCAAGTCCTCTCACCTCAGATTATATCCCCGCACGCCCTGTCCGTCAAGTCCGGCCTCAAAGCCGCTTCCCATTTGATCCGCTTAACCACTTATCCCGCTCATCCCGTTTATCCGCCAAAATATTAAAATCCGCGCGGCTTATTTATTTTCCCCGCTGTTTGTGGTATTCTTTCCGTATAGAGAAAAACGCCCGGAAAGCCTGCAAATAAAAAGTCAACCCCCAAACGCGAAAAAATTTGAACAAAGAGTGGCGGTAAAAATGGGCAACACAAATAGGCCGCCTTGAAGGGGCAGCCAAAAGCAGGAAATATGTGGGGATGCTGTCAGTCGGAGTTGGCCGTATCCTCGGCGGGCTTGTCCCAGAGGCCCTTTTCCTTGAGACAGTCGCGAACCCTGCCGTAGTAGATGCGCAGGAACTTTGTGCCGCCGGCGGTCATGTAGACGTAGTACGGCTTTCCCTCGGAGCGCTTCTTGTCGAGGAACTGGTAGACAGGGTCGTCGGCGGGCCGGAGCTGGATCAGGACCGACATGATGACGAACAGGGTCTTGCGCAGATACGGAGAACCGCGCTTGCTGGACCTGCCGGAGTTGGACTCCTTGGCGCCTGAATCGTTCCTGCCGGGGTCCGTACCGGCGAAGGCCACCAGGGACTTCTGGTGCTCGAACCGGCGCAGATCCCCGATCTCAGCCATGAGCTGAGGCCCCACAGACGGTCCGACGCCGGTCATGCCCATGACCGCCTCATACTCCGGGAGCTGGGAAGCCAGGCTGTTCATCTGGGCGCGAAAGACCTCGACAGCGCGGGAGACAGTGTTGAGCTGGATCACGGCCTCCTTGACCATCAGCTTAGCGACGTCAGTCTTTGGGACCAGCGGGAACAGTGTTTTGGCTTTCCCATGGATCTCAGCGGCCTTTCCCTCGCTGAAATTATAGCCGTGCCGCTTGCACCACTTGCGGTAACGCTCCGTGAACGCCTTCAGGCTCAGCTTCGCTACGCAGTCCACATGCCAAAAGGTATCCGCGAAGTCCACCCATTTTTGGCTGCCGTCCGCCCTGACGGGACTGTCGAACAGGGAACGCACGCCCGGATAGGACTGCTCCATGAGGGCGACCAGATTGTTGGAGCAAGCCGTACGGTTCTTGCTGGCCAGTTGGAACTGGCGGTTGAGCGTTTTGAGCTCATAACGAATGTTGTCCATAGGAGTATATTGACGCAATTCGTCCCAGTTGTCAAGGGCATAGCGTGCGATCTTCTTTGCGTCGGCCTTGTCGGTCTTGATCTTGCGGAGCGTATTGCCGTTATACCCCTTGATGAGCAGGGGGTTGACGGCGCTGACGTAGAACCCGGCGTTATGCAGGGCGGCGGCGATGGACTCGTAGTAGCGGCCCGTGTGCTCCATGACGATCCTGACCTCGCCGTCCAGGGCGCTCAGCTTCTCGACCAGAGCGGCCAACCCATCGGTGGTGTGTGTCACGTCAAACGGAGGCATGATCACCTCCCGCTTCGACCTGAGCACAGTCACCGAGCTTTTCCCATTGGAAACATCGACTCCCACAGCGTACATTTGGAATCCTCCCGATACGTGAATTACAATGGCGAACCATCTTTCCCCATTGCCGATTCCATCTGTTTGCTGACGCGAGTGTACCGTGTGGGCACTCTACCTGCACAAATCGAACGCCGCGAATGGGAGGGATGGCTGACTGACTTTCCGACGAGCGCGCAGCTCTTGGAGAAACGTGTCAGACCATTGCCTCTCCATTCTAACAGCTTGGGCAACGAGATGCCCCCCGCCCGTGGCCGGCTGCCACGAAGTTGGGGTAAATTTATTGTAACAGGAGAACGGAGCCATGTACCGGATACTCATTGTGGAGGACGACGCGAAGATCGCGGAGGAGATCCAAAAGCAGGCCCGAATGTGGAACATGGACAGCCAGATCGTCGGGGATTTCAGGAAAGTCCTTGAGGAATTTGCCCGATACGAGCCCCACATCGTCCTTATGGATATCGGCCTGCCGTTCTTCAACGGCTACCACTGGTGCGCGGAGATACGCAAAACATCAAACGTCCCCATCCTCTTTATCTCCTCCGCCTCCGACAACATGAACATCGTAATGGCCATCAACATGGGCGGCGACGACTTCATCGCCAAGCCCTTCGACCCCGCGGTGCTGACGGCCAAGCTCCAGGCCCTCCTGCGCCGCGCCTACGATTTCGCGCCGCCCGCCCCTGTGCTGGAGCATCGGGGGGCCGCCCTCAACGCCGCCGACGGCACCCTGACCGTCAACGGCCAGCGCGTGGACCTGACAAAAAATGAGTTTCGGATATTGCTTACGCTCATGGAGAGCCGAGGGCAGATCGTCAGTCGGGAAAAGCTCATGGAGCGGCTGTGGAAAACCAGGCAGTTCGTGGACGAAAACACCCTGACCGTCAACATAGGCCGCCTGCGGCGGAAGCTGGACGCCGCGGGCCTTCCCGGCTTCATTGCCACGAAGGTGGGCCTGGGCTATATTGTGGAGTGAGAAAATGGACTTTTTACAGGAATATCTGAAGGAGCTGCGCCGTCCGGTTCTGGTCTTTTTCACCTTTGCCGCCGTATTTGCCGTCAGCTTCGCTCTCTATCATCTGCCGCTGATGGCGGCGCTTTATCCCACCATGCTCTGCGCGGCGGCCGGCGGGGTTTTCCTTTTGGTCGATTTTATCCGAAAAAGGCGGAAATATCGGGAGCTGTCCCGTCTCTCCACCCTCCCCTATGCCGAGATCGTCCGCTTTCCGGCGCCGGAGAGCGCGGCGGAGATTGGGTATCAGGCGGTGATCCGCGCCCTCACAGCCGACGCCGCGGAGCGCGACGCCAAGGCGGTCCGGCGCTTCCGGGACACGGTGGACTACTACACCGTCTGGGCCCACCAGATCAAGACGCCCATCACCGGCATGAGCCTGGCGCTGGAGGACGAGGACACCCCTCTGGCCCGCCGGCTCCGGGCGGGGCTTTTTCAGATCCGGCAGTATGTGGGTATGGTGCTGGCCTATCTGCGCCTGGATTCCGAGTCCACCGACTACGTTTTCCGGGAGCAGTCCCTTTCGGATATCGTGGACGGGGCCCTGTCCCCCTTCGCGCCGGAGTTCATCGACAGGCATCTGACACTGGACTACACCCCCTCGGACCTCACCGTGGTCACGGACGGGAAGTGGCTGGCCTTTGTCATCGAACAGCTTCTCTCCAACGCCCTCAAGTACACAAAGGAGGGCGGCATCCGCATCTTCACAGAGGAGCCCTGTATCCTGCGCATCTCGGACACGGGCATCGGCATCGACGCGGCGGACCTTCCGCGGGTCTTTGAAAAGGGCTACACCGGCGCGGCGGGGCATCGGGACAGCCGCTCCAGCGGCATCGGCCTCTACCTGGTCAAGCGCGTTTGCGACGAGCTGGGGATCGGGATCGGCCTTTCCTCCTCCCCCGGCACCGGCACTACCGTGAGCCTCAATTTTGAACAGTACAAACTGAAAGCCGAGTGATCTCGCGAAAAAGAGTGACCTTACAGAAACGTCTGCTTGTCAAATAACTCAAATTTGAACTTTTTTCCGGCGACATGTGCGTCGGAAAAAATCCCTTTTGTCGCACAAGCGTGCGCTCTGCGTGCGCACAGGGCGACGGCAGGGGAAATTTTCTGAATTTCGCAAAATTCAGAAATTTTCCCCGCACGTTCCACTTGTCGGGCAAAGGCCGTCAGGCCTTTGCCGACAGTTCCTTACAGAAATGTAAGCTTTCAGGCGGAAAATGTAAGCCGTTTCGATGGCGGTGCGTTTTCCGTCCGACTATAATAAAGCCGTCAGTCAGCGGAAACCGAATCCGCAATAAGGAGGCTTTATAAGCGCATGAGCATATTGGAAGTCAAAAATCTCAGAAAGGTCTACTCCTCCCGCCTGGGCGGGAACAGAGTGGAGGCACTGCGGGATGTGAGCTTCACCGTGGAGCCGGGCGAATATGTGGCCGTCATGGGCGAGTCCGGCTCAGGCAAGACCACCCTTCTCAACATCCTGGCCGCCCTGGATAAGCCCACCGGCGGCTCGGTGATCCTGGACGGCAAGGACTTATCTAAGATCAAGGAATCGTCCGTGGCCGCCTTCCGCCGGGACAATCTGGGCTTTGTGTTTCAGGACTTCAACCTGCTGGACACCTTCACCCTGGAGGACAACATCTACCTGCCGCTGGTGCTGGCGGGCAGGAGCTATCAGGAGATGTCGAGCCGGCTGGCGCCTCTCGCGGACAGGCTGGGCATCGGGGATATCCTGAAAAAGTACCCCTACGAGGTCTCCGGCGGCCAGAAGCAAAGGGCCGCGGTGGCCAGGGCCATGATCACCGATCCCAAGCTCCTGCTGGCCGACGAGCCCACCGGAGCGCTGGATTCCCGCGCCTCCGACGAGCTGCTGCGCCTCTTCGCGGCCATCAACGCCCGCGGCCAAACCATCGTCATGGTCACCCACTCGGTTAAGGCGGCTTCCTCCGCGGGCCGGGTCCTGTTCATCAAGGACGGGGAGGTCTTTCACCAGCTCTACCGGGGGAACGACACCGATGAGCTGCTCTACCAGAAGGTGGCCGATACCCTGACCCTCATTGCCACGGGAGGGCGGAGACAATGAACCTTGGATTTTACCCCCGTCTCGCCGCCGACGGCATCCGAAAAAACAAGCGCATGTACCTGCCCTACATCCTCACCTGCGTGGGCATGGTGATGATGTTCTACATCATCATGTATCTGGCGGTCAGCCCCTCCCTGGACGCGGTGAAGGGGGCGGATATCCTGCGGGAAATCTTCGCCCTGGGCAGCTGGGTCATCACCGTCTTTTCCGCCATCTTCCTCTTTTACACCAATTCCTTCCTGATGCGCCGGCGGCGGCGGGAGTTCGGCCTGTACAACATCCTGGGCATGGGCAAGGGCAACATTGCCCGTATCCTGGTCTGGGAGACCGTCTGGACCGCCATTCTCTCCATCGGCCTGGGGCTTTTCGCGGGGATCGCCTTCTCAAAGCTGGCGGAGCTGGGGCTTACTAACGTGATGCACGGGGAGATCACCTTCGACCTGACCGTCTCCCATCTCTCCGTGGTCCGCACGGCGGAGGTCTTCGGCGTCATCTTCGTCCTGTTGCTCTTAAATTCCATCCGCCAGGTGCGCTTTTCCAGCGCCATCTCCCTTTTGCGCAGTGAGAACGCGGGGGAAAAGCCGCCGCGGGGCAATCTGCTTCTGGGCTTTGCCGGCGTGCTCCTGCTGGTCTCCGCCTACACGCTGGCCGTCTCCATCAAAAACCCCCTGTCGGCGCTGCTGTGGTTCTTTGTGGCGGTGCTCATGGTCATCGTCGGCACCTATCTTGTGATGATCGCCGGCTCCGTCCTGTTCTGCCGCCTTTTGCAAAAAAAGAAAGGCTACTATTATAAGGCCAACCACTTTGTCTCCGTCTCCTCCATGGTCTACCGCATGAAGCGCAACGGCGCGGGGCTGGCGTCCATCTGCATCCTGGCCACCATGGTGCTGGTGATGATCTCCTCCACCACCTGCCTCTACTTTGGGGAGGAGGCCGCCGTCGCCCAGCGATACCCCAGGGAGCTGAACGTCAACGCCACCTTTACGGACGAGCGCGACGCCTCCGGAGAGCCGTTGAAGCCCCTCCGTGAGGCCATCGAGTCCATCGCCCGCTCCCACAGGGCGGAGCTTCGGAACGTCTGTGCGTACCGCTATCTCAACGTGTCCGGGGCCTTCACGCCCGACGGCGAGGTGGAGACGGACGCGGACAGGCTGGACAGATTCAACGTCTCCGTCCTGGGGAACATCACCACCTTCTGCTTCATCCCCCTGGACGACTACAACGCCATGACCGGGGAGAACCGCGCCCTGGAGGACGGGCAGGCCCTGCTCTACGCCTACCGCACCTCCTTTGCCGGCGATACTCTCACCTTCAAGCGGGGGCTGACCCTTCAGATCGCCGGCACGGCGGACAAATTTCTCGGAAGCGGCTCGGCGGTCATCGACGTGGTGCCCACCGTGTTCCTTGTCGTGCCGGACATCTACACCACCATGGAAAAGCTCGTGGAGGGGATGTCGGAGGAGACAGAGCAGTACCTGGTCATGCGCTGGCTCTATCAGTTCGACACCGGTCTGGACGCCGAGGAGCAGAAGACGCTCTGCCAGGAGCTCCGGACAAAGCTTCGCGACGGCGGGGAACAGCTGATCCATTTTGAAGGGGTGACCGTGGGCGCCATCGAGTGCCGGGAGCTGGAGAAGGAGCAGTTTTTCAGCCTCTATGGGTCCTTTTTCTACATCGGCATCATGCTCAGCCTGGTCTTTATCCTGGCCGCCGTGCTGATCATCTACTACAAGCAGATTTCCGAGGGCTACGAGGATCAGGCGCGGTTTGACATCATGATGAAGGTGGGCATGACAAGGCCGGAGATCCGCAAAAGCATCAACTCCCAGCTGCTGACGGTGTTTTTCCTGCCCCTGCTCCTGGCCGCCACGCACATCTGCTTTGCCTTCCCCATCATCGAGAAGCTCCTGCGGCTGTTCGGCCTGAACAACGTGTCCCTCTTCGGCCTGACCACGGCCCTGAGCGCGGCAGTGTTCGCCGTTTTCTACGCCGTCGTCTACCGCCTCACCTCCAACGCCTACTATTCCATCGTCAGCGGCGCGCGGGAAAACGCCTGACAGTGCCCGCCCCCGGCCATTTTACGTCCTCCCGCCAGCCGCCTTGGAAAACCCAACAGGACCTTGTTTCGGATGTGTTTTACACCAGAAGCAGAAAACCCTTGCTTTCCGTAAATTTTCGGGGCGATTTGAGGGCCTTTGCCGCTCTGTAACCGCCTTTGAAAGCAAGGGCAATGTATTCGTATTCAGTTGTAGCCATACGCCAAAATGGAGCGTTGGGGGAAGAAAAAAGCGCCCAAGTTTTTACGCTTGGGCGCTGTGATTTAATATCTTATGAGGACTTTTGGCTTATAGACAAACTGGAAGTTACATATAGAGCAAATCAACTGAGTACATTATATTGAAGAGGATGCTATACGAACTTGAACGTTAGCCTCAAACGCATCCCCATCTTTATTTGGATTAATTACAATCCATCTGCGTCCAGGGCTGTTTCCTTCGTTATCAGTGGTCATCTCGATAATACATTGTTCACCAGGAGCGATTGTCTTTGGACCTGCCATAACATCTCTGCTACTGGCATTTCCCCGCTTAACTAAGACTTGAATTGAGTACTCACCAGTATTTTCAATCATTACATGGTAAGTAGGGCAATCGTCGGTAGTAACAAAGTAGTCATACCATGCACTTGTTCCGTTTGAAGTAGCAATCTGATCTATGCCAAGGCGAGCGGTGCTAATGTCGTTAAAAATTGACGTTCCATCAATCTCCGTGTCAGGAGTATCGTAATTGCTACTGTTATTAATATTTATTGCGCTTTGCGCATCTGGATCGTTTTCATCATCTATAGAACCACTGATTTTCCCATCTGGTTTGCTGGATTCTGCTGTCATTGGATTCGTTGCAAAACACACCGCCACCAATGCACAAGCGACAATCGCCGAAACAATGACCCAAAACGCCGGTATTTTGTAATTCAACACCTTTTTCACCCTTTCTTTTACGGCAACTTCTCCAAAGGCCAGCGGGCAAATTGCGACCAGCCGCCGCCCGGAACTACACTCCAGCAGAGCAACGGAATATTGCTTTTTCCCGTCCACATCCATATTCCGAATGACCTTTTCGTCGCAGGCCAGCTCAATGTCTCGACACAACAGCACATAAGCCACCCAACACAGAGGGTTGAACCAGTGAACCGCCAAAATCAGAAAGCCAAGCGGTTTCCACCAGTGGTCACGCCTTGCCAAATGTGCCTTTTCATGGGCAATTACCGGTTCAATGGACGATACTTCCATGTTAGATGGCAGATAGATTCTGGGTCGAAGCAATCCCAGAATAAATGGAGATTTTACATGATCGCACAGAAAGATGTTTTCTTCGTAGGGTACTCTTTCAGCAACACTCCGATGTACCCGTACATAACTGATTAGGGCATATAGCAACATAACGGCTATACCGGTGAGCCAGATTACTGACAGAATAAATGTCCAGACATAAGGCGGGTTGACGCTGCTCGCCGGATTCGGAGCAAAGGCTTCGCCCAGAACAGGGTTGACCACGTTGCTGACGGCGGGGATGTCGTTGCTGATAATGGGTGTTTCGTATTGAATATTATGGGCGTTAAATATCTCGGCGCTGGGAATAAGGCTCAACGCACTCTCAAAGGAGAAGGGAACCACCAACCGCAAAGCGACAATCCCCCACAAAAGAACGGCAATCCACTTTGGTGCCTTTTTCAGTATAAATCGGAGTAGCACTACCGCTAAAATCAGCCAGCTTGCGGTAATGCTCATGTTCAAAATTTTCACAAAAGTATCGACCATATTATTCACCTGCCTTATCGATCAGTTCACGAATTTCGGTAATTTCCTCGGCTGTCAGCTTCTTCTCGCTGGTAAAGGCGGCAAGAAAAGCTGGAAGTGAACCCGCAAAGGTCTCATCCACATACTTCTTGCTGTGAAGGGCATAGAACTCCTGCCGGGACAAAAGAGAAGTCACCACGCCGTTATTGTTCTGAAACAGCCCCTTGTCGCAAAGCCGGCGCAGTACCGTGTGCGTTGTGGTACGCTTCCATGTGAGTTTTGCCGAAGCCAGCTTTATAAGCTCGGCAGATGTCACCGGCTCCTTTTCCCAAATAATATCCGCAAAGCGAGCCTCCACAGCCCCTAATTGAATTTCAGCCATAAGCCTATCCTCCTGTCTACATATTGTAGTCTCACATATAGACTACACTATGTAGACGAATTTGTCAATATTTTTTTTGATTTTCAAGAAAATAACCCGTTTGAACCCCTGTTAGGAATCAGACAGGCTTGCGTATGCACTCCCGAAACCGTCAGCCGACAGTTGATAAGTTCAATTAGTTGAACTCTCGCCGAAAAGAAAAAGCCGCCATCGATTGACAGCAGCAATTCCCTTTGGGCGGGTATCAAGGGGATCGGGCGTTTACAAAAAAGGAATTTTTCCCTTGACCCGCTTTACCTTTTCGCCGGAATGTGGTAGAATATCCGCGTAAGCGGATATTTTACCTATTTGATTGCACAGTGAAGCAATATTATTCCTCTCCGACTGGTGAATGACGTGAAAAAATTTCTTGACTCCGCGAAAAGGTATTTCAAGCGCTCGGACACGTTTCTCCTGGCGCTTTGTCTCCTGTCCACCATTTACGGCATGGTGCTGATCTCCAGCGCCATCCGGCACGACAACTCTATGCGCTCTCTCTATGTCCAGATCGGCGCTCTTGTCATCGGGCTTTTTCTCTACTTCCTCTTCTCCCTGGTGGATATCGACATCCTCGCCGCCCGCTGGCGCTTCTTGACCGTTGTTGGCCTGCTTTTGATCCTCTCCCTCCATTGGCTGGGCGACACCCGCGGCGGCAACAAGGCGTGGATACGCTTCGCCGGCATCGGTATCCAACCGGCGGAGTTCGTCAAGATCAGCTTTATCATCACCATGGCCTACCTCATGAGCAAATATAAAGAGGCCGGTACGCTGGACAGGCCCCTGAACATCGCCGTTCTGGGCGTCCTGCTGATGGTCCATTTCGGCCTCATCGTAGTCGTGTCCGGCGACACCGGCTCGGCGCTGGTGTATCTCTTCATCTTCATCGTCATGATCTTCTCCGCCGGGTTAAAGCTCTACTGGGCGGCGGGGGCCGCCGCCGGCCTCATCCTGCTGGCTCCCTACCTCTGGTACTACTTCCTGACGGACAACTACCGCACCCGTATCCTGGCCATCTTCATCCCCTCCCAGATCGACCCCACGGGCCAGGGCGTCACCTGGCAGACCAACCTCAGTAAAATAGCCATCGCCACCGGCGGGGCCTTTGGCCGGGGCCTCTACAAGGGGCCTCAGACCCAGGCGGGGTATATCCCCCTTCAAAGCTCCGACTTCATCTTCACCGTGGCCGGGGAGGAATTTGGCGTGGTGGGCTGTGTGGCCGTGGTGCTTCTGCTCACCGCCATCATCGTCCGCTGTGTCCATGTGGGCCTGCGCTCCCAGAGCCGCCTGGGCGCCCTGTGCTGTATCGGCGTGGCCGCCATGGTGGCCTTCCAGACGTTGGAGAACATCGGCATGTGCATCGGCGTGGCACCGGTCATCGGCCTGACGCTTCCCTTTTTCAGCTACGGCGGTTCCTCCATCGTCACTCTTTACGCCGCCATGGGCATCGTCTCCGGCATCAAGATGCGCCCTCGTCCGGTGATGTTCCTGCAATAAATACTCATTTACCCCTGGCATATTTGCGGAAAATTGCCGCGCGTTCCTTTTCCCATAAAATGACCCCCCGTCCGATGGACGGGGGGTTTACGTTTGGGAATGATAATCCTTTTTACTTTTTTACTTTTTGACGCTCTCTACGATGCCCTCGGCAAGGCCGGCAAGGCCCTGGATTTCGGAGGGGATGATGATCTTGGTGGCCTGTCCGTTGGCGGCGGCGGCGAAGGCCTCCAGGGCGCGAATCTTCACCACCTGATCGGTGGGGGCGGCCTCGTTCAAAAGCTTCAGGCCCTCGGCGGTGGCCTGCTGGACCTTCAAAATGGCCTCGGCGTGGCCCTCGGCCTCTAAGATGGCCGCCTGCTTCTTGGCGTCGGCTCGGAGGATGGCGGACTCCTTCTCGCCCTCGGCGGAGAGGATGGCGGCACGCTTTTCGCCCTCGGCCTTCAGGATCGCCTCGCGGCGCTCGCGTTCGGCCTTCATCTGCTTCTCCATGGCGGACTGGATTTCCTTGGGCGGCAGGATGTTCTTCAGCTCCACGCGGTTGACCTTGATGCCCCAGGGGTCGGTGGCCTCGTCCAGAATGACCCGCATCTTGGAGTTGATGATGTCGCGGCTGGTAAGGCACTGGTCCAGCTCCAGATCGCCGATGATGTTACGCAGGGTGGTGGCGGACAGGTTCTCGATGGCGGTCATGGGGTTCTCGATGCCGTAGGTGTAAAGCTTGGGGTCGGTGATCTCAAAGTAGACAACAGTGTCGATCTGCATGGTGACGTTGTCCTTGGTGATCACGGGCTGGGGCGGGAAGTCGGCCACCTGCTCCTTCAGGGAGACGATCTTGGCGACCCGCTCAATGAAGGGGATTTTGAAGTGCAGGCCGACGCTCCAGGTGGTGGAGTAAGCCCCCAGGCGCTCGATGACGTAGGCCTTGGCCTGCTGTACCACCCGTATGCTCCGGGCGATGACGACGATGACGATCAGGACGATCAGGATCAGAACAAATTCCAAAGGACCCATAATTTTACCTCCATTTATTCATATTATCCGCCCCAGGCGGCTTGTGACGTTATTCCGCTTCCGCGGTCTGCGCCGCCGGCTCCACGATGAGCTTCACGCCCTGGATGGAGTCCACGCGCACATACTCCCCCGCCGGGATATTGACGCCGGTGAGGCTCCTGGCCGTCCACGTCTTTCCCTCGGCGGTGACCGCGCCGGTGCCGGCGATATTGTCGATGTCCTCGATGACGGGGCATATGACGCCCAGTACCCGGTCTGCGTTGGTGGGCTTTTTGCGCACCTGCAGGGCCTTTTTCGCAAAGGGCTTCAGCGCCAGCAGGCTGACGCCTGACACCGCCAGGAAAATCACGATCTGGAGGACGAAGCCGGCCTTCAGCGCCGTGGCGATCAGCGCCGCGCAAGCGCCAAAGGCAAACCAGATGGACACCAGCCCCACTGTTGCCGCCTCAATGCCCAGAAAAAGCAGCATGACGATGATCCAGAACAACATTCCGGTCTCCCCCTTCCTGATAGTTATCTGCATTATAGCATACCTGACGCGCAAAAGATAGGTGTAGAATTTAAATTTTTTGACAATTTTCGCCGCGGGAGGAAATTTTCCAGGCGCCGCCCCTTCGACAACCTTTTTATTGTACGCAAACTATAATGAAATCATTCCACACCGGGGGGCGGGCGCGTGAAAGTCATCTATGCCGACGAGGTCTTTCTTCTCAATCTCCTTGTGGATTATCTTCTGCTGCTGGTCACGGCGCGGCTGGCCGGATGCGCCGTGAAGCGGCGGCGGCTCTGGGCCGCGGCGGCCTCCGGCGGACTCTACGCCGTGGGCGCGGCGGTGGGCGGGAAGCTCCTCTCCTCCCTGGCCGTGAAGCTCCTGATGGGCGGTCTGATGGCGGCGGTGGTCTTCGGCGTGTCCGCGCGGCTGGCGCGGATGGCCCTGCTTTTCTTCTCCCTGTCCGCCGCCTTTGCCGGAGCCGTCATGGCCGGGGCGATGATACGGGGGGAGGGCGTGGAGGGCGCCTATATGGGGAATGTCAGCCCCGTCAGCTTGCTGGCGGCCTTTGCCGCCTTCTACGCGCTGATCACCGCCGCCTTTTCCTCCCTGACAAGGCGTAAGCTCAACGGCGGGACGGCCCGTCTCGCCCTCACCTGGGGCGGGCGAACAGTGACGGTAACGGCGCTTTTAGATACGGGCAACTCCCTGCGCACCCCCTCCGGCGGCCTGCCTGTGACGGTATGCGCCCTGGACGCGGTGGAACCCCTGCTGCCCAAGGAGGCCGCGGCGATCCTGCGCCGGGAGCCGGACGCCTCCGCCGCGCTTCTGGCCCTCTCCAGGGCCGGGATCACCGGCTTTTTCCCCGTCCCCTACGCCGCCGTGGGGAACCCCGGCGGCCTCTTGGCGGCCTTCCGTCCGGACGGGGCGAGGCTTGGCGGGCGGGAGCTTGTCTGCGCCGTGGCCGTGGACACCGCCGGCGCGGGGCAGGGACAGGGATACACGGCCATCGTGGGCGTCTGATAATAAGGTAACGGGAATCGAACCCGCGTCACCTTGAGGAAAGGAGATCAGTATGAACGAGCTTCTGCTAAAAATAAGCCTCCTGCTGGCGAAGATGCGCTCCGCGCTCTTCCCGGAGGAGATTCACTACATAGGCGGCCCGGATTATCTGCCGCCGCCCCTGCCCAAGGAGGAGGAGCAGGAGGCGCTGACGGCACTCCTGGCCGGCTCCGCCCAGGCCCGTGACCGGCTCATAGAGCACAATCTGCGGCTGGTGGTGTATATCGCGCGGCGCTTTGAAAACACCGGCGTCAACTTGGAGGACCTGATCTCCATCGGCGCCATCGGCCTCATCAAGGCCATCAGCACCTTCGACGGCGGCAAGAACATCCGCCTTGCCACCTACGCCTCCCGGTGCATCGAGAACGAAATACTCATGTATCTTCGGAAGGTGACGCCGCTCCGGGCGGAGGTGTCCCTCTCCGAGCCGCTGAACACCGACTGGGACGGGAACGAGCTGCTGCTCTCCGACATCCTGGGCACGGACAACGACATGGTGATGCGGCCCCTGGAGGACGACGTGGACAGGCAGCTGCTCCGGGAGGCGCTGTCCCGTCTCTCCGAGCGGGAAAAGACGCTGATCACCCTGCGCTACGGCCTGGCCGGAGGCCGGGAGCTCACCCAAAAGGAGGTGGCCGACAGGCTGGGCATCTCCCAGTCCTACATCAGCCGCCTGGAAAAGCGCATCATTTTGCGGCTGAGAAGGGATATGTCCCGAAAGCTCAGCGACGCGGGATGACGCCCTCAGCCGCCGGCTCTGCTCATCCTCTCCCCATCGGGCCGCCGCCCGATGGGGTTTCCTTTATTTAAGGGTTTTTACGCTCTTTTTGCCTCGTAGGTCATCTCCCCGTTCTCGATGGTGATGACCCCGTATTCCCGGCCTCCGTAGCCGATGGCGCCGGGATTGGCGATGAGGGCGCCCTCCAGCCAGGTGGAAAAGGCCTGGTGGGTGTGGCCAAAGAGGATGGCGTCAGCGCGGGCGGTAAGGCCGGTGTTGACAAGGCCCGCCAGGCTCGCCTTCACGCCGTACCGGTGGCCGTGGGTAATAAAAAACCGCTTCCCGCCCAGGGTGAACTGGAGGGTCAGATCGTTTACGGAGCCAAAATCGCAGTTGCCGGGCACGGAGGCCACAGGGATGCGCGGAAAAAGCCGGCGGAGCTCATCGGCGTCCGGCTCCACGTCGCCCAGGTGGATGATCTGGTCGGGGGCCTCCGCCGTCACGGCGTCCACCATGGGCTGAACGAAGCGGTGGGAATCGGCAAATACGAGTATCTTCATAGGTGGCAAATCCCCTTCCAGGTGAATATACTGGCTTGAAAGCAAAAATCGAGGTGTATTGACATGGAGAATGAATTGGACCGCCTGTCCCGTAATTTTCTCTCCGGCTCTGAGGGGAAGAAGATATCCGGCAAAAAGGCGGACATTGAGCGCATCGCCGCCTCCGCCGATGGGGAACGGGTCAGATCCATGCTGGAGGCCGGCGGCTTTGAGGACGCGGTACGGCGGGGAGACACCGGCGCCCTGCGCGCCTCCCTGGAGCAGGTCATGAAAACGGAGTCCGGCGCACGGCTTGTGAAAAACCTCAAGGCGCTTATGGATAAAAAGTAAGGGGGTGAGCCCATGGGCGATTTTGAGGAGATGCTGGGGTCCATCCTCTCCTCCCCCAAGGATATGGAGAAGATCATGGGCCTGGCCCGCGAACTGTCCGGCGGGGAGAAGGAGTCCGCGCCGGAACCGGAGCGGAAGCCTGAACCGGAGGCCAAAACGGCCATCCCCGGCCTTGGGGACATAAGCCCGAAGATGCTGGCCGCCATAGGCAGGATACTGGGCGGCCTCAATTCCGCCGGGGACGGCAAGGCGGCGCTGATCGCGTCCATGAAGCCCTATGTGCGTCCCGAACGGCGGGAGGCGCTGGATCGGGCCCTGAAGATCGCCAAAATCGCGCGGGCGGCCCGTCTCGCCATGGGAGAGCTGGGGGGTGAGCCGGATTTCGGACTTTAGGCGCGGCCAGCCGGACTGGTACTACCGCCAGAATCCGCGGGGCCGGCCAAGGTCCGTGCCCCAGCCGCCGAAACAGGCGCCTTCCGGCGCCTCCGCTCCGCCCCCGCCGCCTCCCGGCGGTGGGACGGCGGGGCATGACCGCCCGCGGCGGCAGGAGAACACGCCCCCGCCCAAAAAAGGCGGCCTTGCCGGCGCCCTGGAGCAGGTATTGCCGGAGGGCCTGGACCCCGGCGACCTCTTTCTGGCGGCTATGCTGCTCTTTCTCTACTCGGAGAGCCGGGACGAGGATTTTCTCATCATCCTGATCGTGGTGGGGATCTCCATCTTCCACAAGGATAAATCCGACGAATAGGACAGGGAAACCAAGTTCCCCTGTCCTTCTTATTTTTGTTCCGATTCCCCATCCTGGGGACCGGCTTTATCCGCGGGCTCCGCGTCTGTGGACGCGGCGTTTTCAAGCTCCGCCCTCTGCTCCTCCTGGAGCTTCTCCCTGTGGGTGTCATAGCCCCGCAGGAGAGCGATCCCGATGATGATGGCCACGCAGAAGGCAAAGACCAGGATCAGCGCCTTCATGGCGCCGGTGGTGGTGATCAGCACCGCGGACAGGCCCAGAACGGCGGATATGGAGTAAAGCACCGCCACGGACTGCTTCTGGGAAAGGCCCATGTCGATCAGCCGGTGGTGGAAATGCCCCCGGTCCGGGCTCATGGGGTTCTGGCCCTTCAAAAGCCGGCGGATGATGGCAAAGCAGGTGTCGAAGATGGGCAGAGCCAGAGCCAGCAGGGGGACGGTGAAGGAGATGATGGCGTAAAACTTGAAAAGACCAATCACCGATATGGTGGACAGCACATACCCCAACAGCAGCGCTCCGGTGTCGCCCATAAAAATTTTGGCGGGATTCAGGTTGTAGGGGATGAAGCCCAGGCAAGCGCCCAGGATGGCCGCCAAAAGGACGGTCACGTTCACCTGTCTCAGTACCATGGAGATCACTAAAAACGTCAGGGACGAGATGGCGGACACGCCGCAGGCAAGGCCGTCCAGGCCGTCGATGAGGTTGATGGAGTTGGTGATGCCCACGATCCAGAAGATGGTGATGGGGATAGACCACGCCCCGAAGCTGATGTACTGGGTGTCGCTCCAGAAGATGGGATTCGCGATGAACTCAAACCGCACCCCGAAGGCCACCGCCACACCGGCGGCGGCGATCTGCACCACGAATTTCAACAGCGCCGGCAGGGGCACGATGTCGTCGATGGCGCCCATGGTGACGATGATCACAGAGCCCAGGAGGATGCCCTGCACCTGTCTGTCCAGGTCCGCGAACAGCACCACCGCCACCAAAAAGCCCAAAAAGATGGCAAGCCCTCCCTGACGGGGGATGGGGTGGTCGTGCATACGCCTGTTATCACGGGGCACGTCCACCGCGCCCACCTTGACTGCAAAGGAGCGCACCAGGGGCGTCATGGCAAAGCACACCAGCAGCGCCGTCCCCAGGGCAAGCCCGATCTTCAGCAAATCGTCCAATGTTATGTTCATATCTCGATCCCTCTGTGTGTCTTTCCCTTACCTTTGAAGGAAGCCCACCTTTTTATACACCTTACGAAGGGTTTTTTCGGCCACGTAAGAGGCCTTCTCCGCGCCCTGGCGGTACACCGTCTCCAGATACGCCTTGTCCTTCAAAAGCCGCTCCGTCTCCTCCCGGATGGGCCGCAGGGTCTCGATGACCGCCTCCCCCACCGCGGGCTTGAATACCCCGTAGCCCTGGCCCTCAAACTCCCGCTGGATCTCGTCATAGCTCTTGCCCGTGACGGCGGAGTAGATGGTCATCAGGTTGGCAACGCCCGGCTTGTGCTCCGGGTCATAGCGGACGCAGCGCTCTGTGTCGGAGTCGGTGACGGCCCGCTTGAACTTGCGGGCGATATCCTCCGGCTTCTCCATCAGGAACACGCACCCCTCCGGGGCGGACTTGCTCATCTTGGCGTCCGGCGACGACAGGCCCATGACCCTGGCCCCCGCCTTGGGGATGAAGGGTTCCGGCATCTTGAACACGTCCCCGTAGATGCCGTTGAACCGCTGGACGATGTTCCGGCACAGCTCCACATGCTGCTTCTGATCCTCCCCCACCGGCACGTAGTCCGGCTGATACAGCAGGATATCAGCCGCCATCAGGCAGGGGTAGGTGAACAGGCCGCCGTTGACGTTCTCCTGATGCTTGGCGGATTTGTCCTTGAACTGGGTCATGCGGCTAAGCTCCCCGAACATGGTGTAGCAGTTGAGGACCCACCCCAGCTCCGCGTGCTGGTGGACGTGGGACTGGATGAAGAGGGTGTTCTTGTCCGGGTCCAGGCCGCAGGCGATATACTGCGCCAGCTGCTCCAGGGTACGGCGGCGCAGGTCGGCGGGGTTCTGGCGCACGGTGATGGTGTGCATATCCGCCATGAAGTAGTAGCAGTCAAACTGGTCTGCCCGCTCGGCCCAGTTTTTAATGGCCCCCAGGTAGTTGCCCAGGTGCAGGTCGCCGCTGGGCTGGATACCGGACAGCATCACTTTTTTTGGCGTATTTTCAGTGTTTTCCATGGTTTCTTCCTCAAGTCATTTATTTTGAAAGCCCGTAGTCCGCCGCCAGCCTCCGAAAAGCCGGCAGGGAACGGATGATCATATCCAAGCTTACGCAATAGGCCACGCGCACATACCCCGGACAGGCAAAGGAAGTCCCCGGCACCACCAGGATATTGTACTTCTTGGCGTTTTCAGAAAATTCCCTGTCGTCCCCCGGCGTCTTGACCCACATGTAAAAGGCCCCGTCGGGATAAACGCACTCAAAGCCCGCCTCCGTAAGGCCCTCATACAAGGCTTTGCGGTTCCTGTCATACGCCGCCACGTCGGCGCTCTCCTCCAGGCACTCCGCCACCACCCGCTGCTGTAAGCTGGGGGCGTTCACAAAGCCCAGGATGCGGTTGGCGATGACCGCCGCGTCAAAGATAAGCCGCGCGTCATCGCACTCCGAGGGGATGACCGCGTACCCGATGCGCTCACCGGGCAGGGACAGGGACTTGGACCAGGAGTAGCCCACCAGGGTGTTGCGGTAATATTTCGTCAGATACGGCACCTCTTTGCCGTCGTAGGCCAGCTCCCGGTAAGGCTCGTCGGAGATAAGATAGATGCTGGTGCCCAGCTCCTTCTGCTTCTCCTCCAGCACCGCCGCGATGGCCTTTACCGTCTCAGCGGTGTAGATCACGCCGGTGGGGTTGTTGGGGTTATTGAGGATCAGCGCCTTTGTTTTGGCCGTTACGGCGGCCCGCAAAGCCTCCGCGTCCGGCTGGAAATTCCCCTCGATGTTGGCGGGGATGGCCTTCAAAACGCCGTCGAAGTTGGAGACGTAGTTGCCGTACTCCAAAAAGTATGGCGCAAAGACCAGCACCTCGTCGCCGGGATTCAAAAGGGTCTTCAGCAGGACGTTCAGCCCTCCGGCGGCCCCCACGGTCATGATGATGTTGTCCTCGGAAAATGCCGTGCCGAAGCGCCTGTTCAAGGACGCCGCCACCCTGGCCCTCACCTCCGGATAACCGGCGTTGGCCATATACCCGTGAAGCTCCATGGGATCGGTCTCAGCGGCAATGCGCACGATCTCCTGCCGCACCTTCTCCGGCGCGGGGATGTTGGGGTTTCCCAGGGAGAAATCATAGACGTTCTCCCGCCCGAATTTGGCGGCCATCCGCGCCCCCTCCTCAAACATGGCCCGGATGGCGCTGCCGTTCTCGGTCATCCTGATCATCTTTTCGGAAATCATATACCGCACCCCCGAATATACACAGTTATGGGTATTTTACCACAAGGGAGAAAGTTTTTCAACTCCCACGCGCTTTTTTTCGCCGCGCCGCGGATATTTTGTTGAAAAGAAAGCCCGCAAATAGTATAATAGAAAAATAAACGCGCAAAGCGTTTAAAAGCCTCGCAGAGTTTCGCGCCCGCAGGCACGAAAAAATTTTAATGCAAATTTCGGCGGCATGTACGTCGAAATTTGCCCCTTTCAGGTCCCCGCAGTGTACGAAGTGCATGGAGGGGACCGGCAAATTCCTTCCGTTGGCAAAGGCTTTGCCTTTGTTAACGGGTTGACGGCCCCGGCAAAAACGTCGGGGCCGTATTTTTTATTAGTATTATTCCCCCTCGAACATGTCCCGCTTTGTCTCCTCCGGGAGCCTTGTCTTGTACTCCCCGGTGAAGCAGGCGGTGCAGAAGCCCCGGTCCTTCAGCCCCGGCAGGGCGTTCAGATGCTCAAGCCCCAGATATCCCAGGCTGTCCGCGCCGATGAGCTGACAGATCTCCGGCACGGTATGCTTGCAGGCGATGAGATTCTCGCGGGAGTCGATATCCACCCCGTAATAGCAGGGATTCAAAAACGGAGGGGCGGTGATGCGCACGTGGACCTGTGTGGCGCCGGCCTCCCGGAGGATGGACACGGTGCGGGCGATGGTGGTGGAGCGGACGATGGAGTCGTCCACCAGCACCACGCGCTTGCCCTCCACGGTCTCCCGCACGGCGTTGAGCTTGATGCGCACCCCAGTCTCCCTGGACTTCTGGCCGGGACTTATGAAGGTACGCCCGATATACTTGTTCTTGATGAGGCCGATATCATAGGGTATCCCGCTCTCCTGGGAATAGCCGATGGCCCCGTCGGTGCCGGAGTCGGGGACGCCGATGACGATGTCCGCCTCCACCGGGTAGTCCTGTGCCAGGAATTTCCCCGCCCTCAGCCGCGCGTGGTGGATGGAGGCGCCGTAGATGCGGGAGTCAGGCCGGGAGAAATAAATATACTCAAAGATGCACATGGCCTCCGGGGCCTTGCCGCAGTTGTCACGGATGGCGTGGACGCCGGTGTCATCAAAGACCACCACCTCGCCCGGCTCGATGTCCCGGATATACTCCGCGCTGACCGAGCTCAAAGCGCAGGTCTCGGAGGCGATGATGTAGTCGCCGTGGCCGTTGCGCCCGTAGCACAGGGGCCGGAAGCCGTTCTTGTCCCGGACGGCGATGAGCTTGTCCTCCAGCATCAGGATCAGCGAATAGGCCCCCTTGAGCCTGTTCATGGCCCGCAGGACCGCGTCCTCCGGCGTATAGGTCTCCAGCCGCTCCTGGGTCAGGACATAGGAGATGATCTCCGTGTCCGAGGTGGTATGGAAGATGGCCCCCCGGCTCTCCAGCTCGTGCCGGAGCTGGGCGGCGTTGGTCAGGTTCCCGTTGTGTACGGTGGCCAGCGCTCCGGTGAAGTGGCTCACCACAATGGGCTGGGCGTTCTCGCGGCCCGAATTGCCCGTGGTGCCGTAGCGCACATGGCCGATGGCCATGCCCCCCTCCCCCAGCTCGTTGAGCCGCGCCGGAGTAAAGACCTCGCTGACAAGCCCCAGGTCCTTCACCGTGGTAAAATGCCCCCGGTCACAGACGGTGATGCCGCAGCTCTCCTGCCCCCGGTGCTGGAGGGCGTAAAGCCCGTAGTAGACGGTATTCCCCACATGAAAAGGATTTGCGGCGTATATCCCAAATACGCCGCACTCCTCATGGATATGGTCAAAAATATCCATAAAATATGATCCCTTCTGCCCCATTGCAAAACCCGATCATTCAGTTTTGAGTGGCGCGTTAAAAGAGTTTTTTCAATATTTTTCTCAAGGACATGCGCCTTGAGAAAAATCCGCACGTTCTCCTTTTGGCATTGAAAGCCCGTCAGGGCTTTCACGCCAGCCCAAGGCGCTTCATCATCTCATGGTAAGCGCCCTCCACGTTGCCAAGGTCTCTTCTAAACCTATCCTTGTCCAGCTTCTCGCCCGTTTTCACGTCCCAGAAGCGGCAGGTGTCGGGGCTGATCTCGTCGGCCAGCACGATCTGGCCGTCCGCGGTCTTGCCGAACTCCAGCTTAAAGTCCACTAAGGTCACGCCGCAGGCGAGCATCTCGGCCTTGAGGAAGTCGTTGACGGCGAAGGCGTACTTCTTGATAAGCTCGATCTCCTCCCAGGTGGCCAGCTTCAGGGCAACGGCGTGGTAGGCGTTGAGAAGCGGATCGTGGAGGTCGTCGTTTTTATAGCTGAACTCGATGGTGGGCGCGTCAAAGACGATGCCCTCAGGCACGCCGTACTTCTTGGAGAAGGACCCGGCGGATACGTTGCGGATGATGACCTCCAGGGGCACGATGCTGACCTTCTTCACCAAGGTGTCTCGGTCAGAAAGCTCCTCCACCAGATGGGTGGGCACGCCGGCGGCCTCCAGCTTCTTCATGAGGAAGTTGGTCATGCGGTTGTTGATGGAGCCCTTGCCCGCGATGGTGCCCTTCTTCAGGCCGTCAAAGGCGGTGGCGTCGTCCTTGTAGCTTACGATGACAAGGTTGGGGTCATCGGTGGCGAAGACCTTCTTGGCCTTGCCCTCATAGAGCTGTTCGCGCTTTTCCATGTGTAATACCTCCAGGATATTTATTCTTTCTGTTTCGTCAGTGGTGGGCAGGCCGCCTTGGGCGGCCCGTTGGCGGGGCGCTTGTCCCTCACATCTCAAAATACTCGTCCCGTCCCGCGCCTACGGAGACGTACTTGATGTGGGTGCCGGTGGATTCGGCGATGAAGTTGACGTAGTCCTGTGCCTCGCGGGGCAGCTCCTCAAAGGAGCGGCAGGCGGAGATATCGCGTTTCCAGCCGGGCAGGTACTCGATGACGGGCTTGGCCGCCTCCAGCTCGTCCCCGGTGGGGAAGTCATCTACGATCTTCCCGTTCACGTCGTAGTGGGTGACCACGGGGATACGGTCAAGGTAGCTGAGCACATCCAGCTTCGTCAGGGCGATCTCCGTGGCCCCCTGGACAAGACAGCCGTACCGGGAGGCCACCACGTCGAAGCCGCCCACCCTTCTGGGCCGGCCCGTGGCCGCGCCGTACTCGCCGCCGGCCTCACGCAACGCCTCGGCCTCAGCGCCGAACATCTCGCAGGTGAAGGGGCCGGCGCCCACGCAGCTGGAGTAGGCCTTCATGATGCCCACGATGTTGTCCAGGCGCTTGGCCGGGATGCCCGCGCCGATGGGGGCGTAGGCGGCGATGGTGCTGGAGGAGCTTGTATAGGGGTAGATGCCGAAATCGATGTCCCGCAAAGCGCCCAGCTGGGCCTCGAACATCACGGACTTGCCGGCGTTCACCGCGTCGGTGAGATACCGGGTGGTGTCCTTCACGTACTCCCGCAGGGGGAAGCCGTACTGCTCAAGCCAGGCGTACATCTCCTGCGGATCGATGGGCTCATGCTTGTAGCCCCCGGCCACGGTCAGGTTCTTCCACTGGCAGAGGTCCCGCACATGGGCCTTCAGAGTCTCCGGATGGAAAAGGTCCCCCATGCGGACGGTCTTTTTCATGTATTTATCGGCGTACACCGGCGCGATGCCCCGTCGGGTGGAGCCGTAGGCCTTGCCGCCCAGACGCTCCTCCTCGATGATATCCATCATCTTGTGGTAGGGCATACAGACCGTGGCCCGGTCGGAGATCACCAGATGCTCCGGGGTGATGGCGATGCCCTTCTCCCGAAGCCGCGCCATCTCGCCTGTCAGATGCTCTAAGTCGATGACCATGCCGGGACCCATCACGTTCACCGTCTCGTCCCGCAGGATGCCGGAGGGCAGCAGGTTCAGGATGAACTTACCCTTCTCGTTGATGACCGTGTGGCCGGCGTTGTTGCCGCCCTGATAGCGGATGACGATGTCATAGCGGGAGCTGAGAAGGTCCACCATCCGGCCCTTCCCCTCGTCTCCCCAGTTGATACCTACAACAGCAGTAAGCATGATCTTATCTCCTTATACCCGCACCTGGGCGTCCAGTCCCAGCAGCGCGGCGTTTTCTTCCAGTATGGGCGCCGCGACGGAGGCCAAAAACTCCTCTGTCTGCTCCGGCGCGCGGCCTACGAATTTGCGGATATCCAGAACGTCCTTGAGGCTCTCCTCCGTCAGGCCGAATTTCTCGTCCTTCAGCAAAAGCTCCAGCAGGTTGTTGTCCCCGCCCTCCAACTTCACCCTGGCCGCGGCGATCTGGGAGAACTGGCGGATGTGCTCGTGGAGCTCCTGCCTGTCCCCGCCCCGCTCTACGGCGTCCATCAGGATGTTCTCGCTGGCCATAAAGGGAAGCTCCTCCTGGAGGTGCTTTTCCATGACCTTGGGATAGATTTTCCCGTTCTTGATGACGTTTATCACCAGGGTCAGAATGGCGTCCACCCCCAAAAAGGCCTCCGGGATGGAGATGCGCCTGTTGGCGCTGTCGTCCAGGGTCCGCTCCAGCCACTGGGCGGCGGCGGTGTCCGAGGCGTTCTTGGCGTCGTTGATGATGTACCGGGCTAAACTGACCACCCGCTCGCACCGCATGGGGTTGCGCTTGTAGGCCATGGCGGAGGAGCCGATCTGGTTGGTCTCAAAGGGCTCGTCAAACTCCTTCATATGGGCCAGGAGCCGTATATCCGTGGCCATCTTGGCACAGCTCACGGCGATGTCCGCAAGGACGTTCAGCACATAGGCGTCCACCTTGCGGGAGTAGGTCTGGCCGGAGACGGGCATACAGGCCGAAAAGCCCATCTTCTCCGCGATCTTCCCCTCCAGCGCCTTGACCTTCCCGTGGTCGCCGTGAAAAAGCTCCAAGAAGCTGGCGCCGGTGCCGGTGGTGCCCTTACAGCCCAGAAGCTTCAGCTGTGAAAGCTCAAAATCCAGCCGCTCCAGGTCCATGCACAGGTCCTGGGTCCACAGGGTCGCCCGCTTGCCCACGGTGGTGGGCTGGGCGGCCTGGAAGTGGGTGTAGGCCAGGGTGGGCACGTCCTTGTGGGCCCTGGCGAAGTCCGAAAGGGCCGCGATGGCGTTGACCAGCAGCTTCTTTATTTGCAAAAGGCCGTCGCGCATCTGAATGATGTCCGTGTTATCCCCCACATAGCAGCTGGTGGCCCCCAGGTGGATGATGGGCTTGGCCTTGGGGCAGGCGTCGCCGTAGGTGTGGACATGGGCCATCACGTCATGGCGGAGCTTGTGCTCATACCGGTCCGCCAGATCGTAATCGATGTCGGTGACATGGGCGCGCATCTCGTCGATCTGCTCCTGGGTGATGGGCAGGCCCAGCTCCTTTTCGCTCTCGGCCAGGGCGATCCACAGCCTGCGCCAGGTGGAGAATTTAAAGTCCGGCGAGAAGATGTACTGCATCCTCTCGGAGGCGTAGCGGCTGCACAGGGGGTTCTCGTAGCGGTCTTTCATAGGTACAACGTTCCTTTCGGGAGAATCCTTACTCTACCGTGACTGATTTGGCCAAATTCTTGGGCTTGTCGATATCGCACCCGCGCTCCTTGGCCACATAGTAGGCGAAGAGCTGCAGGGGGACGATCTGGGCGATGGGATTAAAGACAGGCTCCGTGCGGGGGACAAAGATCACGTCGTCGGCCTTGGACAGTATCTTCCTGTCGCCCTCCAGGGCCACGGCCAGCACCTCCGCGCCGCGGGCCTTGACCTCCTCGATGTTGGACATGGTCTTGTCAAGCAGCGGCTGGTGGCAGGCCAGGGC
Source organism: uncultured Oscillospiraceae bacterium (assembly GCA_947626845.1). Classification (GTDB taxonomy): domain Bacteria; phylum Bacillota; class Clostridia; order Oscillospirales; family Oscillospiraceae; genus RUG626. Next base: position 45,400 of record CANQTW010000012.1, on the reverse strand, counting down.
CACCACCAGACTCCCCTGCTCCACAAGGGCGATGGTGCCGTGCTTCAGCTCTCCGGCGGCGTAGGCCTCGGCGAAAATGTAGCTGATCTCCTTCAGCTTCAACGCGCCCTCCATGCAGACGGCGTAGTCCAGGTTCCTGCCGATGAAGTAGATGTCGTTATATTTGCAAAGCTTCTTGGCCAGCTTGTGGATATTGCGGTTCAGGTCGATGGCCCGCTGGATCTGGCCGGGCATCTCGTGCAGGGCCTCCACAAGAGCGTCATACCGGGCCTTTTCCATCAGGCCCAGCCGGTCCGCCAGCCAGATGGCCAGCATATCCAGAACGGCCACCTGGGTGGTGTAGCCCTTGGTGGTGGCCACGGCGATCTCCGGTCCCGCCCAGGTATAGATCACGTGGTCGGCAAGCTTGGCGATGGTGCTCCCCACCACGTTGACGATGGCCAGCACCTTCGCGCCGCGGGCCTTGCACTCCCGCAGGGCGGCGATGGTATCCGCCGTCTCGCCGGACTGGGAGATCACGATCAGCAGGGTATGTTCGTCGATGATGGGGTTGCGGTAGCGAAGCTCGCTGGCCAGCTCCACGGCCACGGGGATGCGGCAAAGCTCCTCCAGGATGTACCGGCCCACCTGTCCGGCGTACCCCGCCGAGCCGCAGGCGGTGATGATGACCCGATTTATCTTGCGCAGCTCCTCATCGGACAGGTCGAAGTTTTCAAACTCGATGCGCCCGTCCTTGACCCGCGGCTCCACGGTGGCCTTGAAGCAGGCGGGCTGCTCCATGATCTCCTTGAGCATGAAATGCTCATAGCCGCCCTTCTCGGCGGCCTCCACGTCCCAGGCCACCTTGGAGACGGGCTTCTCCACGGCACGGCCCCGCACGTCGTAGACGGTGATGGCGTCCGGCGTCAGCTCCGCGAACTCCCCGTCGTCCAGATAGATGACGTTTTTGGTGTGGGGCACCAGAGCCGCCACGTCGGAGGCGAAATAATTCTCCCCCACGCCCAGCCCCAGGATCAGCGGGCTCTGCTCCCGAACGGCGAAAAGCCGTCCGTCGGCGCAGATGACGCCCAGGGAATAGGAGCCCTCCAGCCGCGCCGCCGCCTTCATGACGGCCTTTTTGGCGTCGCCGTCATAGTAGAGCTCCAAAAGGTGCGCCACCACCTCGGTGTCGGTGTCGGAGGCGAAGGTATAGCCCTTTTTCGTCAGCTCCTGGCGCAGAAGGGCGTAATTTTCGATGATGCCGTTGTGTACCACGGCGAACCGCCCGTCGGAGGACAGATGCGGGTGGGCGTTCACGTCGTTGGGAGCGCCGTGGGTGGCCCAACGGGTGTGGCCCACGCCAATCTCCCCCTTGATATCCGCCCCGTCGTGGGTCATTTCGGAGAGATTCTTCACATACCCCTTGACCTTCGCCACATTGATGGCCGCTCCGTCGGAAACGGCCACCCCGGCGGAGTCATAGCCTCTGTATTCAAGCCTCCGGAGCCCGTCGATCAGAACGGGCGCGGCCTGACGCGAACCGGTAAAACCAACTATACCGCACATACGATCACTTCATTCCTTTCCGGCTCCCCCTCACGGGGGCGTCACAGGTGTCCGGCCCCCGCGGCTGTCACTGCCGCTTATTCAAAGAGGCCTCCACGAACCCCAAAAACAGCGGGTGGGCCTTGTTGGGGCGGCTCTTGAACTCCGGGTGATACTGGACGCCCACATAAAAATCGTGGCCCGCATACTCCACGGTCTCCACCAGCCTGCCGTCCGGACTCATGCCGGAAAAGCTCATGCCGCCGGATTCGTAATCCATGTAATACTCGTTGTTGAACTCGTAGCGGTGACGGTGGCGCTCCGTGATCCGCTGGGTCTTATAGCACCGCTCCATGGTGGTATTCATGCGGATATGGCAGGGCCAGGCGCCCAGGCGCAGGGTGCCGCCCTTGTCGATGTCCTCATGCTGGCCGGGCATGAAATCGATGACCTTATGGCCGCTGCCCTCGTCAAACTCCCTGGAGTTGGCGTCCTGCCAGCCCAGGACGTTTCGGGCGAACTCGACGCACATGATCTGCATCCCCAGGCAGATGCCAAAATAGGGCGTTTTTGTCTCCCTGGCATAGCGGGCGGCCAGGATCATGCCCTCAATGCCCCGACTCCCGAAGCCGCCGGGGACGATGATGCCGTCCAGCTTGCCGAGAAGCTCTGTATAGTTTTCCTCCGTGAGGGTCTCCGAGTCGATCCACTCGATGTCCACCTTCGCCCCCAGGGCAAAGCCCGCGTGGCGCAGGGCCTCGGATACGGAGAGATAGGCGTCGTGGAGCTGGACATACTTGCCCACAAGGCCGATGGTGACGGTCTTGTGGAGGTTCTTGATGCGCTCCACCATCTCCCGCCACTCCCGAAGGTCCGGCGCGGGGGTCTCCAGCTTCAGCTCCCGGCAGACCACGTCGGAGAAGCGCTCCTCCTCCAGCATCAGCGGGGCCTCATACAGCACCGGCAGGGTCACGTTCTCGATGACGCAGTCGGGCTTCACGTTGCAGAAATGGGCGATCTTCCGGAAGATCCCCTCGTCCTCGATATGCTCGTCGCACCGGAGGACGATGATATCCGGGTTGATGCCAAGGCCCTGCAGCTCCTTGACGGAGTGCTGGGTGGGCTTGGACTTGTGCTCGCCGCTGGCCTTCAGATAGGGCACCAGCGTCACATGGATGTAGAGGCGGTTCTCGTATCCCACCTCCAAGCCCACCTGGCGGATGGCCTCTAAGAAGGGCTGGGACTCGATGTCGCCCACGGTGCCGCCGATCTCGGTGATGACCACGTCGGCGTTCGTCTTCTTGCCCACGGAGTAGATGAACTCCTTGATGGCGTCGGTGATGTGGGGGATGACCTGGACGGTGTGGCCCAGATACTCGCCCCGGCGCTCCCGGCCTATGACGCTGGCGTAGACCTTGCCGGTGGTCAGATTGGAGAATTTATTCAGGTCCTCGTCGATGAACCGCTCATAGTGGCCCAGGTCCAGATCGGTCTCCGCCCCGTCCTCGGTGACATAGACCTCCCCGTGCTGATAGGGGCTCATGGTGCCGGGGTCCACGTTGATGTAGGGGTCCAGCTTCTGGGCGGCCACCTTCAGGCCGCGGGCCTTTAAAAGACGCCCCAGGGAGGCCGCGGTGATGCCCTTTCCAAGGCCGGAGACCACGCCGCCTGTGACAAAGATATATTTGCTCATTTTTTGATCCCTTTCCTCTTTCTCAAGAATCGGGAACGCGCCGGTGATGACAGTACGGCCACCACAGCCCGTCCTCCCACCGTCGGAAAAACAACACACGTTATTATATATGAAAAAAAGCCACAATGCAAGCCGTTTATCTACCGTTTTTTCGTCCCATTCGGCCCCGCTTGTGGGCGCTTTTGACTAAAAGGCCAGGGACGCCGAGGCCCCGCGCGCCTCCTCCAGGATGTAGAGGGACCCCAACGCGCAGACGATCCCCTCCGGGGCCGCCTCCCCCAGGGCCTTTTGTACAGCGGCGGTGACGGAGGGCATGGGCGCGGCCTGCCCGCCGCGCTCCGCGATCATCTCCGCCAGCTTTTCCGCCGGAAGCGCCCGCGGGGCGGGGGGAGCAACGCAGTAAAACCGCTCCGCCGCGGGCATGAGCCGCTCCAGGATGCCCGCCACGTCCTTGTCCGCCATAACGCCCAGGACGAAGGTGAATTTTCTCCCCGGCCACAGCTCCGTCAGGCTCCTGACCGTGGCCTCCACCGCTGGGGGATTGTGTCCGCCGTCCAGGATGAACCAGGGGTCCCGGCGCAGAGGCTCGAACCGCCCCGGCCAGTATACCGCCTCCAGCCCCGCCCGTACAGCGGCGTCCGGCACACTCCATCCACGGTCTCTTAAAAGTCTCAGCGCCGTGATCGCCAGGGCGGCGTTGGCGGGCTGGTAGGCGCCGGACAAACGTATTTTCAGCCCCCGCAGGCCGTCGAAATCAAAGGTGATGCCCTCCGGCGCGCGGGTAAGGACGCGCAGAGAGGCAAGGTCTGTTTTTGTAAAGGGAACGCCCAGCTCCCTGCACCGGGCCGACAGGACGCCGCCGGGGTCGGCGAAGGCCGCGCAGACGCCGTGGGGCTTCAGGATGCCCGCCTTCACCGCGGCGATCTCCTCCACGGTATTCCCCAGGTATTGGGTGTGATCCAGGCCGATGGAGGTAAAGACGGAGACCTCGCTCTTTTCGATGACGTTGGTGGCGTCGTGGACGCCTCCCATGCCCACCTCCAAAACAGCGACATCGCAGTTTTTCCGCGCGAAATAGGTGAGGCCGATGAGCGTCACCAGCTCGAACTCCGCCGTCCGCTCCTCAAATTCGCCCAGGGCGGCCCGAACCTCCGCCGTCACCGCGGCCAGCTCCTCATCCGGGATGTCCATGCCGTCCACCCGTATCCGCTCGTTGAAGCGCCGGACAAAGGGGGAGGTGAACAGGCCCGTTTTACAGCCGCTTTTCTCCAAAACGGAGGCGATAAAAGCGCAGACGGAGCCCTTGCCGTTGGTGCCGGCCACGTGGACGAAGGGCACGCGCCTGTCGGGCGCGCCCAGCCTGTCCAGCACCGTCCTCATGTGCGCCAGGTCCGGCCCCCCGTGGCGGCGGGAGTGGATAAAGTCCAGCGCCTCTGAATATGTCACGGCCATCGCCCCTTTCTTCTGAAAAGGTATACCTTTTCGGGCCGTCTGTCAATGAAAATTCTCCTGTCTGCCCCGTTCCCCCAATAAAATATTTGCCTTTTTTCGGGCTATCGTATATAATAGGGCAAGATTTAGCGAGGGGGTACGTTATGGACCTGACACTTGTGGGAGAGGCCGCCGGAGAGCTTTTGGAAGAGGTGGGCGAGCTCACCGGCCTTGACCCGAAGATGGCCGCCGTGGCCATCTTTGTGCTGGCGCTTCTGGCGGTCTTTCTGTTTACAAAGCCCATCCGGTGGATCTTGAAGCTGCTCATCAACACCGGCATCGGCTTCGCGGCGCTGTGGGTGCTGAACACCTACGGGGCGCAGTTCGGCATAGAACTGGCTATGAACTGGCAAAACGCGGTGGTCACCGGCGTCTTTGGCATCCCCGGCGTGGCGGTGCTGCTGGCCCTGCGTTGGGCCGGCCTTATGTGAGGCGGCGTATGAGAAAAGCGCTGATTTCCGGAGCCTCCCGCGGCATTGGCGCGGCCTGCGCCAGGGCGCTGGCCGCCGGAGGCTTTGACGTGGTGGTAAACTACCATCAAAGCCGTGAGGAAGCCGAGGCGCTGGCCCGCTCCTTACACGGCACGGCCATCGGGGCGGACGTATCCGACCGGGCGGCGGCGGCGCGGATGCTCCAACAGGCCGGCGGCGTGGACGCCCTCGTCTGCAACGCCGGGATCGCCCTGCAGAAGCTCTTCACCGACACCACCCCGGAGGAGTGGCGGCGCCTCTTCGCCGTCAACGTGGACGGGGCGTACAACCTGATCCAGGCCGCCCTGCCCCACATGATCCATGAAAAATACGGGCGGATCGTGGTGATCTCCTCCGTCTGGGGCGTCCACGGGGCCAGCTGCGAGGCGGCCTACTCCGCCAGCAAGGCGGCGCTCATCGGCCTCAGCCGCGCCCTGGCCAAGGAGCTGGGCCCCAGCGGCATCACAGTCAACTGCGTGTGCCCCGGCGTCATCGGCACGGACATGAACGCCCATCTGGACAGGGCCACCCTGGACGGCCTTGCCGATGACACCCCCCTATGCCGCCTGGGAACGCCGGAGGACGTGGCGGAGACGGTGCGGTTCCTCTGCTCCGACAGGGCCGGTTTTATCACCGGCCAGGTCATCGGCGTGGACGGCGGCTTTGGGGTCTGATCCATTTACGAAGCAATTATAGCACAAGAATATTGCTTTGTCAAGTATAAAAATAATTAAATTTTTGTGAACAAAAATTTTTGAAGATGACGTTATGACGAACGGGCCGGCTTGGAAGCCGGCCCGTTTCAGCTTGTCAAAAAACTCAAATTCGATATTTTTTCCGGCGACATGCGCGTCGGAAAAAATCCCTTTTGTCACGCAAGTGTGCCGCTTTGCGGTGCGCGCAGCGTGACGGCAGGGCAATTTTTTCTGAATTTCGCTAAATTCAGAAAAAATGCCCGCACGTTCCCTTTGTCGGAAAAAGCCCCTCAGGGCTTTTTCGACAGTCTCGAACGGGCCGGCGTGGAAGCCGGCCCGTTTTTGGCGGATCATTTTTCCCCGAAGAAGAGGAGCTTCAGCATGGACCTGGCCACGTCCCACCAGGTCAGGCGCGCGACGCTGTCGGCGGCGACGATGGGGGTCTCGGACAGGATCTCGCCGCGCAGGGTGACGGTCATGACGCCCACCTCCTGGCCGGCCTCCACGGGGGCCTGGAGGGTCTCGTCCATCTCCACCTTCACCTCCAGGGCGGAGGCGTCGGTCTTTTTCACCAGGAGGCCGGCGGTCTCCGAAATCACCGGCTGGACGAAGCCGGTCTTGCCCAGGGTCACGGGGATGGGCGGCAGAACCTCGGCAGGCCGGGGATCGGCCAGGGTATAGGCCCCGAAGGCGTAGCTCAGGAGCGTCTTGGCGCTCTCGAACCTGTCGGCGGAGGAGGCGCAGTGGAGCACCACGGCGATGTACTCCACCCCGTCGCGCATGGCGGTGGCCGAGAGACAGTGTCCGGCGGAGGAGGTGTAGCCTGTTTTCAGGCCCGTGGCGCCCTGGTAGAAGCGAATTAGCTTGTTGGTATTGGAAAGACCGAAGGTCCCGTCGCGGATGGTGTCCATCCAGACGGTGGTGTAGTCCTTTATCCAGTCGTGTTTTATAAGTTCACGGCTCATAAGGGCGATGTCGCGGGCGGTTGTCAGATGCTCCGGATCGTCCATGAGGCCGGTGCAGTTGGTGAAGTGGGTGTTCACCATGCCAAGCTCGGCGGCGCGCTCGTTCATACGGGCGGCAAAGGCCTGCTCGGACCCGGCCATATGCTCCGCCACCGCCACGGCGCAGTCGTTGGCCGAGGAGACGACGATGCATTTGAGCATCTCCCGCAGGGGCATCTGCTCCCCCTCCTCAAGAAAGACCTGGCTCCCGCCCATACCGGCGGCGTAGGCCGAGCAGGTGATGGTGTCATCCAGGCTCAGGGCGCCGGAATCCACCGCCTCAACGATGAGCAGGATGGTCATGACCTTGGTGACGGAGGCGGGGCGCAGGCGCTCGTCGGCGTTTTTCTCCCACAGCACCGTACCCGTCTCCTTCTCCATCAGGATGGCCGAGGGGGCGGGTACGTCCAGCCCCTCGGCGGTGGTGGGGATAACGCCCTCCTCAAAAAACCCCGCCGGCAGCTCCTCCTCCGGCTCGGACTCCATAGACGTCTCAAGATCGTTCCCCTGGGCCGAGGCGCTCCAGGCCGTGCCGGTCAGCAGGATCACGGCGGCCAGGAACCCCGACAGTATTACTCTCCGCATAGCGCGTCCCTCCTTTTTGCGATACAAGAGAATATGTAGTCAAGTTCCAAATATTCCTCTTGAAATTTTTTGAGAGGTGTGATATAGTAATACGCGACGCGGATATAGTTCATCGGTAGAACGACGGCTTCCCAAGCCGTAGAGGTGGGTTCGATTCCCATTATCCGCTCCAAAAAAAAGACGCCTAATGGGCGTCTTTTTTTTTGGAGCGGATAATGGGAAACATCTTTATATGAGGGGGAACCCTGACGGTTCCCCCTTATGATCCCCTTCCCTCCGGTCTACGGAGGGCTGTATTTGTATTGTTTTTACCCTAACAGCAGCTTGTCATCGGCTTCGGTGGAGCCGGTGGTCTGGCCGAATTTGGCCAGCAGGTCCTCCACGGTCAGGTGCTTCTTGTCCTCGCCGGAGATGTCCAGGACGATCTTGCCCTCGAACATCATGATGAGGCGGTTGCCGTGGTCGATGGCGTCGCGCATGTTGTGGGTGATCATCAGGGTGGTCAGGTTGTCCTTTTTCACCACGCGCTCGGTGGCCTCCAGCACTTTGGCGGCGGTCTTGGGGTCCAGGGCGGCGGTGTGCTCGTCCAGAAGCAGCAGGTCCGGACGCCGGAGGGTGGCCATCAGCAGGGTCAGCGCCTGGCGCTGGCCGCCGGAGAGAAGGCCCACCTTGGTAGTCAGGCGGTCCTCCAGCCCCAGGTCCAAAATCTTCAGCAGCTCCTTATACTCGTCCCGCTCCTTGGCGGTGATGCCGCGCTTCAGAGTGCGGTGCTGGCCGCGGCGGGCCGCCAGGGCCAGATTTTCCTCGATCTGCATGGACGCGGCGGTGCCCATCATGGGGTCCTGGAAGACCCTGCCGATGTATTTGGCGCGCTTATGCTCGGCAAGGTGCGTCACGTCCACGCCGCCGATGGAGATGGTGCCCTCGTCCACGGGCCAGACGCCGGCGATGGCGTTGAGCAGTGTACTTTTGCCCGCGCCGTTGCCGCCGATGACGGTGACGAAGTCCCCGTCATCCAGCCGCAGGTCCACGCCCCGCAGGGCCGCCTTCTCGTTGACGGTGCCCGCGTTGAAGGTCTTGCGGACGCCTATGACGTCAAGCATGGGTCTGGCCCCCTTTCTTTGCCTTTTTGGTGAAATATTTCTTTTTGAAATACGGTATGGCCAGGAACACGGCCACCACGGCGGCGGTCAGGAGCTTCAGGTCCGTGGACTCAAGTCCCAGCCGGAGCACCAGCGTTATGACCATGTAGTAGATGATGGCGCCGAGCACGGCGGAGAGCAGTTTCAGGGCGAAGTTGCGGAACACCTTCTTGAAAAGCACTTCTCCGATGATGACGGCGGCCAGGCCGATGACGATGGCGCCGCGGCCCATGTCGATGGTGTTGCTGCCGGAATACTGGGCCAGCAGAGCGCCGGACAGGGCCACCAGGCCGTTGGATACCACCAGGCCCAGCACCTTGGCCTTGTCGGTGTTGATGCCCTGGGCGCGGGCCATATTGGCGTTGGAGCCGGTGGCGCGCAGGGAGGAGCCCAGCTCCGTGCCAAAGAACCAGTAGAGCAGGGCGATGACCGCCGCCACGACGATGACCAGCAGGAGAAGCGGGTTGTTTAGTCCCAGGCTTCTCACAAACCGAGAGGACACCAGCAGTGTGTTCCTGTCGGGACTCAGCGCCAGGGAGGCCTTGGTGGGCGCGGTATCGCCGATGGCCATGATGCGCAGGTTCAGGGAGTAGAGCGCCAACTGTGTCAGTATGCCCGCCAGAATGGCCGGTATTCCGCAGGCGGTGTGGAGAAGGCCGGTGATGAGGCCGGCCAGCAGGCCGGCGATGACCGCCATCAACAGCGCCAGCCAGGGGTCCCACCCCAGGGTGATCAGGACGGCGCACACAGCGCCCCCCGTGGTCAGGGAGCCGTCCACCGTAAGATCGGCGATGTCCAGGATCTTATAGGTGATATACACGCCGATGGCCATGACGCCCCATATCAGTCCCTGCCCAAAGGCGTTGGGGAGCGAGTTTAAAAACGACTGGATCATGTTCATGATTCGTCCTCCCGGTTTTCTAATGAACGAAAAAAACGAAAAAAGCGGGAATGGTATCTCCTTTCCCGCTCTTTTCGGTCAAGTAGTCTTACTCAGCGATGGCCTTGTATCCCTCTGGTACGGTGATGCCCAGGGCCTCGCAGTTGGCGGCGTTATACATCTTGTCCACAGTGGTGTCAAAGGCGATGGCGGACTCGGAAATCTTGGTCTTACCGTTCAGGATGTCGGCGGCCATTTGTCCGGTGATCTGGCCCAGCTCATAGTAGCTGATGGACAGGGTGGCCACGCCGCAGCCCTTGCAGATACTCTCCTCGCCGGCCACAACGGGCACCTTGGCGGGAAGGACGACGTTGGCGATGGTCTCGGTGTTGTCGGCGGCGGTGTTGTCCGTGGGGATGTACAGCACGTCGGAGGCATCACAGGCGGTCTGGGTCACGGAGGGCAGATCGTTCACGTCGGTGAAGGCGTAAGCGGTGCAGGTGTAGCCCATGCCCTCCAGATAGCCCTTGATGGTCTCCACCTGGTAGATGGAGTTGGCCTCGGCGGAGCAGTAAAGGAGGCCGACGTTCTTGGCATCGGGGAACAGCTCATGGAGCACGGCCGCCTGCTGATCCAGGGGGGCCAGGTCGGAGGTGCCGGAGATGTTGCCGCCCAGGACCTTGTCCTCGGTGGTGTCAAGGTTCAGCGCCACGCCGTAGTTGGTGATGGCGGTGCCCAGGATGGGGATGGTGTCGGTGGCCGCGGCGGCGGCGGTGAGGGAGGCGGTGGCGTTGGCCAGGATCAGGTCCACCTTCTCGGAGATAAAGCCGTCCACGATGGTGGTGCAGTTGGCGGGCTCGCCGCCGGCGTTCTGTTCGTCAAACTTCACCTTGTCGCCCATAGCCTCGGTGAGGGCGTCCTTGAAGCCTTGGGTGGCCAGGTCAAGGGCCGGATGGGGGGCCAGCTGGCAGATGCCCACTGTGAAGGTCTTGTCCTTGTCGGTCTCGCCGCAGGCGGCAAGCGCCAGGATCAGGCTGAGCGCCAGAACGACGGTCAGCAGCTTGGAAAGCTTTTTCATTTTAATTAACTCTTCCTTCCGAAATTTATTTCTTTACCGTTTTGTGTAATTAAAGTAACGGACTTTTAAAATATTACCTTATTTTCTCCCCGCTGTCAAGCAATATTATGACGTTTTTACCCGCGATTTCCCGTCGGGGAATTGTGCAGGGAGACATTTTCACCCCACGCGCGGGTGCGTTATATTGGAAAGGAAACCGTATTTTCGGAAGGAAGGGAGGTATGGAGGGGAACCGTATGTTCGGAAGGAGGGGAGGTATGGAGGGGAACCGTATGTTCGGAAGGAGGGGAGGTATGGAGGGGAACCGTATGTTCGGAAGGAGGGGAGGTATGGAGGGGAACCGTCAGGGTTCCCCTCCATGTTTAATCTCGCTCCAGTTAAAAAAATTCCCTGTCCGCAAGGACAGGGAATTTTTTTAACTGGAGCGGCCTACGAGGCTCGAACTCGCTACCTCCACCTTGGCAAGGTGGCGCTCTACCAGATGAGCTAAGGCCGCGCGGAACGGTGTTTATTATAGCCGCTCCGGTTTTGTTTGTCAAGGGGTAATCCAGAAAATTTTTTACCATCCGGCGGGGGGCGACAGGGGGCCGGGGTTATCCGCCGGCGGGTCGAACTCCGGACCGTAGAGGGAGGGGCCGGAGCACCAGGGGTAGAGGGTGGCGTCCCACCAGTAACCGGCGGAGTACTGCTGGCTGTCATTTTTCAGCGGCGCGGCCTGGGGATCGAAGGCGGTCATGTCCACATGGTAGAGCTGGCCGTTGTCCAGCCGCACCAGGTTCCAGGCGTGATCGCGGTTGTAAAAGCGCCCGCGTATGACATAGCACTCGATGTCCAGAAGGTCGCACAGCACCTTGAGGCCCATGGCGTAGCCCTCCCCGGCGGCCCTGCCCTGGTCCAGCGCCCCGTAGGCGGTCATGGCGCTGTACCGGCGGGCCTGGGCGTCAGAGGTATCCACAGTGCCGTCGTACTCCACGTTTTGGCTGAAGAACTCCGCCAGGGCCATCAGGCGCTCCTGGTTGGTGCCGGCGGGGATGGCGGCGGCGATCTCCCTGGCGCGGCTCGTCAGGGAGGCGCGCCTCTGCTCCACAGTGGGGGTGTCGTAGGGGTACGTAAAGACGATCTCCAGGATGCGCTCCTCCCCGGTTTCGGGGTAGGCCGCGACGGTATAGGTGGGGATGTAGAGAATGTCGCCGGGGTGGGCGTAATAGGCGTTTTCCACGGCGGCCTCCACCGTATCCTCCGCCGTATCCTCTCCCCCGTCCTCGCCGGTGAGCTTCACGGTGACGCTCTCGGCGCGGCGTGTCAGGGCGTCGCGCATCAGCTCCTCCAGCGCGGCCTCATCGGCGCAGACGGGGATGCCGGCGGCCTCCTCCGGCGTGTGCCGGTAGATCACGGAGACGCTGACCTCATAGAAGGACACCAGGCGGGTGATGCTGTAATTGATGAAGTAGACGCAGTAAGCGCCAAGGGCGGTGTCGTTGGAGGCGGCAAGGCACGCCTCCGCCAGGTCCGCCTCCAGGTTGCCGGGGTAGCTGGCCACCCGTATGACGCCCCGCGACGCGCCGGCGGACACCAGCTCTTCCACCGAGCGGCATATCTCGTCGTAATCGTCGGCCTCGAAGGCCAGCTCCACTTCCCCGGAGCCGTCGCCCTGTACGCCCACATGCTCCCGCGAGGAGGCGTATTCGCCGCCTAAGAGGGAGCCGCAGCCGGGCAGGGCCAGCAGGAGGGCCATAAGCGTCAGTACAGCGGCGGCCTTACGCATTTTCAACGCCCTCCAGCAGGGAAAGCTGCTGTTCCTCCCGGTCCTCGTCCCGCAGGACCGCCCCGGCGGCGGGGAGAGAGCGGACGCGGTAGCGAGAGACGTTTTTGACGGAGGTATCGGACAGGGGGCAGAGGCGGGTGGCCGTTCTGTTCTTCTTCAGGGATACCACCAACACGCCCTGGGTATTGCGAGTGGGCTTGGGCGTCAGGAGCGCCGTGGAGAAGACGACGCACCTGTCGTCGGAGGTATAGGCCGCCGCCTCGAAGTCCTCAAAGACGGGCAGGAAGCCCACCAGGGGGCTCTTGTCGGAGTAGGCGGAGGTAAGCTTTTTGCGGTTGGTCTTTGTCTCGAAGCCGGACAACTCCACCCTGGCGGCCTTGCCGTTTTCAAACATCAACAGCAGGGAGGCGGAGTAGTCGCCGGGGTCGCAGATGTACAGGGCGTTTTCCCCGTCGTCCATCTTCAGCTGGGTGGGCAGATAGGCGCCCAGGGCGGACGCCTTGGTGTCGGGGATGTCGGAAAGGCGGGTCTTGTAGCACTGGCACCTGTCGGTAAAGACCAGCAGCTCCGAGGAGTTGTTGGCCTCGAAGGAGCACAGGAGGCTGTCGCCCTCCTTGTATTTCTGCTCGCCGGACATCCGCAGGGACTGGGGGGTGATCTTCTTGAGATACCCGCCCTTTGAGAAGAACACGGTGACGGGATAATCGTCCGCCTCCGGCTCCTCCTCCACGTCGGCGATCTCATGGGGGTAGACGATCTGGGTCCGGCGGGGCTCGCCGTATTTTTTGATGACGTCCTCCAGCTCCCGCTTGATGATGGTCTTGATGCGGCGCTTGTTGCTCAGAACATCCTCCAGGTCGGCGATCTCGGCCTCCAGCTTCTCGATGTCCTCCAGGCGCTTTAAAATGTACTCCTTGTTGATGTTGCGGAGCTTGATCTCGGCCACAAATTCGGCCTGTATCTCGTCGATGCCGAAACCGATCATCAGATTCGGCACCACCTCCCGCTCCTCCTCGGTCTCGCGGATGATCCTGATGGCCTTGTCGATGTCCAGGAGAATCTTTCCCAGGCCCTTCAAAAGATGAAGGCGGTCTTTTTTCTTGGTCAGGTCAGCGAACACCCGTCGGCGCACCGATTCCACGCGCCAGGCCGTCCACTCGGACAGTATCTCCCGGATACCCATGACCTTGGGGGTGCCGGCGATGAGGATATTGAAGTTGCAGGCGAAAGCGTCCTGCAGGGGCGTGGTCTTGAAGAGCTTGGCAATCAGCTTCTCCGGGTCCACCCCGCGCTTCAAATCCACGGTGAGCTTCAGGCCGGAGAGGTCCGTCTCGTCGCGCATGTCGGAAATCTCCCGCAGCTTGCCGGTCTTGACCAGGTCCTCCACCTTGTCCATGATGGCCTCGGCGGTGGTGGTGTAGGGAATCTCGAAAATCTCGATGAGGTTTTCCTTTTTGTCGTACCGCCAGCGGGCGCGCAGCTTCACGCTCCCCCGCCCCGTCTCATAGACCTCCCGCAGGGCCTGGGGCTCGTAGATCACCTCGCCGCCCGTGGGGAAATCCGGCGCGCGGAGGGTGAGCATCAGGTCGCAGTTCGGGTCGCTCAGGTACTCTATCTCCGTCCGGCAGACCTCCTCCAGGTTGAAGGAGCAGATGTTGGAGGCCATCCCCACGGCGATGCCGGTGTTGGCGGAGACCAGCACATTGGGGAAGGTGGTGGGCAGCAGCGCCGGCTCTTTCATGGTGGAGTCGTAGTTGTCCACAAAGTCCACGGTGTCGGAGTCGATGTCCCGGAAAAGCTCCGCGCAGATGGGCGCAAGCTTGGCCTCGGTGTAACGGGAGGCGGCGTAGGACATATCCCTGGAGTAGACCTTCCCGAAGTTGCCCTTGGAGTCCACAAAGGGGGTCAGCAGCGCCTGATACCCGCGGGACAGGCGGACCATGGTCTCGTAAATGGCGGCGTCGCCGTGGGGGTTGAGGCGCATGGTCTGGCCCACGATGTTGGCGGACTTGGTCCGCCCGCCGGTGAGCAGGCCCATCTTGTACATGGTGTATAGGAGCTTCCGGTGGGCCGGCTTGAAGCCGTCGATCTCCGGGATGGCGCGGGAGACGATGACCGACATGGCGTAGGGCATGTAGTTGACCTCAAGGGTGTCGGTGATCTCCTGATCCAGCACCGCCGCGTGGAGGCCCAGGACGTTGGGATTGTTCTTTTTCGCGTTGTCGTTTTGAGTGGGTTTTTTAGGCATGGGTATCGAGTCCTTTGCAATATTTCATATAGTGCTTTGAGGCATTGCAAATAATATAATTTCTGGTATTATACAGGTCCTCTTCATTTCGGATAATATGCTCATAGTATCCTCGATGCCAAAGAGCAAAACCTGCATTTTTGGTCGTTAAAGCCTTGAAAGAATCCATCATCTTTACCAAATCAGCCGTACGGGCCGCCGCCCACGGCGGCCCACTACTGCTGGGCTCGGTAATTTGAATGATAATATGAACGTGATCCGGCATAATTGTATACATATCTATCCGGGCATTTTCATACACAAAATTTATATTTTCGATATATTTCCTCACCATTTCACCAATGGGGGTCAAGATGACAATCGGCGGCTCAATCGATGCGTCTCCAAGGGCCGGTGCAAGTGGGCCGCCGTGGGCGGCGGCCCGTACGGCGTTATTTTGGAGATGAGCGTTTTGGGATGGCGGGGCAAGGATAATATGACTTAAAATATCAGTATTTCTCTTCTGTGTATTTATTGTAACAAAATAATACCCTGGCGTCCCATAGTCGTAATTCTTAAGCCTTGGGTTTTTTCTCTCATGATACTTTCTCTCGTTCTCATTCATTCCTTCCCCCATCTTCTCCCCGTCTGCGTGGCGGCGAGGCCCGCCTGGGCGGTCTCGCGCAGGGAGGAGGGCATCATATCCCCGATCTCCCCCATGGCCTCGATCACCTCGTCGGCGGGGATGCGGGATTCGATACCGGCCAGGGCCATTTCGGCGGCGGTGAGGGCGTTGACGGCGCCGATGACGTTGCGCTTGATGCAGGGGACCTCCACAAGGCCCCCTACTGGGTCGCAGACCAGGCCCAGGAGGGATTTCAGCGCCAGGGCGGCGGCGTTGGCCATCTCCCGCCCCGTGCCGTCCCGCAGATGGACCACCGCGGCGGCGGCCATGGCGGAGGCGGAGCCGATCTCCGCCTGACAGCCGGACTGGGCGCCGGAGATGCTGGCCTTCCGGGCGATGATCCGGCCAAAGCCGGCGGCCACATATAGGGCCTCGATGAGCTTTTCATCGGGCAGGCCCAGGACCTCCCCGCAGGGGAGCAGTACCGCGGGCAGGACGCCGCAGGCTCCCGCCGTGGGGGCGGCCACGATGCGCTTCATGCAGGCGTTGCACTCCCCCATTTTCAGCGCCGCGGCGATCATCCGGCCCACCAGCGGGCCGGAGACGGCTCTCCCGGAGACCAGATAGTCCTCCATCTTTCCCCCGTCTCCGCCTGAGAGGCCGGAGAGGGACCGCTGGCGGCGGTCATAGGCGGCGTCGGCGCTTTTCATGACGGAGAACATGTCCGCCATTCTGGCCCAGGAATCCGCCTCGGACATGCCCTGTTCGGCGCAGTCGGTGACCTGCACGGTCTTCCAAAGGGGCAGGCCCACGGTCTCCGAGAGGGCCAGCAGCTGGGATACGGATGTGTAATCGTTCATTTTGACTCCTCCCCCGGATTGAGCCTGGTCACCTTGCTGACGCCCTCGATGGCGGATATGGCCATCTTCACCTTGTAGGGGATGCGCTGGTCGCACTCGATGACCATGATGGCGGTGCCGCCGCGCTCGGCCCGTTCCACCCGCAGCTTGGACATATTGATGCCCTGGGCGGCCACCACGCCGGTGATGCGGCTGACGTGGCCGGGCCGGTCCTCGCACCGGACGATCAGCGTGGGCACCTCGCCGGAAAAGGCGGTGGGCAGGCCGTCCAGCGAAAACACCAGGATACGCCCGCCGCCGGGGGAGGAGGCCCCCACCTCCACCCGTTCGCCCCGCTCATTCTCCACGGTGAGCAGGGCGGAATTGGGGTGCGCGTCCCGAAGCAGGACGGTACCGAACTCGTAGGAAAGCCCGCGCTCCGCGGCGATCTCGAAGCTGTGGGGGATGCGCTCGTCATCTGGCATGAAGCCCATGAGGCCCGCCACCAATGCCCTGGGGGTGCCGTGGCCCGCGCCGGTGGAGGCGAAGGAGCCGGCCAGCAGAATCTTTGCCCTGACCGGCTCGCCGCCCACCAGGCGGCGGGTGATCTGCCCCATCCGCACCGCTCCGGCGGTGTGGGAGCTGGACGGCCCCACCATCACGGGGCCAAGGATATCAAAAATGGACATGGACGCCTCCCCCTTCTTTCAGCTTGTCAAAAAACTCAAATTCGTTATTTTTTCCGGCGGCATGTGCGTCGAAAAAAATCCCTTTTGTTTTGCGGAGTGTGCGGCCCCGCGGGCCGTGCGCGGAGCAAAACGGCAGGGTGGTTTTCTCTGAATTTCGCAAAATTCATAGAAAATTACCCGCACGTTCCCCTTGTCGGGAAAAGCCCGTCAGGGTTTTTCCGACAGTCTCAGGCCGCTTCGCGGCCTTTCAAGCCAGTCAAGATATATCCGCCAGGTCCAGATATTTATATCCGTCCGAGGCGATGTGGTCCTTGCGGGCCTGGATATTGTCGCCCAGGAGCATATCGAAAACTCTTGCCGTCTCCTCCGCGTCAGAGGGCAGGACCTTCACCAGGCGGCGTGTCTCCGGGTTCATGGTGGTCATCCACATCATGTCCGGGTCGTTCTCGCCAAGTCCCTTACTGCGGGCCACGGTGAATTTCTTCCCCTCCAGCTTTGCGAGGATGTCCGCCTTCTCCTTCTCGGTGTAGGCAAACCATGTCTTGTCGCCGGAATTGATCTCGTAAAGCGGCGACTCGGCGATAAAGACCCGCCCCTCCTCAATGAGGGCCGGCATGAGCCGGTAGATCATGGTCAGGATCAGCGTCCTGATCTGATAGCCGTCGTAGTCGGCATCGGTGCAGATGATGACCTTGCTCCACCGCAGGGAGTCCAGGTCAAAGGCACTGAGGTCGCTTTTGATCTTCACGGGCACGGAGACGCCGCAGCCCAGGACCTTCACAAGGTCGGTGATGATATCGGATTTGAAGATCCTGGCGTAGTCGGCCTTCAGGCAGTTGAGGATCTTGCCGCGCACGGGCATGACCCCCTGAAACTCCGCGTCCCGGCTCAGCTTCACACTGCCCAGGGCCGAATCGCCCTCCACGATGTAAAGCTCCGTCTTTGTGGCGTCGTGGGAGCGGCAGGGGACGAATTTCTGGACCCGGTTGGCGATGTCGATGCTGCCGGAGAGCTTCTTTTTGATGGTGACCCGCGCCTTCTCCGCCTGCTCACGGCTGCGCTTGTTCACCAATATCTGATCGCATATCCGGTCCGCCTCGGCCTTGTGCTCGATGAAGTATATCTCCAGCTGGGAGCGGAAAAACTCCGTCATGGCCGTCTGGATGAATTTATTGGTGATGGCTTTTTTCGTCTGGTTCTCATAGCTGGTCTGAGTGGAGAAGCAGTTGGTGACCAAAATGAGGCAGTCGGCGATGTCCTGAAAGCCGATCTTCGTCTCATTTTTCTGATATTTCCCGCTCTGCCGCAGATAGGCGTCCACCGCGGAGACGAAGGCGCTTTTGGCCGCCTTGTCCGGCGCGCCGCCGTGCTCCAGCCAGCTGGAGTTGTGGTAATACTCGATGACGTTCACCGTATTGGAGAAGCAGAAGGCCGCGGAGAGCTTCACCTTATACTCCGGCTTGTCCTCCCGGTCCCGGCCTTTTCTCTCCCCCTCGATGAAGTAGGGCGCCGTCAGGGGATTTTCCCCCGCCAGCTCGGTGACGTAATCCAGGATGCCGTGCTCGTAGAGGTACTCCCGCTCCTCGAATTTACTGCCCGTCTGGAAGCGGAAAACGAATTTTACGCCGGGGTTCACCACGGACTGCTTCTTCAGCACGTCCTCAAAATACTCCCTGGGGATGTTGGTGTCCGTGAACACCTCCCGGTCAGGCCGCCACTTCATGCAGGAGCCTGTGCGGCGTCCGTTGTAGGGCTCGCTGGAAAGGCCCCCGATGTTCTCGCCCTTTTCAAAATGGAGGGAATACTTCTTCCCGTCCCGCCAGACGGTGACGTCCATATATTCGGAGCTGTACTGGGTGGCGCAGGTGCCCAGGCCGTTGAGGCCCAGGGAATACTCATAGTCCCCGCCGTTGTCGTTTTTATATTTGCCGCCGGCGTAAAGCTCGCAGAAGACCAGCTCCCAGTTGTAGCGCTCCTCCACGCTGTTCCAGTCCACGGGACAGCCGCGGCCAAAATCCTCCACCTCAATGGAGCCGTCGGAGAAGCTGGTCAGGATGATCTGATTGCCGTGGCCCTCCCTGGCCTCGTCGATGGAGTTGGAGAGGATCTCAAAAACCGAGTGCTCGCACCCCTCCAGCCCGTCGGAGCCAAAGATGACGCCGGGGCGCTTGCGCACCCGGTCCGCGCCCTTGAGCTGGCTGATGCTTTCGTTTCCGTACTCCTGCTTAACGCCTTTTTTCATTATATCACCTGTAATGACAATATGTTGTGTTGATACACACATTTAGCAGTTTATTATACCATATATTTTGTACCTTGGCAAGGCATTATTTGGGTTTTGCCGCTCATTTGCCCGTAAAGATCATATTTTGCCATGTTTACGGAGCCTTTTGACGCACATACTACACTCAGACGCGCGAAGGCTTTCAATCAGACCGGTGTCCGAACGGCGAAAGACAGACAAAAGCTTACAGGACGAATGGTCAAAAGCCGAAAAAGGAGCCGCGCGCCTTGTTCTGGTGACAAGGCACATCTCCTGAAAGCGCGTCTTTAAAGAAGGGAGGGGGAAACCCCTCCCTTTTAGACTATCAAAAAAGGGGCGAAAAAAGGAAAAGATGCCGAATGTTTATCTTTTCTTAAAAAAATAACCCCTTTATTGTTAAGTCAAGAGGGGGTATAATGGGGGCAGTTTGAAAAAAGGCGGTGCGTTATGTACAACATCCTCATCTGCGACGATGACAGGGACATCGTGGCGGCGCTGAAAATATATCTCTCCGGTCAGGACTACAGCCTCTTTGAGGCCTACACAGGCAGGGAGGCCCTGGAGACGGTGGCCCAAAACGACATCCACCTGATCCTGATGGATATCATGATGCCGGAGCTGGACGGCATCGCCGCCACCTCAAAGCTGCGGGAGGAGTACAACATCCCCATCATCCTGCTGACCGCCAAGAGCGAGGACACGGACAAGGTGCTGGGGCTGAACGTGGGGGCGGACGACTACATCACCAAGCCCTTCAACCCTGTGGAGGTCCTGGCGCGGGTAAAAAGCCAGCTGCGCCGCTACACCCTGCTGGGCGGCATGGAGCGCAAGCCCGACCACTACGTCATCGGCGGCATCGACCTGGATGACGCGGGCAAGACCGTCACCGTGGACGGGGAACCGGTGAGCCTCACGCCCACGGAGTTCGCCATTCTGCGCCTTTTGATGCAGAACCCCGGCAAGGTCTTCTCCTCCGGGGCCATTTACGCCCACGTCTCCGGCGGCTACGCCCTTTCCGCCGAAAGCTCCATCGCGGTACATATCCGGCATCTGCGGGAGAAGATCGAGATCACGCCCTCGGAGCCTCGGTACATCAAGGTGGTCTGGGGACAGGGCTATAAGATCGAGGGGGAGAGCAAATGAGCCTGAAAAAGCTTACCTACTCCTTCCCCGCCAAGGTGGCGGCGGTGATCCTCTTTGTGGCTTGCGCCCTGCTAACTACGCTCTTCGGCATTGTGATCATCACGGCCTACGGCTGTTTTTTCTACAATTCCTCCTTGCGTTCCGTTTCTGGCTATAATGAGGCCATACAGGTCCTGCTGGAGAGCAACGTCATCAGCCAATACCGTTACAATGAGTTACTCAATCCTCAATACGGCTGGGCATACGATTTTGTCTTCTCCAGCCGTTACACCGCCATATTCCTTACCGTCGTGGGGATCATTCTCTTTATTCTCCTCTTTATCTTCCTCATGTCCGCCGCCGGCAAGCGGGCCGGGGTGGAAGGGATCACCCTGAGCTTTTTTGACCGCATCCCCCTGGAAATCGTCCTGGCCGTCCAGTTCCTCGCCCTGGTGCTGCTCAGTTACGCCTTTGAGGAGACAGGCCAGGCCTGGGGCCACGACGAACTGGTGATCGGGGCGCTGCTAATGTGCCTGTTGGCGACAGGGGCGCTGCTGGTGCTGCTGGCGGGCCTCTACACCTTCGCCGCCCGGGTCAAGGCCGGCGGGTGGTGGCGCGGCACCCTCATCTATATATGCCTGCGGCTCCTGTGGCGGTGTCTGCGGGCGGTGTGCCGGTTCCTTCTGCGGCTTTTCCGGGCCCTGCGCCTTGAGTGGCGGGCGGCGCTGGTGGTCATCGGGTTTTTCTTCGCCAATCTTTTCGCGGTCTTGGTACTTTTTGGCAGTGAGGTAATGCTGTCGCTTATAATGTTTCCCATCCTGTGGTTTTCCGCCTTTGTGGTCGTGGTGTTCGCCGCCAACCAGTTCCGCCGTCTCCGGGAGGGCGGCAAGAAGCTGGCCGCCGGAGAGCTGGATCATAAGGTGGACACGGAGAAGATGTACTTCGACTTCCGGCTCATGGGCGAGGACCTCAACTCCATCGGCGAGGGCATGAGCGTGGCGGTAGACCAGCGGATGCGCTCCGAGCGGCTGAAAACCGAACTCATCACCAACGTCAGCCACGACATCAAAACGCCTCTGACAAGCATCGTCAACTACGTGGACCTCCTGCAAAAGGAGCATACGGACGAGGAGGAGGCCCAGTATCTGGACGTTTTGAAGCGCCAGTCGGAGAAGCTCCGGCGGCTCACCGTGGACCTGGTGGAGGCCAGCAAGGCCAGCACAGGCAGTCTGCCCACGGAGCTGGCGCCCACCAGCGCCGGAGAGCTGATCAACCAGGCGGTGGCGGAATATGCGGACCGGTTCGCCCAGGGAAAGTTAGAGCCTATCGTCTCCCTGCCGGAGAAGCCCATCACCATTTTAGCCGACGGGCGGCACCTGTGGCGGGTGCTTGACAACCTTTTCAACAACACGGTAAAATACGCCCAGTCCGGTACGCGGGTCTACATCGACGTGCGGCGTCTGGACGGGGAGGCCGTGATCTCGGTGAAGAACATCTCCCGCGACAGGCTGAACGTCTCCTCCGACGAGCTGATGGAGCGCTTTGTCCGGGGCGACGCCAGCCGCCACACCGAGGGGAGCGGCCTGGGCCTCTCCATCGCCCGATCCCTGACCGAGCTTATGGGCGGCAAATTTGACATCAGCATCGACGGCGACCTTTTCAAGGCGGAAATACGCCTGAAACTTGTATAAATCGCAAAGGAAATCAGGATATGAAAACAAAAAGCAAGCGTTGGACCGGTCTACTGATCCTGGCGGCTGTCCTCATCCTGCTCTGGGCAACGGTGAGCGCCCTGGGGGGTCTCGACGGGGTGAAGCGGCTTTGGAATCGCAGCCGCGCCTTCGCGGACATCGGCGACGAAGACATCCGGGAGGCCTTTATCGAGATCAGCGAGAAAAACCCGGAGGCAAAGGAATACCTTGACGGCTACAAGGGCATCACGGACTACGACCTGACCCTGGACCTCACAGGCGAGCTCACCCAGGGCCAGATCCCCTACCTCACCCAATGGGACGCCCGCTGGGGCTACTGCCGGTACGGCTCCGGCCTCATCGGCTGGACCGGCTGCGGGCCTACGGCCCTCAGCATGGTGGCCATGGGCCTCACCGGCGACGGGACGTTGACGCCGGCGTACCTGGCGGATTTCGCCGTTAACGAGGGCTACTGCGTGGCGGGCAACGGGACCGCCTGGCTTCTATTCTCCGAGGGCGCGGAAAAATTGGGATTGAAAGCCAAAGAGCTGATCCTCTGGGAGGCCACCATGCGGGCCGAGCTGGAGGCGGGCCGTCCCATCATCTGCATCATGGGGCCGGGACACTTTACCGAGACGGGCCACTACATCGTCCTCACCGGCGCTGTCCGGGAGGGCTTTACCGTCCTGGACCCTTACCGCCCCTCCAACTGCAAGGTCTGGGCCTATGACGACATAAAGGACGAGATCAGGAACCTCTGGTCATACGAAGTCTGAGCGCGAAGTCTGAGCGAACATAAAGCACGTGCGGGGCGTCAGCTCCGCACGTGTTTTTCGTTAAATACTCTCCGCCAGGAGCGTCAGAACGGCCCCTCTGTTGAGCTTTTCAGGGACTTCCGGCGTTTTCCCGTAAAGCGCCTTGCAGAAGGCGGCCAGCGCCTCCCCTGTCACCGGGGCGTTGGGGTCGAATTTCCCCGCTCTGGGGACGCACCCCCGCTCCATGGCCAGCTCCACCGCCGCGCCGTAGGGGTGGGCGGCCTCCAGGCCGGAGGGCCAGGGGCCGGATTTTTGGAGGATGCGCTCCACCCTCATCTTCGCCGCCTCCCAGCCGAACACGGTCTCGCACAGCTCGCCCAGGGTCATGGCCGCCTCCGGGCGGACGGTGTTGTCCCGGTAGGCCGGGCAATACCCGTTTTGGACAAGCTTTTTCGCCGCCTCAAAGGCGCCGTCGCCCTGTCCCAAATCTGCAAAAGGGGAGAGCTCCATCAGCTCCGACACCGTCGCCACCCGGTAACCGGCCTCCGTCAAAAGCTTCAGCTGCTTTTCCAGCCCGTCGGCGATAGGCGTGCGGCGGGCCATGTTGAAGCCGTCCTTCTGGAAGATGATCTGCCCGCAAAGGCTGTTCGGGTCCTCCGAAAGGGCCTTTTCAAGGGGCCTCCAGGTGGCCTCCACCTCGGCCTCGTAGCTTGAAAGGGGCAGCCAGCCCGCGCCGTCAAAGCTGGCGGCCATGTACTGGTAGCCCATCAGGGCCAGGGCGTCGTAGCTGGAGAGGCCCGGCGCGATCCTGTCCACGTAATGGGGCGGGCGGGACAGGCGGATGGTGTACCCGTGGCGCTCCTTCAGAAGGGTGTGGAGCTTTTCAAGGTCCGCCGCCGCCTTTTCGATATCCCCCAGATAGTGTCTCCGGCCATAGACCAGGGGCTTCCAGCCGTAGAGCACGTGGGCGTAGGTGTGGCTGGTGATCTCATGTCCCCCGCTGATGAGCCTGTCGATCTCCTCCCGGCAGACCTGGGCCCCGCCCTCGCCGTCGTGGCCGATATCTGGGTAGTGGTCGTATTTTTTGCCGCCCCAGGAGGCGGAACCGGGCTTCCCCGGCTCGTCGGGGTAATTTCCGGCGGTGGAGCCCACCACGTCGAAGGTGCCCTTGGCGCCGTACCTCTCCAGTGTGTCCACCAGGTCCATGGTCAGGCCCTTTTTGTGCTCTCCCTGGGGATTCGGGAGCATCCGGCTGGGGCCGTCGTCAAAGGTCATAGCGACAACGCGCTCATCTGTTTTCACCCGCTCGATCCGCCGCACCGGCGAGACGTAGACGGGGGTGTTGGCCTTGATTTGCGCCTCAAAGCGGTGCTTGACCTTCTTGGCGGCGCCGATACATTTTGTTACGACGGACATGATTCTCTCTCCTCATATGTGTAAAATATCCCTGCCCGCGCAGTAGACGGTATACGCCGCTCCCACGCAGAGATTTTTGATCCCGCCCCGCCGTCGGGCCGCCCTGAACTGGGACAGGCCCTTGCGGGCGCGGGAGGTGTTTTTCACGAATACGGGCCGGCACCTGCCCGCCCGAACGGCGGCCTCCAGGGCCTCCGGCGTCAGCTCTTCGCACTCCACGCCGGTATAGCAGTTCCCCACCTCTCCGGCATGGTGGGCGTCGCTCCCGCCGGTGGCGGTCAGCTCATGGCGGGCGGCGAACGCCGCGGCCATCCCGTTGGCCTCCGGGTTATGGAAATACGCCCTGGCGTTGGCGCACTCCGCGCCGTCCAAAAATTTCTCCTCCCCCTCTCGGTCCATACCGGCCCTGGTGAAGGGGTGGGCCAGGACCGCAAAGCCGCCGCGGCTGTGGATAAGCCGCGCCGCCTCGGAAAGGGGCGGAAGCTCCGGCGGAAGCTCAAAAGGCTCCCGGCAAAAAAGGGCCAGCACGTGGCCGGAGGCCGTGGACACCTCGCACCCCGGCAGGAGCAGAACGCCCTCCCGCGTCTCCGGATCGGTCAGGGTGAACCGGTTGTGGTCGCAAATGGCGATGGCGTCCAGGCCCCGCTTTTTCGCGGCTCTCGCCAGCTGGTCCAGCTCCGAGCGCCCGTCCAGGGAGGCGGCGGAGTGGACGTGAAAATCGACCTTGACCTCCATCTACTTCCCTCCCCGCTTCAAAAGCGACTGATAATAGCTGACGGCGGGCCTCATGTCCCGCCACTCCCACACGCCGTCGGCGGCGGCGGGATTCAGAAGATCGCCCAGCGCGCCCAGGGCGCGGCGTTTTTGGCCCGTTTTCCAGTACCCCGCCGCCGCAGCCAGATCGGAGGCGGCAAAGGCCATTTTTTTGCCCTCCTTCACCGCCGCGTCCTCCGGCGGGAGGGCCCTGTCCGGATTGCCGCTGTTCCAGGCCAGACGAAACCACTCCTGGGAAAAGCCCGCCCCGGCGGCGCGGGTCAGGGGATAGGTGCCCCAGACGCGGGGGTTGACCTCCAAAAGATACGGCGTCCCGTCCCCGTCCAGCTTATACTCCACCATGCAGGGGCCGGAAAAGCCGGTCTTTTCCATGAGCGTCAACGTATACGCCTCCAGCCTCTTATCCCGCAGGGCCTGGGCGCAGCTGGAGGGGCCGCCGCTGACCGGGTACTCCCGGACGCGCCGGTGGCAGAGGATACGCCGCGCCGCGCCCTTTTCCGCGATGACACTGCACCCCATGCCGCCGCCGGTGAGATACCGCTGGATGACAGGCTCCTCCCCCGTCAGGGCGGCAAACCGGGCGGAGACCGCCTCCAGCTCCCCCCGATTTCGGCAGATCTGATACCGCTGCGCGGCGGAAAGGCCGAATTTCTCCCCGCACCGGGGCTTCACCACGCAGGGAAAGGAGGCCGTGTCCGGTGTAAATTCCTCCGGCACGGGGATGCCCAGCTCTCGGCCCAGCCTGGCCACGGCCTCCTTGTCGTTTAAAGTGTCCAGGGCGGCTTTTTCCGGGATCAGCAGGCCGCAGACGGCCCGAAACCTACGGGCGTTTTCCGGCTCGGCCAACAGCGCCAGCGTGGCCGCGCCCACAGGCAGGAGCGCCGGTTTTTCCTTCTCGGCGTCAAAAATCTCCCGGCAAAGGGCGAAAAGAGCGTCCAAATACCCCTCCGCGGGGAGGGTGCGGAAGCTCTGGCAGTACCGGGAGTATGCCCCCACGGGCCTGTCCTGCCCCTCCTTTTCACAGCACACGACTCTGACGCCCCGGCCTCCCAGGTCGCGGATCAGCGCCAGCGACATGCGGTAGCGGACGTCGGTGACAACAGCCGTCATGCCCCCGCCCCCTTTCGTTGAGGTTTATCTGTCGTCGGTCATTGCCTATTTTAGCACAGATTTCCGGTCAGTTCAACCGGCAAACAAATCAGCCGGCGAAAACCGGCGCGGACTCGGCTCCCGTCGCCTTACGTCTCCTCGTTGGCGTGGGCATGCTTGAAGCTCCGGCTGATCTCCTTCCAGCGGCCCGAACGGTATCGGAGGGCCATGATGAAGGTGCGGGAGCACTGGTCGATGACCAGGGCGATCCACGCGCCCCAGAGGCCCCATTGCAGGTAATTGATGGTGAGGATGGCCAGGCCGCTTCTGAGGCCCAGGACGGTGACAGCCATGACCACGGCGGTAAAGCGGGTGTCCCCCGCCCCTCTGAGGCCGCCGGAGACGATGAACTGGTCGGCCTGCAGGGGCTGGGAGGCGGCCAGTAAGTAGAGGATCGGCGCACCCATGTTGATGACTGTGGGGTCGTTTTTGAACATGGCGATGATGGGCCTGTTCAGCGTCACCAGTACCAGCGCCACAAGGAGGGACGTCCCGATCCCTAAGTCCCGCGTTCGCCGCATGTACACCGCCGACATATCGTACCGCCGCTTGCCGATGGACTGGCCCATCAGCGTGGTGGCGGCGTTGGCGAAGGCCTGTCCCATCATGAAGCTCATGGACTGGATGGACATCAGGACGTTGTGGGTGGCGTATACCGTGTCCCCCAGGCCCGTGACCTGGCGGGTGTAGATAATCAGTCCCAGGCGCATCAGCAGCTGTTCTACCATGGACGGCACGCCAATGTTGACCACGTCCCCCATAAGCCCCCGGTTAAAGACGAATTTCTCCCGAAAATCTATGTAGACGTATTTCTTCTTCCCCAGGGCAACCCACATGGCAATGACAAACGCCACCGTCTGGCCGATGTTGGTAGCCCAGGAGGCGCCGGCCACGCCCAGCTTGGGGCACCCGAAGTGGCCGTAGATCATCACGTAGTTGAAGCCCAGGTTGATAACGTTGGCCACGGTGTTGTAGATCATGGGCGTCTTGGTGTCCCCGATGCCCCGGAGCGCCGCCGTCACCGTGATGGTCATGCACAGGGGGATAAAGCCGTAGAGCTGGATATCCAGATACTGTTTGCCCAGTCCCAGGGCCTCCTCGGAGATGCCCGTGCCGCCCATGAAGCGGATAAGCCATCGGGAGGTCAGAAGGCCCACCGCCATAAAGAGGACGCTCATGATCAGGTTCAACAGCATGGCGTGCTTGAAAACGTCGTTGCACCGCTCCCGCTTCTGCTGGCCCCGGAAGCGGGCGATCACCGCCGTGGCGCCCACGTTCATGGCCTGGACCATGGTCATCAGCAAAAATTTCGGCTGGGAGGCCAGGCCCACGGCGGTGAGGGCGGCGATGCCCTCCTGCCCCGGCAGATTGCCCACCATCATCTGATCGGCGATGGAGGTCAGCTGCGTCAGGACAAGCTCAATAAGGCTGGGCAGGGCGATGAGGATCACGTCCCGGTAAATCTCCCGCTTCGTGACCCCCTCCGGCGTTACGGCCCTGCCCACCCGGCCCGTCTCGCCGGGAGCGCCCTCTTTCCCGTAGGGAAGCCGGTCCAGGGCGGTGATGACGGTCTTTCCCCTGTGCTGGTGTATATCCGGCATAGCTCTTTGTTCCTTTTTCTCTGTCTTGTCAGAATTCAGTATGACAGTATGCTATCACCTTTTCGGGAAAATGCAAGTGTTAAAATTGCGGGGCGGCGGGGCTACACCACTTTGCGTATGGAATAGCGCGCCGAAAGCAGGGCCCAATTGGCGTTGAAGGCCCGCATGATGTTCCAGTAGCCCACGCCAAGGAGATTGAACTCATCGGCCAGGGCCAGCTTGCTTTGGATACTGCGCACGTCCTCAAACCAGACGATGTGGCGGCGTCCGCCGGCGTAATACTCATAAAACGGCGACTGGGCCGTCTCGTCGAATTGGATCTCCGCCCCGTAGCGGGCGGCCCGAAGCACCGCGCCCTGGTTCCCGATGTTCTCCGCCCTGGAGACGCCCTGCTCGTAGGGAAGCGTCCAGTCGTAGCCGTAGTTGGGCACGCCCATGAGGATCTTATTGGGCGCGATCTCGCTGACGGCGTAGCGCACCACCTGCCGCACCTGGTTGATGGGGGCCACCGCCATGGGCGGGCCGTAGGTGTAGCCCCACTCGTAGGTCATCAACAGCACCCTGTCCACGATGGCGCCGATGGCCGGGTAGTCGTGGGCCTCGTAAAGAAGCCCCTGCTGTCCGGCGGTGGTCTTGGGGGCCAGGTCCACGCTGACCGTGTAGCCCGCGGGGCGCATCACCTCCGTGGCCCGGCGCAGGAACGCCTGATAGCCCTCCGCGTCCTCCGGGGCGATGTACTCAAAGTCCATATCCACCCCCACGTAGCCCTTCTGGCGCATGGTGTCCAGGAGATTGTTCAGCACCGTCTCCTGGAGCTGGGGATCGTTGAAAAGCCGGGACGCGCGGGCGGTGGAAAAGCCGCCGGATTCGTCAAGGCTGGAAAAGACCAGGATGGGCGCGGTATCGAACTCATAGGCGGCGGAGATCAGGGCCGCGTCGTTTGCCGGGATCAGGGTGCCGGACTCGGTAAAGCCGTAGGAGAACACCGCCAGATAGGTGAGAAACGGCAGGACGCGGCGCAGGATGTCCCGCCGGATGGTGGGGTAGGCGTAGCCCTTGGTGACGATTTCCCGAAGCTTCCCGCCCTGAAAGCTGACGGTCAGCACCTGGCCGGGCCGGATGGTGCTGTCCAGGGCCAGCTCCGGGTTATTCTGTATCAGCTCGTTGACGGTAAGGCCGAGCCTTCCCGCGATGGAATAGAGCGTGTCCCCCGCCCGCACGGTGTAGGTTCGGGCCGGGAGCGTGACGATCAGCGCCTGCCCCACCACCAGGGTCTGGTTCTCGGTGAGGCCGTTGTCGGAGCGAAGCCGCGCCACGCTGACGCCGTAGCGGCGGGCGATGGAAAAGAGCGTATCGCCGCGCCTGACGATATGGATAAGCAAATTGAATCCCTCCCTGCGACAGTATACGGCGCGGAAGGGGCGGGTGTGATTTTCCGGCGCGGGAGGAAAAAGCGTCATATCCCGCCGGGAAAATCGTCTTATGATATAGGTGTCTGCGCAAACCGCTGGTTTTGCCGTTTGTTCACACAAATTCTCTTTACCGCCGGTTCCATCGGTGGTAAAATATTTGTGACTACCGGTACTCGGTCTGCTTTTTCGGATACTATTTTCAGATAAAGGGGCGACACCATGAAGCTTCCGGAGCGGAAACGGAAAAAACCAAACAATCTTGCCATCGCCTTTCTCCTGCCCCTTACGGGGATGCTGATCGTCATGGCGGTCCGGCGGTTCATCCCCTTCGGGCCCTACAACATGCTCTACTCCGACATGTATTACCAGTACTATCCCTTCTTTGTGGCCTTCCGTCAGGCCCTGCGGGAGGGGCGCGGGCTCATTTACACCTGGAGCGTGGGCATGGGCCTGGACTACCTGGGGCTGATTGCCTACTATCTGGCCTCGCCTCTCAATCTGCTGAGCGTCATCATACCGGAGCGGTTCCTGCTGGACTACTACACCCTGATCATGCCTGTCAAGCTGGGCTTCGCCTCCCTGTTTTTCGCGATCTTCCTCAAAAAGCACTTCCACCGGGACGACCTGTCCGTGGCCCTCTTCGGCGGGCTCTACGCCCTGTGCGCCTGGGCGATGGGGTATCACTGGAACATCATGTGGCTGGACACCTTCGCCCTCCTGCCCTTAGTGGCGCTGGGGACCGTCGCCCTTGTGCGGGATAAAAAATTCTTCCTCTACACCGTGACGCTGTTCCTCTCCGTCTTCCTCAACTATTACATCGGCCTTTTCACCTGCGTCTTTGTGTTTCTCCTGTTTTTCTGCCTGGAAATCTGCCGCTGGCGGGGCCTGGGCCGGTTCCTTCGGGATTTTGTCCGCATCGGCTTTTTCTCCGTCCTGGCCATCGGCATGACGGCCATTCTGGAGCTGCCCGCCCTGGCGGCCCTGCAAAACACCCAGTCCAGCGTCAACAACTTCCCCCACGGCTTCCAGCTGAACATCACCGACGAAAACACCTGGCGCGGCCTTTTGGACGCCATGCGTCAGGTGGCCGGGAACCTGGGCGGCGGCCTGGAGCCCACCTTCCGGGAGGGCCTGCCCAACCTCTACTGCGGCGTGGGCACCGTGTTCCTGGCCTGCCTGTTCCTCACCTCCCGCGAGGTGCGGCTTCGGGACAAGCTGTGCTGTCTTACCCTGCTCCTCTTTTTCACCGTCAGCTTCATCGTCCGCCAACTGGACTACATCTGGCACGGCTTCCACTTCACCAACATGCTCCCCTACCGGTTCAGCTTCCTTTTCAGCTTCGTCCTGCTCTATATGGCCTACACCGCTTACCTGGAGCGCAGCCGCTTCAAGCCCTGGCAGCTGATCCTCTCCGGTGCCCTCACCGCCCTCGTTTTCGCCTGCTCCGATCACCAGGCCGAGCCGGTGTTCCTCTCCTACAATCTGGCCTTCTTCCTCCTTTACTTCGTCACTCTGCTCCTGGGCGCGGTGCGGAGACGTCCCCCGGCGGAGACGCCGGAGGAGGACGGCGTCGGGGAAGATGTCGGTGCCGCCCCCGATCTTTCCGGCGCAACCGCCGGCCCCTCCGTCGAAGCTCCTGTTGAAGCCGCTGAGCTTCCCGTCGAGGCAGAGGAACTCTCTATCGAAGCTGCCGAGCCTCCCGTTGTTGCCGCCGTGGAGCCTGACGCCGCTCCCGATCCCGCCCCCGCCCTGCCGCGGGAGCCGTTTTTGGGGGAGCGGACGGTGACGATCCTGCTGTCGGTGATCCTGGGGCTGGAGCTGGTGGCCCAGCTGGTGAGCTTCGGGTGCTGGTTCCCCGGCAACGGCGTCACCGACTTCCCCAAGGACGGCGCCGCCACAGCCGCGGTGGTGGCGGATATGAAGGAGCGGGAACGGGACACCCTCTTCTACCGGGCGGATGTCACCCACTCCCAGACCCACAACGACAGCGCCCTCAACGGCTTTGACGGCATCTCCGTCTACTCAAGCTCCGCCAATCTGCGGGTGACGGAATATATGCGGGCCATGGGCTTCGTGGCCAGGAACACCTACAACCGCTTCTGCTATGAGGAGACCTCCCCCACCGCCAACCTCTTCCTCGACCTGAAATACCTGCTGGAGCGGGACGGGCACGAGCCCACCGGCGGCTATTTTACCCCCGTGTTTCAGAACGGCGACGCCCTTCTGCTTGAAAACAACTACTACCTCCCCCTGGGCTTCCTGGCGGAGCCGGAGCTGGGCGAGCTGAACTTCTTCGGCGAGAGCGACCCCTTCGCCTTCCAGAATAAGCTGATGACCGCCGCCTCCGGGGTGGAGGGGACGTTCCTGTCCTCCATCCCCACGGCCAATCTTTCGATCACCGCCACGGAGGGCATCGACCTGGCCCCCCAGACCGGCGGGCGCTACTGCTCCTACACCGGCGGGAAGAAAAACGGCACCGTCTCCTTCAGCTACACCGCCCACAAGGCGGGCCTGGCCTGCGTCCACGTCTTTCTCTCCGGGCGCTATAACTTCCGTGTCTACAAAAACGGCGAGGAGCAGTACGCCGAGTACTACTACCTGCCCCAGATCCTGGCGGTGTGCCAGGTGGAGCCGGGGGACGTCATCGAGGTGCGGCAGAACGTCTCCGCCAACCTGAAGGGCTCCATGACCATTCGGGCCGCCGTCCTGGATAAGGAGCTTTTCGACAGGGCCTACGCCGTCCTGTCCGCCTCCACGCTGGAGCTGACGGACTTCGGCTCCACCCTGGTGGAGGGCGTCATCGACTGTGACCGGGACGGGCTTCTCTACACCTCCGTCCCCTGGGACGGCAACTGGCAGACCTACGTGGACGGCGAGGCCGCGGAGCCTGTGCTGGTGGGCGACTGCATGATCGCCCTGCCCCTCACAAAAGGCGAGCACACCGTCACCCTGCGCTACCGCAACGCCGCCTTTTCCTTTGGCTGGAAGGTGAGCCTCGCCTGCGCCGCCGTCTTTCTGGCCGCCGCGCTCCTGGCCTGCCGCCCGCGCCTCTTTTCCTTCCGCGGCAAACACACCAAAAGGCGGTAAACAAAAGAATGTCCGCCTTCCAGGCGGACGGGGGTCAGCTTTTTCTCTTTTCCCGAAATGGAAAAGAGAAAAAGCTTAGCAAAAAGAGAAAAGATTTCGTTTTGGGCCTGGTGGTGAACCAGGCCCAAGCGTTTTTACGGCGGTTCGGCTCCCGCGGAGGTGGTCGATACCAATGGTCCCATTCATATCCGCGCGGTACGTCCCCGAATTGTCTCAGCGTCTAACCCGCTTGGCCGCTCACCGCTCTATAATCAAAACCATCGTTCCTCTTTCGGTCCGCGCTGGTGATTGCTTATCGTGTGGTAATTTGAAAATCTGCTCCTATTTTTCTGCTCCTATTTTCCTGTAGGGGCCAGACCCGCTCGGCTCACACGCCGCACTGTCGAATTTTCCCATCGTGCGCGGCAGTATTCAATTTCCGCAACATCTTTTCCGCGGGCGCTCCCCTGGGGGAATCCAGATGGGGGGCTCGCAAGCCCCCCTCTGGTCGTTTCAAGGGGGTGTCCAGAGGGGGGAAATCGAAATCCCCCCTCTGGTTGTTTTTCTCCTCTTTGTTACTTTCTCTTCTTTTGTCAACACAAAAGAGGAGAAAGTAAATCTCCCTTTCGCCTATAAGGCGAAAAACTTCTCCGCCGCTCGGCGGACATCCCCCCGCCCTGGCAGGGCAATAAAATCCCCCTCCGCCCTATAAGGGCGGCCCCCTTATACCCCCGCCAGGGTGTCGCCCCCCTTTCCCCCCGCATAAAATGGCTTAACCCCGTAATATCCGCGCTCATTTTGCGTCTATATCCATAGAGGCGCGGAGGCAGGAGGAGCCATGCTGATCGACACACCCTATGACCGGGCCGCCGCCGTTGCCTACGCGCGGCGCTGGGCCCTTTCCCGCAATCCCCTGTACTACGATTTTGAGGAAATTGGCGGCGACTGCACCAATTTCGCCTCCCAGTGCCTCTTTGCCGGGGCGGGCGTGATGAACTTCACCCCCGTCACAGGCTGGTACTACAACTCGGCCAATGACCGCACAGCCTCCTGGACGGGGGTGGAATACTTATTCGATTTTCTCACCGGCAATTCCGGCCCCGGCCCGCGGGCCGCGGTGGTGCCCAAAAGCGCCGCTGCGCCGGGGGATATCGTGCAGCTGGGCGGCTCGGACGGGCGTTTCTACCACTCCCCCGTCCTCGTGGCCATGTCGCCGGAGCTTCTGGTCTGCGCCCACACCTACGACGCTCTGGACAGACCCCTCAGCTCCTACGTCTTTGCCAGGGCGCGGTTCCTCCATATCGAGGGCGTCCGCCGGTTTCAATGAAGCCGGGAAAACACCTGGCCAATCTTCTCCGGGATCACCAGCTCCGCCAGAGAGTCCATGGGCGTGGGGGACTTGTTGATAAGGACCAGGTGCTCCCCCCGGAAGTAGTGGACCAGCCCCGCCGCCGGGTAGACCGCCAGGGACGTGCCGCCGATGATCAGCATATCGGCGCGGGACAGCTCCGTCACCGCGCGGGACAGCACCTCCCCGTCCAGCCCCTCCTCGTAGAGAACGATGTCGGGCCGGACGATGCCGCCGCATTTGTCGCATCGGGGCGTGCCGGCGGCGTTCTGGACGTAAGCGGCGTCGAAGCGCCTGCCGCATTTGACGCAGTAATTTTGGAGCAGCGTACCGTGAAGCTCCAGCACGTTCCGGCTGCCGGCGGCCTGGTGGAGCCCGTCGATGTTCTGGGTGATGACGCACCGGAGCTTGCCCCGCCGCTCCAGCTCCGCCAGATACAGGTGGGCGGCGTTGGGCTTCGCGCCCCGGACGATAAGCTTGTCCCGGTAGAACCGGTAGAACTCGTCGGGATACCTGTCAAAGAAGGAGCGGCTCAAAATCTCCTCCGGCGGGTATTTGTATTTCTGGTTGTACAGGCCGTCCACACTGCGGAAATCCGGGATGCCGCTCTCGGTGGACACCCCCGCGCCGCCGAAAAAGACGATCCGCCGTGATTCGTCGATCATCCCCTGAAGCCTTTCGATCTTTTCGTCCATAAGAATGCCTCCTTTGAGAGAACTTGACAACCACATTGTACCAGTTTATAATGAAATAATCAAGAAAGGCGGCGGAAAACCGTGAAAAAACTTTTCGCTCTCACCCTCGCGCACTTAACGGTGGACTTTGCCTGCTTCACCGCGCTCTTCGGGTCGGTCTCCCCCGCCGTGGAGGACAAAACCGCCCTGGCGGCGCTGTTCCTCACCTATAATCTCATCGCCTTTGGCCTCCAGTGCCCCCTGGGGGCCTTTCTGGACGCCAAAAAGCTCCCCCGCGTGGGCTTTGCCGCCCTGGGCGCAGGCGTGACGGCCCTGGGGCTGGCCGTATCCTATCTGGGCGCCGTCTCCGCCGGGGCGCTTCTCCCCGTCCTGGGCATGGTCGCCGCCGCCCTGGGCAACGCGGCGTTCCATGTGGGCGCCGGCTCCTTTGTCCTGACGGCCTGTGGTGGCAAAATGGCCCCCAGCGGCCTTTTCAACAGCGCCGGCGCGTTGGGGGTGAGCCTGGGCACGGTCCTGGGGACGGGCCGCCCCGCCCTCGCCTTTCCCCTGGCTTTGGCGGCGGCGCTTTTGGCTCTCGCCGCGCTCCTGGCCCCGTCTATTCGGGGCGGCGTGGACAAGCCCTGCTGTCGGGAGCTTTCCGCCCTTGTCCGTCCCCTGCCCCTGGAGCGGGCCGCCGCCATCCTGTGCCTGGCCGTGGCCTTCCACGCCTTCGCCTCCGCCGTGGCCCCGGAGGTCCCCGGCCTTACGGGGGTGCTGGCCTTGGCCTGTCCGGTGATGATCTTCCTGGGCAAGCTCTCCGGCGGGGCCATTGCGGACAGGATCGGCGCCAAACCGGCCCTGCTCCTCTCCCTGCCCCTCTCCGCCGCGCTTTTCGCCCTCTGCGGGGTCTGGCCCGCCCTGTCGCTGCCGGCGGTACTGCTGATGAACGTCTCCGTGCCCATCGTCCAGTGCGTCCTGGCGGGGGCGTTGCCGGAGTCCCCCGGCTTCGCCTTCGGCCTTTCCAAGCTGGCGCTGGTGACGGGTACGGCCTTCGCCTATTTCGTGCCTGTCTCCGCGCCCATGCGCCCCTATCACGCGGCGGCCCTGACGGCCCTGTCCCTGCTGGCCGCGGCGGCTGTCAGCGCCAAACCAGCGAATTTACAAAAGGAGGAAAACAACCATGATCAACCCATTGCCCCTTGACATCGCCCCCGATCCGGAACCCCTCTCCGGAGCGCCCCTCAACGTGGTCGCGGTGCTCGCCGTTCTGGCGGCAGCCGTCCTGATCCTTGTGGCGGTTTGGATCATTTCAAAGAAAAAGGGAGGGAAAAAGTGATGTTCTCCCTGCTCCCCCTGGACGTGGCCCCGGTGCCCGCCATGCTCTTCGCCTTCGGCGTCCCCGCCCTGATCTTTTTCATCATTGTGGGCCTGGTGGTGCTGGCGGTGAAGCTCATCAAAAAGCTCTCCCGCTCCGCCGCCCGGAAGGAGGCGGAACGGCTTGGCGCTTCCACTCCTCCTGTTGAAAAATCTGACACTGACGATACTCCTTGAGGGCGCGGCCATCGGGCTGATCTTCAGGCGGCTGCCGCCCCTTTTGTACAGCGTCCTGGCCAACGTGATGACGAACCCCGCCCTCAACGTGGCCGTCATCCTCCTGGTGGGGAACGCCGGCCTGCCCTACTGGCCCTGCGTCCTCCCCCTGGAGCTGGCCGCCGTGCTGGCGGAGGCGTGGGCCTACCGCTCCCTCCTGCCCTCCCTGGGCCGCGGAAAACCCCTTCTCCTCTCCCTGTCCCTCAACGCCTTCAGCTTCACCGCCGGCCTGCTCATCGGTTGAGGGGAAGGGATAACGGGATTCCGTATGGCCGAAGGAAAGGAATCGTAGGGGTGGCCGTCCTCGGCCACCCGTTTATCGAATTTCCATATCGCCCACCCCAAAACGGATGCGGCTTCGCCGCGTATTTAAAAATCGGGCCGCTGACGCGGCCCGTTTTTCTTTTAAAAAAATAATTAAAAATATTTCAAAAAAGTACTTGACAAATGCTTTTCATTGTGCTATAATGCAGTCAATCAGAAGTAACCGCCTTGAAAACAGGCGGGATTCAGCCCTTCATCACCCGCACCAGCACGGCCTTTTGGGCGTGGAGGCGGTTTTCGGCCTCGTCGAAGATGGAGGCGGCGTACTTCTCGATGACCTCGTCGGTGATCTCCTCGCCCCGGTGGGCGGGCAGGCAGTGGAGGACGATAGCGTCCGGCTTGGCCTCCCCCATCACCTTCATATCCACGCAGTAGCCGGCGAAATCCCGCCGGCGCTTTTCCGCCTCGTCCTCCATGCCCATGGAGGCCCAGACGTCGGTGTACACCGCGTCGGCGTCCCTGGCGGCGGCGAAGATGTCGTCGGTGACGGTCAGGTCCCCGTTCTCATGGGCCCATTTCACAATGTCCGCGTCGGGCTCATAGCCGCGGGGACAGCCGATGGCCACGCTCATGCCGGTCTTGATGCCGCCCACGATCAGGGAATTGGCCATATTGTTGCCGTCGCCGATGAAGGCCAGCTTCCGGCCCGCCAGGGTACCCTTGTACTCCCGGATGGTCTGGAGGTCGGCCAGCACTTGGCAGGGGTGGGCGTAATCCGTCAGGCCGTTGATGATGGGGATGGAGCCGTAGCGGGCCAGATCCTCCACCTCCGACTGCTCGTAGGTGCGGATCATGATGGCGTCCAGATAGCGGGAGAGCACCCGCGCGGTGTCCTGGACCGGTTCGCCCCGGCCTATCTGCAGGTCGCGGGAGCTTAAAAAGAGGGCGTTGCCCCCCAGCTGGTACATGCCCGCCTCAAAGGAGACGCGGGTACGGGTGGAGGATTTCTGAAAGATCATACCCAGGGTTTTCCCCGTCAAAAGCGGATGGGGGATGTTGTTCTTGCGCTCAAATTTCAGCTGGTCGGCAAGGCCCAGCAGGTCCAAAATCTCCTCCTTGGAGAGGTCGCCTAATTTCAGTAGATGCTTCATTCTCCGATCACCTCTTTCAAAATCTCGATGGCCTCGCAAAGCTGCTCATCGGTTATGGTCAGCGGCGGCACCAGCCTCACCTTCTCATGGGCGGTGAGGGGGATCACGCCCCGCGCTATGGCCTCCTTGACCACTTCTCCGGCGGGCTTCTCCGTGAGGAGGCCCACCATCAGGCCCAGGCCCGTGACGCTTTTGACGCCCCTGGCGCCCTCAAAGGCCTTTTTGATCAACTCGCCCTTGCGCCGGACGCCCTCAAGGAGCTTGCCGTCAATGCGCTCGATGATGCTGATGGCCCCGGCGCAGGATACCGGGTTGCCGCCGAAGGTGGAGCCGTGGTCGCCCCGACCCAGGGTGTGCTCCACCCGCTCGCCCAACAGGCACGCCCCCAGGGGGAGGCCGCCGCCCAGGCCCTTGGCGGTGGAGACGATGTCCGGCATAAAGCCGAACTGCTCATAGGCGTAGAGCGTGCCGGTGCGCCCGTTGCCGGTCTGCACCTCGTCCACGATGATGAGCATGTCGTATTCCTTCGCGATCTTCACGACCTCGTCCACATACTCGCGTGTCAGAGGAACCACGCCGCCCTCGCCCTGGACAAGCTCCAGCATCACGGCACAGCAGCCGCCCTTTTCGGCAAGAGCCCGTACCTCCCCCGCGTCCTGGGCGGAGGCGTGGACAAAGCCGGGGGTAAAGGGGCCGAATTTCGTGTGAAAAGCGTCCTGACCCGTGGCGGCCAGGGTGGTGATCGTGCGCCCGTGGAAGCTGTTTTTCAGGGTGATGATGGTGCTGTGGCTCTCGTCGCCGTACTTGTCAAAGGCCCATTTTCGGGCGGTCTTGATGGCGCACTCATTGGCCTCCGCTCCGGAATTTCCAAAGAATACCTTCCGGAAGCCGGTCCTTTCGCACAGCAGCTTCGCAAGCTTTGCGCAGGGCTCGGTGTAGTAGAGGTTGGACATGTGCTGGAGCCTGCCCAGCTGCTCCGTCACCGCCGCCGCCCAGACGGGGTCGCCGATGCCGAAGCTGTTGACGGCGATGCCGGCGCCCAGGTCGATATACCGCCGGCCCTGCTCGTCAAAGACCTCCGCCCCACGGCCCTGGGTGAACACCACATCGGCCCTGCCGTAGGTGTTGGCCACATAGGTCCTGTCCAGGGCTTTTATATCCAATTCGTCCATAGATTCCCCCCCCTTACGCGGTAAACATGGTGCCGATGCCGGCGTTGGTGAGAAGCTCCATCAGAATGGAGTGGGGCAGGCGCCCGTCGATGATGAACACCTTTTTCACCCCACGTCGTATGGCCTCCACACAGCACTGTATCTTGGGGATCATGCCGCCGGAGATAACGCCCTGGGCGGTCAGCTCCGGCACCTCGGACACGGACAGCCGCCGGATCAGCGTATCCGGA
Source organism: uncultured Oscillospiraceae bacterium (assembly GCA_947626845.1). GTDB lineage: Bacteria > Bacillota > Clostridia > Oscillospirales > Oscillospiraceae > RUG626. Next base: position 7,015 of record CANQTW010000012.1, on the reverse strand, counting down.
TCGTCCTTGTCCCGCAGGAGTCCCTCGATGTCCGTCATGGTCAGCATGGACTCCGCCCCCAGCTTTCCGGCGATGCGGGCGGCGGCGGTGTCGGCGTTGATGTTGTAAAGCTTCCCCTGGGCGTCGCATCCTACGGTGGAGATGATGGGGATATAGCCCATGTCCAGAAGGTCCGTAATGGGCTTCACGTCCACGTCCTGGATCTCCCCCACGGCGCCGAGCTTTGGGTCAAGCTGGGCGGCCTTGATCATGTGGCCGTCCACGCCGGAGATGCCGATGGCCCTACCGCCGGCCAGCTCCACCAGGTTCACCAGGTCCTTGTTGACCTTTCCGGCCAGCACCATCTGAACGATGTCCATGGTCTCGTCGTCGGTGACCCGCAGGCCGCCCACGAATTCGGACTTCTTGCCGGTCTTTTTCAGCATGTCGCTGATCTCCGGCCCGCCGCCGTGGACCACCACCACCCTGATACCGATCATGGAGAGGAGCACGATGTCCCCCATGACGTACTTTTTCAGCGTCTCGTCAGTCATGGCGTTGCCGCCGTATTTGATGAGGATGATCTTTCCCGCGTACTTCTGTATGTACGGAAGCGCCTCCGTCAGCGTCTGCGCCCGTAGGGCGTGGTCGTGCAGGTCCATAAAAAGATGCCTCCTAATGTTTTTCTTCTATTTCGATCCGGCAATGCCGTCAAGTCCGGTAATCCCCGTTTATCTTCACGTAATCGTAGGTAAGATCACAGCCCCAGGCCTCGGCGGAGGCGGAGCCGGAATTGAGGTCGACGAGAATATCGATCTCGTCCTCCAAAAGCACCTTTTTGGCCTCCTCCTCGGAGAAGGGGATGCCCGCGCCGTTTTTGCAGACGTCCACCTTGCCGGCCTTTGACCGGAAGCTCACGTCCACCCGCTCCACGTCCACACGCGCGCCGGAGTAGCCGATGGCGCACAGGACGCGGCCCCAGTTGGCGTCCGCGCCGAACATGGCGGCCTTGGTGAGGCTGGAGCAGATGACGGATTTGGCCACAGTCCTGGCGGTCTGATCGTCGGCGGCGCTGGTGAGCAGGCAGGTCACCAGCTTGGTGGCCCCCTCGCCGTCCTTGGCGATCATCCGGCAAAGCCTCTCGGTGACGGCGTGGAGGGCGGCGCAAAAGACGTCGAAGTCCTTACCCTCGCTGTCGATGACCTTATTCCCCGCCAGGCCGTTGGCCAGCACGGCGAAGGTGTCGTTGGTGGAGGTGTCCCCGTCCACGCTGACCATGTTGAAGCTGGTCTTTACGTCCTCGGAAACGGCCTTTTGGAGCATTTTCGGGGTGATATCCACATCAGAAGTCACCCACACCAGCATGGTGGCCATATTGGGGTGGATCATGCCGGAGCCCTTGGCGATGCCCCCCAGGCGGCACTTGACGCCGCCAATCTCAAACTCCACCGCCGCCTCCTTGGGCACGGTGTCCGTGGTCATGATGGCGTCCTCGGCCCAATCCGAGTGGTCCCCCAGGCCCGCTGTCAGCGCCGCCATGCCGTTTTCCATGGGGGCGAGGGTCATCTGCTGTCCGATAACACCGGTGGAGCCCACGATCACGTCCGAGGCGGCGATGCCCGTATATTGCTCCACCAGGGCGCTCATGCCCTCGGCGATCTCCAGCCCATTGGCGTTGCAGGTGTTGGCGTTGCCGGAGTTGCAGATCACCGCCTGGGCGTACCCGTCCGCCAGATGGGCCTTTGTCACCTTGATCGGCGCTGATCTCACAAGATTGGCGGTGTACACCGCCGCCGCGGCGCATCGTTTTTCCGAGACGATGAGGGCCAGGTCCCGCTTTTTGGAGCTGGCCTTGATGCCGCACCGGACGCCGTTGGCCTTGAACCCCCGCGCGGCGCACACGCCGCCGGAAATGAATTTGATATCCATGGAATACCCCTCCGAAAGCTTATTTTGTCAAAGCTTATTTTTTCATAGTACCATCAGCAAGGTCCCCGCGCCGATGAGGGCACAGCCGATAAGGGATTTGGGGGTGACCTTTTCGTGAAGAAAGGCGAAGGCCAGCACAAGCGTCAGCACCACGCTGAGCTTATCCACCGGCACCACCTTGGAGGCCTCGCCGATCTTCAAGGCGTGGTAGTAGCACAGCCACGAAGCGCCGGTGGCAAGGCCGGAGAGGATGAGGAAGAGCCAGCTTTTCCGGCTGATCTCCGAAATTCCCCCCTGGGCGTTGGTGATAAACACCATGCCCCAGGCCATGACCAGCACCACCACGGTCCTGAGCGCGGTGGCCAGATTGGAGTTGACCCCGTCTATCCCCACCTTGGCGAGAATGGACGTCAGCGCCGCGAACACCGCGGAGCCCAGCGCGAAAAGAAACCACATACGGATCGCCTCACCGTTAACAATTGAGCCCCGTCAGCTCGTCCACGCCCATTAAAATGTTCATGTTCTGCACCGCCGCGCCGGAGGCGCCCTTGCCCAGATTGTCAAAGAGGGCGGTGACCGTGACGCGCTCATCGTTGCCGGAGATGATCAGCATCAAATCGTCCCGTCCCTCAAAGGCGTTGGCGTCGATCATGGGGTCGCCCCAGTTCAAGGGCGCGACGTTTATGAGCCTTTGGTACATATACCAGTCATCCAAAGCCTCCCGCAGCTTTTTCAGGGTGGTTCCGGGGGCCAGCAGCTCCGTATGGAAGGTGACCGTCGTGGCCATGCCCTTGTAGTAGTCATCCACCACCGGTGAGAAAACCGGCGCGCGCGTAAGGCCGCAGACCTTCCGCATCTCCGGCAGGTGCTTATGGGCCTGGGTGAGGCCGTAGAGGCGGGGGGCGCCCAGATTCACGGGCTTTTCCATGTCCTCGTAGTCCGCGATCATCTTTTTGCCGCCGCCGGAGTAGCCGGTGAGGGAGAAACAGCTGAGGGGGTAGTCCGCCGGGACGATCCCCAGCTTGACCAGGGGATACACCGAGACGATGAAGCCTGTGGCGTGACAGCCGGGGTTGGCGATCCGCCTGCCCTTTTCAATGGCGGCGCGGTGCTCGCCGTCAAGCTCCGGAAAGCCGTAGGCCCAGTCCTCCGCCGTGCGGTGGGCGGTGGAGGCGTCGATGATCCGCACGTCCTGGTTCTCCACCATGGATACCGCCTCCCGTGCCGCGTCATCGGGCAGGCACAGGAAGGCGATGTCACAGCCGTTCAGCGCGTCCCGCCTGGCGGCGGGGTCCTTCCGAAGCTCCTCCGGGAGCGTCACCAGCTCCAGGTCCCGCCGCTCTCTCAGCCGGTCATAAATTTGCAGGCCGGTGGTGCCGGCGGAGCCGTCGATATAAACCTTCATCCTATCTGTCTCCTTATGGACTCGATCTGCCGCTCCACGCTCTCCGGCGTGGGGCCGCCCAGGGAGGTGCGGCGGAGAAGGCAGTTGTCGATGTTGATGGCCTCATAGAGGGTCTCGTCAAAAAGCTCGCTTTTCGCCCTGTACGCCTCCAGGGGCAGGTCCTCCAGGGTGGTTCCGGCTTTGGTACATTCGGCCACCAGCTCCCCGGTGAGCTTGTAGGCGGTGCGGAAGGGCATCCCCCGCCCCACCAGCCAGTCCGCCAGGTCGGTGGCGTTGATGAATCCCTCGGCGGCGGCCTTCCGCATGTTCTCCGGCCGGAAGGTCATGGTGTCCACCATGGGGGCGCAGACGGTGAGACAGGCGTCCACGGTGTCAAAGGCGTCGAAAATCAGCTCCTTGTCCTCCTGCATGTCCTTGTTGTAGGCCAGCGGCAGGCCCTTGAGCATGGTCAGGAGCGCCATCAGGTCCCCGTAGACCCGTCCTGTTTTGCCCCTTGTCAGCTCCGCCATATCCGGATTTTTCTTCTGGGGCATGATGGAGGAGCCGGTGGAGTAGGCGTCCGAAAGGCGGATGAATTTGAACTCCCAGCTGGACCAGAGGATCAGCTCCTCGGAGAGGCGGGAGAGGTGGGTCATGATAAGGCCCAGGGCGGCGGCCAGCTCCACGCAGAAATCCCGGTCCGACACGCCGTCCAGGGAGTTTTCCGCTACGCTGTCAAAGCCCAGAAGCTCCGCCTCCAGCTGTCTGTCGGTGCCGTAGGTGGTGCCCGCCAGGGCACAGCAGCCGATGGGCGAGACGTTCATGCGCGTATTCGCGTCCGTGAGCCGGCCCAGGTCCCGCAGGGCCATCATGGCGTAGGCCATCAGGTGGTGGCCCATGGTGACGGGCTGGGCCCGCTGGAGGTGGGTGTATCCCGGCATGACCATGGCCTTCGCCTCCTCCGCCCTGCCGCAGAGGACGCGCATGAGCTTTTTAAGGAGCTCGGAGGTGGTTTCGACCCGCCCCCGCAGGTACATCCGGACATCCAAAGCCACCTGGTCGTTGCGGCTCCGGGCGGTGTGGAGGCGCTTTCCCGGCTCCCCGATCCGCTCCGTCAGGGTCTGCTCCACGAAGGTGTGGATATCCTCGGCCTCATAGTCGATCTTCAGCGCGCCGGCGTCCAGATCGGCCAGAATCCCGTTGAGGCCGTTCACGATGGCCTCGGCGTCCTCCGCCGTGATGATGCCGCGGGCCGCCAGCATTTTGGCGTGGGCGATAGAGCCCGTGATGTCCTCCCGAACCATGCGGGAGTCCACGCGGATGGAGCGGTTGAAGTCCTCGGCGGCCTCGTCGATGGCGCCGGAGGCCAGGCCGGACCAGAGCTTGGGCATACGTTTTTCCTCCCATAATAAATATTTTTTGCAAGGACATGCGCCTTGCAAAAAATCCCTTTTGTTTTGCGGAGTGTGCGGCCCCACCTGGGGTCCCCGCCGAACGTAGTTCGGTGGGGAGAGGAGAAGCCGAGCCTGCGCCTGAGGCCGACCATCGGGAGGCCGAAGTAAAGCGGCTCGTGCGACGACGACTGTGCGCGGAGCAAAACAGCAGGGGAAAAATTCTGAATTTCGCAAAACTCAGAATTTTTTCCCGCACGTTTCCTCTTGAATGAAAAGGGCCATGCCCTTTTCATTCAAATCACTTAAGTCCGTTTTTCTTGTCCACGGCGGCCTGGACGGAGATGGGCAGGCCATAGAGGTTGATGAAGCCCTCGGAATCCTTCTGATCGTAGTCCGAGGCGCCGAAGGTGGCCAGCTCGTCGGAATAGAGGCTCCAATCGCTCCACACGCCGGCCTTGATGATGTTGCCCTTGTAGAGCTTTAACCGCACCTTGCCGGTGACCCGCTCCTGGGTCTTGTCCACAAAGGCGCTGAGCGCCTCCCGGAGGGGCGTATACCACTGGCCGTTGTACACAAGCTCGGCGAAGGTGATGGAGAGCTTCTGCTTCTCGTGCTGGGTCATCTTGTCCAGGCACACGGTCTCCAGGTACTCATGGGCCTTGTAGAGGACCGTGCCGCCGGGGGTCTCGTAGACGCCGCGGCACTTCATGCCCACAAGGCGGTTCTCCACGATGTCCAGAAGCCCGATGCCGTTGGCCCCGCCCAGATCGTTGAGCTTGTAGATGATCTCCTTGGCGGACGCCTTGACGCCGTCGATGGCCACGGGGACGCCCTTTTCAAACTCGATCTCCACGTAGGTGGGCTTGTCGGGGGCGTCCAGGGGGGAGACGCCCAGCTCCAAAAAGCCCTCCTTCTCGTACTGAGGCTCGCTGCCGGTGTCCTCCAGGTCCAGGCCCTCATGGGAGAGGTGCCACATGTTCTTGTCCTTGGAGTAGTTGGTCTCCCGGTTGATCTTCAGGGGGACGTTGTGGGCCTCGGCGTAGTCGATCTCCTCGTCCCTGGACTGGATATCCCAGACGCGCCAGGGGGCGATGATCTTGAGGCCGGGGGCGAAGTGCTTCAGGGTCAGCTCGAAGCGCACCTGGTCGTTGCCCTTGCCGGTACAGCCGTGGGCGATGGCGTCACAGCCCTCGGCAAGGGCGATCTCCGCCAGCCTTTTGGCGATGACGGGACGGGCCATGGAGGTGCCCAGAAGGTAGTCCTCGTAGACGGCGCCGGCCTTCATGGTGGGGATGATGAAATCATCCACGAACTCGTCTGTCAGGTCCTCGATGTAGAGCTTGGAGGCGCCGGTCTTTTTGGCCTTCTCCTCCAGGCCGTCGGTCTCACTGCCCTGCCCCACGTCGCCGCAGACGGCGATGATCTCGCATCCGGGGTAATTCTCCTTGAGCCAGGGGATGATGATGGATGTATCCAGTCCGCCCGAATAGGCCAGGGCGATCTTTTTGATGGGTTTTTCAGACATGGGTGAACCCCTCCGTTGTTTTTTATTTGTAACGCCATTATGGGGCTTTTTCACGGAAAAGTCAAGGATTATTCATCTATCCATTTCGATTTGTGAAACAAACGAAGCCCCCGGAGGACCGGGGGCCGATTTTGGGTAATTTGGCGCTTTCCCCTCCCGTTTCAGGCGGGAGGTTGTGAATAAAAATTCTGGATATGTGAATACTTATTCGTCCGTTTCCTCCGGCGGGGCCTGGATCAGCACGCCTACGGCCTCCGACAGGGCGGGGCCGCTGGGGGAGACCTGGGCCACGGAGAGCACGCGGTACCCCTCCTTGAATTTTCCCGAAGCGTAGAGGTTCGGGGCAAAGGCCGTCAGGACGCCGGGTTCCGGGCGCTCCGTCTCCAGCTGCCTGCCGTCCAGGGTGATGACGCTGTAATCGGTGAAGTTTTCGCCGTAGACCAGGAGCTGTCCGTCCTCCTCGTACCGCCAGGAGTCGATGATCACCGGCTTCACGCCCATGCGCAGGTCGGTGGCGGTGAAGGGGCAGGCGCCGCCATAGCAGTACCAGTCGCCGGCCAGCATATCGTACTCTAAGAGGTTCAGGCCCTCCTCGTAGTCCTCGGAATCCCGCATTTGCTGGTGGTAGCGGGTGATGAGGCCGGGGCTCATGCCCAGGTCCGCCAGGACGCGGGGGTAGAGCTGGTAGGCGTAAAGGTCCTCGTCCCGCTTGGGCAGGCGCAGGTTGGTCCACATGACGTACTCGGTCTGGAAGATGTCGCCGTTCTCCAGCTGGTCGGAGCCGATGGAGAAGGAGGGCAGATG
>CANQTW010000011.1 GCA_947626845.1 uncultured Oscillospiraceae bacterium | reverse complement strand
GCATACCGGAATTTATCAGAATGGCAGGTCGCAATCCGCGCTGTAGCCGCCGGCGAATGCACCGGCAGCCGCATAGGCTGGCTGACCTTCCTGGGCCTGCGGCTTGCTGTCGCCGAAATTGACGCTGCCCGCCAGAATCTCGGCGGTGCGGCGTTTTTTGCCGTCCCGGTCCGTCCAGTCGCGGATCTGGAGCCGCCCATCCACCACCGCCATACGGCCTTTGGTGAAATACTTGCCGACAAACTCCGCCGTATTGCGCCATGCGACGACGTTCACGAAGTCCGTGGCCTTTTCACCGCCCGTTTTGTAGTCGCGGTCACAGGCCACAGAGAAGTTGCAGACAGGAAGCCCGGTCGGGGTATAACGCAGCTCAGGGTCACGGGTCAGGCGGCCCATCAGGGTGATGTGATTCAACATATTTGGTACCTCCATTGTATAGTGATTTTGAACAGGAAAACGGTATGACAAATCCGTCTGTTATGCTTTGACCGGCTCCAGATTCTCACAGGTGTCGTCCTGAATATCCATGATGAAACGAGCGCCGGTCTTAAAGCCGTCGATGTAATACACCTCTGCTGTAAGGGCATTGAGAGCTGTCTGCACGTCTGTGAGGCGCTTCAATGCGGGCAGAAGCTCTGGCGTGAGAGTGTGTTCCAAAAGAGCCTCGGCATCGGCCAACTCGTTCACTATGTGAGCAATCTCGGACCCCCCGACCATCTGCCGGTTTACCGGGGACAGGTTTCCGTGAAATAATTCTTTAAGAATGCTGTTCATTGGGCGTCCCTCCATAGTTTTCTGTGCAGCATTGCAAGAAACGAAAAAACGGCCGCTGCTATGCGACCGTTCTTTCTCTTGGACTATTTACTTTTGATGATTCCGAACGAGATAAACGCTGCGCGGATTGCCTCCGCCTTTTCGGGTGTTAACTCCGCTGTATACGGTCCGTGGGGACCTGGGGTGCCCTTATTTTGGAGCTTGGCAAGCCCACAGAGGTCCTTGGTCCATGAGATGGCGAGATTGCTGACATGCAGGCCGTAGTTCTTCTTGACCCATGCCCGAATATCCTTGTATGTGGCGCGTTTGGTCTGTAAATGCGTTTCGCCCTCATAGTCGTCTATCTCGACTATGAGGGCGAACACGTTTCGGTATACCGCGACACTTCCTTTAAGTAAGGTGTTCGTATACCTCTTGAATGGTGGAGACTGCTGGACTCGAACCAGTGACCTCCTGCGTGTGAAGCAGGCGCTCTAACCAGCTGAGCTAAGCCTCCAGTGGTGACCCGTACGGGACTCGAACCCATGTTACCGCCGTGAAAGGGCGGTGTCTTAACCACTTGACCAACGGGCCGTAACTTTTGGTGCGGGCCTTACGGGGGAAACCCGTAAGACCCGTGGTAGCGGCGACTGGATTTGAACCGGTGACACCGCGGGTATGAACCGCGTGCTCTAGCCAACTGAGCTACGCCGCCGTGGCAAGCAAGAGAAATTATACTCACTTTTTCCCTTTCTGTCAACCCCTTTTTCAATATTTTTTTCGTTATCCCACGGCCTTGACAGATCCCGTTTCGTATGGTATATTTATTCCAACCTTATGGGAGGTGAAAGGATGACTTCTTATCTCGCTTAAAAAATTTGGCGCTGAAAAAGGGGAGAACTGTGCCCACAGCGCCGGAAGCGGGAAGGAAAATTCATCCGATCACACTCATGGGGAGCATATTGCGCCTTTCTTGAGCCGTGGGATTTCTTCCCGCGGCTCAATTTGCTGAAAGGGGCGCTAAAAATGCTTATTGATGTAACGAATTTCACCTTTGCCTATGAGGGCAGCCACGACAATATCTTTGAAAATGTCTCCTTCCGTATGGACACCGACTGGCGGCTGGGCTTCACGGGCCGGAACGGGCGCGGCAAAACCACGTTTCTGCGGTGCCTGATGGGGGAGCTGGACTACTCCGGCTCCATCTCCGCGCCGGGACTCACTTTTGAGTATTTTCCCGTTCGGGCGGAGGACGAGTCCCTGCCCACCCTCCAATCCCTTCTGGCGGCCACCCCGGAGGTTGAGGAGTGGCGGCTTTTGCGGGAGCTTGCGAAGCTCCGGATTCCCGCCGAGGCCCTTGACCGGCCCCTTTCCACCCTCTCCGGCGGGGAGCGGACCCGGTGCGAGCTGGCGGCCATGTTCTGTCGGGATGACGCCTTTCCGCTGATCGACGAGCCCACGAACCACCTGGATATGGCGGCCCGTGAGCTTGTGGGGGAGTACCTGGCCCGCAAACACGGCTTCATCCTGGTCAGCCATGACCGGGCGCTGCTGGACACCTGCACCGACCACACTCTCAGCATCAATCTCACAAATATCCAGGTCACCCGCGGCTCCTTCACTACCTGGTGGGAGAACAAGCGCCTTCAGGACGAATTTGAGAAGGCGGAGAACGAAAAGCTGAAAACCGAGATCGCGCGGCTCAATGAATCTGCCCGTGAGCGTGCCCAATGGTCGGACAGGGCGGAGCGCTCCAAATATGTCTCCCATACCGACAAGGCCGATATGAAGCACGGCTGGGCACCGAAACAGGCCGCCAAAGCCGCCAAACAACAGCGCAGAGCCAAGGCCATTACGGAGCGCCGGGAGCGGGCGATGGAGGACAAATCAAAGCTTCTCCACAACATCGAGCGGGACGAGGAGCTGAAGCTCTCGCCGCTGACCCATCGGGCGGCGCGGGTGGTGGAGCTTCGAGACGTGTCCGTTTCCTTTGACGGGCGGACCGTTTTGAACGGCCTGACCTTCGACGTGAAACCCGGTGAGCGCGCGGCGCTCATGGGCGCCAACGGGAGCGGGAAGACAAGCGTACTGCGCCTGATCCTGGGCGAGAACGTGCCCCATACCGGAGAGCTTCGCTTAGCGCCCGATCTCAGGATATCCTACGTCTCCCAGGAGACCTCCGGCCTTGCCGGCTCCCTTGCGGAGTACGCGGAGCGGTACGCCATCGACAGGAGTATCTTCCAGTCCATCCTGCGCAAGCTGGGCTTCGAGCGCGTGCAGTTTGAAAAGCCCCTGGAATCCTGGTCCCAGGGCCAGAAGAAAAAGGCCCTGCTGGCCCGAAGCCTGTGCGAACAGGCACACCTCTATATCTGGGACGAGCCGCTCAATTATGTGGACGTGATCTCCCGTATGCGCGTCGAGGAGCTTTTGGCCGCCTACAAGCCCACCATGCTCTTCGTGGAGCATGACCGGGCCTTTGTGGACAACATCGCCACAAAGCGGATCGAGCTGTGAAGGCCCGCGCCGTACCGTTTTTCCTCCAATAAAGAGATAAGAATTTTCATAAAAGGAAAAATAGATAAGCAAGAATTACAATGTAAAGCCGCAACATACACTATTTTCCTTGCGTAAAAAATGCGTATAATTAGCGATGTCGTGAGGAACGACAGAACATATCTTTGGAGGAAATTACTATGAAAAAGCATGATACTAAAAGAAAGGAAAACGCCAGAAGAAATACCGCCAGCGTCGAGCGTGAGCTCACCGGCGGAATGAATTTCGTGGCCGTCATCGGCAGCGTTGAGCGGCTTCGGAATCCTGAGTTTTGGAAGTGAGCTCCGCCGCCGGCTTTCTACCCATCGCGGTTATGGATCGCGACGACGAGGTATCACGCCGAAACTTAAATTGAATATCGCCTTTGAGAAAAGCCCGCCGATGTTGGCGGGCTTTCCCCTTTCTCTATGTTTGCCGTTTTTTTGTTGAGAATTGGCATCAGAGGGAGTATAATAGAAACAACTTGAAGGGAAGTGAGTATTCTTGGGCAGAGACAACGAATTTCTTGGTACAGAACCGGTAGGGCGGCTCCTTTTCCGCCTGGCCATCCCCACCATCGCGGCCCAGATCATCAACATGCTTTACAACATCGTGGACCGCATCTACATCGGCCACATGGGCGCCGACGGCGACCTGGCCCTGACGGGCGTGGGCGTCTGTATGCCCATCATCATGTTCGTCTCGGCCTTCGCCTCCCTCATCTGCCAGGGCGGCGCGCCCAGAGCGTCCATTTTTATGGGGAAGGGCGACAACAAGTCCGCCGAGAGGACCATGGGCGGCTGCTTTTCGGCGCAGATCGGCGTCTCCCTTGTTCTGACGGCGGTGATCCTGCTGTGGAACCGCCCGCTCCTGCTGGCCTTCGGGGCCAGTGAAAACACCGTCGGATACGCCTCCGCCTATATGTCCGTCTACGCCCTGGGCACTGTGTTTGTGGAGGTGACCCTGGGCATGAACCAGTACATCACCGCCCAGGGCTTCGCCAAAACAGGCATGTATACCGTCCTCATCGGCGCGGTGTGCAACATCATCCTGGACCCCATCTTCATCTTTGCCCTGGACCTGGGCGTCCGCGGCGCGGCTCTGGCCACCGTCCTTTCCCAGGCCGTCTCCGCCGTCTGGGTGGTTCGCTTCCTGTCCGGCGGCAAGTCGATCCTCCGCCTGAACCGCGACTCCCTTGTGATCCGCCCCCGTCTCCTCCTGCCCTGCGTGGCTCTTGGCGTGGCGCCCTTTGTGATGCAGGCCAGCGAGAGCGTCATCTCCGTGTGCTTCAACTCGTCCCTGCTGAAATATGGCTCCGATGTGGCGGTGGGGAGCATGACCATCCTCTATTCCGTCATGCAGTTTGCCATGATGCCCCTGCAGGGGCTGGCCCAGGGCGCTCAGCCCATCTCCAGCTACAACTTCGGCGCCAGGAACGCCTCCAGGGTGAAGCAGGTGTTCAAGCTCCTGCTGATCACGAGCCTCGTCTATTCCACCGCCCTCTGGGCGCTGATCATGGCCTTCCCCCAGGTATTTGTCACCATGTTCAACTCCAAGCCGGAGCTGGTGGCCTTCGCCTCCCGCGCGTTGCGGGTCTATTGCGCCGTGATGTTCCTCTTCGGCGCGCAGATTGCCTGCCAGATGACCTTCGTCAGCCTCGGCAAAGCCGCCGCCAGCGCCGTGGTGGCCATTGTGCGGAAATTCGTCCTGCTCCTGCCCCTCATCTACATCATGCCCCTCCTTATGGAGGACAAGACTATGGCCGTCTATACCGCCGAGCCGGTGGCGGATTTCCTGGCCGTCACCTTCACCGTGACGCTGTTCTCCGTCCAGTTCCGCAAGGCGCTGAGGGCCATAGAATCGCCCCAGGCGTAACAAAATATAAGCCAAGGGCCGCCCATCGGGCGGCCCATCCGTTTATCGCCTGCTGATTTCGTCCAAAATCTTCCGGCACCCCTCGTTCACGTCCCGCCAGGTGGCGTCGAAGTCCCCGGTGTACCAGGGATCGGCCACGTCCCTGGGGTGGTCCGTGTGATCCAGAAGGAGCCGCGCCTTCCCCGCGGGGTCCCCGCCCAGGATGCGCAGCATATTGCGCAGATTGGCCCGGTCCATGCCGATGATCAGGTCAAAGCGGTCATAATCCTCCGGCGTGATCTGCCGCGCGTACTTGCCCTCACAGCCGATGCCGTGGCGGGCCAGCTCCCGTTTGGCCGGGGGATAGACGGGGTTGCCAAGCTCCTCGCGGCTGGTGGCGGCGGACTCCACATACACATCCGCCCCCGCCTCCGCCGCCAACTTCTTCATCACGAACTCCGCCATGGGACTGCGGCAGATGTTCCCGTGGCAGACGAATAGTATTCTTGTCATACGTTCCCCTTGTCGGAAAAAGCCCGTCAGGGCTTTTTCGTCAAAGATACAGCATCTCCGAATAGGCCATAATGAACGGCCCCGCGCCCTTGCCCTCGTCGGCCAGGTAATACTCCGGCAGCTCGTAGTTGTTGGTGTTGTTGGCGCTGGCCTTCAGATAGATGTCCTCCAGGTGGTCGCCGCGGATTTTCAGCTCCGCCATCGCCACAAAGCCGCGCACCGCCGCCTCTCTATAGGATTCGTCCAGCCAGCCGTTGCGCACGCCCTTCAGGATGGTGTAGACGATCATAGCCGTGCCGCTGGTCTCCGGCCTGTTCGTCTCCGTGGCGGGCCAGTCGGCCACATTCGTCCACAGCCCGTCTGGTTTCTGGTATTTGAGCATACCGTCCACAAAGAGCTTCAGCGCCGCCTTGCGCTCGTCCATATATGCCTCCGGCAGGACCTCCATCACGTCCACCATCGCCATGCCGTACCAGCCCATAGCCCGCGTCCAGTGGAAGGGGCATACATCGGCGGCGGAGTTGGCGGCGTGATAGTACATGCCGTCAGGGGCCAGCAGGGTGGAGGCCACCCAGCTCAGCCGCTCATTCACCAGCGCCAGCTGCTTTTTGTCGCCGGTCATAGCGGCAAAGCGGCTGATAAAGGGCTGGAGCATATAGATGCCGTCCAGCCAGACCTTGTACTTGGGCGCCTTGTCATTGGCCCAGCTGTGCCAGTAGTTGTGCCCCAGAGCCTCCTCCGTGTACTCCTTGGGGACGATGTGGCCCGTGGAGTTTACATAACTTTCATCGGTCAGGTCTCGGTACAGCTCCCGGCAGACCTCCATGTAGCTGTCTTCGCCGTCGGAGGCGCGGACCAGCAGGGAGGCCGTCTTGTAGCAGTCGGCGCCGTGGTGATCCACATAGCCGCCCAGATTGCGGCTGATGTGCTTTTTCCCGTCGGGGCCGGTGACCAGCATGGCGTCCAGATACCGGCGGACATAGTCAAGATACGCGCCGTCCTCGTCGCCTCCGGCCTCCACGATGTCAAAAAGGCCCTCCATGACCACGCCGTTGTAGTAGCTCCAATCAAAGAGGTATGGCTTTTCGGAGGGGGTTCGCTTCTCGTTGTCCCAGGTAAAAAACCGGTGCTCGTCAGCCACCACGGCCTCCGGCACATTGACGTCGGAGTTCACCGTCAGTGTGTCGATGTAAACCTTTGAACGGGCGATGGCCGCGTTGATCCTTGCCTTATCCATGCTCAAGCTCCTTCCGTATTTTATTTTCCCTGCTTACAAGATACCACAGAATCCCCGCCTTTGCAACATCAAATTGTCCCGCCCCCACGCCGATTTTCCGATATTATTCCCTCAAAAAAGCTGAGGGCCGGTCACTGACCGGCCCGTCTGTCGATATTGCAATTCACACATTCCCATGCCGGAAACGCGGCAGGGGAGCGTGCCGGCGGGACGGAAGCCGGCCCGTCAGGCGTACCCGCAGCCGCCGGACGCACCAGGCGCAGGCGGGGATGAGAAAGATGTCCGCGGCGATCCAGGCGGCGGGGGAGGCCGCGCAGGCCGCGGTATAGCCGAATACCGGCACAAAGAACCGGCCCACCACGGCCCTGGCCGCCATCTCAAAGACGCCCGACAGGATGGCGAAGGGGGAATAGCCCATGCCCTGGATGGAGAAGCGGACGATGTTCACCAGCGCCAGAGGGAAGAAGAACGCGGTGTTCAGGACGATGAACCGGCTGGCCAGAGCGGTGAGCAGCTCCACCTGTGTCTCACGGGGATCGATGAACCACATGGCGCAGTAGGGGGCCAGGAAGAGCATCCCCGCAAACGCCGCGCAGGACCAGATAAGCCCCAGAAGGGAGCAGTCTCGGACGCCTCGGCCCAGCCGGTCCAGTTTTTTCGCGCCCACGTTCTGCCCGCAGTAGGTGGCCATAGCCCCACCCATGGCGTCAAAGGGGCAGGCCAGCAGCTGCGTCACCTTGGAACCGGCGGTGACGGCGGCCACATAGAGGCTCCCCAGACGGTTGACGGCGGATTGGAGGATCACCGACCCGATGGCCGTCACGGAGTATTGAAGCCCCATAGGTACGCCCATGGACAGAAGATCGAGACACAGACCGGACTGAAAGCGCCGCTCGGAGCGGGAGACGCGGAGAATGGGGAATTTGCGCCGCACAAAGACAAGGCACGCCGCGCCGGAGACCCCCTGGGATACCACCGTGGCGATGGCCGCGCCCGCCACGCCCAGGTGGAAGGCCAGGATCAGCGTCACGTCCAGAATAATGTTTAAAACCGAGGACAGCGCCAGGAAATAGACCGGCGTTTTGCTGTCCCCCAGGGAGCGTATGACCCCCGCCAGAAGGTTGTAAAGATAGGTCACCGGAATGCCCATGTAGATGACAAAGATGTAGCGGTAGGACATGTCGATGATGTCCTCCGGCGTGTGCATGGCGACGAGGATGCGCCGGCACAAAAGGCCGGTAGCCACCGTCATCACCAGGGCGAAGATCGCGGAGAGGTACGCGGCATTGGCCACATACCGGCGCATCTTTTCATGGTTGCCCGCGCCTATCTGCTGGGCCACGGGGATGGCAAAGCCGGAGCAGACGCCGGTGCAGAAGCCGATGATGAGAAAATTCACCGACCCCGTAGCGCCCACCGCCGCCAGGGACTGAGCCCCTAAAAGCTTGCCGACAATCATGGTGTCCACCATGTTGTACATCTGCTGGAACAAAAGCCCGAAAAGCGTGGGCAGGGCGAAGCCGAGGATCAGCTTCATGGGCCTTCCCTGGGTCAGATCGCGTGTCATGGAAAAATGCCTCCCGAAGTTACAATGGACATAGCCGGTTTTCACCGAACCTGCCATATTATAGCGCCGGGAGGAAGAATTGCAACCTCAATTTTGCATAATCATTTTACCGAATTCACGAAATAATCCAACAAATTAATGCCGCGGCCCGAACCGGTCACTTGAAATAAGCTTTTTCCCGTTTTCCTGTTTACATTTCTGAAAAAGATGATTATAATAATTATAGAAAGAAAAATCGACCCATCGGAGGATGGAATATGCCTACAATATCAATGTTTTATGGGATTCTTGTGAGAATGTACGCGGAGAATGGGGGACAGCATAACACGCCGCACCTTCATGCCTCCGTTGGAGGACAGGAGGTCGTGGTCGCGCTGGACGGGACGATCCTTGAGGGAGAGATCCCAAAGGCGAAGATGCACCTGCTCATCGCGTGGATGGAGATCCACAGGGACGAACTTTACGCGAACTGGCAGTTACTGAGTAACGGAGAGGGCGCTTATAAGATCGACCCTCTCAGATGAAGGGAGGAGCCTATGAATCCGAGACCCATCGCGGTGGAGCCGACAGGGGACAGGGAATTGCTGATCACGTTTCAGAACGGAGAAAAACGGATTTTTGATATGAAACCCATGCTCAAAATGCCGTTATATAAGCCACTGGAAAACCCGGTCCTCTTTGCGAAAGCCCAGGCGGACGGCCTGTGCATTTACTGGAATGAGGATATAGACCTCTGCCCTGACAGGGCGTATCTTGAATCAAGACCGGCATAAGAAGAAACGGGAGGCAACAGCCTCCCGTTTTTTCAGCTTACGAATGTCCGTAAATTACCTTGTATATTGAATTCCAAAAACTCTCCCCAGACGCCGTACGGGCCGCCGCCCACGGCGGCCCATGGCACCACCGAATTCCCGACGCATTACGTACAACGCACCCCGTACCGATTATTCGCCGCATCCCCTGTAGGGGCCGATGACCACATCGGCCCACATGCCGCACTGTCGAATTTCCCTACACGCCCGTCTGAATTTCTGAAAATCCATCGTACAACCTTGTACGGGCCGCCGCCCACGGCGGCCCACCGAATTTCCGGCACACCCCATTCAAAACGGTTGCGGCTCCGCCGCGTATTTGATTTACGGGCGGGTTTTAGAACCCGCCCCTACGGCGTCTAATAGAGATGTTTCGTTAATGGCCGTAGGGGCCGCCGGCGTCGTCGCGGAACACGCTTAACCTCGCCGCCACGCAAGCGTGACGGCTCAGGCGCAGTGTTCGCTCCTCCTTTCCCCATCGGGCAACAGCCCGATGGGGGCCTCGTTGGGCCCATCGAATTCCCGACGAATTACCCTCAACCCGCACGGCCCTTTTTACCCTATCGCGTAGGGATTCCGCCCAATGCCGAACAGCTCATGGAGGACGTACTTGAGGCTGTTTTCAAAGGTGATGGGCGCGTCGAACCCGTCGGAGACGGTAACGGGGGTGTCCGGCGGGGCCTCCACCGTGACGCGGTAGTGGTAGGCGGAGGACAGGCCGACAAAAACCGCCATGGTTCCACGGTGACTTTGAAGAGTGAGATTCGTCTCGTCATCGGCGTGCGAAAGCCGCATGACCGCCTCCAGGCCGTCCACGGTGACCTTGATCACGGTGGAGTTGGTGAAGAGCGTGTAGCTGTTCACCTCCCCGGCGGTGGTCTCCAGAGGACCGGCCATCAGATCGGTGACGCCCTCCCATTCCGTGGGGTCCCATTGGTAATTGGAGTGATCCGTGTTGGGATCGGTGTCTTCCGTCGGCGGCTGGCTGAACAGGCGCGGGTTCTCCCTGGCCTCCATATCCTTCAGCGCCAGGTTGACGACGGTGTAGACGGTGAAACCGGCAGCGGCCAGGAAAATCAGGGCGATGCCGGCGGCGATGACGGCCCGGCGCTTCTTTATCCTCCTGGCGTAGCCCTTGAGCTTGACCGCTTCGGGATCGGGCGTCGGATCGGGGGTGTTTTCACCCATGCGCCCAAGCCGCTCCCGGCAGGCCTCGCATCCGGCAATGTGCTCCTCCAGCGCCCGCTTGCTGTCCTCGGAGCAGGTGCCGTCCAGATAGGGGGTCATCAAGTCCCCGGCGATTTGGCAGTTAATCTTCATTTTCGACCTCCATTTTCTCAATAAGCCTGTCCTTGGCCCGGTAGTAGGTGACCTTCGCCCAGGATTCCGTCTTTTCAAAGATTCCGGCGATGTCCTTAAAGCTCAGGTCCCCAAAGACCCGCAGGGTAAAGACCTCCCGGTAAGGTTCGGGCAGGGCGTGGAGATGCCTGTGGATGAGCATGGCCTGCTCTCGGTCAGAAAAACGGGAGAACAGGTCCGGCCCCTGACTTTCCGCCTCCGGGTCAAGCTCCGCCAGCTTCCCACGGCGTCTCTGTTCCTTGAGGAGCGCGTTCCGTGCGATCCGGCACAGCCACGTCTCGATCCTGCACTCCCCCCGGAAGGAGCCGATGTGCAGGTACGCCTGATAGAAGGTCTCTCCGGTCAGCTCGTCCGCCAGCTCCGGGTCCTGACAGTGAGACAGCAAAAACCGGTACACCACCGGAGCGTATTTTTCAAAGACCTCCTGAAACTCATCCATGCCCATCACCTCCCTACATATGTTAGAGTCATAAAAAGACAAAAAGATACAAAAAAATGTACGGGCCGCCGGCGTCGTCGCGGAACACGCTTAACCTCGCCGCCACGCAAGCGTGACGGCTCAGGCGCAGTGTTCGCTCCTCCTTTCCCCATCGGGCAACAGCCCGATGGGGACCCCGTTGGGCGCACCGAATTCCCACATCGCCCACCCCAAAGGGAGGGGGGAAAGAAAAAATTTTTAAAATACTTAAAAATAATACTTGACAAATGCTTTTAAATATGCTATAATACGCAATATAGAGATCCGGGAGGGGAAAAACTTCGGGGTTCAGCGGAGCTTTGCCATTTTAGAAGCGACAAGGGCTACACAGCGCCGCCGGACCGGAGATATTTTCCCGTCAGGCTCTCCTTTGAGGCGGCGATCTCCTCCGGGGTGCCCGCGGCCACGATGGCGCCGCCCTGGACGCCGCCGCCGGGACCCATGTCGATGACGTAGTCGGCGTTTTTGATGACATCCAGGTCGTGCTCGATGACGATGACCGTGGCGCCGCTGTCCGTCAGGTCCCGGAACACGTGCAGAAGCGTCTCCACGTCCAGGGGATGGAGGCCGATGGTGGGCTCGTCAAACACAAAGACGGTGTCGGACTGCCCGCGGCCCAGCTCGCCGGCCAGCTTCAGCCTCTGCGCCTCGCCGCCGGACAGACTGGGCGTCTCCTCGCCCAGGGTCAGGTATCCCAGGCCCAGCGTGTGCAGCACCTGCAGGCGGCGGGCCACTAAGGGCAGGTCGCCGCAGGCCTCCAGGGCCTCGTCCACGCTCATGTCCATAAGCTCCGGGAGAGTGCTCGCCCTGCCGCCCTTTTTCGGCTCCCGCCGGATCAGGGACGCCGCCTTTGCGTAGCGGGAGCCGCCGCAGTCGGGGCAGGGGATGTCCACGTCGGGCAAAAACTGTACGTCCAGGCTGATCTGGCCGGTGCCGTCGCAGGTGGGACAGCGCAAGAAGCCGGTGTTGTAGGAGAAGGCTCCGGCCTTCAGGCCCCGTTTTCTGGCCTCCGGCGTCCTGGCAAAGACCTTTCTCAGCTCGTCGTGGATATCGGCGTAGGTGGCCACGGTGGAGCGGACGTTGATGCCGATGGGCGTAGCGTCGATGAGCTTCACCTGGCGTATGCCCTCCGCCTCGATGCTTTTCACATGCTCCGGCGGCTTTTTTCCGTGGATCGCGGCCTCCAGGGCGGGGACGAGGCTCTCCAAGACCAGCGTTGTTTTCCCCGAACCGGAGACGCCGGTGACGCAGACCAGCCGCCCCTTGGGCAGGACGGCGTCCAGCGGCTTGACGGTGTGGATGGGGCCGGTGGAGAGGCGCAGGACGCCCAGGTCGAACATCTCCTCCTTGGCGGCCCGCCTGCCGAAGTCGATGACGGCCTCGCCGGTGAGGTACGGCCCGATCCGAGAGGCGGGCTGGCGGACGGCCTCCCGGAGAGGCCCCTGGGCGATGACGGTGCCGCCCTTGGCGCCGGCCTCCGGCCCCAGCTCGATGAGCCAGTCGGCACGGCGCAGGACGTTGGTGTCGTGATCCACCAGGACCACCGTGTTCCCGTCGGACAGCAGATCGCGCATGACGCCGCCAAGGCCCTCCATGTTGGCCGGATGGAGGCCGATGGAGGGCTCGTCCAGCACGTACAGCGCCCCGGTGGTGCGGTTGCGCACGGCCCTGGCCAGCTGCATCCTCTGCCGCTCCCCGGTGGACAGGGTGGAGGCCGCCCGGTCCAGCGTCAGATAGGAAAGTCCCAGCTCCACCAGCCTGCGCGCGGCACCCAGGAAGGAGTCACAGATGCTCTCCGCCATGGGCCGCATCTCGGGGGCAAGAGATGCCGGCACGCCCCGGACCCACTCAATAAGGTCCGCCAGCGTCATCTTACAGGCGTCCGCCAGGGATATCCCCCGGATCCTCGGCGCGCGTGCGCCGCCGGAAAGCCGCGTGCCGCCGCAGTCAGGGCACACGTCCTGCTTCAAAAATTTCTCCACCCGCTTCATGCCCGCCTCGTCCTTGACCTTGGAGAGGGCGTTTTCCACCGTGTAGGTGGCGTTGAAGTAGGTGAAATCCATATCTCCCGCCGCCCCGCTGGTGCGGTTCTGGTAGATGATGTTCTTCTTCACCGCGGGGCCGTGGAACACGATGTCCCGCTCCTTTGGCGTCAGCTCCCGGAAGGGCACGTCGGTTCGGACGCCCATCTCCCGCGCGATATCCTTCATCAGCGACCACATCAGGGTCTGCCAGGGGAGTACCGCGCCCTCGTCGATGGACAGGGACTCATCCGGCACCAGGGTGGACTCGTCCACGGTGCGGACGATGCCGGTGCCGTCGCATGTTTTGCAGGCACCCTGGCTGTTGAAGGCCAGCTCCTCCGCGCCGGGGGCGAAAAACCGCTCCCCGCACACTGGGCATACCAGCTCCAGCCCCGCCGCCACGTTCAGGGACGGGGGGACATAGTGCCCGTGGGGGCACCGGTGGGAGGCCAGGCGGGAGAACATCAGCCGCAGGGAATTCAATAGCTCCGTGCCGGTGCCGAAGGTACTGCGGATGCCCGGCACGCCGGGCCTCTGCCGGAGGGCCAGGGCCGCGGGGATATACAAGACCTCGTCCACCTGGGCCTTTTCCGCCTGGGTCATCCGCCTTCTTGTGTAGGTGGACAGGGACTCCAGATACCGCCTTGAGCCCTCGGCGTAGAGGATACCCAGCGCCAGGGAGGACTTGCCCGACCCGGATACCCCCGCCACGGCTACCAAGCGGTTCAGGGGGATATCCACGTCGATATTCTTAAGGTTGTGTACCCGCCCGCCGCGCACCTTAATGAAGGCGGGAACGGTATTGTTTTTCTCATCCATATAGAAAGCTCCTTGGATCGTACCGATTCGTAAATTTCTGGTTCTTTATCTCACAAAAGAGCGAAGGAGGCGTCCCCGAACCGCTTGATCGCGAATTCCACCCGCCATTCCACGTCCTTTTCCACCGGCTCGAAGTGCAGGGAGGCATACGCGGCTCTGAGCCGGCCCTGGGGCTTTCCGCCGATCAGGACGGCGGCTGGCCCGTCCGCCCCGCCAATGGCGCCGATGACGGCGGCAAAGCCCTGGGCATCGGGGGAGAAGGGTCCCGCCGGCTCGACCCTGCGGGGCCTGTCGCCCTCGTCGCAGTCGCTGACATAGATACTTTCCTCCGGCTCCGGAGAGAGGGTGTAGCTCATAGCCACCGTATTGGTGGGGTAGATAAACCCGCCCGCACCGAAGGTCCCAGCCGGGAGCGTCCGCCGCTCCAACTCCCGCACCGTCAGTGTATATTTAAGGCCGCTGACCGGGTGGGTAAAGACGAAGGCGTCGCCGGGCTGATGGACCTGAAAGCGCGGCCCCGGCACCCGATCCGGATGCTGTTCCATGGTCAGGGAGAGAGATTTGATTTGGGGCCGGCGCTTCCACGGCCAGGGGAACGAGTATCGGTAAATGACCCACCCCTGGGAGATGTCCAGCCCGTAGTGCTCCACGGCCCATTTGGCCTCCAGCTCATTGGTGAATCCCTCCGGCACGCAGGGATTGAAGGTCACGGCGCTGCCGTGGGAAAAGCGCATGGACTTTCCGTTTACCTCCACACGGGGGCAGAAATCCATACGGAGCGGGTTTTCCAGATCCATCCACATCCGCTGCTCCTGGGTGAAGTGCTCAAAGGAGTCGTTTTCCGGCCCCAGGTCCCACTTCTCCATAAAGGCGCGGATGTCCTCCGGCTCCACCCGCTGGCACAGGTCCAGCACCAGGCCCTTGGAACACAGATACGCCGCCGGGATCAGCCAGAGGCGGCCCGCCCAGGTGAGCTCTTTGCCCAGGGGCAGCTCCCTCCCGGCCCGTGCCCGCCCCGTATGGTCCCAGAAGCCGCCGTCGAAGGTGACCTTCCACGCCGGGGGAGCCGGTGCCGCGGCGGGCTCCGGGACCAGGTCATAGTAGTCCTCCGTATATTTGATCTTGCCGTAATCGAAGGAGGACTGTACCTCCCTGATGTACGCCCAGGGGCGCTCCATGGGCGTCAGGCCCAGCCGCTCCGCGATTTGGGAGAGGACATCCCGCTGCTCCGGCGTGGGCGGATTCTCCCGGAGGAAGGCGTCAAACTGCGCCTCGTCCCACATCCACGCCTGCTCCAGGGCCGCCGTGTCGCCGCAGGCCAGCAGGAGCCGCAGAAAATCCTCAAAGCTCCGGGCCAGGGGATGCACAAAGTTGGGCGGGGTGTTCATGGGGCTGACGGCAAAGACCGTCCCGCCAAAGCCACGAATGAAGCAGAAGTGTATCCCGTCCACCCCGGCCCAGCCGAAAATAGACGCGCCTTTTGGCGTGCAGAAATACGGCGTGTTGTCCGTTCGGCGCACCGCGCCCACCGCCGCCAGGTCGATCTCCCGCCGCAAAAATTTTTCAAACGTCTTATCCATTACGCGACCTCCTTAAATTGCCGGTTTGTTTCACGATAAACGGGAAAACAGGCTCGTAAGCCCGTTATTTTTCAGAACCAATAGAGCTGCCGCGCAAATATTCCTCCCTGGTCAATTCCAGCTGAAGGATACCGTCAACCATACCTGTTTCCCGAAAACCAGCCGCCTTGTGGATGTGATAGGCCGCGTCCCGTGTCGTCTCAAAATCGTTGTGCAAGCGGGAGACGCCATCCACTTTGAACGCGCGGTCCAGCAAGAGGCGAAGTCCCTGCCTGCCGTATCCCTTTCCCCGCTCCGGGGCGTAGATCACGATCCCCATATCATACCAGTCCCGCTTCGGGGTATAGTGATAATTCACATCGCCCACAAAAGCCCCGTCACTTTTCCGCTGGAGGAAAGCGTAGAACCGCTCCGGCTCCTTCCCGATCCAAAATGCCTGGAGGTCCAGCCATTCGGATTCCGGCGCGGGGATACACCCGTCCGGCGGAAACCAGGGCGCGTTATAGGACATCGTTGCGGGATCGGACATCATTTTCACATAAAACCAGCCGTCCTCCGGGTGAGGAATGTATAATTGCAGATCATTTGGCATCGCTTTTTCACGTCCTCTCGTCAGCTATTATATATCAGCTATTATATAGGAGAATTTTGCCGTTTGCAACAGGGCGCTTTACGAACCGCGCGGGCAGTGGTATACTGGATAAAAATAAAATCAGCAAAGGACGGGAGGGAACGGCATGAGAAGTACCATTGACCTGCACACCCACTCCAACGCCTCCGACGGGCTTTTGCCGCCGGTGGAGCTGGCGAGGGCGGCTCTGGAGGCAGGCGTCACCACCCTGGCCCTCTGCGACCACGACACCGCCGCCGGAGCGGGGGAGCTTTTGAAAAACGCGCCCAACCGCCTGCGCTTTATCCCCGGCGTGGAGGTGAGCGCCAGGACCGAAACGGGCAATTGCCATATCCTCGGTCTGGGGTGCGCCCTCGATCACCCGGCCTTCCGAAAGCTCATGGACAACGCCGGCGCCCTCCGGCGGAACAAGCTGGAGGCCAGGATCGGCTTCATAAAAAAGCGGGGCCTTGCTGTCCCGGAGGCGGAATATGACCGCCTGCGCGCCATGCCCGGCGCCGGAAAGCCCCAGGTGGCGGACGTGCTGGTGAAATACGGGCACGCGCCGGACCTTCAGACCGCCATCCGGGAGATCGTGGACAGGTGTCCGCCTGTGGGGGACCGAGTGGAGGCCGGGGAGGTCATAGCCTCCATCCGGGCCGCCGGGGGCGTGGCCGTCTGGGCCCACCCATACGGCGAGACGGGCAAGCGGGCGCTGACGGAGGGGGAGTACCGTTCGATGCTTGCGGAGCTTCTTATGGATGGCCTCGCGGCCATGGAGTGCTGGTACGCCAGGTACGGCGTGGAGACATGCGAAAAGCTGGAGCGGGACGCCCAAAGGCACGGGCTTCTGGTCTCCGGCGGCAGCGACTGCCACAGCCGGCCCGACACCGCCCCCCTGGGGACGCTGAACGCGGAGGGCCGCCCGGTGGAGCCCGCCCGCCTGACGGTGATGGAGCGCCTTGCGTGAGCGTAAAAAACGGGGCCGCCTTGCGGCGGCCCCTGAGACTGTCGGAAAAAGCCCGTAGGCCTTTTTCCGACAGTTTAAGATAGGTTATTCCTCGTTGTCGAAGGCGAGGGCCTTGTAGAGCAGGGAATAAAGGGTGGCGGCCTCCTCGTGGGTCAGGTTGACGCAGGCACCCACGGCGGCGGGGATATCCAGCGCCTGGTCGCGGAGGGCCATCCCGGCGTCGGTGACGGTGACGATCAGGTTCCGCTCGTCCTTTTCGGAACGGGCGCGGGCCACATAGCCCTTCTGTTCCATCTTCTTCAAAAGGGGCGTGAGGGTGCCGGAATCCAGATACAGGCACTCGCCCAGCTCCTTCACGTTGACCTGGCGGCGCTCCCACATGACCATCATGGCGATGTACTGGGTGTACGTGAGATCCAGCCTGTCCAGATACGGCTTGTAGCGCTTGATGAACTCCCGTGAACAAGCGTACAAGGGGAAGCAGAGTTGATTTTCCAGCTTCAACGCGGCATATTTCTTGTCTTCCATATTTTCCTCCATATTTTTCTCCGTGCGTTTTCTATGTATTGCGTTTTATTCAGAGCGCGCAGTTTTCCCACCGTGAAGCTTCACGTCCCGCGCCCCCCATAAAGCCCCCGCGTAAGGAGCTCTTCCGCCGATGGTCGGGCTTGCTTATTTCGCAAGAGCCTTCATGGCAAACTCCGCGCACCTTTTGCAGTCCTCCGCGTTGGGGCGGCCCTTGTGGGCCGGACCGAAGGAGCCGCGGCAGTGGAAATCCTCCGCCTCCAGCGCCACGCCGTTTGCGTCAGCCACCTTTTTCATGGGCTTGTAGACGGACTTCATCATGGCGGAGGTGCCAAACAGCACAAGCTTACCGATGTTGGCCTTGTTCCGCGCCACAAAGGTCTTTACCGCCTCGTCCACGTCAAAGGCATAATAGGAACAGCCGAGAAAGAGAACGTCCACCCGCTCGGTGAGCGGTTCGGCCACCGTCAGGGCGGGGACCCCCACGGCCCCGGATATGGCGTCGGCCAGTTTTTTGGTATTTCCTGAGCGAGTGTAGTAACGGATGGCAGTTTTCATGCGTTTTTGCCTCCCAAATTTGCACTTCTTTCCTTATTATACGCCTTTCTTACCGCAATTGCAAGCTGATCCGCGCAAGAAGTTGGCCTTCTTCCGCAAATATTTCCCAAATTACGCTCCGGCGAAGCGGAACACCGCGCCGATGACGGCGGAGACGCCGATAAAGACGATGGGGTGGAGCTTCTTTAAGGGCTTTATCCGCATACACACAAAGACGGCGGCGGCCAGCAGGAGCGCCGGCCAGCGGATGACCGTGGAAAGGGCGGTCTCCGCCCCCTGGAGATTCAGAAGCACGTTTTTCGCCACGCTGAGCCCCGCCGCCGCGATGAGGGCGGTGGAGGCGGGACGCAGGCCCTTGAAGGCGGCGTCCACGAGCTTCGATTCCCGAAAGCGGGCCAGAAAGCCGGCGATGATAAGGATGACGAGGATGGAGGGGGTGATGAGCCCCAGGGTGGCCAGCACCGCGCCGGGGATGCCGGCGATGTGGAAGCCCACATAGGTGGCCATATTGACGCCCATGGGGCCGGGGGTGGATTCGCTGACGGCGATCATGGTGGTCAGGTCCGCGTCGGTGAACCAGCCGGTGGAGGCGCCCATGTCCCGCAAAAAGGGGATGGTGGCCAGCCCGCCGCCCACGGCGAAGAGGCCGGTCTTGAAAAACTCGTAGATGAGGCGAAGATAGATCATTCCCTGCCGCCCCCTCTCTTACCCGCGGGAAGCCAGAGGATCACGCCCACCACGCCCGCGCAGACGATGAGCACGGCGGGGGAGATGACGGTGTCCAGGAGCCTGCCCCACCAGGTCGCGGGGAAGGAAACGAAGTTTGCCGCGCAGGCCAGGACCAGGACGCACAGGAAGATCACCACGCTGGGGGAATTTTTCAGGGTGGTCTTGCCTAATTTTATGACGCTGGAGGCGATCAGCGCCACCACACAGGCGTTGACCCCCGCCAGGGCGTTGCGCACCAGGGGGATGTCCGCGAAGTTGGTGAGGAAGGCGGCGATGAGGGTGATGATCACAAGGGACGGGAACACCACGCCCAGAGTGGCCACGATGCCGCCCAAAATGCCCTTGTGCTTGCGGCCAATGAAGGTGGCCGTGTTCACCGCGATGATCCCCGGCGTACACTGGCCGATGGCGAAATAGTCGGTGAGCTCCGCGTCAGTGGCCCATTTGTGCTTCTCCACGATCTCCCGCTGGAGGATGGGCAGCATGGCGTAGCCGCCGCCAAAGGTCATGACGCCTACCTTGGCGAAGGTGAGGAACATCCGTAAAAGCTCCATGGAAACCTCCTTGAACCAAATTAGTGTAATGTTAACCAATTCCCCGGACGGGGTTGACGTTTCTCTCCTGAGACGATAA
Source organism: uncultured Oscillospiraceae bacterium (assembly GCA_947626845.1). Classification (GTDB taxonomy): domain Bacteria; phylum Bacillota; class Clostridia; order Oscillospirales; family Oscillospiraceae; genus RUG626. Next base: position 52,825 of record CANQTW010000011.1, on the reverse strand, counting down.
AATTATGTTAACCTATCGCGAAACGGGAGGGGAACCATGAAAAAACGAATCAGGCTTTATCTTCTGGCGGCGCTTTTGACGGCGGCGCTGACGGCGCCGGCGGTAAGCGCAAGGACCCAGGCGGCAGTCGAGACGGTAAAAAGTACCGATTTTACAGACGTTCCGGCGCTGGTGGAGCGGCTTGACCGGGTGCTGGCGGGCGATGTGGAGATGTATGGGGATATCCGGTGCCAGACGCCGGCCCAGGCGGTGCTGAACACCCGCGCCACGCCGCTGGGGAGGACATATTATGTAAAGTCCTCCACCGGACAGGTCTACTCCGGCACGTCCTGCTACATATACGCCAACGCCGTATACGCCACCCTTTTCGGGGACGTGCCCTATCACGGGGACGACGTGGGCTGGAGCCATTCCCGTCGGGTGGCGGGGAATCTGGCCTCGGCCTCCTACAGCGGCTTCACAACGCTGGGCGTGGGCTTCGGGGCGCTGCTGCGCACCACGGCCAACGCCGACGGAAGCTACAACGGCAGCGCGGGCCATTCGATGATCCTTTTGGGATATGACCGAGAGGGGATCACCTATCTGGAGGGCAACGGCGACGGCAAGGGGCTTGTCCGCGTGGCGGAGAAGAGCTGGGATTCCTTCAACAAAACGCACCTGACGGGGAAGGGACGCCGGATCAGCTTCATCGTCCAGCCCACGGAGGACTATATGGCGTCGCTTGTCTCCGGTGCGGGAGACGTGAAGCGGGAGCTTGTGGGGTATTTCGCGGAAAAGCGCGTCTACCGCGGGAGCTTTACGGACGTGCCGGCCAGGGCTTGGTTTGCCTCCGGCGTGAGGGAGGCTTATGAGCTGAGACTGCTGGAGGGGCAGGGCGCTGGCCGATTCGGGCCGTATGGAACGGTTACCGTCGCGGAGGCCGTGGCGGTGTGCGCCAGGTTCCTGTCCGGGTATTACGCCGACGGGTGGGATTTCACCTCCGGCGGCGCCTGGTATGAGCCGTATTACGCTTACTGCCGCCGCTGGGGCATCGACGTGGACTTCGCGCCGCCGGACACCCCCATCAGGAGGGCGGATTTCGCCCGCCTCATGTCCCGCGCCCTGCCGGAGGACGCGCTGAGCGCCGGTACGGCCAGGGCCTTTCAGGATGTGCCGGCGGGGAGCGGGTACGCCGCCGCGGTGCGGCGGCTCTCGGCCTCCGGGGTGATTCTGGGGGAGAACGGGGTTTTCAAGCCGGATTCCACCCTTCAGCGGGCGGAGATGGCGCAGGTCCTGGCGCGGATGGCGGACAGGAGCCTGCGGGGGAGATAAAAGAGACTGTCGAAAAAGCCCTGACGGGCTTTTCCGACAAGGGGAACGTGCGGGCGCTTTTCTCTGAATTTTGCGAAATTCAGAGAAAAGCACCCTGCTGTCGCCCTACGCGCACGCAGAGCGCACGCTTGTGCGACCAAAGGGATTTTTTCCGACGCACATGTCGCCGGAAAAAATATCGAAATTGAGTTTTTGACAAGCTGAAATAAAGAGCGTTACGCGCCGATGATATCTTTAAGGGCGCGCAGGGCGTTCAGGTGGGTGATCTTTTCGGCGGTTTTTTCGCCAAATTCACGGATGATGGCCTCCGCCAGCCGCTGCTGGCCGCCGCAGCCGCCCCACTCCAAGGTCGATTCGATGCCGTCGTAGTCCGAGCCGAGAGCGGCTGTGTCCTCGCCGCCCACGGCCACAAGATGCCGCAGATGGCGGATAAGCTCGGAAATGGCGGTGCGGTCATCATGAAACGCGCGGGAGACGGGGTGCAGGAAGGCGTTGCAGTAGTTGAGGCCGATGACGCCTCCGGAGTCCGCGACGGCGCGTATCTGTTCGTCGGTGAGGTTCCTGCCGATGTCGCAGAGGGCGCGGCAGCAGGAGTGGGAGGCGATGAAGGGCTTTGTGGAATTTTTTGCCACATCCCAGAAGCCGCCCTCGCTGAGGTGGGACACGTCCACGGCGATGCCCAGCTCGTTCATCCGGCGCACGCAGTCCAGGCCGAAGGGCTTCAGGCCCAGAGCGTGTTTGGCCGGATCGCCGCTCTGGGGATGGCCCAGGGAGTTTTCCCAATTCCAGGTGAGGGCCACCATGCGGACGCCCTTTTGAAAATAGCCGTCCACATTCTCAATAGCCCCGTTCAGGGTGACGCCGTCCTCCACCGTGAGGATGGCGCTGACCTTGCCCTCGCCCTCGTTGCGCTCCACATCCGCCGCGGTATAGGCCGGAGCGACGCGGTCCGCGCACAGCCGGAGCTCCCGGCGGTAGGCCGCATAGGCGGCGTCGAAATACGTCCTGGCCTGCTCCAGCTTCTCCGGCGTGTCCGCCGGACCGCGGGTGGGCACATAGATGGCGAAGCACTGGGCCAGCGTTTCCCCCTCCCGCAGCTGATCCATGCTGATGTGGGAATCTGAAAGGCCGTCCAGGTGCTCGCCCCTGTAAAACCGCATGACGGTATCGCAGTGAAGATCAACGATTTTCATAGAAAACTCCTCAAAAAACCCATTCCAGGCTATTATATGACAAAGAGAAAAACATTGCAATTTTAATTGCCGATTGATACAATATATGAATCAATAAACCGAGAGTATAAAACGGGGAAAAAGGAGAAACAATAAGGCCGCAAACACAAAGGAGGGATCATGCTATGATCATGGACAGGATCGCGCTTATCCTTTTGATAATCGGCGGCATCAACTGGGGCCTGGTGGGCATCTTCAAGTTTGATCTGGTGGCCTGGGCCTTTGGCGGCCAGACGGCCTCCGTCAGCCGCGTGATTTACACCCTGGTGGCCCTGGCGGCCCTCTGGTGCATTTCCCTTTTGTTCAGGGACCGCATCGAGTCAAAGGATAACGGCTAAGAGACTGTCGAAAAAGCCCCTAAAGGGCTTTTTCGACAGTCTCGAAAAAATAACGCGCCGGAGGGCGCGTTATTTTTTTGCCCGCGGCCCACTGGCGGGAGGGGGCAAGACGTGAGCGCTGAGAAAGAATTTAAAATGTTCACAAAAAGTTAATTATTTTTATGATATTTTTACTTGACAAATAGGCAAATATGTGATATAATCCAAAGCGAAACGGAGGGACTCAGGCTTTATACGCTTCCGCTTCCGGCGACGATCTCCTCGTGGTCTTGAGAGGGAAGCTCGTGGTTTGCCGCGGGCCAATCGCGCAGCTCCCGAAGCTCCCCGGAGGCGGTGTCGATTTGAAAAAGCGATGACGCGACGCTGAGATACCCACCACGGTAGCACAGGAGATAGAAGATTTCGCCGTCCACAAAGACCGGGTCGCAGGAGGTGATGTCATCATAGGCTTCAAAGACAGAGGTCAGGCTGATCTCCCTTTTGCGGCTGCCGTCCAGCCCGTAAACGGTCACGGACCTGTCTTGGGCGGAATAGAGGAACATCTCACTGTCCGTAAAAAGGGCCTGGCCGCCGGACACGCCGGCAAGTTTTGTTTCGCCGCCTGTTTTCAGGTCCGCGTCCCAAAATCCCCCGTCCGCGAGATAATAGAGATGCCCGCCGGCGATGTAGAAGATGAATTTATCGCCGGATGCGTAGGAGACGATCTCATCACCGCGGGGGACGATCCGGGAGGAGCGCCAAAGCGCCCGCGTCTCCTTCGCGCTGTCGCCCAGAAGATAGAGCACGGCCTCGGAACGCCCGTCCTCGTCTACATAGCGGCACATCACGTAGGCACTGTCCCCGTCCGCCCAGAATTTCCAGTCCCAATCCAGCTTATCAGAGGTGTCCAGCTCGAAAAGCGTCACGTTGTCCTCCGGGTCCCCGCCCAGGCGGTTTTTGCAGACCCGATTGTCCCGTAGCACGAAAAAAATCTCTCCGTCCCACAGCATCGGCGCGCAAATCGCCATATACCAGCCCTGCATATCCTGCGGGGTCATGAGCGCCTGGACGTCCCGGTGGTTCGACCCGTCCGGGTCCATGGCGCAGAGCGTCAGGAGGCTGTCGTGCATGGCGTCCATGTTGGTGTACCAGAGCTTGCCGTCATAGAAGGTGAGAAATTTTGTGTTGGCCCAGGCGTTGCAGGTCGTATGGTCCTCGTGGGTACACTCCGGCTTGCCGCACAGCAGGATCATCCGGCCCGTGGCGGCCTCCATGTAGTAGATGTACCCCTCGTTTTGCAGATAGTACCCGCCGCCGGCCTTGCAGGCGGCACCCAGGCGGAAGGGGTGATTGACGTTCATCTCCTTCTGAAAGCCCCGCTCCCAGGCGCCGCTTTCAGCCGCCGGCAGCGGCGAAGAATCCGGCAGCGGTGAAGAATCCGGCGGCCTTGAAGCGCCGGAGGAGTTCACAGAGGGGCCGCCGGAAGGACCGGATGGCTCCGCCGCGCTCTGACAGCCGGAGAGCAGGAGAACGGTACAGAGAAGCAGGAGAATTGTTTTTTTCATATTGAGTTCCCTCCAAAATCATTGTCAACAGTGGAGCGGACGTCCAAGTCGGACAGATTTTCCGGTTTCCGCCCTGGTAAGGACGCGGCCTCCACAAAAAACGGGCGCCGGGATCGCTCCCGACGCCTGTCAGAGTAAAGGACATTTCTCAAATTCCGCTCAAATCTTTTTGAATTTTTATGGTCACCTTCGCGCCGCCCTCAGGGGCGTTTTCCAGCTCGATCCCGCCGCCCAGCTTTTTGGCGAGCACGGAGCTGATGTAAAGGCCCAATCCGAAGTGGTCATCCTCTCCGGCCCGTTCGCCCCGGTAATAGGCGGAGGAGGCGTTTTCAAGGTCGCGGCTGGTGAAGCCCGCCCCGTCGTCCTGTACGGTGATTGCCGCAAGCGCTCCTTCCATCCTGAACGACACGGTTATCTTTTCTCTGGCGTGGCGGACGGCGTTGGACAGGACGTTCTCGTAAATCTGCGTCAGCGCCTCCCTGTCGGTGACAAGGGTAAGCCCGCTATCGTCCGGCGGCCCTTTTACCGCGGCGGCGGGATATAGGAACTGCGCTGTTTTGGCGAGAAGCCCGGTAAGCTCCGAGACGGGGAGGGGTTTTGCGTTGGGTTCGTAGTCCTCCAATTTCTGAAGCCGTCCCATGGTGTTTACAAAAGCACTGAGACGGTCAATCTGGCCGGAGATCTCCCGCGCCGAGGCCCGAATGTCTCCAAGAGCCGCCTCTTCCTCAAGCTCGGCCTCGATGATCTCCGCGTGGCCCCGCATGACGGTCAGGGGCGTGCGCAGGTCGTGGGCGAAGGCCGCGTTCAGGCGCTTGCGCTCCTCCACGGCGTCCCACATCCTCCGGTTGTTCCACACAAGGGCCTGACGCATGATCTCGACGGACCGGCACAGCCGCCCCAGCTCATCCTGGCCCTCAAAGTCCATCTGAAAATTGAGGTCGTTGCCGGCTATCTTGCCCACCGCCTCCATCAGCGCCTTATAGGGCTTTCTTATCTTCCAGCGGTAAAACAGGAGGGCAAAAAGGGAGAGGCAGACCGTGTACCACCAGAGGGCGGCGATCTCGTCCATGTGGGCGTAGAAGTCAAATTTCTTCTTATCCGGCGCGTCAAGAGGCGCCAATCTGGCAATCTGCACCTCCCCGCCGCCGTCCACAATGACGAGCCGCGCCTTTTCCTCCGGCTGGTCTTCCGGGGACGGTTCGGCGCTGTAAATACCGTAGAAGCCGTCCGCGGGCGGCTGGTCATACTGGCTGACGATGGCCGTCATGTTCCGTTTCGCCGCGCCCACCGTGACCTTCGTCAGGGCCAGCGCCGTCAAAAGGCACCCGATACTGCAAAGGATAAAGGCGGCGGGGATGGGTATTCTCCGAAGTCCGTTTTTTATCCGATCCATTTGTAACCGATCCCCCATACCGTTTCTATGCAATTTTCACACCCGACCTTGGCAAAGGTGAGGCGTATGGTGTGGATATGCTCCATGATGACGCTGTCATCGCCGTCGCCGTCCAGGCCCCAGACCCGGTCATAAATTTTGGCCCGTTCAAATACCTGCCCGCGGTTCAGCGACAGGAGCCTGATGATGTCAAAATCCTTCCGATTGAAGGCCAGCCTTTCCCCGTTTACCGTGACCTCACGGGCCGAGTAGTCGATGGTGATGCCGCCGAACACTTTTCTTTGTATATTCCGGCTCCGTCGGTCACGGCGAAGATGCGCCTCGACCCGCGCCTTCAGCTCCGCCAGGGAGAAGGGCTTGACGATGTAATCGTCCCCGCCGGCGTCAAAGCTCTCCACCTTGTCCTCATCCCCGTCACGGGCGGTCAGAAACAGGATCGGGCAGGCCACGGTATCTCTGATGGCACGGCACACCTCGATCCCATCCATCTGCGGCATATTGATGTCCAGCAAAATAAGGTCGGGCAGCGCTTTTGCCTTTTCAACGGCCTCCGGCCCGTCAAAGGCACAGCTCACCTGATACCCTTGGCGCTCCAGAAAGCTTTTCAGCATGGCGACAACCTTCGGCTCGTCATCTACGACCAGGACGCGATAGGCCATATTCATCACCTCCGACATGAGTATGACAGTTAAATCTCAAATCTTTCTCAAATCTCACTTAAAATCTCCCTCCGGCTTTCGGAAGAAGAAAAATTTCGGACAGGGGAGGGGGCGTAACGCCCAAATGAAAAGAACCCCAAACAGCGCCCTGGGGCAAAGCGCTGTTCGGGGCCCCACGGTTTCACGGAAGGGTTGGGCGGTCAGAGGAGACCCAGGTTCGACAGGACCGCGATGAAGAGAAAGACGGTGACGACGCTGAAGGCGGTGGTGAGGGCGACGATCTCGCCGGCCAGCTTCACGTTGCCGCCCAGGGTCTGGGCCATGGGGGTGGAGGCCACGGCGGTGGGGGAGGCGAACACGGCCAGAAGCGCCGCCATGGCGGCCCCGCGATAGCCCAGGAGCGCCATAACAGTGAGGCACACCGCCGGTACGGCCACTAATTTGCAGAAGACGGCGGTGAGCAGGCGGCCCTTGTGGCTGACCATGCTCTTGAAGGAGAGCATGGCGCCCAGCACCACCAGGGCCAGGGGGGAGGCCAGGTCGCCCAGGGTGATGAGGGGCTGGCACACAAGCTCCGGCAGTTTAAGGCCGGACAGGTTCACCACGCCGCCCAGGATACCCGCCACCACCAGGGGGTTCTTGACGATCTGCCACAGGGTCTTTTTGAGATCGACCTTACCCCCGCGCATGACCTCGAAGTCGATGACCGCCAGGATATTGAGCAGGGGGACCACCACCACGAAGAGAGCCGCCATAATGGCCGCGCCCTCCTCGCCGGCAATGGAGCGGCTGATGACGGTGCCGAAGAGGACGGTGTTGGAGCGGTAGATGCCCTGGGCCACGGTGGGGATGTCGGCCCGATCATTGGGCATGGCCTTTATGGAGACCAGGAGGGCGATGACGAAGGTGGCGGTGATGAGGCCGCAGGTCCACAGAAACAGCGGCGCGCTGACCACGGAGCCCAGATCGGCGCTGTAGATGTCAAAAAACAGCGAGAAGGGGATAAGGACCTTGAAAATGACGTTATTCAGCTCCTTCAGGGTGCTGTTACTGAAAAGCTTCAAAAGCCGTATGATCACGCCGATGACCATGTAAATGACCAGGGGCGTCACCACATTGAACGCGAGCGTTAAGCCCTGCATGGATCGTCACCTCAACAATACTGTCTTTTCTCCTGAATTGTACTCCGCATTTCGCGCCGTGTCAACAAACGGAGAAAAAATCCCTGAACCGGCTGGTTCAGGGAAGGGGGTCATTTGGAGTTGTTTTTCTTCGCTTCCTCGTCCCGCTTGCGGATGATGGCCTCGATCTCCTCGAAGGTCATGCCCGTGGTGGCGCCGGCGGGGGCGTTGGGACGCTGCTGAACCGGACGCTGGGCCTCCTGGCGGGCGCGCTGGGCCTCCTGGACACGGCGGTATTCCTGGGCGCGTTGGGTATCCGGCACACGGCGGTACTCCTGGGTCTGCTGGGCCTCCTGGGCGCGCCGGTATTCCTCCGCGCGGCGGGTATCCTGGTAGGCCCGCGGGTCTCTGGGTTCGTTCCGGCGGCGGGCCTCGATCTCCTCAAAGCTCATGCCGGTGGACTGGGAGCGGCGGTACTCCTGGATGCGCTGGCGGGCCAGCTCGTTGGCGACCTTGCGCTTGTTGACCCGTCGGATGTTGTAATAGATGATGAAGGCCACATAGAGGATGAGCAGCACCACCAGTACCGTGATGGTGAGGCGCACGTATTTGTTCCGCAGGGTGTTCATGATCTCCGAGCCTATGTAGGCGGCCCGGTCCAGCTCCACGGCGGTGTTGGCGATGAGGTTCACGGTGCCGTAGTTCTGGCCGTTGAAGGTGACCGTGACCTCGCCCAGGACCGCGCCCTTCTCCACCGGGGCGGTGAGAGGCCCCTCGTCGTAGAGCTTGGGCTCCAGCTTGACCTGGGTCAGGTCGGCGTCGCTGGGCAGGAGGGCGACCACGTTCTCTTCCGGACGAAGCACCACGGAGGAGGCGCCGCGGCCCAGCTTGACGGGGATCTCCGCCATCAGCTTCATGGTGGTCAGCAGATCGCGGTAGTTGAAGTTGTCAAAGCCCCAGTTCATCAGGCGCTTGGTGTCGGTATAGCTGCGTATCTCCGTCCTGCCGTCCTCGGCGACGGCGGACTGGGCGCCCAGGATCACGCTGAGCAGATCGCGTCCGTCCTTGGAGGCGGTGGCGATGGCGCAATATCCGGCGGAGGCGGTGTAGCCGGTCTTGACGCCGGAGGCGTATTCGTAGTAGTAGGTACTTTCGGAGTTCAGGAGGCTGTTGCCGTTGCGGATGACGCGCTCCTCGGACAGGTTGGTGGCGGGGATCACGTAGCTTTTAGACGAGCAGATGCGCTTGAAGAGGTTGTGGGTCATGGCCTCCATGGTGATGAGGTAGAGGTCGTAGGCGGTGGAGTAGCAGTTCTCGTTGGGCATACCGTGGGTGTTGGCGAAGTTGGTGCCGGTGCATCCCAGCTCCAGGGCGCGGGCGTTCATCCGCGCCACGAAAGAGGAGACGGTGCCGTCCACGGCCTCGGCGATCACGTTGCAGCCCTCGTTGGCGGAGACAAGCATGATGCTGTACAGAAGCGCCTCGAAGGGGATCTCCTCGCCCACCTGGAAGCCGGCGGTGCTGCCGTCCTCGTCGATGTCGCTGAAGGCGGACTCGTTGACGGTGCATAGGTCCGTAAGGCCGATATCCCCCCGTTCATAGGCCTCGATGGCCATCAGGGCCGTCATGATCTTGACCATGCTGGCCGGAGAGCGGGACTCGGTCTCGTTCTTGCCAAAGAGGATTGCGCCGTTGTCCATATCCACTAAAAGAGCCACGGCGGCGTCCAGCGCCGGGTCCTCCAGGGCGCTGGCGGCGGGGGCGGCGGACAGAAGGGCGAGCAGTATCAGCGCCGCGGCCAGCAGAAGGCAAAGGCCGCGGGAACATTTTCGGGAAAAAACAGTGTTCATGGCGTTCATTTTATCTCTCCGGGCAGAAAAGTGATGGACAAAGGAAAAATTATGGTGTACAATGAGTTGGGGGACTGGCCCCTGCCCTTATATAATATCTTTTTTTCACTGTAAAATCAATACGAAATGTCGATTTTTGTATCTTAAAATTCCTGGCAGGCGAAACACGCCTGCCGGCGGGAGAGGTGACATGATGAAAATACTTGTGGTTGACGACGAAAAGATGATCGTCCGCGGCATCAAATTCAATCTGGAGAACGAGGGCTACCAGGTGGAAGCCGCCTACGACGGGGAGGAGGCGCTGAACCTTGCCAAGACGGGGGACTTTGACCTGATCATCCTGGACCTGATGATGCCGAAGCTGTCGGGGCTGGAGGTATGTATGCGGCTGAGAGAGTTTTCTCAGGTGCCGGTCATCATGCTCACCGCCAGGTCCGACGACATGGACAAGATCATCGGCTTTGAGTACGGGGCGGACGACTATATCACAAAGCCCTTCAACATCCTGGAGCTGAAGGCGCGCGTCCGGGCACTGCTGCGCCGCTCGGCCCTGAAGAGCCAGGCGGAGGATCAGAACCTGATCACCTTCGGGCCTATCTCCATCGACTGCGACAGGCGCATGGCCTTTAAAAACAACGAGAGCGTCGAGCTGACGGGCCGCGAATTTGACGTGATCGAGCTTCTGATGAAGAACCCCGGACGGGTATACAGCCGGGAGAATCTGCTGAACATCATCTGGGGGTATGACTTCCAGGGCGATATCCGCACCGTGGACGTACATGTCCATCGCCTCCGCGAGAAGCTGGAGGCCAACCCCGCCGAGCCGGAGTACATCATCACAAAATGGGGAGTTGGGTACTATTTCAAGGGCTGAGGGGAAGCCGCGCCGCCGGTTCGTCAGCCTGAGAACCAAGTATCTGCTGACCTATCTGCTGGTGACCGCGGTCATGATCGTGGTGCTCAATACCTACCCCGTCATCATCTCACGGGACCTGGTTTTTGTCTCCAAGGAAAACGCCATCTGGCCCAGCACGGTGCAGATGGGGGCCTCGGTGGAGGCCCTGGAGCGGATCACCCCTGAGACGGTGGGGCAGGTGATGGGGATGATCGAGACGGGCAATCTGTCCCGCGTCTCGGTGATGAACGCCAATATGGACGAGCTTTACTCCGTGCGCAACGACGTGACGGGGTATGATGAGCGCGTCCTGTTTTCCCTTGTCCGTTCGGCCATCGCCGAGAAAAAGGACGAGTTCCGCTCCTCCTTCTCCGACGGGGCGTTCAAGACCTACTCCTCCGTCCCCATCATCTCCGGCGGACAGGTGGTGGGCGCGGTGTGCGTCTATGAGTATGACGCCGCCGAGGGGGAGATCGTTTTGGGTATCCGCAACGATATGTTTACCGTCTCCATCGCCCTTGGCATCGGCGCGATCCTGATCAGCATTATCCTGTCGAGGACCATGACCTACCGGCTCAAGCGCGTGCTGGACGGTATTGAAAGCGTCCGGGAGGGGGAGTATACCTACCGCGTGGCCGTGTCCGGCCACGACGAGCTGGCCCAGCTGGCCGACGAGTTCAACAGCCTGACCGACAGGCTCCAGAAAACAGAGGAGATCCGGCGGCGCTTTGTGGCCGACGCCTCCCATGAGCTGAAAACGCCTCTGGCCGCCATCCGGCTCCTTTCCGACAGCATCCTGGAGACGGACAATATGGATCAGGAGACGGTAAAGGAGTTTGTGGGCGGCATCCGGGAGGAATCCGAGCGGCTGGGACGCACCACGCAGCAGCTGCTGGCGCTGACGAAGCTGGACAACGCCGTCAACACCGCCAGGGTGGATGTGGACTGCTGTGAGGTGGCGAACCGTGTGCTGGGCACCCTGAAGCCCATCGCCGGAAGGGCGCAGGTGGACCTGGAGCAGGTCCTGGAGGCCGGTACCCACATCCTGGCCACCGGCGACGAGCTTTTCCAGATCATTTATAATTTAGTGGAGAACGCCATCAAATATAACCGCCCCGGCGGGAGGGTCACGCTGACCGTTCGGCGGGAGGCGGAGAGCGTCAGGATCGTGGTGGAGGACACCGGCATCGGCATCCCGGACGCGGATCTACCGTATATCTTTGACCGGTTCTACCGGGTAGAGAAATCCCGCGACAGGGACGAGGGCGGCACGGGCCTGGGCCTGTCCATCGTCAAATCCACCGCCCTCCGGCACGGCGGGGACGTCGTTGCCGAGAAGCGCCCGGAGGGCGGTATGCGGTTCACGGTGACCTTCCCGGCGTATGATCGAAAAAGGATGGAAGGGGAACCGTGACGGTTCCCCTTCCGTTTAAAATCCCCTAATATCCCCGTCCGTTTTTTCAGGCCAGCCGTACAATGATCAGATGGGCCGAGACGGGGTTGTTTCCGCCGGCGGCGGGGGTGATGGTGATGGCGGCGGCGCTTCCGGAGGAGTTGACCACGGACAGCGTGTCGCCCGCGGCCAGGGTCTGGACGCTCATGCCTACGATCTGGTCGGTGCCTCCCGCCCGGCCTACCACGGTGGTGTCGACCTCGGCACCGTTTACGGCCAGGGCCAATTGGCCCGCCCCGGTGACGCTGACCTGGAAGAGGACCAGGTACGTGCCGGCATCGGTCACCGTGAAGGTGGTGTCGGTGGTGGAGGCGACCCCTCCGGCGGTGGGGCCGTCGTTGGGGAACTCGATGGCGTCTCCGACGGCCACGGGAGCCGCGTTGTCGCCGGGCATCAGGGCGTAGAAGTCGCCGTAGCCCAGGGCCGCGGGCGTACCGGCAGGCCCCTGGGGGCCTTGCGGGCCGGCGGGTCCCTGGGGGCCGGCGGGGCCGGTGGCTCCGGTGGGACCCGTCGCGCCTGTGGCGCCGGTGGCCCCGGTAAGGCCCGTGGCGCCTGTGGCGCCGGTAGCGCCTGTGGCTCCCTGGGGGATCACGAAATTCAGAATGGCGTTGGTGTCGGTGCCGGTATTGGTGACGCTGGCGGGCGTCCCCGGCGCGCCGGTGGTGACGGTGCCGATCTCAATGGTGGCCGCCGCGCCGGCAGGGCCGGTTGCGCCCGTGGCACCTGTCGCGCCTGTGGCGCCCGTGGCTCCTGTGGGGCCGGCGGGGCCTTGGGGACCCTGCGGGCCGATGGGGCCTATGGGACCGGTTGCGCCCGTGGCACCCGCGGGGCCGGGTTCACCCTGGGGCCCTTGGGGACCCTGCGGGCCGATGGGGCCTATGGGACCGGTGGCACCCGTGGCACCCGCGGGGCCTGGCTCGCCCTGGGGTCCTTGAGGGCCTTGGGGGCCGATGGGGCCGGTTGCTCCTGTAGCACCCGCGGGGCCGGCGGGACCCTGGGGTCCTTGGGGACCGATGGGACCGGTTGCGCCTGTGGCTCCCGCGGGACCGGGTACGCCCTGGGGACCGACGGGGCCGGGGACACCCTGGGGCCCCCGCGGACCGGGGCAGGGAGTGGCCGCGCCGCCGCAGTTGATGACGTTGCCGCCGCAGCCGCAGGGCTCGTTTGTGTCAAAACAATTGGGTGTTTTCATCCAAATCCTCCTGGGCTCAAATGGAGCCTCGTTCCATAATACGCCGAATGCTGTCCATTTGTGCCTTTGACCACCGGTTTCCAGCGGGGAATTTATAAATTTTTCGCAAACAGCGAAAATTCCTGTTGAATCGTCCCCGGAAAAATGGTAAGATAGACACAGCGGAGCTGTCGGGCCTGGGTCCGGCGCGGCTCCGCAACCCCTAAAACTGAAAGGAGTGTTCCCTATGGTTAAGGTCATTATGGGACTCAAGGGTCACGGAAAAACGAAACGGCTCATCGAGCTTGTGCGCAAGGCGTCGGAGGAGGAGCACGGCAACGTGATCTGCATCGAGCGCGACGCCGCCCTCCGCTATGACGTCCCCATGAGCGTCCGCCTCATCAAGCTTTCCGACTATAAGCTTTCCGGCTACACCGCCCTCAAGGGCTTCCTCAGCGGTCTCTGCGCCGGCAATTACGATATCACCCACATTTTTATGGACGGCCTTTTCAAGCTGGCCGGCACCGAGTCCCTCAACGAGGCTGAGGAGTTCCTGGATTGGTGCGACACCTTCTCCGCCCGTGAGGACGTGAAGTTCACCATGACCATCAGCGCCGACGAGTCCGCCGCCACCGAGGGCATCAAGAAGTTCTTCTGATCTCATCCTCTGTTCTGAAGTTGAAGGGAGTGGACGCTGTGGAGATACATGAATCCGGGGAGGATTACCTGGAGACCATACTTATGCTGGAAAACCGCATGGGGTACGTCCGCGCCATCGACATCGCCACCGAGATGGGGTATGCCAAGCCAACGATCTCCATCGCCATGCGGCGTCTGCGGGAAAACGGCTACATTGACGTGGATCAGCGCCGGGACATCCACCTGACCGCCCTGGGGCGCGAGGTGGCCGAGCGCATCTATGAGCGCCACGTCCTGCTTACCGAGATCCTGGAGAGCCTGGGCGTGGAGCCGGAGACGGCGGCCAAGGAGGCCTGCAAGATTGAGCACGACATCAGCGCCGGCACGTTCTCCAAAATCCGCGACTATTTCGACAGGCATAAAAAAGCGTAAAACCACATAAAAAGGGGCGTTATGCCCCTTTTTTCAGCCTTTCCATAAAATTATGATTCTTTTGCCTGAAAAGAGTTGAGAAGATCATGTATGAACCCGTGACCTATCCCAAGACGAAACCGGCCTTTTATGATTTCCTGGAGCGTCAGCTGGCAATCTACACCGGCGATGAGACGGACAGGACGGCGGCGCTGGCCAATTTCTCCGCCGTGTTGGCCCAGGCCTTTTCCGAGGCCAACTGGGTGGGCTTCTACCTGACGGCGGGGGAGGAGCTGGTGCTGGGGCCTTTCCAGGGACGGCCCGCCGTCAGCCGCATCCCCTTTGGGGCCGGCGTGTGCGGCACCGCCTGGAAGGAGGACAGGGCCCAGGTGGTGGAGGAGGTCTCCTGCTTCGCCGGTCATATCGCCTGCGACTGCGACACCCACTCCGAGATCGTGATCCCCCTCCGGGACGGGGCGGGGAGAATATGGGGCGTGCTGGATATGGACAGCTTTCTGCCCAGCCATTTTACCGATGAGGACAGGGCGGGGCTGGAGAGATGCGTCATGCCCCTGGCCAGATTTGCGTGAGGTGAGGCTATGAAACTGGAAAAAAGCTGCGGCGCGGTGATCTTCGCCGAATCCGGCGGGGAGCGGCTCTACCTTTTGGAGCACATGCAGAAGGGACACACCTCCCTCTGCAAGGGACACGTGGAGGGCGCCGAGACAGAACATGAGACTGCTGTGCGGGAGATCCGGGAGGAGACGGCCCTGGAGGTGGCGTTCCTGGACGGCTTTTCCAGGACCATCCGCTATTCCCCCTGCGAGGGATGCCTGAAGGACGTGATCTTCTTCCTGGCGCGGGCGGAGTCCATGGACGTGACGGCCCAGCCGGAGGAGGTGGCCTCCATAGAGTGGGTCCCGCTGGCGGACGCCCTGGTGAAGCTGACCCACCTCTCCGACCGGGAGACGCTGCTGGCGGCGGACAGATTTTTGAATGCCCACCCGGAGCACACGGCCTTCCGGCCCATGCGCCGGCATGACCGAGAGCTGACGAGGGAGCAGTGCGAAAAGCTCCTGAAGGACGGCTTCGACGGCGTCCTGTCCCTTTACGGGGACGGGGGCTGGCCCTATGGTGTGCCGCTGAGCTACGTCTACCGGGACGGGAAAATCTTCTTCCACGGCGCTAAGAGCGGCCATAAGCTGGACGCGCTCCGGCGCGAGAATCGCGCCTCCTTCTGCGTGGTGACCCAGGATTATGTGATCCCCCAGCAGTACACCACCAACTATCGCAGCGTCATCGCCTTCGGCCTCCTTCGGGAGGTGACGGACGAGGCGGAGAAGCGGGAGGCCCTTCGGGCGCTGGCCCTGGAATACGCCCCCGCGGACACCGTGGAGAACCGAGAGAAGTATATCGACGCGGATATCAACGCCGCCTGCGTTATAGAGCTGACCGTCACCCGCCTGAGCGGAAAATCACGGACGAAGCTTTGAGCGCTTATACAAAAACGCCCCGCGGGAAGCGGGGCGTTAGAGACTGTCGGAAAAAGCCCTGACGGGCTTTTTCCGACAAGGGGAACGTGCGGGAAAAATATCTGAATTTTGCGAAATTCAGGTATTTTTCCCTGCCGTCACGCCGCGCGCACCGTCGTCGTCGCGGAAGTCGCGATTCCTTGCCTCCGCGCAGGCGCGAAGGCAAGGTCGCAGACTTCGCTCCTCCTCTCCCCACCGAACTAACGTTCGGCGGGGGCCCCATTAGCACACTTGCGTGACAAAAGGGATTTTTTCCGACGCACATGTCGCCGGAAAAAATATCGAATTTGAGTTTTTTGACAAGCTGAAACGCCCCGCGGGAAGCGGGGCGTTAATACGGTTCGCTGATAAATACGCCTTGGGGAATGGTTCTTTTTTTACAGCTTAATCCCGTTGCGGCCAGGGCGTTTAAACAGGACTTAGCGTCAGCGGTTTGATTTGCCTGGGGGAGGTCATTTCTTCTTCCTCTGGCTTTTTATGCCGCGGACTACGTTGTCCTCCACGGCCTTTTCCAGCGCGTCGGTGACGATCCGAAGGACCTTGATGCGGGCGTATTTTTTATCCACGGACTCCACGATGTACCAGGGGGCGTACTCGGTGCTGGTCTTTTGCAGCATGTCCTCCACCGCCTCCTCGTACTGGGGCCACTTGTCCCGGTTGCGCCAGTCCTCGTCAGTAATCTTCCACTGCTTCTCCGGGGTGTTTTGACGGGCCTGGAACCGCTCAAGCTGGGTGTCCGGGTCGATATGTATCCAGAATTTCAGCACCACGGTGCCCCAGTCGGTGAGCTCTTTTTCAAACTCGTTGATCTCGCCGTAGGCCCGCTTCCAGGCGTTCTCGGTGCAGAAGCCCTCGATCCGCTCCACCATCACCCGTCCGTACCAGGTGCGGTCAAAAATGGCCACATGGCCGCTGCGGGGAAGCTTTGTCCAGAACCGCCACAGATAGTGCCGTGCCAGCTCTCCCGGCGTGGGGCTGGCGATGGGGATCACGTCAAAGCCCCTGGGGTCCAGAGGATAGGCCAGCCTGCGGATATTGCCGCCCTTGCCGGCGGCGTCCCAGCCCTCGTAGCAGATGACCACGGGGATCTTCTTGCGGTAGATCTGGTTGTGCAGCTTGGCGAGCTTCTTTTGGAGCTTCTCAAGCTCGGTTTTGTATTCCTCCTCGCTGATGGAGGCGGAAAGGTCGGCGTCCTTTTGGGAAGGATGGCCAAGAAGGGGGAATTTCTGCCCGGTGGGGGCGCCGTCGTACCGTCCGGCGCGGACAGCCTTGTCCACGGCGCCGGTGATGGCCGTCAGGGCGTCGTACAGCGCCTTTTTGCGGCTCTCGCCGTCCAGCACGTGCCAGGGGAAGGTCTTTTCCGTGTCCTCCATAAAGCTGTCGTAGGTCTTGAGGAACCGGTCATACTCCTGCTGCTGCCACAAATCGTCGCCGGAGATGCGCCACTGGGTATCTCGGTTCTCCCGCAGGGCGGTTATACGCTCCAGCTGCTCCGCGCGGGAAATGTGCAAAAAGAGCTTCACCACCACGTAGCCGTTGTCCCGAAGCTGGCGCTCTAAAACGGCGCAGGAGTTGACGCGGCGCTCATACTCCTCCTTGGGAATCTCCCGCCGCAGGTATTTTCCCACCGTGTCCTCCATCCAGCCGGTATCCATGAAGAGGAATTTGCCGTTTTCTGGCAGGACGTCAAAAAATTTTTTCAGAAACGGGTAACGCTCCTCGCTCTCCGGTGTCCTGCCAAAGTTCTTTACCGAGAAGAAACGGGGGTCCATCTCGCAGATGAGCTCATTGATGAGATTGCCCTTTCCGGCGCAGTCCCAGCCCTCCAGCATCACGATGACGGGCAGCTTCGCCTCGCGGATCGTCAGCTGCTGGCCCACCAGCTCGGCCCGCAGACGCTTGATCTCCGCCTTGCGGGCGCCTTTGTCCAGGTTGTCGTCTTTGCGGTTATAGTCAAGGATCATGGGGTACACCTCCAAGAGTTGATTTTTTAACCAATACGCGACTAAAACCAGCCGTTCGCGACGTTCTTTTTCACGTCATACTTTGTCAGACACGAAAAATCCTCGCCGCTGGGTGCCTGCTTTTAATCGAGTATCAGTATTATTTTGTATACTGCTAAAATAGCACAAATTCGCCGAAATGTCAAAATAAACCTGAAAAAATACAAAAATTTTTGGTTACTCTTTGCGAAATCCGGAGCGGACGGAGCCGCAAGACCAAGTTTTCCGTCAAAAGCAATGCCTTGACAGGCCAAATCGCCGGTGTTAAAATAGCCCTGTACGCGGGTATGATGGAATTGGCAGACATGCGGGATTTAGGTTCCCGTGCTTCACGGCGTTGGGGTTCAAGTCCCCATACCCGCACCAACGAAAAATGACGAGCTGTCAGATTTAGCGGCTCGTCATTTTTTAATTAACGCTTTCAATTTCTCCCCCCCTGCCACGACGCTTCGGGAGCGGCTGACGGTCAGGATAGAGCCGGCAATGCCGCGTAGACCTCTGTGGGGTATTCCGCCAGGAGGAGGCGCGGGGGAGATTTCAGAATGTCCTTTGCAGTCACGCCGCCGATGGACGTGTCAAAAAATCCGCCGGGGTCGGTTTTGAGGATAAACGGGAGTGTCAGCGCAAGCTCTTTCCCGCTGACGATGGCGAAAACACTGCCGCCCTCAAGGACAGGATTCAGAAACCCTAATTCTTCTATCTCCCAGCAGTACCAGCAGTCCCAGTCGGCGCCCACCAGGCGGAGATTGGTGAGATCGATGGGCTTTTCCTTCGGGTCCTCCGCGCCGTCGTACCAGAAAACAGTGTCCACCAAAATGACCAGGGCGTATTCGTCGCTGTAGTCCGTCGTGTCGAAAAAGCTCTCGTCATAGCCGTTTTCCCGAAGAAGATCGATGGTGTTCACAAGGCGCGCGCCGGTGACCTTCATATGATAGCCTGTGAGGTCGGCCCAGCCGGAGGGAAAGTCGCTGGCCACCAGATCCACCGTCTCCCCGGCGGCATATTCCACCGTCTCACGCCTTGCATACTCCACCACCGGGTCGTGGTTGAGGTCATAGACCCGCCAGCCCCAGAGAGCGGCGAGAACCATGACCAGGGCCGTGATTACCATCTTTTTCACAGCTCCGCCTCCTTGAACTGATCGGCCCCGTCCCGGACGAGCCGGTGGGCCAATTTTCCGGCCACGATTTTATAAATTTCATCTGAACATCCGGTCAACAAGTCGTAATCGTGGCAGGAGAGGATGATGAGCGCGCCCCGCTCCTTCTCCTCCCGGATGATCTGGGCCGTGCGCTCCACCGCCGCCTCGTCCAGGGAGATAAAGGGCTCATCCAGCAAGATGAGGTCGGGCCGCTCCATGACGGCGCAGGCGATGCCTAACTTCTGCCGCATCCCCAGGGAATATTTTCCGTACTTCTTGTCCGCGTTTTCCGCAAGGCCCACCCGCTTCAGTGCGCTCTGCACACCGGCGGTATCGATCCTGCCCCGTATGGAGGCCAGCATCTCCAGATTCTTTCGCCCGGAGCAGCTCTTGAGGAACGAGGGATTTTCGATGAGCAGGCCCATGCTCTCCGGGAAGCTGTTCTCGCCCACGAGGGCCTTGCCGTCCACCAGTACCCGCCCGGAGGTGGGGTGGATGAGCCCGGAGATAAGGCGCATGAGCATGGTCTTGCCACAGCCGTTGATGCCCTGGAGGCCGTAGACGCGCCCGGAGCGCATGGACATGGACACGTCCTCGATGACGTTGGTGTGTCCAAAGGTTTTAGTTACGTTTTCCAGCAGGATTTCCATATCGTTCACCTACAGTATATCCGTTTTCGCGATCCTCCACCGCCCGATGAGCACGGCGATCAACGACAGGGCCGCGCAGATCGTGAGGCAGGAGAGGAAGTCGAAGTTATAGACCCCAATGGCCGACGAGCGCACCGGCATGGCGAAGGTTCCGAGAAGCGCCGGGGAGAAGCCCAGCGTACTTGCCGCCAGATACGCCGCCACGGCGATGAAGGCGTAGATGGGCTTGACAAAGAGCGTCATGGCCATCTGAAGGAGGCTCAACGCCACGGTCACCAGGATCGGCTGGACAATGAGGGCCGCGAAGAGGGCGGCGGGGGTGGTCTCGGCGGCCACAAAAACCGCGCCGAAGTAGGTATTGAAGATGGCCTCATCTGGCACGATAGAGGTTCCAAAACCAAAGGCCGCGCAGACGAGCCACAAAAAGGCGTAGAGCGCCGCGTAGTAGAGGACCACCAGCGCCGCGCACAGGGCGCATTTGGAGAGCCACCACCGGCCCCGCCCCCGGAGCCGGGACATGATCTGCACCCCTCCGGCGCTTAAATCGTCGGAGGCCAGGGTCAGCGTCATGTAGCACGGGAGCAGGATGGAGAGGTACCAGAGTGTGGGGAAGACAAAGGAGCTTGTGGGGCCGCCGCCCGTGCGCCCGAAATTCGCCCCCAGCTCCAGAACGATCACATCCCCCAGGGACGGGTCGAGCTTGTTGAAACTCCAGGGTTCTCCTGTGAAGTACATGGACAGGCCCACGAGGTCAAAGTAGAAATTGATAAAAACGAATCCACCCAGGGCAGCGGCCAGGAGAAGCTTTCTCCACCCCTCTAAAATGCCGTAGCGGAGATCGTATCGGACGACCTTATACAATGTCTCTCTTCGCCCCTTTCCAAAGCCCAAGAACCAGGTTGACGCCGGCTAAGATCGCAAGCCATACACCGTATATCCAGGGCTTTGCCATATTGAACCGTTGGACGCTGACCAGGTCCATCGGGGAAATCTCCAGGTAGCTGATGAAATAGAGAAACCCCTTGGCCGCGTCCGCCAGCAGGAGACAAATGTACGGGATTGCCACTGCCGCCACGCGCTTTTCACTCCTGAGTGCCACCGGGAGCGCGAGACACGCAAAGAGGCCCCCGAAGATGAAATCCACATCGATAAACGCCAGGGCATAGAGCAGGGGGTGGGAGTAGGAGAAGGCGGAGAACAGGTCTCCATGGCTGACCGCGTAAGTGGTCACGTCATAAGGCGACAACCTGATCGCCGGAACGAGGGCGGCGGTGGCGGTCAGATTAAAGAGGAGCGGCAGGCAAACCGCCGCACCGCCGGAGAGAAACGCCGCCAGGAGCTTGGCGGAGAAATATTTTTTTCGACCCACTAAAGGGACGACGGCCTTCACATACCCGCCGTTCAGCTCCTCCGAGATCCCCATGCCGCAGGGCAGCAGGGCCAGGAGGGGAAACAGCCGGTAGAAAACCGTGTGGGCGGTGGACTGGGACATGCCCAGCCAGGCGGTGTATAGGGTTGTCCCATTTCCGACCATCATGATCTCGGATTCCATGCAGTACCTCTCAAATGCGAACCAGCCGTTCTCCCCATAGACCTCCTTTGCGGCGTCCCAGAGGCACCAAAGCGCGCAGGCAAGGCCAATGAGGACTGCCGACGCAAACCAGGGACTTCGGAACGCCTTTTTGAGTTCGGTTTTCAAAAGTCCTCTCATAGCAGTCCCTCCAGCTTCATCTTCTGCCAGACGTTTATACCGTAGGTGAGCCAGATACTGCCGGCATCGCGCAGCTTAGTAAGCTCGCTGTCCTCCACTCCCCAAGCCACCGAAATCTCCATGCTTTCACCAGTGGGTGGGAGCTTATAATGGAAATAGCCCCTTCCGTCTTCGTCCTCCAGGCCGCCCAGGCTGAACCATACAGGCTCCAACATATAAAGCCGGCACTGAAGGTCAAAGGAGTTGATTGAAAAATCATGGCTAATGTCCGTTATATCCACATTTTGAATGGTCATGTCAATCTTGATGTAGTGATCGTATTTTTCCTCACCCGCAACGGCGTAGGACTCCTCGCTGATCCCGGCGGCCTCAAGGCTGTCATAGAGCTCCACGGAGGTCACCGTATAGAGGAGCGTCCCTCCTCCCGGCTCGCTGCGCGTATCCTCGAAGGTGCTGTCCTTGACGTCGGCATAATCGTCCAATCCTGGAGGATAAAGGTCCTCGTCCTCCTGAGCACCGCCGGTGGCGGAGCCTTGTGTACCGTCACCGGACCCTTGCCCGCCAGGAACGCCGCCGGGGAGCCGGTCCTCGTTGACCTGCCCTTGGGCGCAGGAGGCGAGGGAGAGCGCGAGCAACGCTGAGAGAAGGATTGCCAGGGCTTTTTCTGGGATGCTCATAGATCATCACCTTTCCTTTCTTTGGAATCCTATCACCGCTTTGCATCAAAGAAGCCTCTTTTGTGAACCGTTCCCGCAAGGTTTCAAAAAATGTCCTTTTTAAATATCTGTGAACCAGTGCTTTTTTTATGGTTTTTACCAAGATCACAGCGCCATTAGGTTCCCGTGCTTCACGGCGTTGGGGTTCAAGTCCCCATACCCGCACCAACGCCGCAAAAGCGGCGGCAGATACTCAAATGGCAGACGCACCAAGCGCCTGCCTTTTGACATTGAACGTTAATACATAAATAAAACTCCCCCGGATGAGCCGGGGGAGAGGGGTGAGATGTGGAGAGACGCCCCCGGGACGGGTAAAAATATACCCGTCCCGCCGCGCTCGGCATGGGGCTCCCCTCCATAAGAGTGACGGCACATAAGTGCCTCGGCGCGGGCAAAATAATCGTGAAAAAGGGATTGCTTTGCATTGCGTGATGAAAAGGCCCCTTTAACCAATCTTAGATTAACATATTTATTAAAATTTTTCAAGAGTTTTCCTTGAAAAAACTGACGAAAAATTAAAAAAATTTCCTGTTTTGAGGGGGAAAACACGTTTCTTTCGTGCTTTAAAGTTATATTTGGCTCATAAGAGACGAAAAAGGTACAGCGCCGAGATATACATATCATACTACAGTTCGGAAAAGTATTGACGCGGACGAGAGGGGCAGCCGTGCGGAAACAGGGGGAATAAGGACAAATCCCGACGGAATATAGTAGGCAGGAATTATTGATCGGTGGTGAAATAACTTGCTGTCTATTGCTTTTGCCTCGCTTCTCAGCTATCCCTTTCTGCTCCTGCGGGTCACAAATCCCTCCGGCTCCTTCCCCAAGGCCCTCCCGGAGGCCCAGGAGCGGGAGTGCCTGGAGAGAGCCGCCGCCGGGGACGAGGAGGCCCGGAATACACTTATCGAGCACAACCTGCGCCTGGTGGCCCATATCGTAAAAAAATATTATACCAGGACGAGGGATCAGGATGATTTGATCTCCATCGGGACCATCGGCCTCATAAAAGGCATCTCCACCTACAAGCCGGACAAGGGGGTGCGGCTGGCCACCTACGCCAGCCGGTGCATCGAGAACGAGATCCTGATGTATTTCAGAAGCCAGCGCAAGAGCGCGGGGGATTTGTCTTTATCCGACTCCATCGACGCGGACGGGGACGGGAGCAGTCTCTCCCTGATGGACGTGATCTGCGCCGAGGACGACGTATTCGAGCGTCTCAGCTCCCAGGAGGTCTACGGGCGGCTCCGGTATTTTGTGGAGAACGGCCTGGAGCCCAGGGAACGGCAGGTGGTCACCCTGCGCTACGGCCTTCTGGGCGGGCCGCGCCTGACCCAGAAGCAGACGGCGGAGAAGCTGGGCATCTCCCGTTCCTATATCTCCCGCATCGAGAAGAAGGCGCTGGATAAGCTGAGGGCGCTTTTGGAGGCTGAGGGGGATTTTTAACAGGACGGCGTCATATCTCCCGTCCGTTTTGCGACTATATGGTTGACGGGCCCATCAGAGAGATACGGGAGGTGAGGCGGAATGGAGGACGCGAGGATCGTCGCGCTTTATTTTGCCAGGGACGAGAGCGCCATCGGGGAGACGAGAGCCAAATACGGCGGGTTTGTGACCGCGCTGGCCTCGCGCCTTTTGGATGACAGGCGGGACGCGGAGGAGTGTGTCACGGACACCTATCTGGCCGCCTGGAACGCCATCCCGCCGGAGAGGCCGGAATCCCTGAAGGCGTTTTTAGGACGGCTGACGCGGAACCTGGCCATCTCCCGGTTCCGAAAAAACCGTGCGGAAAAGCGGTACGCGGCCCTGGAGGCACAGCTTGACGAGCTGGCCGAGATGATCCCCGACAGGGCGGACGTGGAGCGGGAGATCGAGAGCCGAGAGCTGGGACGCGCCATCTCCCGGTGGCTGGATACCCTGGCGGAGCGGGACAGGACGCTGTTTGTCCGCCGCTACTTCTATGGGGAGAGCCTGGAGGAGCTGGCGCGGGACACGGGGGAGCGATCCAACACCCTGGCCCAGCGGCTCCGGCGTCTGCGCCTTGGCCTGCGGGAAAGCCTTGCGAAGGAGGAATTTACAAATGAAGCCTGAGAATATGTACGACGGCGTCACGAATATCCGTGATGACTTGATAGACAACGCGAAGAAGGCAAAAAAGAGAAAGCGCTGGCCCGCCGCTCTGGCGGCGGTGCTGGCCGTGGCGATCCTGGCCGGGAGCGTGGCGGCCCTGGCGGGGCGGCGGGGCGCGAATCCCGGCGGCCCCACCCCCACGGGCAGGGAGACGGTGGCGCTGGCGGAGGCCCGGTACCCGGACCGTCCCCGGTACCCGGAGATAGACGACCTCACCCTGGAAATGGACGAGGAGCAGTTTGGCGTCTGGTGGGAGGACCGCTGGACGCGGCAGCTCAATAATGAGGAGCAGGACGCCCTGACCGTCTGGGAGCGCAAGCTGGTGCCCGCCCTTTTGACAGGCGCCGGGGACGGCAATACCGTCTGCTCGCCGGTGAGCGTCTACCTGGCGCTGGGGATGCTGTCGGAGATCACCCAGGGGACAAGCCGGCAGGAGATCCTGGACGTCCTGGGCGCGGACAGTGTGGAGGCCCTGCGTGCCCAGGCCAACCGGGTGTGGAACGCCCTCTACAATGATGACGGCAGCTACACCCTGGGTCTGGCGGCTTCCGTGTGGCTCAGGGACGACGTAGACTATGTGACCGCGCCCTTAGAGCGCCTGGCGGAGAGCTACTACGCCTCCTCCTACCGGGGGGAGATGGGCGACGGCGACTTCAACGGCTTTTTGCAAAAATGGCTGAACGCCCACACCGGCGGGCTTTTGGAGGACGCGGTGAACGGGGTGAATCTGGACGCGGATACCGCCCTGGCCCTGGCCACAACGGTGCTTTTCAAGGACAAGTGGGAGGCCGGCTTCAACCCCAACAGAACGGATACCGGCGTGTTCCACGCCCCCGCCGGGGATACGGCGTGTGAATTTATGCACAACAGCTCCGAGGCGGAGTACTCCTGGTCGGACAAATTCTCCGCTGTGACGCAAGATTTTGAGTACGGCGGCACCATGCGGCTGCTGCTTCCGGACGAGGGCGTCAGCATAGAGGAAATCCTGGCCGATCCCGCCGCCGTGAGCTTCCTGACGGACACGGGGGACAGTGACGCTGTGGAGAGCAAATATCTGAAGGTCAACCTGTCCCTGCCCAAATTCGACGTGACGGAGGACGGCGAGATCGGGCCGAAGCTGAAGGCCCTGGGGGTCACGGAGGTGTTTGACCCGGTGAAGGCCGATTTTTCCCCCGTCATGGGGGAGGGCCTCACGCCGGATAACAATGTGTTCCTCTCCCAGGTCCTCCATGGAGCGCGGGTGAGCATCGACGAGGAGGGCTGCGTGGGCGCGGCCTACACGGTGGCGGTGATGATCGGCTCCGCCGAACCTCCCGACGACGAGGTGGACATCACCTTTGACCGGCCCTTCCTCTTCACGGTCATGAACAACGGCGTCCCCGTTTTCGCCGGGATCGTCAACAATCCCTAATCCCTGAGACAAAAGGACAAAACAGCTGTGCCGCCTCCCGTCGCAAACCGGGAGGCGGCCTTTTGCCTGAAAATTATACCTTGAATATACAGTTTTTCAGCAAGAAACGCAAACATTTTTTTGAAAAAAGTGTGGAAAAGCGCATTTGATTATGCTATAATACAAATCCCTGCGGAATTTTGGGCGGCGGGGGATTTTTTCTGTGGGAAAAGCACACTTACGTTGAGGGACAGGAAATGATATTCGGAAAGCACATCAACAAATATTATATCAAGTACGGGCCGCTTTTACTGCTGGGCCTGCTGGCGCTGGGCGTGGTGGACTATATGCAGCTGGTGGTGCCGCGGCTCTATCAGATGGTGGTCAACGGCATGAACGACGGTCAGGTCATGCTGGACGGCGTCATGCGCACCTTCGATATGGACTTTTTGCTGGACGAGATTTGCCTGCCCATGCTGGTGGTGGTCATCAGCATGGTCTTCGGGCGGTTTTTGTGGCGCATCTGCTTCTTCGGCTCCGCCGTGCGGGTGGAGGCGGAGATCCGCAACAGCATGTTTGACCACTGCAAGGACCTCTCTCAGCAGTACTATCAGGTCCATAAGGTGGGGGACCTGATGAGCCTTTTCACCAACGACCTGGACACCATTCAGGACTGCTACGGAAACGGGCTTCTGATGCTGGCCGACGCGCTGATGCTGGGTATCCTGTCCATCCTCAAGATGTTCAAAATGGACAGGACCCTGACGCTGTTCTCCCTGATCCCCATGGTGTTCCTTTTTGGCATCAGCACCGTGGTAGGGCACTATATGGAGAAGAAGTGGGATATCCGCCAGGCGGCCTTTTCAAAGCTTTCGGACTTCTCCCAGGAGTCCTTCTCCGGCATTGCCGTCATCAAGGCCTTTGTCAAGGAGGCCAAGGAGCTGTGGGCCTTCAAAAAGCTCAATCAGGAGAACGAGAAGGCTAACGTGGACTTTACCCGCGCCTCGGTGCTGCTGCACATCTTAGTGACGCTCTTTGTGGAGTCGGTCATCTGCGTGGTGCTGGGCTACGGCGGCTGGCTGGTCCATGAGAAGGTGTTCAACGCTGGACAGCTGGTGGAGTACATAGGTTATTTCAACGCCATCGTCTGGCCCATCATGGCGGTGTCGGAGCTCATCGATATGACCAGCCGTGGCAAGGCCTCCCTCAAGCGCGTCAGCGAGCTTCTCAACGCCAAGCAGGACGTCATCGACCGAGAGGGCGTCGGGGAGCTGCGGGACGTTCGGGGGGATATCGAGTTTAAGCACCTGACCTTCCGCTATCCCGGCGGGGAGTATGACGTCCTGAAGGACGTCTCCTTCCAGATTCGCGCGGGGGAGAGCGTGGGCATCGTGGGCCGCACGGGAGCGGGCAAGACCACTCTGGTGGACCTGATTCTGCGCACCTACAACGTGCCTGACGGCGCCGTCTTTGTGGACGGGCATGACGTGAACACCGTGAAAATCCACGATGTACGGGCCGCCTGCGCCTATGTGCCCCAGGACAATTTCCTCTTTTCCGACACCATCGCCCGGAACATCGCCTTTACCAACGGCAAACCCGATATGGAGAAGGTCACCGAGGCCGCCGTCCTCTCCGACGTGGATGACAACATTCGGGAGTTTTCGGAGGGGTACGAGACGGTGCTGGGCGAGCGCGGCGTCACCGTCTCCGGCGGACAGAAACAGCGTATCTCCATCGCCCGCGCCCTTTTGAAGGACGCGCCGATCCTGATCCTGGACGACTCGGTCTCCGCCGTGGACACCAGCACGGAAAAGACCATTCTGGAAAATCTGAAAAAGACGCGGGAGGGCAAGACCACCATCCTCATTGCCCACCGCATATCGACCATCGAGCAGATGGACAAGATTCTCTATCTGGAGGACGGGGAGCTGGCGGCAGTGGGCAGTCACGACGAGCTGATCGCCACCTGCCCGGAGTACAAGCATATGGTGGATCTCCAGAAGCTTGAGGAGGAGGGAGGCGAGCAGAATGGGTGAGTTCACGCCGCTTTATATCGTGGGCGCCATTGTGGGCGTCTTCTCCATACTGTTCATCGCCGCCTACGCCACCCTGAAGCGCAAAAAGGCCGCCGTCACCTTTGACCGGAACGTGCCGGACGGGGAGATCATGGCCCGTATGCTGCCTTACGCCAAGCCCTACTGGAAGAACTTCCTGGCGGTGCTTTTCATGATGATGGTGTCCATCGCCTACGACATCATTTCGCCCATCCTGGTGGGGAATATCGAGACGGTGATCAAGGACGAATTTGAGCTTCGGGAGCTGTTCATCCGCGTGGGCCTTTACGCCAGTATCCTGATCGTCTCCATGGTCAGCACCTATTTCCAGTCCATCATCCTGCAAAAGACGGGCCAGAAGATACTGTCCTCTCTGCGCCAGGACCTGTTCACTCACATCGAGAGCCTGAGCCACAACCAGCTGAATCAGATTCCCGTGGGCAAGCTGGTGACTCGCGTCACCAACGACACCAACGCCATCTCCATGATGTTCACCAACATTCTGGTGAACATGATCCGCAACGTCTTCGTCATCGTGGGCGTCTTAGCGGCCATGCTGATCCTGAACCTGGAGCTGACGCTGATGGTGCTTTGCTTCATCCCGTTCCTGGTGCTGTTCACCGTCATCTTCCGCGTCTTCACCCGTCGGGTGTTCCGCACGGTGAAGGACAGGACCACCGACATCAACACCTACCTCAGCGAGAACCTGTCCGGCATCAAGATCACCCAGATTTTCAACCGGGAGGACGCCAAGATGGAGGAGTTTTTGGAGAAATCCAACGGCCTGCGCGTCGCCCGGCGCAACATGACGCTGGTGTTCGGCATCTTCCGGCCCATGGTCTACATGCTGTACATAAGCTCCGTGCTTTGCCTTCTGTACCTGTGCGGGCGGGGATACATCAAGAACACCGTCTTTTTGGGCCAGACCATCCAGAGCGGCACCCTGGTCACCTTCTACATGTATATCTCCAAGTTCTTCAACCCCATCCAGACCCTTGCCGAGCAGTTCAACCAGCTGCAGTCCGCCTTTGCCTCGGCGGAGAAGATATTCGCCATCTTCGACCTGGAGCCGGAGCTTACGGACGAGCCGGACGCCATCGAGCTGGACCATATCGAGGGCGACATCGAGTTTAAAGACGTCTGGTTCTCCTACATCCCCGGCGAGTGGGTGCTGAAGGGCGTAAGCTTCCATGTGAAGCCCAAGGAGACCGTGGCCTTTGTGGGCGCCACCGGTTCCGGCAAGACCACCATCCTCAGCCTCATCTGCCGCAATTACGATATCCAGAAGGGCCAGATCCTCATTGACGGCATCGACATCAGGCACATCAAGATAGCCTCCCTGCGCCGCCATTTCGGCCAGATGCTCCAGGACGTGTTCCTGTTCTCCGGCACCATCCGTTCCAACATCGTTCTGCGGGAGGACTCCTTCACCGATGACGAGATATGGCAGGCCTGCCGGTACGTCAACGCCGACCACTTTATTAACAAGCTGGACGGCGGCCTTGACGAGGTGGTCAGGGAGCGGGGCAACAACTTCTCCGCCGGCCAGCGCCAGCTTCTCAGCTTCGCCCGCACCATCCTCCACCGGCCGGAGGTGATGATCCTGGACGAGGCCACCGCCAACATCGACACGGAGACCGAGATACTGATCCAGGACTCCCTGGAGAAGATGAAGAACATCGGCACCATGCTGATCGTGGCCCACAGGCTCAGCACCATCCAGCACTCCGACAACATCATCCTTCTGTCCCACGGCGTTATCAAGGAGCAGGGGACCCATCAGGAGCTGCTGCATAAAAAGGGCCGCTATTACCGGCTCTACACCCTCCAATTCCATGAACAGCAGAGACAGCTGGAGGGAAAAGCGTAAAACCTGTCAAACAATAGTAAAACTCAAATTTGATATTTTTTCCGGCGACATGTGCGTCGGAAAAAATCCCTTTTGTCGTCCAAGTGTGCCCCTGCGGGGCGCGCACAGGATGACAGCAGGGTAATTTTCTCTGAATTTCGCAAAATTCAGAGAAAATTGCCCGCACGTTCCCCCTTTGTCGGAAAAAGCCCGTCAGGGCTTTTTCGACAGTACAAAAACTGGCGTGAATTTGCAAATCCACGCCAGTTTTTGCTGTATAATGTGTATTTTACGGCTTGCACCGTCCGCAGGGGGAGTAGCCCAGGGCGATGATCTCCTGACGGGTGAGGGTGGAGTCCTGCCGGTTCTTCTCCTTTATATCCTTCACGCTGGAGCAGGAGGGAAAATGAAACTTTTTGGTGTTGGTATTCAGCACATAGGTGACCGACACGGGCTCCGCTTGGCCGCCGCTGTCCGGGACGGCGGTATCGGGGGTTGAAGCATCAGGCGCTGCCGTATCCGGCGCGGCGGTATCTTTTTTCGCCGTATCCGGCGCCGCGGTGCCGGTTTTGGCGGTGTCGGGCGCTTTTGTGTCCGGCGGGGCGGTGTCGGGCAGGGTGGTGTCCGGAGCGGAGGAATCCTGCGTCGGGGGAGCTGTGGAGGTGTCCGCCGGATTCTCCAGGGCGGTCTTGATGGCAAAGGGGAGCAGTAAGATGATCACCCCCACGATCACATAGAACCACCATTTTTTAAAAATGTCCATAAAATCACCCCTGTTTACCATTATAGCAGTAAACAGGGGGACGGTAAAGAATTTTTATCCAATATTGTCGGAATTTGCCGAAAGCGGCGGGCCGGAAAGGTGGATCACCCTATCCGCCAGGGACAGGGACTCCGCGTCATGGGCGGAGAGGAGGACGGGGATGTCCAGCGCCCGCAGACGCGCCATAATACGCCTGGCGTTGCCGGCGTCCACGCCGGTGAAGGGCTCGTCCAGCAGGAGCAGGGACTTGTCCCCGGCATAGGCCAGCGCCCGTGCCAGCGCCACCCGCCGCTTCATACCGCCGGACAGAGCTTCCACGGGGGAGTCCGCCTCGGAGGCCAAGCCAACGGCGTCCAGATAGTCCACTACCTCGGCGCCGCGGGGCAGGACGGCCTTCAGCTGCGCCGCGGCGGAGAAAGCGGGCAGGAGCCTGTCCTCCTGAAAGAGGATCGCCGTGCGCGCAAGACCCGGCGCGTCTACGCTCCCGCTCTCAGGCGTCAGCAGGCCCGCCAGGAGCCGCAGCAGGGTGGTCTTGCCGCACCCGGAGGGGCCGGACAGGGCCGTAACGCCCTCATCGGGCAGGGACAGCGAAAAGCCGTCCAGGATCACCTTGTCCCCATAGGAGAACGAGGCGTTTTCCAGCCTCATTTGCCGCCGCCCCCTTTCTCCAGCGCCCGCCGCACCAGCGATTCCACCGCCAGAGACAGCGCCGCCACCACCGCCGTCCAGGCGAAGAGGGACGGTATCTCCAGATACAGCTTGGACCAGTAGATTTGGCTTCCCAGCGCCCGCTTGGGGGTGCACAGCACCTCCGCCGCGACGCCTGACTTCCACGCCAGGCCAATGGAGCTGAGAACGCCGCTGCGCAGATAGGGGAGCGCCGCGGGCAGATAAATGTACCGCGCCCGCCGGAGCGCGCCCATCCGATAGGCCGCCGCCATCTCCAAAAGCTCCGGGGAGGGGGAGGCCAGGCCCGTTCGCAGATTTTCCCACACCACCGGCGCCACGATCATGGCGCAGATGATGACGGGCACCGTGTCCGATCCCGCCCAGAGGATGATCAGCACGATAAAGCTGACCACAGGGGCGGCTCTCAGCACCCGCACGGCAGGGGAGAGGAGCGCGTCAGCGGCGCGGCTCACATGGGTCAGCACGGCCAGCGCCGCGCCGGCGGCCACGCCTATGACCGTCCCCGCGACGATCCTGAAAAGCGTCGCCAGGGCGCTGAGCCAGAAAAGACCCGTTCCCAAAAGCGCCCAGAGACGCGCCCCCACCTCAAGGGGGGAGGGGAGCAGCAGGGACTGTCCCACCGCCATGGCCGCAAGCTGCCACAGCCCCAGCCAAAAGACGGCTGGGGCCAAAAGCTTCAATGCAATGTTTTTTCCTTTATCAGTCGGCCTGCCAGTAGAAGGCTTCATCGGGCATTGCCCCTCCAATCGAAGCGGGGTTGGCGTCAAAAAGCACCTGATAGTAGGGCTCCAGCGTGGCGCGCACGTCCGCGCCCGCGATGAAGGTCAGGGAGCAGTCGGGGATGGCCCTTTTGGCGATGGCGGCCTTGGGGACGATGCCATACTGCTCGCAGAGAGCGGCGGCGTGCTCCACGTCGGCCTTTACGGCGTTGATGGACGCCTCATAGTCGGTGAGGAACTGCTTCACCGCCTCCGGGTGCTCCTGGGCAAAGGCGGTCCTGACGGCCACACAGCCCATGGTGAGCTGTCCGCCGGTCTGCAGGGCGTCCCACTCCTTTGTCATATCCAGAGCCGAGCGCACGTCCTGATTCTGGATCAGCACGGCGGTGGCGGCGGGGACGGGCAGCATACAGAGATCGATCTCGCCGGCGGCCATCTTCGTCTGAATCACGCTGGCGTCCTCAAAGACCAGCTCCACGTCCGCGTCCGCGACAGCCTCGGTGGGGGTGCTGACCGAGAGGCCGTTCTGGGTCAGGATATACCGGAGCGCGTACTCCGGGTTGGCGCCCTGACCGGGGGAGTAGATGGTCTTACCCTTGAGGTCGGCCACGGAATTTACCGTGTCACCCCGCTCCAGGATGTAGAGCACGCCCAGGGTGTTGATGGCGATCACCTGCACCTGTCCCTGGGTCTTGTTGTAGAGGGCGGAGGCCACGTTGGTGGCCACGGCGGCGATGTCATAGTCGCCGTTGATGAGGCCGTTCTGGATTTGGCTGTTGTCCGCCACGGCGGAGACGATGTAGTGGTTGAGCGTCTGGCCGGCGTCGTTCTGCTCCATGAGGCTGACGGCTCCCACGCCCGTGGGGCCGGTGAGGACGGCGAAGTTCACGTCATAGGCCGTGGGAAGCGTCTCTTCGGAGGTGTCGCTTGCGGTGTCGCCGGCGGTATCTCCGGAAGTGTCGGAGGCGGTATCCTTGGCGGTGTCGCTTGCGGTGTCGTTGGAGGTATCGCCCGTGGTGTCGTTGCCTGTTCCGCCGCAGGCGGCCAGGGACAGCGTCAGGGCGAGAGCGAGCAGTAAGATGAGTACCTTTTTCATATCCTGATATCCTTTCCAGACGGAATCTTCTTTATTTCAGAGATTCCGGCTTTAACACGGTGATGGTTTTTCCGGACTTGGCGATAATGCCGGCGTCCAGAAGCTTATCCAGCTCCCGGTAGAGGGTGGCGCGGGCCACCCCCAGACGGGAGGCCAGGTCGGTCAGGGACTTGACGGTGATGATGCCGTCCTCTCCGGCGTTGGTCAGCAGAAAGCCCGACAGCTTCCGCTCCCCGGAGCCGGAGGACAGGGCGTCCACCTTGGCGGAGAGAAAGCGGATGCGCTGGGCCAGGTAACGCAGATAGTTTTCCCGCACCGCCGCGCTCTCATCGATAAGCCGGCTGACGTTCTCCTGGGAGAGAAACAGCACCTCGCAGTGGCGCGCGGCGGTCAGGGTGGAGACGTAGCGCTCCTCGTCCGTGAAAAGCGCCGCCGCGCCAAAGAGATCCCCAACGCCAAGCTCGCTGACAGTCAGGCTCCCCTTGGTCACGGTCAGGGCCCCCCGCAGCAGGATACCCAGCTCCCGCCGGAAGTTAGAGGGGGAGTAGATCACCTCGCCCTTGCGGTAGGAGCCGATCCGCGCCTGCTCGCCTAAGAGAGCTTCGATCTCTCCGGCCTCAAGCCCCCGGAAAAGGAACGTCCCTTTCATGATCTCCAATTGGGCGCTTGTCATATTCTCCCTCCTGACTGTCTCATATGAGACGCTTTTTAATGAGTATAGCATACAGGCACTCAAATGTCAACAGGTTCAGCGGAAATTTGTTAATTAAATATCAATCTTTCCCAAAAAATTCCCCTCTCCCCAAGGGAGAGGGAAGGGGAATCAGATTAGAGGGGAAAATCAGCCGTTAACGACCCTGTAGAGCCAGTACATATACATCGCCAGTTCCCCGCGGTCAACCGGTTCAGTGGCGCCGATGCTGCCGTTTTCATCGACCTGGATGAGATTGTTTTCATAGAGATAGTCCACGGATTTCTTGGCCCAGGAGGCCACATTGTCGGTATACTCATAGGTGCCGGCGGGCTCGCAGGGGATGCCAAACAGCTCCAGCGTCCTTCCCAGTATGGCGAACATGCTCTGCCTGTCCAGCGCCCGCTCACCGCCAAAGACCATCTTTCCGGTGGACGGGTGTATGTAACCGGTGATCAGCTTCGTCTGAACGCCCCAGGCGGCGGCGTTGG
This sequence comes from uncultured Oscillospiraceae bacterium, assembly GCA_947626845.1. Lineage (GTDB taxonomy): Bacteria > Bacillota > Clostridia > Oscillospirales > Oscillospiraceae > RUG626. Next base: position 19,182 of record CANQTW010000011.1, on the reverse strand, counting down.
CGTACCACTTGCCCGAAAGGTCGGTGAGCGAAGCGGTCTCGTATTTTTTCTGCGCGGCGAAGCAGTTATAGAGCATCTGGATCATCTGGGCTCGGTCGGCATATTGATCGGGGTTGAATCGGCCTGTCCCGTCGCCGTTGAGCTTATGCCGGAGGGCGAGGAAGGTGATCGGCTCATAGTATTCGCTGTCCACGGGCACATCCTTGAAGAGCCTGGGATAGAGGCGCTCATCCACCTCCAGAGCCTCGCTCAGGTCCTGGGCCAGCAGCTTAATAAACCCGGCGGACAGGGGATCGGGCAGGTCAAGGGCCTCAAACTGCTCCTGGAAGCCCATGGACGGGTCAAGCGCCACAAAGCGCAGGTATTCGTCCAGCGCCGCGTCGTAGCCCTCCTCCTGGGCTTCCAGCCAGAAGGTGGCGGCGCCGGCGGCGGAGACGGAGTAGCTGATGTAGTAGAGCGGCGACACGGTCAGGTGGGGGATGGTCTGCCAGTCCATGGGGTCGTCCAGCATATACTCCTCGCTCAACTCCGCGAACTTGTCGCAGATGTCCTCATAGGTGACGTCGGGGGTGGTGTGGGCGTAGATTTCCAGCTCGCCGAAAAAGGCGCCGTAGAGGATGGCGTACATCACGACGCTCCTCATCAGCATATCCTCGGCGACCTTTCCGCCCTCCTCGCCGAAGAAGCCGTCATAGAACTGGGTGAAGAGAAGCTCGAAGGCCTGAGAATGGACCTCGGCGATATCGGTGTTGGCGGAGGGATCGTTCCAGCCGTTGGGGTGCCAGTAGAAGTTGTTGTAATGGCCGAACTCGTGAATGATGGTGGAGAAGTCGTTCAAAGTTCCGTTGGGGGAGGAGAACATGTAGGGAGCGCCGTAGCTGTCGAGAATGTAGGTGTAGGCTCCGGTGTCCTTGTTGGCGCCCGCCGTTATGTCGAAGAGATTATGCGCGCGCATGTACTGGAAGGACTCCAAAAGCTCCGGGCTGAGCTGGCCCAAACGCGCCTCGATGTAGTCCAAGGTGTCCTCTCCCGTGTAGTCGCCCCTGTAAATGGCCCTGGCCTCGTCGCCGGAGGTATAGAAATAGTTGTAATCATTATAACTGATCTGCTCGATCTTGAGGGCCAGGGGAGCTATGTATTCCTTCACGGCGTCGCAGTACGCCAGGATATCCTCAGGGGTATAGTCGCGGCCATGCTCGTGGATATAGCCGAACTGGGCGTAGTTGTCATAGCCGTAGTATTCGGCGATGCGCTTAGTCACATCCAGCATCCTGAGATAGATGCCGCCAAGGCCCTTATAGTAGGCCTCCGTCAGCAAATCGATAATAACGCCGTAGGCGTCATCCTCCACCGTGCCGGCCTCATAGGCCGCGTCCAGACTCTCAAAGGTGTACTCCACGCCCTCATAGGTCACGGGGAAGCCGTTGGCGTAGGCCGCGTTGTATTCCGGCTCGATGGCGTTAAGCTCCGCGAAGAGGGCCTTCGCCTCATCGGTCATGGGCGTATAGTAGAGATAGTAGGCCACATCCGCCGCGGAGAGCTTCTCGGCCTCGATGACGTATCCAGCGTGGGGGGAGGAGAGGATGTTACGGAGGGCGGTCCTCTGCTGATCCCCGATAGAGACGGCCAGATTGTAGTACGCGGAGGACTGCCGCGCGATGGAGGCGTCGTTCACGTTCATGGTACTGCGGAAGTAGAGCAGCTCATAGTTTGTGAAGGCGGTGGTACGGGCGTCCACAATGGCGCGAAAAGCCGCCTCCACGGCCTCACCGGTGGCGGAGGGATCGGCCAGGAGCGCGTTCAGCGCGGCCACGGCCCTGTCCGCGTCCGCCTGGGTGATGGGCGTGACCTCAAGAGTTCTCAGGTCGATGTCCTGATCGTGGTATTGGTCGATAAAATACCGCGTGTCCTCTCCGGCACTGCCGCCGGCCTCGGCGGCAAAGGCCGCGGGGGCCAGGGAGAGCGTCAGGCAGATCACCAGCATCAGGGAAACAAGCTTTTTCATGGGAGACCTCCATTTTACGCTGAAGTATTGACGCGGGGAGAGAGTAAACCCACCCGCGCTGAAATTGCTTTTGGGGCTTTTCATTTGGCCGCTTTTGGTGTAGAATCAGATTAAAACCAGTCATCCGAAAGGGAGGGAACCTCTTGGAGAAGATATTTGTCACCGGCCATAAGAACCCGGATACGGACTCCGTCGTGGCGGCGCTGAGCTTCGCGGCCCTGCAAAACGCCACGGGGGAGCGGGCGTATGTGGCGGCGCGCCTGGGCCATCTCAGTGACGAGACCCATAAGATTTTGGAGCGCTTTGGCGCGGAGCCGCCGGTCTATGTAAAGGATATGCGCACCCAGGTCCAGGACCTGGACTTTGACGTGCCGCCCATTCTCAGCGGCGGCGTCACCGTCAATCGGGTCTGGTCGGCCATGGAGGAGGACAAGCATATCTCCGCCATCCCCATCACGGACGAGGACGGACATCTCATGGGCATGATGACGGCGGGGGATATCGCCGCCTACGACATCGCCACCATCGAGGACCCGGCCCTGCGGGACGTGCCCCTTTTCAATATCCTCTCGGTGCTGGAGGGACAGATTTTGACAGAAGGGCCGGAGCTTTCCAACACCGTCTCCGGCGAGGTGATCCTGGCCCTGCCCACAGCCGCCCAGGCGCCGCTTTTCCACGGCCCCGATACCGTCCTTGTCTGCGGCGACCAGCCGGATATCCTGCGTAAAGCCGTCAAGGCGGGCGTCCGGTGCGTCATCCTGTGCCGCGCCCAGCTGCCGGAGGACGTGGCCGCCGGTTCCGGGGCCACCACCGTCATCTCCACCCCCTACGACGGCCTGCGCGCCGTGCGGCGGCTCTTTCAGGCCATTCCGGTGGAGCGTCTGGCGTCAGGCCGCGGCATCGAGGCCTTCCACCTGACGGACTTCATCGACGACGTGAAGGAGGTCGTCCTCCGCAGCCGATACAGGAGCTACCCCATCCTGGACGAAAAGGACCGGGTGGTGGGCACCCTGTCTCGGTTCCACCTGATCCGCCCCCGGCGCAAAAAGGTGGTGCTGGTGGATCATAACGAGCTTGCCCAGTCCGTCCCCGGTCTTGACGAGGCGGAGATATTGGCCATTATCGACCACCACCGCCTGGCGGATATCCAGACCCAGAACCCCATCTATGTGCGTAACGAGCCGGTGGGCAGCTCCAATACCATCATCGCCGCCATGTTCCAGGAGCGGGGCCTGATGCCCTCCAAAAAGCTGGCGGGCCTGATGGCGGCGGCCATCGTCTCCGACACGGTCATGTTCAAATCCCCCACCGCTACCCTTCGGGACCGCAGGATGGCCGAGCGGCTCGCCAGTATCGCGGAGGTGGACTTAGAGGAGCTGGGGCGGTTCATCTTCTCCGCCTCCTCCTCCGAGGAAAAGCCGGTGAAAGACCTGCTGTTCACCGATTTCAAGGAGTTCCACATCGCCGGCCACGCCTTCGGCATCTCCCAGATCACCTGCATGGACTCTGAGCGGCAGATGAGGCGCAAACAGGAATTTTTAGACATGATGGCCGAGACCGTCAGGAAAAACGGCTACTCCATGATGATCCTGATGCTCACCGACGTGCTTTTGGAGGGCAGCCGCGTCCTGTGCATGGGCGGCGAGGACGTCTTTACCCAGGCCTTCAATACGGAACTTCACGACAACGAGGCCTTCCTCCCCGGCGTCATGAGCCGGAAAAAGCAGATCGTCCCCATGCTCTCCGCCCTGTGGGGATAACAGGAGCGGTTTGACCCGCGAGGGCCGCTGTAGGCCCGCCACCGCCGCGGGGTCCGCCGTCGAATCTCCGGAAATCTTCTTTCAACGCCGCGGGGGCCGCCGTCTCGGCGGCCCCTGCCGGTCAATCGCCGCTTTTCCGCGATCCGCTCCGCTGTGCGGCGGCGGATCGGATCAGTCTACGCAAATAAGCTCGTAGTCCGTGGTGCCGTATCCCAGGGCCGCGGCGGCCTCGATGGTGTGCCGCCCGTGGCGGGACTCCACCCGCTTGAGGAAGTGCTTCTGGCCGGGGTCGTCCTTGGCCGCGTCTATGAGGTCCATGCACGCCTTGTCCAGGGCCACGGGGTCCAGGGAGGAGAGGGTACCGATATCCCTCATGCAGGGGTCCTCCGCCTCCGCGCAGCAGTCGCAGTCCACGCTGAGATTGCACATCATGCTGACAAAGGCGATCCTGCCCTCAAAATGCTTATACACCGCCATGGCGGCGTCGGCCATAGCCTCGGTGAAGCCGTCCTTGGAGGCGTGGTTTTTCCAGCAGGTGGCGGGGTTCAGGTCGGTGCCGCCGGAGTGGATGTTGGCCTTGCCGGCGGCGGAGGCACAGCCGATGGAGAGCTGCTTCAGGGCCCCGCCGTAGCCGCCCATGGGGTGTCCCTTGAAGTGGGCCAGCACCAGCATGGAGTCGTAGTTCATCAGGTCCCTGCCCACCAGATCGCGCTTCAGCACCTTCCCGTCGGGGATCTCCAGCACCGCGTCAGGGCCCGTCTCGTCCAGCAGGTCCACGTTAAAGACCTCGCTCCAGCCGTGTGACTTCAGGAGCTTCAGATGCTTTTCCGAGGTGTCCCGCGCCCCGCCGTAGGCGGTGTTGGTCTCCACCACGGTGCCGTTCACATACTCCACCATGGGCCGCATGAAGGCGGGCTTCAGATAGTTCTGGTTGCCCTCCTCGCCGGAGTGGACCTTGACGGCCACCTTGCCGGGGAGCGTGACGCCCAGCTGCCTGTACATCTCTACCACCGTCTCCGGGGAGAGCTTTTTCGTGAAATAAACTTTTGACTTTGCCATGTCGATCCTTCCTCCACAGGAAAAAATAGATATGCTTATTCTACCACGCTTTCACCTTATATGCAATCGAATATTTTTCATTAACGCAGAAAAATCCTTGCTTTTACGGCTGGAAGATTATATAATGTAGATAATCTGACCATTGCAAGGGCCGAATAAAGGCTTCGGTTGGTCGTTTTGCGAAAAAATACAAATTTCAAAAAATCGTCTTGAAAATCCTGTTTAACGGCGCTATGATACACCAGAAAACTTTTGGCACAATGCCAGGGAGAGACGATTTTATGAGCGCTCCATCCATCTACAACCGCGTCTGGATTCCCCAGCGCGCCGACCCCTACGTCTACCGCCACACCGACGGGAAGTACTACTTCACCGCCTCCGTTCCCGCCTACGACGGCATCTGCCTGCGTCGGGCCGACACCCTGGAGGGCCTGCCCGACGCCCCTGAGACGGAGGTCTGGCACAAGCACGAGTCCGGCATCATGTCCATCCACGTGTGGGCGCCGGAGCTCCACTTCCTAGACGGGAAATGGTACATATACTACTCCGCCGGCGACAAGGATGACATCTGGGAGATTCGCCCCTACGTCTTGGAGTGCCTGGGGGACGATCCCCTGGCCGGCCCCTGGGTGGAGCGGGGCAAGCTCCGCCGCGCCGAGGGGGATGACTTCTCCTTCGAGGCCTTTTCCCTGGACGGCACTGTCTTTGAAAATAAGGGGGAGCACTATTTCGTCTGGAGCGAGAAGGTGGGCGTTGGCAAGCAGATCGCCAACCTCTACATCGCCCACATGAGCTCGCCCACCAGCCTCGACTCCGTCCAGGTCCAGCTGACCACGCCGGATTACGACTGGGAGCGCCACGGCTTCTGGGTCAACGAGGGCCCGTCCGTCCTCCACCACAACGGCAAGCTTTTCCTGACCTATTCCGCCTCCGAGACAGGCGTAAAATACTGCATGGGTATGCTCACCGCCGATGAGAACGCCGACCTCCTTGACCCTCTCAGCTGGAAAAAGGAGCGCTGGCCCGTCCTGCAAAGCTCCTATGAGCGCGGCATCTACGGCCCCGGACACAACTCCTTCACCGTGGACGGGGAGGGCCGTGACATCATGGTCTACCACGCCCGCACCGAGGTGGAGATCGTGGGCAACCCCCTCTACAACCCCAACCGCCACGCCATGCTGATGCGCGTCCGTTACGACGCCGCCGGCAGGCCGGTGTTCAGCTTTGATGATTGAGGTGAATACGATGACAACTGTAAAGATCAACGAAAAGGCCCCCCAAAGCATCATCGCGCCGGAGATTTACGGCCATTTCTCCGAGCATCTTGGCCGGTGCATCTACGAGGGCATCTTTGTCCGGCCCGATTCCTCCATCCCCAACGTCAACGGGATGCGTACCGACGTGGTGGAGGCTCTGCGTGAGCTGAAGGTCCCCGTCCTGCGCTGGCCCGGCGGGTGCTTCGCCGACGAATACCACTGGATGGACGGCATCGGCCCCAAGGAGACCCGAAAAAAGATGATCAACACCCACTGGGGCGGCGTCACCGAGGACAATTCCTTCGGCACCCATGAGTATTTTGAGCTCTGCCGCCAGCTGGGCTGCAAGACCTACGTCAACGGCAACGTGGGCTCCGGCACCGTGCGGGAGATGAGCGAGTGGGTGGAGTACATGACCTTCCCCGGCCTGTCCCCCATGGCGGAGCTGCGGGCGAAGAACGGCCACCTCGATCCTTGGCGGGTGGACTATTTCGGCGTGGGCAACGAGAACTGGGGCTGCGGCGGCAATATGACGCCGGAGTATTACGCCAATCTCTACCGCCGTTATCAGACCTACGTCCGGCACTACGACAACGCCGCGCCAATTAAGAAAATCTGCTGCGGCGCCAACGTGGATGACGATAACTGGACGGAGAACGTGCTGCGCACCTGCTTCAAATTCCCCCAGCCCGACGAGGCCCACGGCTTCATGGACGGGCTGAGCCTGCACTACTATGTCCATCCGGGCGGATGGAAGCACAAGGGCAGCGCCCTGGACTTCGACGAGAACGTCTACTACACCACCATGAAAAAGGCGCTCTATATGGAGGACCTTATCAACCTCCACGGGGCCATCATGGACAAATACGATCCGGAAAAGCAGATCGGCATGATCGTGGACGAGTGGGGCAGCTGGTACGATGTGGAGCCGGGGACGAATCCGGGCTTCCTCTATCAGCAGAACACGGTGCGCGACGCGCTGATCGCGGCGGTGACGCTGAACATCTTCAACAATCACGCGGATCGGGTGAAGATGGCCTGCCTTGCCCAGATGGTCAACGTCCTCCAGGCGGTGATCCTCACCGAGGGCCCCAGGATGATCCTGACGCCCACCTACCACGTGATGCACATGTACAGGGGCCACCAGGGCGGCAGGCTCCTGCCCACGGAGGTGCTGGGCGGCGGCGCCGTGGGAACGGGGGAGAGCGTAGTACCCCGGCTCCAGGTGTCCGCCTCCCAAAAGGACGGCGCCGTCACCGTCACCGCGGCCAACCTGTCCTTGACGGAGTCCTGCGAGGTGGAGCTTCGCTTCGACGAGCTGACCCCCGCCCAGGCGGACGCCGTGGTCCTCTCCGGCGAGGTCCACGCTCACAACACCTTTGACGACCCCGACGCGGTCACCGAGCGGAAGCTGGCCGCCTCCATGGACGGCCACACCGTCGCCTTCACCCTGCCCGCCTGCGGCGTGGCGGCTGTCACAGTCAGATAAATCAGGCTTTACTGAAATCATTTCATATAAGGAGGTCACAGCAATGGATATGTACGCAAAGGAATTCTGGTTCGTGGTGGGCAGTCAGTTCCTCTACGGGCCGGAGGTGCTGGACACGGTGGCCCAGCGCGCCGCCGAGATGGCGGACTGGTGGAACAAGAGCGGCTCCCTGCCCTGCAAGGTGGTCTACAAGGGGACCGTCAAGACCGACGCCGAGATCACCAAAACCATGAAGGCCGCCAACGCGGAGGACAGCTGCGCCGGCATCATTACCTGGTGCCACACTTTCTCCCCCAGCAAGATGTGGATTCACGGCTTTGACCTTCTTCAAAAGCCCTACTGCCACCTGGCCACCCAGTATAACCGCAACATCCCGAATTTAGAGATCGACATGGACTTCATGAACCTGAACCAGGCCGCCCACGGCGACAGGGAGCACGGCTTCATCGGCGCCCGTATGCGCCTGCCCCGAAAGATCATCGCCGGCTACTGGCAGGACAAGCCCGTCTTAGAGGAGCTTTCCGCCTGGATGCGCTCCGCCGTCGGCTATGCCTTCTCACGGGAGCTGAAGATCATCCGCTTCGGCGACAACATGCGCGAGGTGGCCGTCACCGAGGGCGACAAGGTGGAGACCCACATCAAGCTGGGCTGGCAGGTGGACTACTGGCCCGTGGGCCATCTGGTGGAGACCATGAACGCCGTGACGGAGTCCCAGATCGACGCCAAGCTGGCGGAGTATGAGAGCCGTTACGACATGGATACGGAGGACCTGGCCGCCGTGCGCTATCAGGCGCGGGAGGAGATCGCCATGCGAAAGATTCTGGAGCGGGAGGGCGCTTCGGCCTTCTCCAACAACTTCCAGGACCTCTACGGCATGGAGCAGCTGCCCGGCCTTGCCACCCAGAACATGATGGCCGACGGCTGCGGCTACGGCGGCGAGGGCGACTGGAAAACAGCCGGCATGACCGCCATCATGAAGGCCATGGCCAAGGGCCTGCCCGGCGGCACCGTCTTCATGGAGGACTACACCTACGACCTGGAGCCGGGGAAAGAGGTCTCCCTGGGCGCCCACATGCTGGAGGTCTGCCCCTCCATCGCCGCTCAGAGGCCCAAGATCCAGGTCCATCCCCTGGGCATCGGTGACCGTCAGCCCCCCGCCAGATTGGTCTTTGAGGGCCAGGAAGGCCCCGGCATCGTGGCCACCCTCATCGACATGGGGGGCCGCCTGCGCCTTCTCGTCCAGGATATCCAGGTCATCAAGCCCATCTACGAGATGCCCAACCTTCCGGTGGCGCGGGTCATGTGGAAGGCCATGCCGGACCTGCTCGCCGGCGTCAAGTGCTGGATCATGGCCGGCGGCGCGCACCATACGGTACTCTCCACCGCCGTCACCGCCGAAATGATGATCGATTGGGCCCGGATGATGGAGATCGAGTGCGTCCACATCACCGCGGACACGAGGCCTGAGGAGCTGGAGAAGGAGCTTTTCTACAACGACGTGGCCTGGAAGCTTAAGAATATCTGAGAAATACCGTCTGCCGGCCGTGGGAGGATTTTCCTTCCGCGGCCTGAGCCGTATTTCAAACAGGGAAGGCGGGGAGCAACAGGCGTTCCCGCCTGAGAAAAGGGCGGCGGGCGGTCCATAAGGGGGATCGTGCCGCGCCGGGAGGGAGGAAAGCGAATGGCAATCGAACTGAGAAAGGATTTCGCCGGCGTGGTGTATTCCCCACGGCGGGAGGAGGTCTACGGCAACGGCGGCGGGGTGCTGTACCCGCGGCCCATCGAGCTCCACCACGCGGGGGAGGATAACGGCCTTGTGCTGGCCGCCTTCGACCACTACACCGTCAAGGAGCCGCCGGTGACGCCCATCTACGCCTCGCGGGACGGGGGAAAGACCTGGGAATTTTACAGCCAGGTGGAGGACACCAAGAACGGCTACGGCCTCCGGTTCCAGCCGGTGCTTCTGGAGCTGGACCGGGACGTGGCCGACCTGCCCGCCGGCACGCTGGTGTTCTCGGCCAACTCCATCCCCCTGACCTTTGAGGTGACGGAGCTGCTCTTTTTCATCAGCCGCGACCACGGCAAGACCTGGGAGTACCGCTCCACCGTCTGTGCCGGCGGCCCGCCTGTGGAGCAGAACTGGGACGCCCTTGGCCCCGTGTGGGAGCCCTTCATCTATTTGAACGCCGACGGGGACATCACCGTCATCTACACCGACGAGCGCCCCCACACTGACCGCCGCTTCAACCAGACTTTGGCCCTGCAGGTGTCCAAGGACGGCGGGCTGACCTGGGGGGAGGAGCGATTCGTCACCGCCGTCCCCGACGGGTTCTCCCGGCCCGGTATGGCCGTGGTGACAAAGCTCCCCGACGGCCAGTACTTCGTCTGCTACGAGTGCGTCAACTTCAAGGACTCCATGTTCCCGCCCTGCGAGGTGCATTTCAAGCTCTCCCCGGACGGCGTGGACTGGGGCGACCCGGCGGAGCTGGGCGCCGTGGCCCAGACGGAGGACGGCTTTTACCTGGGGAGTATGCCCTACTGTCTGTGGGTCCCCCAGGGCGGCCCCAACGGAACCATCATCCTCTCCAGCAAGAAGGACTCCGGCCCTGTGGGGCTCAGGGAACCCGGCTGGTTCCTGGTCAATTACGACCTGGCCCGCGGCCCCTGGGAGAAGGTGCCCATGCTGGTGACCTACGACTCCCGTATGCACCAGGCCGGCTGGAGCATGGGCATGTGTACCGTGGAGGACGGCAAGCGGCTGTTGCAGCTGTGCCCCTCCCAGATGGACACCCGTATGCTCCAGATCAGCTACGGCCTGGCGGATATCCTGGAGAAATAATCCCCCAAGCGGGATCTGATTTATAAAATATAACCGATGAAGAAGGAGTGTTGACCCTATGGATCTGAAAAAGACGGCGCTGGGCATCGAGCTCGGCTCCACCCGCATCAAGGCGGTGCTCATCGACGAAAACCACATCCCCGTGGCCTCCGGCGACCACGAGTGGGAGAACCAGCTGGTGAACGGCGTCTGGACCTATTCCATGGACGCCATCCACCAGGGCCTTCGCGACTGCTACGCCAACCTCAAAAAGGACGTGAAGGCCAAATTCGGCGTGGAGCTCACCACGGTGGGCGCTATCGGCGTCTCCGCCATGATGCACGGCTATCTGCCCTTTGACAAGGACATGAACCAGCTGGCGGAGTTCCGCACCTGGCGCAACACCATCACCGGCCAGGCCGCCTGGGAGCTGACCAGACTCTTTGGCTTCAACATCCCCCAGCGGTGGTCCATCGCCCACCTCTACCAGGCCATTTTGAACGGCGAGGAGCATCTGCCGCGGCTGGCGCACCTTACCACCTTGGCGGGGTATATCCACTATGAGCTGACGGGCCGCCACGTCATGGGCGTGGGCGAGGCCGCCGGCATGTTCCCCATCGACAGCGCCAAAAACGACTACGACCAGCGGATGGTGGACCTCTTCGACGCCCTCACCGAGTTCAAGGGCTATGACTGGAAGCTTCGGGACGTGCTGCCGGAGGTGCTTACAGCCGGCGAGAACGCGGGGATGCTCACCGCCTCCGGCGCGCTGTTCCTGGACCCCACAGGCGAGCTTGTCCCCGGCATCCCCGTGGCCCCCTGCGAGGGCGACGCCGGCACCGGTATGGCCGCCACCAACTCCGTGCGGGTGGGCACCGGCAACGTCTCCGCCGGCACCTCGGATTTCGCCATGGTGGTGGTGGATAAGCCTCTGGGCGTCCACCGGGAGATCGACATGGTCACCACCCCCGCCGGCGCTCCCGTGGCCATGGTCCACTGCAACAACTGCACCAGCGATATCAACGCCTGGGTGGGCCTGTTCGCGGACTTTGCCGAATCCGCCGGCTTTACAATAGACCGGGGCGACCTCTTTACCCTGCTCTTCAAAAAGGCCATGGAGGGCGACCCCGACTGCGGCGGGCTCCTGAGCTTCAACTACTTCTCCGGCGAGGGCGTCACCGACCTGGACGAGGGGCGGCCCCTCTTTGTGAGAACGCCGGACTCCCACGTGACGCTGGCCAATTTCATGCGGACCCATCTGCTGTCGGCGCTGGCCACCCTGAAGATCGGCCTGGATATCCTGACGGGGGAGGAGAAGGTGCGCATCGACAAGCTCTACGGCCACGGCGGCTTCTTCAAGACGCCGGCTGTGGGCCAGACCATGCTCTCCGCCGCCGCCGGCGTGCCCGTCTCCGTCATGGAGACCGCCGGAGAGGGCGGCCCCTACGGCATGGCCCTCCTGGCCGCCTATATGATCTGGAAAAAGCCCGACGAGGCGTTGGACGACTACCTGGAGTCCCGCGTCTTTGCCTCCGCCAGGTCCACCACGCTGATGGCCGGTAAGGCCGACGTGGACGGCTTCAACGCCTTCCTGGACAAATATAAAGCGGCCCTGCCGGTGGAGCGGCTGGCGACCCAGGTGCTGTGAGGGAGCGGGACGCCGTTTTGCCGGAACCGGCAAAGCTCCTGCTCTTCGACCTGGACGACACGCTTTTGCGGAGCGACAAGACCATCTCGGAGCGGAATTTGGAGGCCCTTCGCCGTATCCGGCAGGCCGGTGCCGCCCTCGTCGGCGTCTCCACCTCCCGAAGCGAGAAAAACGCCGCGGTGTTTACCCAGGAGCTGAATCCCGATGTGCTGATCACCAGCGGCGGGGCCCATGTTCGGGCGGGGGAGAGGATAATCTTTCACGCGCCCTTTACAGCGGCGCAAACCGGTAGTATAATTGAGGCGGCGCGGGCCGTGGCCGGCTGTGATGTCCTTATGGACGCAGACACGCCGGACACCCACTACCGCAACTATCCGGTCACCGAGCACACCGTCGCTGTCGGCTTTGAGGACTGCGTGGAGACGGACTTTACCCGGCTCCCCGAAGACCCGCTGATGTTCTGCGTCAAGCTGGAGGAGGACGCCATGGCCGCGGCCCTGCGGGAGTCCCTGCCCTTCGCGGATGTTGTCAGATTCGTAAACTCCCGCTGGCACAAGCTCACCAAAAAGGGCGTCACCAAGGCCGTGGGCGTCGAAAAGCTCTGCGAGGCGCTGCGCCTCAGCCCCAGGGACATCATCGCCTTTGGCGACGATCTTGCCGACGTGGAGATGCTCTCCCTTGCCGGATGGGGCGTGGCCATGGGCAACGCCGTGCCGGAGGTGAAGGCCGCCGCCGATACGGTCATCGGGGACAACAATTCCGACGCGGTCGCCGATTTTCTGGAGGCGCTGTTTCCTGCCGCCGGCCGGTAGCCGGCCAATTCAAACGCTATAACGTTCATACATAGAGGAGGAAACCCAATATGCTTGAAAAGCTCAAACAGCAGGTCCTGGAGGCCAACCTGCTCCTGCCCAAACACGGCCTTGTGACCTTCACCTGGGGCAACGTCTCCGGCATTGACCGGGAGCGGGGCCTGGTGGTCATCAAGCCCTCCGGCGTGGAGTACGACGGCATGAAGGCGGAGGACATGGTGGTGGTGGACCTGAACGGCAACCGGGTGGAGGGGCGCTATAAGCCCTCCTCCGACACGCCCACCCATGTGGCCCTCTACAAGGCCTTTCCGGCCCTGGGCGGCGTTGTCCACACCCACTCCCGCTGGGCCACATCCTTTGCCCAGGCCGGACGCGGCATCCCGCCCTTCGGCACCACCCAGGGCGACTATTTCTACGGCGAGATCCCCTGCACCCGCCGCATGACTCCGGAGGAGATCGCGGGGGAGTACGAGCTGGAGACGGGCAACGTCATCATCGAGACCTTTATCAAGCGGGACATCTCCCCCGTGGATATTCCGGCGGTGCTGGTCTGCTCCCACGGGCCTTTCGCCTGGGGGACCGACCCCATGAACGCCGTCCACAACGCCGTGGTGCTGGAGGAGGTGGCCTTTATGGCTTTCCACGCCATGGCGCTCACCCCCGGACTTCCGGTGATGCAGCAGGAGCTGCTGGACAAGCACTATCTCCGCAAGCACGGCGCCAACGCCTATTACGGACAAAACTGAGGAGGAAGAAAACCGCAATGACTGATTTGGAAAAGAAAGAGCTGGCCGTCAAGGCCACAAAGGTGCGCATGGGCGTCATCGAGGGCACCCACGCGGCCAAGGCGGGCCACCCCGGCGGCTCCCTCTCCGCCGCCGATATGTTCACCTACCTCTACTTCAAGGAGCTGAACATCGACCCTAACGACCCTAAAAATCCTGACCGTGACCGGTTCGTGCTCAGCAAGGGCCACACCGCTCCCGGCCTCTACGCCGCCCTGGCCCTTCGCGGCTTCTTCCCCTGGGAGGATCTGAAGACCCTCCGGCAGATCGGCAGCCACCTGCAGGGCCACCCCAACATGAACCTGACCCCCGGCGTGGATATGTCCACCGGCTCTCTGGGCCAGGGCGTCTCCTGCGCCGCCGGTATGGCCAAGGCCGCCAAATACATGGGCAAGACCTGCCGTGTCTATACGCTTCTGGGCGACGGTGAGATCGAGGAGGGCCAGGTCTGGGAGGCCTTCATGTTCGCCGCCCACTATAAGCTGGACAACTTTGTGGCCATCATCGACAAGAACGGCCTGCAGATCGACGGGCCCACAAAGGACGTGATGGATTCCGGCGACATCGCCGCGAAACTGCGTGCTTTCGGCTTTGAGGTCATGGAGATCAACGGCCACGACTTTGACCAGATGGAGGCCGCCTTCAAAAAGGCCCGCGAGACAAAGGGCAAGCCCTTCGGCATCGTGATGCACACCGTCAAGGGCACCGGCGTCAGCTATATGACCAACTCCGTGGAATGGCACGGCAAGGCGCCCAACGACGCGGAATATGAGATCGCCATGAACGAATTGAACGCGCATTTAGCGGAACTGGAGGCGAAATAAGATGAGTGAAGTAAAGAAAATGGCAACCCGCGACGCCTACGGCCAGGCGTTGGCCAAGCTGGGCGCGGAGAAATCCGATCTGGTGGTTTTCGAGGCGGACCTGGCCGCCGCCACCAAGACGGGCGTTTTCAGAAAGGCTTTCCCCGACAGGCACTTTGAGTGCGGCATCGCCGAGGGCAATATGATGGCGGTGGCCGCCGGCGCGGCCAGCATGGGCCTGGTGCCCTTCGCCTCCTCCTTCGCCATGTTCGCCGCGGGACGGGCCTTTGAGCAGGTGCGCAACTCCATCGGCTACCCCCATCTGAATGTGAAGATCGGCGCCACCCACGGCGGTATCTCCGTGGGCGAGGACGGCGCCTCCCACCAGTGCTGCGAGGACTTCGCCCTGATGCGCTCCATCCCCGGCATGGTGGTGCTGTGCCCCTCCGACGCGGTGGAGGCCGAGGCCGCCGTCCGCGCCGCCTATGAGCATGTGGGGCCGGTGTATCTGCGCTTTGGCCGGTTGGCCATTCCCGTGTTCCACGACGAAAACAATTTCAAGTTTGAGATCGGGATGGGCGAGACCCTCTGTGAGGGCGGCGACGTGGCCATTATCGCCACGGGTCTTATGGTCTACGAGGCCCTCCAGGCCGCCGAGGCGCTGAAGGCCGAGGGCATCCATGCCCGCGTCATCAATATCTGCACCATCAAGCCCCTGGATACCGAGATCGTCCTGAAGGCCGCCCGCGAGTGCGGCAAGATCGTCACCGCCGAGGAGCACAGCGTCATCGGCGGCCTGGGCGAGGCGGTCTGCGCCGTGGTAGCCGAGTCCGGCGTCTCCTGCAAGGTGAAGCGCGTGGGCGTCAACGACGAGTTCGGCCATTCCGGCCCCGCCGTGCCCCTGCTCAAGCAGTTCGGCCTCTCCGCGGAGAACATCGCGAAGGTGGCAAAGGAGCTGTAAGACCCGGTACGCGGGCGGGTTTGGAACCCGCCCCTACGGCAAAAACGGACATTTTTTCATTTATGTCCGCAGGGGAGGGGCCGTGACCCTCCCGTTCCCACGAACAAGGAAAATCAAATCATTACTTTAGGAGGAATATACAATGAAACTCTTCATCGACACCGCCCATGTGGAGGACATCCGCAAGGCAAACGATCTGGGCGTCATCTGCGGCGTCACCACCAACCCCAGCCTTATCGCCAAGGAGGGCAGGGACTTCAAGGAGGTCATTCAGGAGATCACCTCCATCGTGGACGGCCCCATCTCCGGCGAGGTCAAGGCCACCACCACCGACGCCGAGGGCATGATCAAGGAAGGCCGCGAGATCGCCGCCATCCATCCCAACATGGTCGTGAAAATTCCCATGACCGCCGAGGGCCTCAAGGCCGTGAAGGTCCTGCACAGCGAGGGCATCAAGACCAATGTGACCTTGGTGTTCACCGCCAACCAGGCGCTTCTGGCCGCCCGCGCGGGAGCCACCTACGTCAGCCCCTTCCTGGGCCGTCTGGACGACATCTCCACCGAGGGCGTGGCCCTCATCGAGGATATCGTCACCATCTTCGATAATTACGGCTTCGACACCGAGATCATCTGCGCCTCTATCCGCAATCCCATCCACGTGACCCAGTGCGCCCTGGCCGGCGCCCATATCGCCACCATCCCGTACAGCGTCATCGAGCAGATGCTCCATCATCCCCTGACCGACGCCGGTATCGAGAAGTTCAAGAAGGACTACATCGCCGTTTTCGGCGAGTAAAATCCCACTGTGCTTTGCAGTATAGCACAATGCGAAGCAGATGTCAAGCATTATTTTTAAATATTTTTAATTATTTCTACTTTGCACAAAAATGCCGGACAGGAAAAGGCTCCTGTCCGGCATTTTGAATAAAGGGGGGGGAAAATCGCCGCGCGTCGGGGGTTGTACGAAATGCTCCGGAAATTCGGCGGGCTTTTTCTTTAGAACAGCCACAGGGCGCTGTGGGGGAAGTCCAGGAGGGACAGCTGCGCCGAGAGGATCTGACTGCCGATCACGCCGTCCACCTGGACGCGCTCACGGATTTGGGAGATGTCCGTAAACACGGCGTTGATATTTTGATATTTGCGCGTTCCGGCGGTGATCTCCGGAAGGACATAGACGCCCGGAGAATCCGCCAGGGGAGTGGTATCCACCTTATCCGCCAGGTCGCCGGACAGCAGGCATGTGTTGGCCCCCGTGTCCAGGACAAACCGGTGGGCCTCCCCGCTGATCGACAGCGTGATCACCGGCAGCGCCTCCCTGGACAGCGGAAGCTTTTCAGCGCTTTCGGTGCTGACAGCGGGCTCGACGGTCAAGACGGACCTCTGATAGTCCAGCAGGACAGGCACATCGCCAAGGGCCTCCATACCGATGGAGCCGAGTAAGCGGATGTCCGGCTCGAAGGTTCTCAGGCTGTTTTCCACATAGGACGCATCCATACATATCACTGAAAGGTCGTTTACCGTGATCGGCCCAAAGGTGAGCTCCCGAAGCCTTGCCTCCGACGCGGCGTTGATTGCCATTCCCTCATTGAAGACAGCGACCTCCTTCGCCTTGCCCGCAAGATTGGAAAAATAGGCGCTGTTTACCGTCGTCTGCATAGCGCCGGTGTCAAAGGCGAACCAGCCCTCGACTCCGTCGGCCTGGGCGGGCAGGAGTATGATACCGGCCACATTTTTAAACGCGATGGATTTCATTTTCCACTCTCCTGTAAAAAGATTGATGTCCCTTGGCGGCCCTTATTCCTCAAACCGCACGTCGATATCGCCGGAGACGGTGCCGGCGGAGAGAGGTATGGGGCCTTGGCCGCCGGAGGTGAGGCGGGTATCGCCGGAGACGGTGGAGACGCTCACCGTGTAGTCCTCCCGCCCGCCGGACAGGCCGCCGGTGATATCGCCGGAGACGGAGGAGAGGTGAACGCCGCCGGAGGCGGCCACAAGGTCAAAGTCCACGTCCCCGGAGGTGGTGGACAGGTCGAGGGAATCCGCCGTCACCGCGCCCAGCTCAATTTCGCCGGAGACGGTCTTTGCGGAGAAGGAGCGGCAGGAGAGGGAGGGGACACTGATATCACCGCTGGTGGTCACCAGCTTCGTATCGCCCAAAGCGGCGGCTTCGATTTCCACGTCTCCGCTGACGGTGGAGACGGTCAGCGCGGGGGCGAAGCCGGAGGGGAGGAGAACGATGATCTCCCTGGCGTTCCGGCCAAAGTCGATCATGAAAAGCGTAAAGTCCGCCTTTTTCTTCTGGGTCACTGACAGTGTCCCGTCCACCGACTGCGTGACCTCCACGCCCTCGGCGGAGTCGCTGAGGATGCCTATTTCGTCCCCGTCCCCGTATCGGACGGTCACGTCGGCGTTGATGGCGTCGATTATGATGCGCTCCATCCCCTCGGCGTGACAGGTGTACCGGAAGGCGTCGCCGGCGGAGTCGCTGCCCGTAAGGTCGATTTTTACAAGCCCAGTTTCGATGTTCATAACGCTCCAATCGCCCTTTGCCATGACGGCTCCGGCGCCAAACAGCAGCGCCCCCACGGCGAACAGGGCCGCGGCGATGATCAAAGCCTTTTTCACGCGCTCGCCCCCTTTCCGCGGAGTATGGCTTTTTTAACGGTCCTCCCGGTGAACCGGAGGGAGCCGGACACGGCTTTTTCCGTAATCATGGCGGCAAACACGAAGACACAGCCCAGCGCCGTGATCAACAGCCCGGTCCCCGACAGCATCAGCCGTGGGGCCAGACCCGGATAGGGGACGATGAAAGCCGCGACGGCTATGGCGAGGCCGCTGGCGATAAAGGCCACGGCGGTGACGGCCAGGGCGAAGACGATGGAAAAGAGCGCCACCAGAAGCCCCAGCGCCACGGCGATCCCGGCGATGAGCAGGGAACCCCAGATGGGGCAGGTGAGGATGAGGAAGAGGAGCTTAAAAGCGTTTGTCCCGCCGCCTCTCGACTCCTTCTGCTCCTTTGCCCGTTCCCGCGCGTCGTCCACCCGCGTTTTGACCACGGTGGAGAGGGGCAGGTTCATCTCGATCTCCCGCACGATATCGTCCACACTGCCCAAGGCGGCCACCGCCTCCGCCTCGGTCATGCCGTCCTCCATCCGGTCAGCGATGGCCTCCCGGTAGAAGTCCACGGTCTTTTTTACCTCGCCGTAGGGCAGATACCCCAGCCGGTGGGTAAGGGCGGCAAGAAATGTATCTGTCGTCACACGCTCACCCCCCAAAGCTCACGTCGATATCCCCGGAGAGGGCCTTGATCCGCACGCGGTTGGGGCCGGTGAGGGCGTCGCCGCCGATGCGGACGTCGCCGCTGGAGCTGCGGGCCATCACGGTGTAGAGGGACTCCGGACCGGGGAGGGACAGCTCGATATCGCCGCTGACGGTCTCCAGGGTGAGTTCCGGACAGGGGATATCCAGCCCGGCGGACACATCCCCGCTGACGGCGCCGGCTGTCAGCTTCTCCGCCGGAGATATATTCTCCAAATCCACGTCGCCGCTGGCCGATTTGGCGGTGAGGGAGCCGCAGCGGATATCCGCCAGCTCCACGTCGCCGCTGGCGGAGGTGAGGGCGATCTCCGGGGCGGTGAGTCTCGCCGCGTCCACATTGCCGCTGGCGGAGGAGGCGCTGAGGCGGCCCTCCGCCTCCACGTCCCGCAGCTCCACGTCGCCGCTGGCCAGGGCGGCGGACAGGGAGGCCAGCCGTACCCGCTCCGCCGTCAGGTTCCCGGAGGCGGT
>CANQTW010000010.1 GCA_947626845.1 uncultured Oscillospiraceae bacterium | reverse complement strand
CGGCGACAAGAAAGTCCGCGCCTGCAAAAAGTGCGGCGCGGCCATCTGAGAGAGGAGGAGTGATTGAACATGGCTGAAAAGAAAGCGAAGGCCGCCGAGACCCCCGTCGCGGCGCCCGCCAAGAAGGTTCCTAACCTGAAAGCAAAGTACCAGTCCGAGATCGCCCCCGCTCTCATGAAGAAGTTCGGCTACAAGAGCGTCATGCAGATCCCCCGCCTTGACAAGATCGTCATCAACGTGGGCTGCGGCGACGCCAAGGACAACGCCAAGGTCGTGGATTCCGTGGTGAAGGAGATCTCCGCCATCGCCGGCCAGCACGCCGTCGTCACCAAGGCCCGCAAGTCCGTGGCGAACTTCAAGATCCGCGAGGGAATGAGCATCGGCGTGAAGGTCACCCTCCGCCGTGACCGTATGTGGGAGTTTCTGGACAGGCTCTTCAACGTGGCCCTGCCCCGTGTGCGCGACTTCCACGGCATCAATCCCAACTCCTTCGACGGCCGCGGCAACTATGCCCTGGGCATCAAGGAGCAGCTGATCTTCCCTGAGATCGACTACGACAAGATCGACAAGATTCGCGGCATGGACATCGTTATGTGCACCACCGCCAAGACCGACGAGGAAGCCCGCGAGCTTCTCAGCCTCCTCGGCGCGCCGTTTTACAGAAACTAAGGGAGGAGAAAAACAATGGCTAAGAAATCTATGATCCTCAAGCAGCAGCGCGATCCCAAGTTCTCCACCCGCCGCTACAACCGCTGCAAGATCTGCGGCAGGCCCCACGCTTATCTCAGAAACTACGGCATCTGCCGTATCTGCTTCCGGGAATTGGCCTATAAGGGCGAGATCCCCGGCGTCAAAAAAGCGTCTTGGTGAATCTTTTTCCGCAATACTGCGTTGCGTTTCACTCGCTGTATTTTAATACAGCTTCGCTTGCGCGCCTTGTTTTGCGAAAAAATCTTCACCAATCCACGAGCGTCTTGGTGAATCTTTCCCCGTCATGCTTCGTTGCGGCGTCCTCGCAGTATCTTGATACAGCTTCGGACACCGCGCCTCGCCTGACGAAAAAATCTTTACCAATCCTAAGCGCAGCAGGAAAATTCCTGTGCTTGCGGGGAGATTTTCCGCGGGACTGTCTTGCGAAAGATCTTCACCGATCCGCGGCTTGAGGACAAAGCTGCGAACCCCTTAAACTTCGTTTATAGGATGGCGAAAGGTCCGCGGCAATCGCAATATTGCCGTGGATACCTCGCCGCCTGAACCGTACCGGAGACGGACGGTAACTCTGATCAAGGAGGAAAAACTCAACATGCAAATCACCGATCCCATTGCGGATATGCTGACCCGTATCAGGAACGCCAACTCCGCAAAGCACCCCACTGTGGACATCCCCTGCTCAAACATGAAGAAGGCCATTGCCCAGATCCTGCTTGACGAGGGATACATCAAGAGCTTCCAGGTCACCTCCGACGGCGGACAGGGAGTCATCAAGGTCACCTTGAAGTACAACGGCAACGAGAGGGTCATTCAGGGCCTCCGCCGTGTCTCCAAGCCCGGCCTGCGTTATTACGCCGGCACTGACGAGATCCCCTATGTCCTCAAGGGACTTGGCACAGCCATCATTTCCACATCCAAGGGCATCATGACCGACAAGCAGGCCCGCAAGGAGCATGTCGGCGGCGAAGTCCTGGCTTTTGTATGGTAAGGGAGGTAGAAGAATATGTCCAGAATCGGTAGAGCTCCCATTGCCATCCCCGCGGGTGTCGAGGTGACCGTCGCCGAAGGCAACGTAGTCACCGTCAAGGGCCCCAAGGGCACCATCACCAAAGCACTGCGTCCTGAAATGACCATCGAGAAGGACGGCGCCGTCATCCATGTGAAGCGCCCCAACGATGAGAAGAACGAGCGCAGCCTCCACGGTCTTACCCGCACACTCCTGGCCAACATGGTCCATGGCGTGACCCACGAGTACTCCAAGACGCTTGAGATCAACGGCGTCGGCTACCGCGCGGCCAAGGAGGGCAAGAACCTGGTCATGAACCTGGGGTATTCCCACCAGGTCATCGTCCCGGAGATCGAGGGCATCGGCATCGACGTCCCCAATCCCAACCAGGTGGTCATCCACGGCGTCGACAAGCAGCTTGTGGGCCAGTTCGCCGCGGATGTCAGGAACAAGAGGCCCCCGGAACCCTATAAGGGCAAGGGCATCAAGTATGCGGACGAAGTCATTCGCCGCAAAGAAGGCAAGACTGGTAAATAAAAGGAGGTGTGCCTAAATGATCAACAGACCTGATACGAAAGCCCAGCGCTTAAAGCGCCATAAGAGAGTCAGAGCGAAGATTTCCGGCACGCCGGACTGCCCCAGGCTCAATGTATTCCGCAGTGAGAGGCACATATACGCCCAGCTCATCGACGACGTAAACGGCGTCACGCTGGCCGCCGCCTCTTCCGTTGAAAAGGATTTTGAAGGTTCCGGCTCCAACAAGGAGGGCGCCCGCAAGGTGGGCAAGCTCATTGCCGAGCGGGCAAAGGCCAAGGGGATAGAGGACGTGGTTTTTGACCGCGGCGGTTATATCTATCACGGCCGTGTCCAGGAGCTGGCCGAGGGCGCCCGTGAGGGCGGACTCAACTTTTAACGGAGGGAGGAAACGAATATGCCTTACAGCAGCAATCAAAGAGGAAACCGCCGTGACCGTGAAGAGGTCAAGAGCGAGTATATCGAAAAGGTCGTCTCCCTCAACCGCGTTTCCAAGACCGTCAAGGGCGGACGCATCATGAAGTTCTCCGCGCTGGTCGTCGTGGGCGACGGCAAGGGCAAGGTGGGCTTCGGCCTTGGCAAGGCCGCCGAGGTCTCCGAGGCCATCCGCAAGGGCATCGAGGATGCCAAGAAGAACTTCACCCACATCACCCTCAAGGGCGGCACGATCCCCCATGAGGTCATCGGTGAATTTGGCGCGGGCCGTGTGCTCTTAAAGCCCGCTCCCGCCGGTACCGGCGTTATCGCCGGCGGCGCCGTCCGCGCGGTCGTGGAGGCCGCCGGCATCACCGACATCCGTACCAAGTGCCTTCGGAGCAACAACCCCGCCAACGTGGTCGCCGCTACCATGAAGGGCCTCAAGTCCCTCCGTGACGTCCAGCAGGTGGCCGCCACCCGCGGCAAGGCTCCCGAAGAGATCCTGGGCTAAGGAGGACTTTTGAAATGGCTAACATCAACATCAAGCTCGTCAAGAGCCTCAACGGCAGGATCGCCAAGCATATCGCCACCGCCGAGTCCCTCGGCCTCCGGAAGATTGGCGACACCACCACTCAGCCCGACAATCCCCAGACCAGAGGTAAGATCGCCAAGATCGGCTACCTCCTTCAGGTCACGGAAGAGAAATAAGGAGGTTTGCGGAATGAATATAAACGATCTTTCTCCCGCTGCCGGCTCCACCGCAAAGGCCTGGAGGAAGGGCCGCGGGATCGGCTCCGGCAACGGCAAGACCGGCGGCCGCGGCCACAAGGGCCAGAAGGCCCGCTCCGGCGGCGGAGTCCGTGTGGGCTTTGAAGGCGGCCAGATGCCGCTTGCCCGCCGTATCCCCAAGAGAGGCTTCAACAACATCTTCGCGAAACCTCTGGACGCGGTGAACGTCTCCATGCTCAACCGTTTTGAGAACGGTGACACCGTGGATGTGGAGGCCCTTGAGAAGGCCGGCATCCTCTCCGGCGTCAAGTACGGCATCAAGGTCATCGGCAACGGCGAGCTCACCAAGAAGCTCACCGTGAAGGCTGTGAAATTCTCCGAGTCGGCAAAGGCCAAGATCGAGGCCGCCGGCGGAAAGGCCGAGGAGATCGGTGGGAAGGCCGAGGTGAAGTGAGGTGCTGCAGACATTAAAGAACGCATGGAAGGTGGAGGAGATCCGCAAGAAGCTTCTCTTTACCCTGTTCGTTATTCTGCTCTTCCGGCTTGGCAACGCCATCCCTGTGCCGAATATCAACAACGCCCTTCTGAGCCAGTATTTTACCTCGTCCCTCAACAACACCATTCTTGGCCTCTATAACGTCATGAGCGGCTCGGCGTTCCAGTACGGCACCATCTTCGCCCTGAGCATACAGCCGTATATCAACGCCAGCATCATCATCCAGCTTCTCACCATCGCCATCCCTGCCCTGGAGCGTATGTCCAAGGAGGGCGGCGAAGAGGGCAAGAAGAAGCTGGAGAACATCACCCGCTATTCCACCGTGGCCATCGCCCTTCTCCAGGCTTACGGCTACTATGTGATCCTCTCCACCAACAACCTGATGAGCAGCACCGGCGTGTGGCCTGCCATCGTCATCGTGGCCACCCTGGTGGCCGGCTCCTGCTTAGTGATGTGGATGGGCGAGCAGATCACGGAGTTCGGTATCGGCAACGGTATCTCCGTCATCCTCTTCGCCGGCATCATCGCCAGGGTCCCCAACACCGTGGTCAACATGGTCACCAACCTGATCCACGGCGGAAGCTGGAAGATCTATGTGACCTATCCTCTGATGCTCTTGGGCGGCCTTGCCATGATCGTCCTGATTGTCATCGTCACCAACGCCGAGCGGCGCATCCCCGTGATGTACTCCAAGCGCGTTGTGGGCCGTAAGATTTACGGCGGTCAGTCCACCCACCTGCCCCTGAAGGTCAACATGTCCGGCGTGCTCCCCGTGATCTTCGCCGGCTCCATCGCCTCCCTGCCCGCCACTATCGGCATGTTCTTCGGCAAGACCGAAAACTCCGCCGGCGGCTGGGGCACCTTCCTGGGACTCTTCAATCAGAAGAGCGCCCTCTATATGATCATCTAC
Source organism: uncultured Oscillospiraceae bacterium (assembly GCA_947626845.1). Lineage (GTDB taxonomy): Bacteria > Bacillota > Clostridia > Oscillospirales > Oscillospiraceae > RUG626. Next base: position 77,684 of record CANQTW010000010.1, on the reverse strand, counting down.
TTCCTGCTGATCATCTTCTTCAGCTACTTCTACTCCACCATCCAGTTCAACCCCATCGAGGTCTCCAACAACCTCATGAAGAACGGTGGATATATCCCCGGCTTCCGTCCCGGCAAGCCCACCAGCGCTTTCATCTCCAAGGTCCTCAATAAGGTGACCCTCTTCGGCGCCATCTACCTTGCCATCATCGCGCTGGTCCCGCTGATCGTGGGCGCCATCTCCCAGACCGCCTCCAATACGGGGATCGCCATCGGCGGCACCTCGCTGATCATCGTCGTGGGCGTGGCTCTGGAAACTGTGAAGGCGCTGGAGGCCCAGCTCATCATGCGCAACTACAAGGGATTTCTTGAATAATTAAAGGAGCTTGGTATGAAACTCATACTTTTAGGAGCCCCCGGTGCCGGAAAAGGCACCCAGGCGGACATTATCTCCCGCAAGCTTGAAATTCCCACCATTTCCACAGGCAACATCCTGCGGGCGGCTGTCCGAGAGGGCACGCCCGTGGGACTTCGGGCGAAAGCCATCATCGAGGCCGGCCAGCTGGTGCCCGATGACGTGATCATCGGCATCGTCGCCGAGCGCGTGGCCAAGGACGACTGCAAAAACGGGTACATCCTCGACGGTGTGCCCCGCACCGTCGCCCAGGCCGACGCGCTGGAGGCCAATGGCATCGCCGTGGACTGCGCGCTGTGCATCGACGTCCCCGATGAGGTCATCACAAAGCGCATGTCGGGCCGCCGTACCTGCAGCGTCTGCTCCGCCACCTACCATGTGGAGAGCAATCCCCCCAAGGTGGAGGGCGTCTGCGACGCCTGCGGCGGCAAACTGACCATCCGCAAGGATGATCAGCCGGAGACGGTCCAGAGCCGTCTCGCGGTATACCACGCCCAGACCGAGCCCCTGCTGGACTACTACAAGTCCCGCGGCAAGCTCGTGACGGTGAAGGGGGAGGCCACCATCGAGGCCACCTCCAATAAAGTGTTCGAGGCCCTGGGGATCAACTGAGTATGATACGCATAAAAACGCCCCAGGAAATTGAAAAAATGCGCCGTGCGGGGACGATTGCCGCGGCGGCCCGCGCTTTGGCGGGCAAATTGGCAGTCCCAGGCGCAACAACCCAAGAGATCGACAAAAAAGTAGAGGCATTTATCCGATCCCAGCACGCGATCCCCACCTGCATAGGGTATTGCGGGTATCCGGCGGCCACCTGCATCTCCGTCAACGAGGTGGTGGTCCACGGCATACCCGGCAAACAAGTCATCAAAGACGGCGACCTGGTCAGTATCGACCTGGACGTGGGCTTCGAGGGCTATATCGGGGATTGCGCGGCGACCTTCATAGCGGGAAAGGCGCGATGCGATGAGGATGTGAAGCTCCTGTCAATCACTAGGCAGGCGTTTTACGAGGGATTGAAGTTCGCCCGGCCCGGTTATCGGGTCTCCGACATCAGCGCGGCCGTCCAACAGTTTGTGGAGGCAAATGGTTTTTCAGTTATCCGTGACTACGTCGGTCACGGCATCGGCGCCGAAATGCATGAGGAGCCGGAGGTCCCGAACTTCGGGCGCCCCGGACACGGTGCCAGGCTCGTGCGGGGCATGACCATCTGCATCGAGCCCATGGTGGCGGCGGGAGATTGGCCGGTCAGAGTCCTGAAGGACGGCTGGACGGCAGTTACCTGCGACGGTTCCCGCGCCGCCCACTATGAGAACACCGTCCTCATCACCGACGGAGAGCCGGAGATCCTTACGATCCCGGAACCGGAGGTTTGATATGGCCATCGAAAAAGCCGATGTTGTCCGCTCCCTGGCCGGGCGCGACGCCGGTGAGCTGTTTTTCGTCAGCTCCACCGACGGGGAATACGCCTACATCGTCAACGGGCGTGACAGACGACTGGAAAAGCCCAAGAAAAAGAAGCTCAAGCACCTGAAGCGCGTGGACCGCGGAGACGGCAGGATCGACCTGAAGCTCCGCTCCGGCGAAAAGGTGACCAACAGCGAGCTTCGGCGCGCGCTGGCCGAGAAGGCCGGCGAAGGAAATAAGGAGGTATGAAGCTTGGCGAAAGATGACGTTATCGAGCTGGAGGGCACGGTCGTCGAATCCCTGCCCAACACGATGTTCAACGTTGATATCGGAAACGGACATATCATCCTTGCCCATATCTCCGGTAAGCTCCGTATGAACTTCATCAGGATTCTCCCCGGCGACAAGGTCACGGTGCAGATGAGCCCCTATGACCTGACCCGCGGCAGGATCACATGGCGCACAAAATAACCCGCAATATGAAAGGAAGGTAAATATGAAAGTCAGACCTTCAGTAAAACCCATGTGCGAGAAGTGCAAAGTCATTAAGCGCAAGGGAAAAGTCATGGTAATCTGCGAGAACCCCAAGCACAAGCAGCGCCAGGGGTAATTTCCGCGATCATCGCGTCAAACCTGACATGACATGAACTAAGACTTGAAAGGAATGGTCATAAAGTATGGCAAGAATTTCCGGCGTTGACCTGCCCCGTGAGAAGAGGATCGAGATCGGCCTCACCTATGTTTACGGTATCGGCAGGACCAGCGCGAAGAAGATTTTGGAGCAGACCGGCATCGATCCCGACACCCGTGTCAAGGATCTGACCGAGACCCAGGAGGCGGCCCTCAGAGAGTGCATCGACCACCACTATGTCGTGGAGGGCGATCTTCGCCGCCAGGTGGCTCTTGACATCAAGCGCCTCACCGAGATCGGCTGCTATCGCGGCACCCGCCACAGAAGGGGCCTGCCCGTCCGCGGCCAGAGAAGCAAAACCAACGCCCGTACCCGCAAGGGCCCGAAGCGTACCATCGCCAATAAGAAGAAGTAAGGGAGGGATATCACTATGGCAGGAAACACTAAAGGCAAGGTCGTCCGCACCCGCCGCCGTGAGCGCAAGAACATAGAAAAGGGCCAGGTGCATATCAGCTCCAGCTTCAACAACACCATGGTCACCGTGACCGATTCCTTCGGCAACGCCCTGTCCTGGGCCTCCGCCGGCGGAATGGGCTTCCGCGGAAGCAAGAAGAGCACCCCCTTCGCGGCGCAGACCGCCGCCGAGACCGCCGCCAAGGCGGCCATGGAGCACGGCCTGAAGACCGTCGAGGTCTTTGTCAAGGGACCCGGTTCGGGACGTGAGGCCGCTATCCGCGCCCTCCAGACCGTTGGCCTTGAGGTCACCATGATCAAGGATGTCACGCCCATCGCCCACAACGGCTGCCGGCCGCCCAAGCGCCGCCGCGTGTGATCGAAGAAGGAGGAAGTATTTACTATGGCTAAGAATATGCAGCCCATCGTAAAGCGCTGCAAGGCGCTGGGCATTTCTCCTGCTTACATGGGCTATACCGCCAAGACCAAGTCCGACACCATCCGCAACCCCAAGGGTCAGATGCGCCGCAAGCAGGGCGAGTACGCCATGCAGCTCAATGAGAAGCAGAAGGTCAAGTTCGTTTACGGTATCCTGGAGAAGCAGTTCCGCATCTACTATGAGAAGGCCGCCAAGGCCCCCGGCCAGACCGGCGAGGTCCTGCTGACCACCATCGAGCGCCGTCTTGACAACGTCATCTACCGTCTCGGTTTCGCCATGACCCGCCGCGAGGCCCGTCAGGCCGTGAACCACGGTCATTTCAACGTCAACGGCAAGAGAGTTGACATTCCCTCCTACCTGGTAAAGCCGGGCGATGTCATCGAGGTCCGTGAGAAGAGCCGCCAGAGCGCCATGTTCAAGCGCCTTACCGGCGAGGACGTGGTCATCATCAACCCCCCGAAGTGGCTTGAGAAGGATCTCACCAAGCTTCAGGGCAAGGTCCTGACCATGCCCGCCCGCGAAGACATCGATCTGCCTGTTGAGGAGCAGCTCATCGTCGAGCTCTATTCCAAGTAATCCGTTACGCCAGGAGCCGCCCGTCAACGCGGTGAACGAACCCGCCGCGTTGAACACAGGCAAGCGATTTCCCGGACGCGCCCTGGTAAAACCCTCATTTGGAAATCCGCACACAGCGCACAAGCGCCGAATTTATTAAGGAGGGTAATTATTAGTGATTGAAATTGAAAAGCCGCGTATTGATTGCATCGAGAATCCGGACGACCCGTCCTACGGCAAGTATGTGGTGGAGCCCCTGGAGCGCGGCTACGGCATTACGTTGGGAAACTCTCTGAGAAGGATACTCCTCTCGTCACTGCCCGGAACGGCTGTGACAAGCGTAAAGATCTCCGGCGTACAGCACGAGTTCAGCACCATCCCCGGCGTCAAGGAGGATGTGACTGAGATCGTCCTCAACTTGAAAAGCATTATTGCCAAGCTTCACAGCGAGGGCGAAAAGACCGTCTACATCGAGGCCATTGGCGAGGGCGAGGTCACCGCGGGCGACATCAAGGCCGACGCGGAGGTGGAGATCCTCAATCCCGATCTTCACATCGCCACCCTTGGCCCTGACGCTCAGCTTCGCATGGAGCTGACCATGAACCACGGCCGGGGCTATGTCAGCGCCGAGCGCAATAAGCAGAGCCAGACACAGCAGGTCATCGGCGTTATCCCCGTGGACTCCATCTACACGCCGGTCCTCAAGGTCAATTACACCGTGGAGAATACCCGCGTTGGCAACATGACCGATTTTGATAAGCTGACCCTGGAGGTCTGGACGGACAAGACCACCACCGCCAGGGACGCCGTCAGCATGGGCGCTAAGATACTCTGCGACCACTTCACGCTGTTCACCAACCTCTCCGAATCCGCGGGCTCCAAGTCCCTGATCGTGGAGAAGAGCGAGACCCAGCGCGACAAGGTCCTGGAGATGACCATCGAAGAGCTGGACCTTTCCGTCCGGAGCTTCAACTGCCTCAAGCGCGCCAATATCAACACCGTGGAGGAGCTTATCTCCAAGACCGAATCCGAGATGATCAAGGTCCGCAACCTGGGCCACAAGTCCCTGGAGGAGGTCGTCCACAAGCTGGCTATGATGGGTCTCTCCCTGGCCAGCGATGACAACAACTGATCCTTAAACAAGGAGGAGAAAGAATATGCCCGGAACCCGTAAGCTCGGCAAGACCACCGATCAGCGCAAGGCCATGCTTCGCCAGTTGGTCACCGATTTCCTGGACAAGGGTAGGATGGAGACCACCTTCACCCGCGCCAAGGAGATCCAGCCTCTTGCCGAGAAGATGATAACCCTTGGCAAGAACGACACCCTTGCCTCCCGCCGTCAGGCCCTGGAGTTCATCACCCGTGAGGACGTGGTGACCAAGGTTTTCAAGGAGCTGGCCCCCAAGTACGCCTCCCGTGAGGGCGGCTACACCCGCGTGACCCGCACCGGCTCCCGCCGCGGCGACGCCGCCGAAATGGCCGTCATCGAATTGGTGTAAAACCAACAAAAACCCCGCCTCACGGCGGGGTTTTTACGTTTTATCAGGCCAAATATATCGCGCCAAAGCCCGCATAATCCACCCCTCACCGGAAAAAATAGACCTGAATGAAACAAAAAGTGAGGTGTCCGTCATGAAAATGACAAACAAGGAATACGCGGAGTACGTAAAAAAGAAAACACCCAATTCAAAGCTCATCCCCAACGCCCTGAAGGCATTCCTGGTGGGCGGGATCATCTGCTGTATCGGCCAGGGCCTGGTGGACGGCCTGGGCGCCGCGGGCCTGTCTGAGGAGAACGCCGCCACGGCAGAGAGCATCATCCTTGTCCTGGTTGGCGCGCTGCTCACCGGCGTGGGCATCTACGACAACATCGCCAAATTCGCCGGCGCCGGCACCCTGGTCCCCATTACCGGCTTTGCCAATTCCGTGGTCTCCCCGGCCCTGGAATTTAAAACCGAGGGCTATATCACCGGCACCGCCGCTAAAATGTTCATCATCGCCGGCCCCGTTATCGTCTTCGGCATCGCCAGCTCTATCGTCTACGGCATCGTCCTGGTGCTCTTCAAGCTCATATAACGTTGGCGCGGATTTAAAAGCACCCCAAAGAAGCCTTCGGGGTGCTTTTATAAAGATACTAAAAAATAATCTAAAAAATTTTAAAAAAGTACTTGACAAACATATAGACACGTGATATAATGCTTCATGTAACCGGCGCAGGGAGGGTGAACCCCCTGGGCTTAGGGAGCTGTTGCCGTTTTAGAACGGTACGGATAAAAACCGCGGCAAACGGGAAGCTAACGATCCAGATAAAAGATAATATTCGCCTTATTCTCCTGTGATGTGCCAAAATAAATGTGATTATCAAAGCCGCCTATGATAAATCCCATTTTCAGATAAAACAGGCACGCGCTGAGGTTATTATCCTGTCCGATTGTGTAAAGACCGTTGTAATTCCTGCCATGGGCAATCTCCAAGGCCTTGTCCAACAGGGCTTTTCCGACCCCCTGCCTTCTATACGGCTTACAAACCTTAAGGTCGTCCAAATACATATACTTGAACCAATCATCCGCTAAAATGGCCAGCCCGATACACGTATCCCCATCGTAAGCACCAATAAAAACATGGTCCTTGGCAAGACTGTCGTAATCGTAATCCTCATCGGGAAAACACATCTCGCTAACATTCTGAGGGGCAAACTCTTCCACGGTATAATGCCATGCCTCATTTTCGTAGGAGGGTATCATCCGCCCCCACAGCTGAAACGGCTCGTTGGGAATACGTATATCCTGCTTGTGAGCTGAATCGATAGTTTTTATCTTAATCATATCACTGCCTCCTCAAATCCAGACTTGTCCGCAGCCGCTGTTGTTCGCATCATACAATATTTGACCGCAAAATGCAACTGCCGCGGGGACGAGGGCCGAAGGACGTTTTATATTTTCGCTTGTCGGCGCTTGACACGGGGGAAAAAGGGTGATAAAATCACATAAAACAGCGTTGACGGAGAACGAACCGTTCAAAAGCCACCCAGAGAGGGGCGCGTATGGTGGAAGCGCCCTGTGGCCGGATCGGGGAGACCGCTCCTGAGCCGCCTGGGAGGACCGGGACGGGCAGGCCCGTTACAGCCGATGTAAGCGACGGATGGGACATACTATCCGTAAGCAGGGTGGAACCGTGGAGCAGCTTGACTTCACCCCTGAACCTTCAGGGGTGAATTTTTATACTAATATCCATTTAAAAGAAGACACCGAGCGGCGAGGATTTTTCGTGTCAGGCAAGGAAGACGCCGCAGGGAATACCCATTGGTATTTCCAAGGTGGCTGACGTGACTGGAACCCCCGGCGGGCAAAGCCCGCTGGGGAGAGAAGGAGCCAAGCCTGCGCCTGAGCCCGACCAAAGGGAGGGCGAGGTAAAGCGGCTTGAGCGACGACGAGGCGAAAAAGGCCGTCGCGAATGGCTTATTTTAAGTGGATATTAGTATTATTGCCCCAACTATTGAAAAGGAGCGAAAAACATGTCCGAAGAAAATCTGTACACCTTTGAAAACCCGGAGTACCGCCACACCTACTGGCACTCCTGCTCCCACATCATGGCCCAGGCCGTGAAGCGGCTGTGGCCGGAGGTGAAGCTGGCCATCGGCCCCGCCATCGACGAGGGCTGGTATTACGATCTCTACGCCCCCTTCGCCTTCACTCCGGAGCATCTGGAGCAAATTGAGGCGGAGATGCGCAAGATCTGCAAGGAGAAGCTGAAGATCGAGCGCTTTGAGCTGCCCCGCGAGGAGGCGCTGAAGCTCATGGCCGACGAGCCCTTTAAGGTGGAGCTGATCAACGACCTGCCCGCCGACGCGGTCATCAGCTTCTATAAGCAAGGCGAGTTCACCGACCTCTGCGCCGGACCCCATCTGGATTCCACCGGAAGAGTCAAGGGCAACGCCCTAAAGCTCACCGCCTGCAACGCCGCCTACTGGCGGGGGGACAGCAACCGGGAGACGCTCCAGCGCATCTACGGCGTGGCCTACCCCAAAAAGGAGGAGCTGGACGCATACCTGACCAGGATCGAGGAGGCAAAAAAGCGCGACCATCGGAAGCTGGGCCGCGAGCTTGGCCTCTTCATGCTCCGGGACGAGGGCCCCGGCTTCCCCTTCTTCCTGCCCAAGGGAATGGTGTTGCGCAATACCCTCCTGGAGTACTGGAGGGAGGTCCACAAGAAGTACGGCTATGTGGAGATCTCCACGCCCATCATCCTGAACCGCAAGCTCTGGGAGCGCTCCGGCCACTGGGATCACTACAAGCAGAACATGTACACCACCGTCATCGACGACGAGGACTATGCCATCAAGCCCATGAACTGCCCCGGCGGGATGCTGGTCTACAAGTCCGAGCCCCACTCCTACCGTGACCTGCCCCTGCGGGTGGGCGAGCTGGGCCTGGTCCACCGCCACGAGCTCTCCGGCGCGCTCCACGGGCTTTTCCGCGTCCGGTGCTTCACCCAGGACGACGCCCACGTCTTTATGACCAGGGAGCAGATGCAGGACGTCATTCAGGAGACGGTGCGGCTCTTTGACGAGGTCTACTCCGTCTTTGGTCTCACCTATGAGATCGAGCTTTCCACTATGCCGGAGGATCATATCGGCACCGTGGACGAGTGGGAGCGCAATCAGGACATCCTGAAGGCCGCCATCACCGCCATGGGCAAGAGCTACACCATCAACGAGGGCGACGGCGCCTTCTATGGACCCAAGCTGGACTTCCATCTGGCGGACTCCCTGGGCCGGACTTGGCAGTGCGGCACCATCCAGCTGGACAGCCAGCTGCCGGAGCGCTTCGAGCTGGAGTACACCGGCGAGGACGGCCAGAAGCACCGCCCCGTCATGATCCATCGGGTCGTCTTGGGCTCCATCGAGCGGTTCATCGGCGTCATCACCGAGCATTTCGCCGGCGCGTTCCCCACCTGGCTGGCTCCGGTGCAGGTGCGGGTGCTGACCATCACCGACCGCACGGACGGCTACGCCAAGGAGCTGGTGGCGAAGCTTGACGCCATGGGCGTCCGGGCCGAGGCCGACCTGCGCAACGAGAAGCTGGGCAAGAAGATCGTGGAGGCCCGCGGGCAGAAGATCCCCTATCTGCTGGTGGCCGGGGACAAAGAGGCGGAGAGCGGCATGGTGGCCGTCCGCACCCTCACAGGCGACAAGGGCGCTATGAGCTTTGATGACTTTACCGCGAAGCTTATGGAGGAGATCAAGACCCGGTCAAGGGAGAACCTGATCTGAGAAAACGGGAGAATACCCGATATCCGGTGTGGATAAAAGCGTTATAGTTAAAAGGGCCGCCTTCTTTCAAGGCGGCCCTTTACTGCCGAGATGGGCTGTGCGGAGAGAGGGACATTCCACAGCGGGGCGGCATAAAATGTGCTGCGGAATACCGCCAAAAGGAATGTGAGAAATGGAGATAAGAGAGTTTCCGGCCGGTGGGGATATCCAAAACCTGAACGCCGTCTATGAGCGGGTAACGCACGGAGAAGCGCCGGCGTCCCCCGCCCCCGGCGGTGAGGAGACGCTGGAGCGCCTGATCGACGAGGCCGCGGGGGCCGCCGCCATGTATGAGCTTCTGGCGCTCAAGCTCCGCGGCTCGCCCCATGAGCGGACGCTGAGAAGGTTGGCGGCGGAGGAGAAGGAGCTGGAGCGGAAGCTGCAGGCGGATCACCTGATCCTGACCGGCGACACCCACGCCGTCCCAACCGCCTACCCCAGCGCGCCGTATCTTCTGCGGGCGCTGGGCGATCAGGCGCGGCGGGAGCTGGTTCGGGTCCGCCTGCCCCTGCCGCCACTGCCGGAGCTTCCCACGGTGAGCCTGCGCCATGCGGAGGCGCTGAGAAATATCATCGCCCGGATCGTATACTGATATAAGATGACCGCCGGCCAAAAAACAATTTGATGATTTTCGCGGCGGCATGTACGTCACGAAAATCCCCTTTTTCCGACAGTCTTAACCGCCGGCCAGAGGCCGGCGGTTAAGCTTACCGGTATTCCCTTACATACACCGGGATCGTGTCCAAAGGCGCGGGGGCGGTGAGGGTAACGGGGCCGGTGACGGGGACGCCGCCGTAGAGGCTCCGCCAGACGCCCTGGGGAAGGTAGACGGTCCGCTCCCGAACACCCTCATAGAGCACCGGAGCCACCAGATAGTCCGGGCCGAACATATACTCGTCGTCGATCTCCCAGCAGTGTCCGTCCTCCGGGAACTCGTAAAACAGGGGGCGGATGACGGGGGAGCCGTTGCGGCTGGCCTGATCGAAGACGGATTTGATATACGGCTTCAGGGACAGGCGGAGCTCCAGCGCCTTTTTGAGGATGGCGTAGACCTCCTCCCCGTAGCTCCAAAGCTCGTTGGGGCGGCCCGTGTCGGAGAAGCCGCCGCCGTAGTCCAGGTCGCTGAGGCGGGGGATATCGTGGGGATCCCGGTCACCGTGCATCCGCAGGACCGGACAGAAGGCGGAGAACTGGAACCAGCGAATCAACAGCTCATTAAAGCCGGGGGCGCGGACGTCCCCGAAAAAGCCGCCGGTGTCGCTGGTCCACCAGGGAATGCCGGCCAGACCCGCGTTGAGACCGGCGGCGAGCTGATCCCGCAGGGCGGCGAAGGTGGAGGGGATGTCCCCGGACCAGAGGAGCGCGGCGTATTTCTGACTGCCCACCCAGGCGGACCGCACCAGATTGACGATATCCCGCTGGCCCTCCCGCCTCATGCCCTGGTAAAAGGCCATGGCGTGATCCAGGGGGTAACGGCACCCCACCCGCAGGGCCGGGCCGGTGTAATGGCGGAAATGCTCGTAGTCATAAGCGGAATACTCCGGCTCCGCCTCGTCCAGCCAGAACATGTCGATGCCGGCGCTGTAATAAGACTCCCTGCATTTCTCCCAGATGTATTCCCTGGCGGCGGGGTTTTCCGCGTCGTAGATGACGGTGTCGCCCTGAAAATCGAAGCACTGAACGCTTCCGCGCTCGGTGCGGATGACCAGGCCCCGCTCGGTCATCTCGGCGTAATGGACGCTTTTCCTGTCCACTGTGGGCCAGACGGAGACCATGCACCTGGTCCCGTAGGCGTGAAGCTGACGCACCATGGCGGCAGGGTCGGGCCAGTAGACCGGGTCAAAGCTCCAATCCCCCTGGCGGACCCAGTGGAAGAAGTCGATGACGATGACATCTAAGGGGATGCCCCGCCGGTGATATTCCTCCGCCACCGCCAGGACCTCCGCCTGGGTGCGGTAGCGGAGCTTGGACTGCCACAGGCCCAGGGCGTTTTCGGGAAATTCCGGGGCGCGGCCTGTGACGGCGGTATAGTTCTCCATGATCTCCTGGGGAGTGTCCCCCGCGGTGAGCCAGAAATCCAGATCAGGGGTAAGACGGGCGTGCCAGACCGTCTCGTTGGCCCCGAAGATCACAGAGCCGACGCCGGGATTGTTCCAGAGGAAGCCGTAGCCCAGATTGGACAGGCAGAAGGGGACGCTGACCTGGGAGTTGCGCTGGGCCAGCTCCAGCACACAGCCCTTCAGGTCAAGATTGGGCTGTTGGTACTGGCCCATGCCGAAAAGCTTCTCTCCGGGGTTGGCCTCAAAGCGCAAGGTCACGCCGTAGTCGTCCCCGGCGGCGGGTTTGTAGCTTCGGGCCTCTAATTTCATGCTGGGGCTGTGGTCGTTGGCGCCGCGGAAATTGCGGTGAAATTCCTTCAGGACACGCCTGTCCCAGTTGTAGAACTCCATCCAGCCCCGACAGGAGACGAAGGCGCGGAGCTTGCCCTTTTCAATAGACGCGCCCTGGTCCGTCAGGGTGATCCGGCAGGTGCGCTCCGCCGGCGGCTCCAGGGCGTGATCCTCCCCGGTGAAGCGGGCGTTTTTGGTGGCCCGTACCCGCAGGGCGGAGACGCCCCAGGGCTCCAGGAGGATCGTTTCGTTGCCCTCCCGGCACAGGAGAGCGTTTTCCCTGACTTCAAAAAACACAGGATGACCCCCTTTATATGATCACTGCCAGCAGAAGAAGGACCGCCAGAAAGCCTAAGTTCCAAAGGGTGAAGATGCGGAAATAGCGGCCCTTCAGCGCGGGCGCGCGGCGGGCCAGGTGCTTGTAGGAGATGAGGCTGGCCATAGAGGCGATGAGGGTGCCGAGACCGCCGATGTTGACGCCCACCAAAAGCGCCCGCCAATCCGTGGTGAAGCCCCCCAGCAGGAGGGCGGCGGGGACGTTGCTGATGACTTGGCTGAGAGAGGCGGAGACAAGGAGGACATGCCCCTCCAGCACCGACAGGACGGCGTTTTTGAAGGGTTCAAACCGGCCCATGTTGCCGATAAAGACGAAAAAGCACAGGAACGTGGCCAACAGGCTGTAATCGGGCTTCAGCAGGAGCCGCCAATTTTTGACCGCCACGGCGATGACCACCACAGGCAGGAGCGTCCAGATGCTGAGTATTTTCGCCACGGCCAGGACGCATCCGGCAAAGAGAAACAGGTAATAGACAAGGTCAAAGCGCTCGATCTCTTTTTTGCGGCTGGTGAGCTCCACCGCCACGGGGGAGTCCTTCCCACGAAAAGCGGCTGCTGCCAGGAGGACGGCGGAGAGCAGGGCGTAGGGGGCCACGGTGGCCGTAAATTCGCCCAGGCTCAGGCCGGAGACGGAGTAGATGTAAAGATTCTGGGGGTTGCCGATGGGCGTCAGCATACTGCCCAGATTGGCGGCGATGGTCATCAACGTCACGGTGAGACACAGGCCGTCGCTGCTGCCCTCCAGCTCCGCGATCAGGAGCGCCAGCGGGACAAAGGTGATGAGGGCCACGTCGTTGGTGATCAGCATGGAGCCGAAAAAGCACAGGGCGATAAGGGTGAGCGTCAGCATCCGCCGGCTTTTGAGCCGTCGGAGAAGTCCTTCAGCCAGGGCGCGGAACACACCCAGCTCCGAAAGCCCCGCCGTGACGGTCATAAGGCAGAAGAGCACCACGATGGTATCCCAGTTGATGTAGGCGGCGTAGCCCCTGTCCGGCGGGACAAGGAAGCAGGAGATGAGCGCCAGCGCCGCCGAGACGCACAGGACGGTCTCTTCTTTCACAAAGGACAGTATTTTCTTCCCCATATCAGTTGACCTCCGCGTTGCCCAGTCTAAGAACGATACCGACAGGCGGGGATAACGCCAGGCCGCGGACCATAAGGCTGTTCTGCCGGCGGCTGGATTCCCCGCGGGCCATGCGATGACATTTTTCTCGCGAAGGTTCATAGGCGCTCCTCCCCCAGCATGAGCCGCAGGATCTCGTTGTCCGTCTCCCGCATCCCGTCACGAGCCAGACGGGAGACGGCGTCGATGGTGTTTTCCACGCCCTTGATGACGATGCCGTCGCCGCCCACGAACTCACTGCCGCCCACGTTCATCTGCCAGCCTAAAAGGCCCGCCTCTACGGCGGAGGCGATCTTGGCGGCGCAGCTGGCCTTGGCCCCGTCGCAGATCATGCCGGAGTTGATGGCCAGGGCGTTGACTACGGTGTGGGCGATCTCCTCGTACCGGCCCCCATAGAGCCAACAGATGCCCGCTCCCGCCCCGGCGCCGGCGCTGGTGGCGCCGCAGTAGGCGGAGAGGGAGCCGATGCCGTCCTTCAGATGGATCGTGATCAGGTTGGAGACCAAAAGCGCCCGCAGAAGCTCCTCCTCGGAGACGCCCAGGTGGCGGGCGTAGACGACCACCGGCACGCTGGCGGTGATGCCCTGGTTGCCGGAGCCGGAGTTGATGATGACCGGCATCTCACAGCCGTTCATCCGCGCGTCCGATCCGGCGGCGGCCATGGCCTTGGCGCGGTTCCAGACGGTGCCGCCGTAGGCGTGCAGGAGCGTCCTGCCGATCTGCGCGCCCCAGGCGCCGGAAAGGCCCTCCTGGGCGATGGCCATGTTGTACTCCATCTGTCGGGTGAGGGTGGGGCGGACGGCCTCCAGACAGGCGTTCTCCGCGTAGTCCACGATGTCTCGGATGGTCAGATATTTTTTCTCCTCCGAGGTAAGTGCCGGACCGTCGGTATAGGGCACGTCCACGGTGGCCGCGCCGTTTTTCTCCACCCGCACCACGTTGGTATGGTGGCCGAGGATGCGTACATAGGCGGTATCCACGCCCGCGTAGAGGCGCACCTGGATATCGAAGGGGTTCAGGGCGGCGGATTTCTCTAAAACGATGACAGCGGTGTCAAGATAGGCGTCCAGCGCCCCCATGTCCGCCTGTGTGACGGCGGAGAGCACCTCCAGACCGGCGGAGGCGTCGCCGCAGACGATCCCCGCCGCCACGGCGGTGCGCAGGCCCCGTCGGCCTCCGGTGTGGGGCACGATGACGCTTTTGACGTTTTTGATGATGTTTCCCGACACAGAGAGCTCCACCCGCTCCGGCAGGGCGCCCAAAGCCCGTCTCGCCAGAGCTCCGGCCAGAGCAACCGCCACAGGTTCCGTACAGCCCATGGCGGGCACCAGCTCGTTTTTCAGGATATTTTCATAGAGTTGCCAAAGCTCTTTCTTCTCCATCTTTCTCCCCCACAATAACGGCGTTTTTCAGGGCATTTTATATAGCCCGCACCCGTGGGGCGGAAGAAGAGGTCCTGCTTCGCCGCCCGTCCACAGCTCCACGGCGCCGGAAAGGTCAAGCCCCGGCATCGGTTTATCGGACAGATTGAAAACCGCCAGAAAGCGGCTTCCCGCGGGCGTTGTGACCTCCCAGACCACTCGCTCCCCGGCATGGGAAAGCTCCCGCCTTGCGTTGGCCGGCTCCAAAAGCGCCAAAAGTTCCCTGTTCGTCAGAAGCGACAGCGTCCATCCGTCCAGCTTCGTCAGCTCCGCGCCCAGCATCAGCGGCGAGCCAAAGACGCACCAGAGGGTCATCACCGTGCGCTGTTCGTCCCGCGTCAGACGTGTGGGACGCTCCTCCCGAAACTTCCCGCCGATGACGCCCAGGGGGAGCATATCGCAGTCGGGATAGGCACCGGCGCGGCCCAGCCCCTGCCAGAGGCGGCACCGGTCAAACATGTTCCTCACATGCTCCCACCTGTCCCACATGTCGTCGGTGATGCGCCACATATTGGCGCACCGGGCGTACTCATCGGCCATATCCAGAAGCGCGGGGCCGGGGGACAGGGACAGAACAATGGGGCGGCCACAGCGGTCAATGGCGCGGCGGAGCATACGCATCTCGTGCCGCCCCGCCCTGGCGCGGTCCGAGGGCTCCGCCCAGTTGTCCGTGTTGCAGATGTCATCGCACTTGATAAAGTCCACGCCCCAGGAGGCATAGAGCGCCACAAGGCTGTCGTAATACGCCTGTCCGGCCTCTGTGTCCCGGACGCCGTACATATCCGGGTTCCAGCGGCACACATCGGCGGGGTCGGCGATCTCATCGGCGGTTTGCTCCGTCCCCAGGACGGGACGGTGCTCCTGGGCGGCGATCCGCGGGATACCGCGCATGATGTGGATGCCGAACTTGAGGCCCAGCTCATGGACATAGTCCGCCAGAGGCTTGAAGCCCCCTCCGCCGGCGGCGGAGGGGAAGCGCTCCGGGTCGGGGATCAGGCGGGAATACCCATCCATATGGAGCGTATTGAAAGGTATATACTGATATTTCTCCCGCATCCTGTCGGGCCTGTGGGCATACCATTGGATATCCACCACCACATATTCCCAGCCATACGCCCTCAGCCTCTCCGCCAGTATCCGGGCGTTTTTCCTGACGTCGGCCTCCGTGACCGCCGTGTCGTAGTAGTCGTAGCTGTTCCAGCCCATAGGAGGCCGCGGCGCGGCGCATTTTTGATCCATCTGAGCACCCCCTTTTTCATCTATTGGACAGTATAGCAAAGCTTCCCGAAAATTACAAGGGCGGACACGGCGCCAAAGGGGGATGGGAGGGGAAAAAGGTCGGATTTTTTATGAAATAATACAAATTTTTTATTGACACGCCCAATCAAAAAGTTTAAAATGATAAACGAGGTAGTTTTTACCTCACACTTTAATTAAGGCCGGCGGCATTACTCCACAACATAATGCCGTTGAGCCCGAAAAAAGGAGGAAAAAACCGTTTGCTCACGGTGCGGCAGTGTGGAGACCTGTCGTATATACGGACCGCCTATCGCGACGGACGTGAGGCACAGGCCAGCGGAGGCTCCTGTGTCAGAGCAGAAAAACTATGGCAAGCCTTACCCTGAAAGACATCAAGAAGGTCTACCCCAACAGCGAAGAGAAGAAGTCGAAGAAAAAGAAGAAGGGCGACGAGCCTGAGAAGCAGAAGGCGAATCTGCAGATCACGGACGAGGGCGTTGTAGCGGTGCAGCAGTTCAGCCTGGACATCGCGGACAAGGAGTTCATCGTCCTGGTCGGACCGTCCGGTTGCGGCAAGTCCACCACGCTTCGCATGATCGCGGGACTTGAGGAGATCAGCTCCGGCGAGCTGTACATCGGGGACCGGCTGGTGAACGACGTGGCGCCCAAGGATCGCGATATCGCCATGGTGTTCCAGTCCTACGCGCTGTATCCGCACATGACGGTGTACGACAACATGGCGTTCTCC
Source organism: uncultured Oscillospiraceae bacterium (assembly GCA_947626845.1). Lineage (GTDB taxonomy): Bacteria > Bacillota > Clostridia > Oscillospirales > Oscillospiraceae > RUG626. The sequence continues at coordinate 61,238 of CANQTW010000010.1, read as the reverse complement.
CTGAAGCTGAAGAAGACGCCGAAGGCGGAGATCGACAAGAAGGTGCGCGAGGCGGCGGAGATTCTGGACATCACGCAGTATCTTGACCGTAAGCCGAAGGCGCTTTCCGGCGGCCAGCGGCAGCGTGTGGCCATAGGGCGCGCCATCGTGCGTGAGCCGAAGGTGCTGCTGATGGACGAGCCGCTCTCCAACCTGGACGCGAAGCTGCGCAACCAGATGCGCGCTGAGATCATCAAGCTCCGCCAGAAGATCAACACCACGTTCATCTACGTGACCCACGACCAGACGGAGGCCATGACGCTGGGCGACAGGATCGTGATCATGAAGGATGGCTTCATCCAGCAGATCGGCACACCACAGGAGGTGTTCAACCATCCGATCAACCTGTTTGTGGCGGGCTTCATCGGGACGCCTCAGATGAACTTCTTTGAGAACTGCGCGCTGAGCGTGGACGCGGGGAAGTACTCCGTGGAGGTGCTTGGGAAGAAGATCGCGCTGACGGAGGGCCAGAACAAGGCGCTGGCGGCCAAGGGCGTGAAGCCCTGCAGCGTGACGCTGGGCATTCGTCCTGTACATATGCAGCTGGACGAAGGCGGGTTCACGGGCAAGATCGACGTCAGCGAGATGATGGGCTCGGAGCTTCATCTGCACATGAACGTGCAGGGGAACGACGTGGTGGCGGTGATCCCCACGGCGGGCCTGGATGTATCCGCTCACTCCATCGGCAAGAGCGTCAACTTCTCCTTCAATCCCGCCCTCTGCCACCTCTTCGGCGAGGACGGCAACAACCTGCTGTAAACCTCTTCTTTCAATCAAGGATACATACGATCCCCCCGGCAAGCCGGGGGGATCTCAATTTGTCAGATATCTTCTATTATCTTCTATGGGCAGGAAATGCCCCCGTCCGGGGTGGGACGGGGGCATTTCGCAAAAATGAGGGAGAAACGCTTGGGCAATCCAAGCTTGCGGATTGGGAGACATCCGCTGAAGCAGATTTGCGGCAATATTTTGGGGGCAATATCACCGCGATATGGAGGAATCGCTTCAAGTATATTATACTGTGCCGCCTTTGGAAGAGTGTGAATAAATTTTATACATTTTGTAAACAAACGATCCAGAATCAGGATTTTAATGCGGAATTTATCAGATTTCAGGCATCCGCGCAGGCCGTTTTACGCCTCCGGGGCGCGACTTTGGCGGCATCAGTACGAGCCGTTCCTATCGGCCCGTTCGGGAAGGGGCTTCTGCTTTGCCAACCGGAGGCAAAATGTGAACGTGGTCAGGCCGTCCCGGCTGGTGACGAAAATATTGCCCCGGTGGCTGTCCAGAATGGTCTTGACGATATAGAGACCCAGGCCCACGCCGTCCCGATCCTGGCTTCTGGACCTGTCGGTCTTGTGGAACCGCTCGAAGATGAGGGGCAGCTCCTCCTTGGGGATAGTCTCGCCCCGGTTGGAGACGGACACATAGGCCTTGCCGTCCTCCCGCCACAGCTTCAGGGTCAGGACGGAGCCGGGGGCGGCGAATTTGGCGGCATTGTCCAGCAGATTGTGGACCACCTGGGTGATGGCGTCGCCGTCGCCTACGGCGTAGATGGGCTCCTCCGGGAGCACCGTCTCCACGTCCAGGTTCCGGGAGGTGATCTTGCTCTCCAGGCTCAGAAGGGACTGACAGCAGACCTCCAGCAGGTCAAAGGACCGGGAGGAAAGCTCCATGGGGGTGACGGACTGGAGCTGGGACATATCCAGCATCCCGCGGACAAGCCGGGAGAGGCGCTTCGTCTCGGCGGACACCACCTCCAGATACTCCCGCTCCTTTTCCGGCGGGATGGTCCCGTCCAGGATGCCGTCGGCAAAGCCGGCGATGGTGGTCATGGGGGTCTTCAGCTCGTGGGACACGTTGGCGATCAGGTCCCGGCGGCTCTGCTCACTGCGCTCCAGGGAATCGGCCATCACATTGAAGGCCTCCGCCAATTCTCCCACCTCGTCTTGGCGGCCCTCGGTGTGGACGCGGGGGGAGAAGTCGCCCTGGCTGTAGCTCCTGGCGGCGTCGGACATCTCCTTGATGGGCCTGGACATCTTCCGCACGACCCAGTAGGCGGTGATGAAGGACAGCACCACCACTATGGCGGCGGCGGCCAGGAAGATCCTGGCGAAGCTCCGCCAGATGCCGCCCATCCTGCCGGCGCTGTCGGAGACGAAGATATACGCCTGGCTGGGTCCGGCGGGGATAGCGGCCCCCACCACGAACCGGGGGGCGGAGAACACGCCGCCCAGGTCGGTGACGCCCTGGAATTTGCCGTGGGTGTTGATGGCGGAGACGGCGGCTGCCGGCACGGAGAGGCCCGTGTGGCCGCAGGTCACCTCTCGGTCAGAGCAGTTGACGATCTGTCCGTGGCCGTCGGTGATCAGCATGTGATACCCGGCGATGTCGGCGGTCAGCGTCAGCATGGACCGCATGTCGATGCCGTCGTACCCCGTATCCCACTGCTGGGCGTAGGAGCGGAGCATCACGCCGGCGGTGCCGGCGGAATCCAGCATCCCCTGGCTGCGCTCCTTGATGATGAAGGAGTAGCTCATACCGGCAAAGGCCGCGCCCAAAATGGCGAAGCTCAGGCAGAAGAGCACCATGACGGCGGCAAAATTTTTAAAATAGACACTGCGAAGATAACGCATCGTAACGCCCCGCTCACGAATTTTGGCCGGCGGTCAATTCAAACTTGTAGCCCACGCCCCAGACGGTCTTCAGGCTCCACTGGGGAGACACATTCTCCAGCTTCTCCCGCAGGCGCTTGATATGTACGTCCACCGTGCGGGAATCGCCGAAATAGTCGAATCCCCATACCTCGTCCAGCAGCTGATTCCTGGTATAGACCCGGTTGGGCGACAGGGCCAGGTGGTAGAGAAGCTCCATCTCCTTGGGCGGGATATCCACCCGCTTGCCGTCCACCGTCAGTACGAAGGACTCCATGTCGATGATGAGCTTGTCAAAGACCAGCCGGCGCTTGCTCTGGGCGTTCTCCCCGCCGCCGTAACGGCGCAGGACCGCCCGGATGCGGGCCACGACCTCCTTCATGTCAAAGGGCTTGGTGATGTAGTCGTCGGCGCCCATCTCCAGGCCCGTCACCTTGTCAAAGGTCTCGCCCTTGGCCGTCAGCATGATCACCGGCGTCTCGGCCTGGGCTCGGATCTTCCGCAGAACGCCCCACCCGTCAAGGCCGGGAAGCATAATGTCCAACAGCACCAGCGCGGGCTTGGAGCGCTCGAACTCCGTCACGCCCGCCTCGCCGTCGTGGGCGATGGCCGTCTCAAAGCCCTCCCGCTCCAGATAGAGCCGCAGAAGCTCCACGATGTTGGCGTCATCCTCCACCACAAGTATCTTTTCAGCCATTTTTTCTTTCCCCCTTTTGACCGCTTGCTCAATCGCGGATAAAAAACCATAATACAATATAGTATTGTATTATAACATATTTCCTACGTCAAGGGTGAATTTTCTGTTAAACTGCCACGTTAACTGTTTAAAGACGGCGAAAGTCTGGCCGTCCATACCGTTTCGGGAAGGCCCTGGCCGCGGACACGGACGGTGATCTCCTCTTCGGGCACGACCACCGCCTGGGCGCGGCCCCGGTAGGATTCGTACCGGCCAGTCTCGAAGCGGCTTTCGGTGCGGGGCTGGGCGCTTCCAAAGGCCAGGAGCCGGCCACCGGCGACCTCCACCTCCAGCATCCTGTCGGCGTTGGACTCCACAACGCCGTTCTCCCCCACGATCTCCACGGCAAGGTAGAGTGGCCTGCCCGATCTGGGCGCGGACTCCGGCGTCAGGCGCAGGGAAAGCCCGCCCTGGGCCGAGCACAGGCGCGCGTCGTTCAGGGCATTGCCGTCATGGTCCAGCGCCACGGCTCTCAGGACCCCCGGCTCATAGGACAGGGTGAAATCCGCGCGGTGTCCCCGCGTCTCCCTGACGCCCACCAGCCGGTCATTCAGATAAAGGGCGGCCTGGGGAGCCTTTGTGTAGACCTCCACCCGCGTCCTGTTCCCCTCACAGCCCCGCCAGGACCAGGAGGGCAGCGCGTCGGTGCCGCGCCACGCGCCCCGGTACTGGGGCCTGTCGGGGGCATTCGGCGGCGCCACGCCGATATAGGGCGCTTCGCGGGCGCCCCAGGTCACCATGGCAAGTCCCGCCTCGGCGTTGTCGTTTCCCAGGATGTCAAAGGCGCCGGAATCGGCCAGAAGCCAGGGACAGGGCTTGGCGAAGGCCATGGCGTCCCGCTCGTATGTCCAGGCGCCGATGCCCGTCTCCCCCAGGTAGTCCCAGGCCGTCCACATGAAATCGCCGATGAGCCAGTCGTTCCGTTCCACCGCCTCCCAGTTTTCCGCCAGCTGGAAGGGGAAGGTCTCGCTGCCCACCACGATCCGCTCCGGGTGCCTCTGGCCCTCAAAGGCGTATCTGGCGGAGGCGTAATTATACCCGGCGATATCCAGCAGCTCGAAGTAGGGGTCCACGGCCCTGTCCACCTCAGGCCGGGCGGAAAACGTACACATGCCGTGGAACTGCTCCGCCAAAAGCCTGTTGAATTCCGCGCTGTCCGTGGCCCGGTCCGCGCCGATGCCGCCGCCCTGATGCTTATAGTACGCCTCCGTGAGGATCACCAAGTTGGCGCCCGACGTGACGGGGCGGGTATCGTCCAGCGCGTGGAGGGTGTCTACCAGCCGCTTTGCCAGGGCCAGGCCCTGATTGGAGGCCGGCTCGGACACCTCGTTGCCGATGGAGTACATGATCACACAGGGGTGGTTGAAATCCTTTTCCACCATGGCCTCCAGATCACGCTCCCAGTGCTCCATAAAGCGATTGGCGTAGTCGCCGGGGTTTTTGGGACAGAACCACATGTCCCAGCCCTCGTCCATCACGTAGAGGCCCAGCTGGTCGCAGGCCTCCAGCAGACTACGGGAGGCGGGGTTATGGGCGGAACGGATGGCGTTGAAGCCGGCGTTCTTCAGGATATTCATCCGCCGCCGCTCCGCCTCCGGGTAACTGCGCGCGCCCAGGATGCCGTTGTCATGGTGGACGCACCCGCCCCGGAGTTTGACCGTCACGCCGTTGACCCGCAGGCCGCGGGTATCCCATGCCAGCGTCCGCACGCCGAAACGGGTCTCCGCCTCGTCCCCGGAGGGCAGTACGGCGCGGCAGGTGTAAAGATACGGCGTCTCATCGCTCCAGAGCCTGGCCTCCGGTATCTCCAGCCGCGTCCGGTCACCCCGCCCCGTGGCTACAAGAGTATCCCCGTCATAGAGGCCGATCTCCGGCTCCCCCAGGCCGGTGTGGGAGACGGTGATCTCTACGGCGGCGGGATTGACGCTCAGCGTCCTGACCCGGAGACCGTAGGGGACGATGTGATCCGCCTCCCCCACATGGACAAAGACGGGCCTGTGGAGCCCCGCGCCGGAGTACCAGCGGGAGTTGGGAACGGCGGAGTTGTCCACCAGGACGGACAGGATATTCTCCTCGCCCTGCCGCAGGCCGTCTCCGGGGACGGCGAACTGCTCATAGCCGTAGGCGCAGCCGCCCACGGGAACGCCGTTCAGGGTCACCTCCGCCTGGGGATAGGCGCCCTCAAACTCAAAGATCACCCGCTTCCCGGCCCACGCCGCCGGGGGAAGGAAGCGCTTTTCGTACCGGTACACCCCTGCGCCGTAATAGGCGCAGCCCGACCCGGAGGGGTTGCCGGCGACGCGCTCCTCCGTCTGCATGGCGTCGTGAGGGAGCGTCACAGGCCGCGCCTCGCCGCCCGCCTTCAGGAACGTCCATCCGTCGTTGAAATCATATTTTTTCATGGGTATGCCTCCCGAAAATAGGTTCATACGGTATGGGCCAATTGTAGCACAATCGGATCGATTTGTCCATTTTGAGATAAAAAAGAAGACGTCCTTTGGGGGACGTCCTCTTTTGAACTTGTGTTTGACGTTATGTCAGTCGGTCACATAGGGAAGTAGGGCGATCTGACGGGCCTGCTTGATGGCGGTGGTCAGCTGGCGCTGATGCATCGCGCAGGTGCCGGTGGCGCGGCGGGGAAGGATCTTGCTGCGCTCGGAAAGATAGCGGCGGAGCTTCGCGGTGTCCTTGTAGTCGATATACTGGCACTTGTCCACGCAGAACTGGCAGACCTTGCGGCGCTTGCGGACCTGGGCGGGACGAGCGGGACGGGCTTCTCTCTCGTTGGTCATTGTCTTAACCTCCTTTTTTAAGGTTTATAAAAAGTTGTTTGGATCAAACTCAGAAGGGCAGGTCTCCGTCATCGTCGGAAAGCTCCGCGAAATCGGAGCCGGCCGGCGCGGAATAACCGCCCTGGGCGGAATAACTGCCTCGGTCACCGTAACCGGACTGACCGCCGTAGCTTCCGCTGGCGGGGGCGTCGTAGCCGCGGCTGTAATTGCCGCCGGACTGGCTGTCGCCGTCGCGCTTGGAGTCGCCGAAATACACGTTGTCGGCCACCACCTCGGCGGTGCGGCGCTTGTTGCCCTCCTTGTCCTGCCAATCCCTGATCTGGAGACGGCCGGACACCACGGCCATACGGCCTTTGGAGAAATACTTGGAGACGAACTCGGCGGTCCCCCGCCAGGCCACCACGTCAATGAAGTCGGTCTGGCGCTCGCCGCCCTCGCGGGAGGCGAAGTCCCGGTCAACGGCCAGGGAGAAGGACACCACCGGCGTACCGGATTGGGTGCGTCTCAGCTCCGGGTCACGGGTCAGGCGGCCCATGATCACAATATGATTGAGCATTTCCGTTCCTCCTTATTCCGGCTGAACGGTGATGAGGGACCGCATCACGCCCTCGGTGATGCCGAGAACGCGATAGAGCTCCGCGGGGAACTCAGGGGCGGCGGTGAACTTCACCAGCACATAGTAGCCCTCAGGCTTGTCGTTGATGAGATAGGCAAGCTTTCTCTTGCCCCACTCCTCAACCTCGCCCAGGGTGCCGTTCTGCTCGATGAGGGTCTTGAACTTCTCCACAATAGCGGCAGTGTCCTCCTCATTGAGATCCGGGTCGATGATGTACAGCAGCTCGTACTTTTCCGCGGTTTTTGCCATGCTTTTTGCACCTCCTTTTGGACTTATGGCCTCCGGGCAATCGGAGGCAAGGGTCGCATCCTGTCAGGCTTCTGACAGCAAGCCTATAAATTATACCTGAAAGTGAAGATTTGTCAAGAGCAAATTTACAAAAATCCTTGAATTTTCCGGCCAAAGGGCTTAAAATGAGAGAAAATTGCCGCAAAGGGGGGCTTGGATGAACCGCGACTACAACCGGGAGATGGAGGCTGTCCTGGCTTCGCTTCAGGGCCGCCGCCCGCGGCTTTTGCTCCACGCCTGCTGCGCCCCCTGCACAAGCTCCGTGCTGGAGCGGCTCTATCCCCATTTTCATGTGACGCTCTTCTATTATAACCCCAATATCCACCCGGCGGAGGAGTACGCCAAGCGCGCCGGGGAGTTTTCAAAGCTCCTGTCCTTGTCCCATAGAGAGGACGTGGAGCTGATCGTCCCCCCCTACGATCCTGCGCCGTTTTTCCAGGCCGCGAAGGGCCTGGAGGCCGCCCCGGAGGGCGGGGCCAGGTGTGAAAAGTGCTTTGAACTGCGCCTGACGGCGGCGGCGGAGTACGCCAAAGCGGGCGGGTATGACTTTTTCTGCACCACCCTCACCGTCAGCCCCCACAAAAATGCCCCGCTCATCAATTCCGTCGGGGAGTCCCTTGCGGGGCGGTGCGGCGTTCCCTGGCTGCCCGCGGATTTCAAAAAGCGGGACGGGTATCTCCGCTCCATACGCCTCTGCCAGCAGTACGGCATCTACCGCCAGTGCTGGTGCGGGTGCCTCTACTCCTCCGGGGAGCGGTCCGGCGGAGCGGAGTAAGAGGGGAGATTTATTCAAAAGTTTTATTAATTTCCGCCGGCCCCCCTTGCGGAAACATTCGCATTATGCTAAGATACCTCCGACAGGTTTCCACACCCTGTCCAGCCGCGTAAACAAATGTCACCGCCGCGGCTTCTAAAAACAAAAAATGGAGGTAACTTAACAATGTCCGAGAAATTCCCCGCCCGCAGGCTTGCCGTCGCCGCCGTGACGGCGGCCCTGTACACCGCCCTGAGCTATGTGGCCTACACCCTGAACCTGGCCTTCGCGCCGGTGCAGTTCCGGCTCTCCGAAGCGCTTACCGTGCTGCCCTTCCTGTTTCCGGAGACGGCCTGGGGCCTGTTCGTGGGGTGTATTCTCACCAATCTTTTAAGCCAGTACGGCGTTGTGGACATCGTCTTCGGCTCCCTGGCCACGCTCCTCGCGGGCCTCTGGACAGCCGGATGCCACAGCAAGTGGACGGCGGCCATCCCGCCGGTGGTGTGCAACGGACTCATCGTCAGCGCGGTCATCGCCTACGCCGAGGCGGGCTTCACATCCGCCTTCTGGGCCGCCTGGGGGCTGAATCTCCTCACCGTTTCCGCCTCTGAGGCGGTGCTGTGCTTTATCCCCGGCGTCATCCTGGTGGACGCCCTGGAGAAAAGCGGTATGGCCAAACGCCTGGGCGTCCACGCCTGACATCCCGGCGCGCCCTGTAGAGACAGTATTTTTTCGCGAAAAGAGAGGTTTCCGCCATGAAAGTCAAAAAGGCCGTTATTCCCGCGGCGGGTCTCGGTACACGTATGCTCCCCGCCACCAAGACCGTCCCCAAGGAGATGCTCCCCTTGGTGGACAAGCCCGTCCTGCAATACATCATCGAGGAGGCCGTGGAATCCGGCATCGAGGATATCCTCATCGTTACCAACAGAGCCAAGTCCGCCATGGACGACTATTTTGACTACTTCCCGGAGCTGGAGCACCGGCTTTACCGCTCCGGCAAGGAGGAGCAGGCCAGGGAGCTGCGTCGGGTGGCGGATATGGCCAACTTCTTCTATGTCCGCCAGCGTGAGACAAAGGGCCTGGGCCACGCCATCGCCCGCGCCCGCCGCTTTGTGGGGGACGAGCCCTTCGCGGTGCTGCTGGGCGACGATATCATGATGTCGGAGACCCCCGTTCTCAAGCAGCTGATCGACGCGGCGGAAAAGTACAACTGCTCCTGCGTGGGCGGACAGGCCGTCTCCGACGAGGCGCTCCCCGCCTACTGCACCACCGACCTGACCCATGTGGAGGGACGGGTCTACGACATCCACCACATCATCGAGAAGCCCAAGCCGGAGGAGTTCATGAGCAACTTCGCCATCCTGGGCCGCTATGTGCTGACGCCAGACATCTTCGATATTCTGGACTCCACGCCGCCGGGACGCAACGGGGAGATCCAGCTCACCGACGGCCTCGCCGCCCTGTGCCACCAGAAGCGGATGGTCTATGTGGACTTTGAGGGCCGCCGGTTCGATACCGGCAACCTGACCGGCTTTTTGGAGGCCACCATGGAGTTCGCCCTCAAAAACGAGGAGACCGCCCCGTGGCTGAGAGAGTATATCAAAAACAAGGCAAAAACCCTCTGAAATCAAGCGCCTCGGAAAAAGCCCGTCAGGGCTTTTTCGACAGACTGAAGCGCCTCGGAAAGATGTCTTTCCGAGGTGCTTGTATGTAATAGATAAATCAGTCCTTCTTGAACTTTGCCTTGAAGGCATCGAAATCGGCCTTGATCTTGGCCCGGTTCTCCTCCACCTTCTGCTTGCGCTCGGCCTTCTTGGCCTCGCGCAGCTTGGCGCGGGCCTCCCGCTCCATCTCCTTCTGGGCTTCCTCGGCGGCTTTGACCTCCTCGGCCACCTCCGCCGCGTCCTCCTCCACGATGGAGATGTCAAATTTGCTCAGCGCGCGGCGCGCCGCGCCCTCCACGGCCTCCTGCTCCAGGGCAATCAGCACCACCTCGCCGTCCACCAGCTGTTCCGTGACCAGCTCGATAAGGGAGGCGTTGTGGGCCGCGTCCCCAGCGTCGATGGCACTGCCGGCCAGGATGCCGATGCTCCCGCCCAGCAGCACGCCCAGAGGGCCGCCCAGAATGCCCAGCAGGCTCCCGATCAGGCTTCCCGTGGCCGTGTCGTTGGAGGTCTCCAGGCCCGTGTCAAAGGTGTCCAGCGTCCTGATGGCGCCGTTCTCCTTCTTGACCAGCACCGCCTGCGACACCGTGTAGTCGTTGGTGATGGGCGCTCTCTTGAGCTCCGTGATGGCCTGATAGCCCTCGCTCTCGACCTTGAAAATAGCGGAAATGATTTTCTCCATGTTTCATATACCCCCAATTTTATTTTACAAATGTGACGTTTGGCCTTTGCGGCCTCCGGCCCATATGTTGGCGCTTGTATGTATCGTGTCCGCATGGGTTTGGACAGAGAAAAAGCGGAAGGGAATCCGTCAGGGTTCCCTTCCCGGTGACAGGGCCGCCCAGCGGCGGCCGGTTACTCGATTTCCAGCGTGTGGCTCTCAGGGAGCGCCTCCTGCTTTTTGGGCATGGTGAGCTTCAGGACGCCGTTTTCATATTTGGCCTTTATGCCGTGGGCGTCGATGCCGGAGACGTCGAACTGGCGGCTGTACTGGCCGTAGGAGCGCTCAAGACGGACGTAATTGCCCTTCTTGTCCTTGTCCTCATGCTGGGAGTGGCGCTCGGCGTTGATGGTCAGCACGTCGCCGTGGACGTCCAGGTGGATGTCCTTCTTCTCAAAGCCGGGCAGATCGGCCTCCAAAAGGTAGCTGTCGCCCTGGTCGGAGATGTCGGTCTTGAATTCCGCGATGTCGCCGGTCTCGAAAAAGCCGGTGAAGGGGTCCTCAAAGAACCGCTTCTCAAAGTCCTCCATGGCCTTGAAGGGGTTGTAGGTGATGTCCTGATTGCGGTGGAAAGGTCTGAGTTCAAACATAATAAATACCTCCAATAAAAATTATTATGTCCGCCCTCTCGTATTTGATGAGCTTGACCGATGGGGCAGGATGGGGTCGGTTGCGGGCTTGGCTTTATCGCCTTGCCTTATGCTCTGTATAATAGACCCACATTATGAACAATCAATGGAACTTTTATGAAATATTTGTTAAATTTAGCACTCTTGGAGGAAGAGTGCTAAATTTAGACGATAATCCTCGCCGCTCCGTTTTTGTCGATCAACCGTCTTAACGGACAGTAGATTTCTTCATTCGGGTGGTATAATATTAAATGTCGAGTGGGCGACTGTTCGACAAGCCTAAAAACTGAATATCGGAAAAAGACCGTTGACACACCGGCTCGCCAGTGTGTCAACGGTCTTTTTATACTGTTTTACAATCTGCCGCATTTCGTACGCGGGAATCGTTCATCTTCCCAGAAAGGCATCCAGCTCCAGATACTCCAGCGTGACGGGGAACTCGGTCACCTCGCTGTCGCGCACAGAGAGAAAGGGGCGGACAACGGCCTTTTCCTTACCGCAGCGAGGGCATTTGAAAAGCTCCACCCGGGCGGCGTATATGCCGGTGGGGATCTGGGCTTTGGAGTCGATGGGGACCAGGTTATCCCGATACCAGGCCCCGTGGGTATGCTCCTTATAGTGCCCCACATAGACGCCTGGCATGGCGTAGAGCCGTTCCCCCCTCTTTTCCAGGATCTCCTTGCAGACCTTGCACTTCTCGCCCTTGGGGCCCTTTGAAAACAGGCCCATCAGCGGGCGGCCTCCTTCGCGGCGTTGATCAGCTCCACCATGGAGTCCGCCTTGGAGATGCCGGTGAGGATGCGGTTGTCGTTCATCTTGAATCTGGTGTTGGAGGCGAAGGTGTCCACCCGGTTTTTCACGCCGTCCACAGTGAAGAGGAAGCTGACGCGGCCACTGCCCTCCGTGATCCCCTTGCCGGATCTACCGTCGTCAACCCAGGCCTTCTCCACCCGGGAGGCGGGAATAATGTACTGCTTGCGGGGGTTCCAGGCGTATACGAGGCCGAGCTTGCCGTGAACGGTGTCCACAACGACCACACAGCCCCTGCCGTTGAAGGTCATGTTGCGGGTGAGTCCCTGCGCGTCCATCTCTTTGGCCAGCTTGGTCGCCCCGTTTTTCAGAGCGTTCCTGCCGCCCATGAGCCACCAGGCCATGGAGAGCAGGAAAAGGACCATGGGAATGAACGGACCCGCGCTGCTGTCGGGCATCAGCTTCACCGCCAGAAACGTACCCACAACGATGAGTACAATGGGCGCGAAGATGTAAATCAGTGTGTAACCCCAATCAATCTTTTTTACTTTTTCCCCAGACATGAAAAAAACCTCCCACTATTTTTTGCAATGGAAATTTTAATACTAAAAATGGCAAAAGTCAACAGAAAGCAACAAAAAAATAGTTTTTGAAATAATCTCGGAGTTCCGCCCCGCGTGATACCCGGCCCATACCGCGCGTCGGCCCTGGATCGCGGTCCCCGGGGCCCCGGACCGATCGGGGGAGAAAATCATACTCCCCCGCCGTTCATTTCCCCACCGCCGCGTCGTAGATGTCGTTTTTCGGGACGCCCGTGCGCTGGCTGGCCCGTTTAGCGGCGTCCTTGAGGCTCATGCCGGAGGCACGCAGCTCCAGCGCCATCGCCACGGCCTCCTCCAAGGAGACGGCGGGGCCGGATTCTCCGGCGGCGCCGGCGACCACCAGCACATATTCCCCGCGGGGGACGTTTTCGCTGTAATAGGCCGCGGCCTGGGAGAGCGTGGTGCGGACGGTCTCCTCATGTATTTTCGTCAGCTCCCGGCACAGGGCCACCGGCCTGTCGCCCAGGACCTCCAGCATATCCCGCAGCGTCCCGGAGAGCTTGTGGGGGGCCTCGTAAAATACCATGGTGCGCGTCTCCCCGCGCAGGGAGTCCAGATGCTCAAACCGGGCGCTCTTGTTGACGGACAGGAACCCCTCGAAGGTGAACCGGCCCGTGGGGAGGCCGGACAGAGCCAGCGCGGAGATCACGGCGCTGGGGCCGGGGACCACCGCCACGGGCACGCCGTTTTCCGCGCAGAGCCGTACCAGGTCCTCACCGGGGTCGGAGATGGCCGGCATCCCCGCGTCCGTCACCAGGGCGCAGCTCTCGCCCGCCTGAAGCCGGCGCAGGATGGCCCTGCCGCTCTCGGCCTTATTGTGCTCGTAGTAGCTCACCAGGGGGCGCTGAAGCCCCAGGTGGGTCAACAGCTTCAGGGTGACGCGGGTATCCTCCGCCGCCACAAAATCCGCTTTTTCCAGGGTCGCCACGGCCCTGGGGGAGATGTCGCCCAGGTTGCCGATGGGCGTTCCCACGATATATAGGATGCCTGTCATTGTATTTCCTCCATGCGGTAGATTCGCCGCGCCTCGGCGGTGTCCGTGCCGTCGGGATTTTTCAGAATCAGCGCCGGTTCCGCCCGAAGGCCCGGACGCCCGCCCTTCCGGCACTCGATGAGGGCCAGGCCGGGGGCCTTGTCCGCCCGCCCCTGCACCAGCCGCAGCCGCTTGGGCTCCAGCCGCGCCGCCGTCAGGGTCACCAGCGCGTGGCTGAGACGCGCGCAGGGATAGACCAGCGCCAGCCGCCCGCCGTCGCCTAAAAGCCGCGCGGCGCTGTCCGCCAGCTCCTCCAGAGTGCAGGAGGCTTCCTGACGGGCATTCTGCCGGGAGGAGGCCGGGGCCGTTCCGGAGCCCAGGGCGTAATACGGCGGATTGGAGACGATCAGCTGATACCGCCCCGTCTCCGCCTCGGTCAGGGTCCGCAGGTCCCGCCGCAGGACGCGGAGCCTGCCGGAGAGGCCGTTGCGGGCGATGTTCCGCTCCGCCACGCCGGCGGCGGGGCCGGACAGCTCCACCAGGTCGATATGGACAGCGGGGGACCTGGCGGCCAGGATCAGCGACAGCACGCCGCTCCCCGCCCCGAAGTCCGCCGCCCTTGTGACGCCGCGCAGGGAGGGAAAATCCGCCAGCAGCACGGAGTCGGTACAGACCGGCTCGGCGTCCGGGGACGTCTCCATCCACGGCCCGTCCGGCCACAGCGCAAATCCGTCCATCCCCTCAGCTCCTTTCGATCCATAAGGCAATTATAGTTCAACGGGGCGGAAAAAGCAACAGAGAACCCCCGCGGGCCTGCCCGCCCCTTTTTCGGTGGAGATAAAAACGGCGGCGAAGCGCCGTGCGGGCATGTAATTTAACTGTTGATATTTTCTTGGTTATGGTGTATAATACTAATATCCAATTAAAACAAGACATTCGCGGCGGTCTTTTTCGCGTCATACTGCGTCAGCCGCCTTGGAAATACCAATGGGTATTCCCTGCGGCGTCTTCCTTGTCTGACACGAAAAATCCTCGCCGCTCGGTGTCCCCTTTTAAATGGATATTAGTATATAAAATTCGCAAACCGTTACGGCGCGGAGAAGAGCCGCGATAGTCGGGGAGATAGCGGTGCCCTGTGACCCGCGATCCGCTATAGCGGGGATGAAGTCCTGCCCCCGGCCGTGTGGTGTATCGTCTGCCCTCAGGAAAGGGTGTTGATGAGCCGGTCTCACGCAACGCCGGATCGTGAACCATGTCAGGCGGGGAACCGAGCAGCATTAAGCGGAAACCGGCGTGTGCCGCGAGCCAGCCGGCTCTGAGCCGTTTCCTGATGTACCGGGTATACCGCACCGTCAAAGGCAGGTTCGCGGCTCCTCTGCGCGCCGTCGTCGTCGCGGAACGTGCGATGCCTGAGCCGCCACGCAAAGCGTGACGGTTCAGGCGCGGCGTTCGCTCCTTCTCTCCCCGCCGGGCCACAGCCCGTCGGGGTCCCGAAAAGCGGCCCGTCAGATTCCCATGAGAGCGCTTGCGCGGCAAATGGGTATTTTATCCGATGCGTATGCCGTCGGGAAATAGTTTGAAATTGAGTTTTTGACAAGCTGGAAAGCCCGGAAAACCGGGTTTTTTGATTATTGCGGGGTGAGCATATGTACCAGGCGCTTTACAGAAAATACCGTCCCCGGCGGTTTGAGGACGTGGTGGGCCAGGATCACATCACCCAGACCCTCCGCCGCCAGGTGGAGACGGGCCGGACGGGCCACGCCTACATCTTCGTGGGCACCCGCGGCACCGGCAAGACCACCTGCGCCAAGATACTGTCCAAGGCCCTGAACTGCCGCCACCCGGTCAACGGCGACCCCTGCAACGAGTGCGACGCCTGTCGGGGCATCGACTCCGGCGCCATCATGGACGTCATCGAGATCGACGCGGCCTCCAACGGCGGCGTAGAGGACATCCGCGCCCTGCGGGAGGCGGCCAACTACACCCCCGCCGACGTGCGCAAGCGCGTCTACATCCTGGACGAGGCCCACATGCTCAGCACCGCCGCCTTCCCGGCCCTGCTGAAGATTTTGGAGGAGCCGCCGGAGCATCTGGTGTTCATCCTGGCCACCACCGACCTTGCCAAAATTCCCATCACCATCCTGTCCCGGTGCCAGCACTTCTCCTTCCGCCGGATCATGCCGGAGGACATCGCCGGCCGGCTCAAATATGTGGCCGGCCAGGAGGGCTTCGCGCTGACGGAGGGCGCGGCGGGCCTTTTGGCCCGCCTGGGCGACGGCTCCATGCGCGACGCCCTGTCCCTGCTGGATCAGTGCCTGCCCGCCAATCGGGTGGACGAGGACGCCGTCATCCGCGCCGTGGGCATCATGGGCGCGGAGGACACGGTCAGGCTCTGGAACGCCGCGGCCAGTCGGGATACCGCCCTGGCCCTGAGCCTCTTTGACAAAAGCTACCGGGGCGGGGCCGAGCCCATCTCCATCCTGCGGGACCTTCTCAGCCTGACCAGGGACATGCTCATGGTCCGCGTGGCGCCCCAGGGGAGCGCGTCTCTGCTCACCGGCGCCTTCGATGCCGGCAGGCTCGCGGAGCTGTGCAAAACCGTGGATACGGGCCGCCTGGTGGCCGTTTCGGAGCTTCTGCAGGAGGACGTGAACTCCATGAAGGACGCCCGCGACAAGCGCGTCAAGGCCGAGCTGTGCCTTGTAAAGGTCATCGGCGCCCTCACCGGCGCCTACGCGCCGCCGGAGAGCTTCGCCCCGGCCCCCGCCCCCACAAAGCCCGCGGAGCCGCGTGAGGCCGCGCCCCAACGGGAAAAACAGGCGCCGGAGCCAGGTTCTCCGGCCCCGATGACGGAGATGACCGCTTCGGAGAAGGCCGCCCCTGCGCCGGACCCGGAGCCGGACCTGCCCCCCTGGGAGGACGGGGATATCCCGCCGGAGCCCGGAGAGGAGCCCCCCGCCCCGCCCTGGGAGGATATGCCGGCGGAACCCGCGCCGGAGCCTGTGCCCGCGCCCATGCCGGAACCTGTACCGGCGTCCGCGGCGGAGCCGGCGGGGGACGTACAGGGCGACTGGTGGGGCCGTGTGCTGAAAAAATGCGCCGCCCTGCTGGACCCCACCCAGATGGGGCCCCTCTCCGCCAGGGAGAGCGCCGTCCCCCGGCTGGCGGACACGCGCCTGACGCTCTACGCCCGGAACATGTTCGTCCAGATGATGATCGACACCGACTCCGTCCGCGACGCCGTCTCCAAAGCCGCCGCGGAGGTGCTGGGGAAGCCCATCGGCGTCAGCGTGGTGATCGGCACGCCCCCGGAGGACGCCGCCGCCCCCAAAAAGCCCGGCCTTGACGATTTGGCCCGGTTCGACGGCATCGTAAAATTTACGTGATATATACGTGATATAAATAAATTTCAGGAGGTACACAAAAATGGCAAAAGGCGGATTCCCCGGCGGCAGGATGCCGGGAGGCGTGAACATGAACATGATCAAGCAGGCCCAGCGGATGCAGCAGGAGCTCATGCGCCAGCAGCAGGAGGTGGAGGAGCGCCAGTTCGAGGCCTCCGCCGGCGGCGGCATGGTCACCGCCACGGTGAACGGCAAAAAGACCCTGCTGAAGCTGACCATCGACCCCGACGCCGTCATCGACGCGGCGGAGCCGGAGGACGTGGAGATGATCTCCGACGCGGTGATCGCCGCCGTCAACGAGGCCATGTCCAAGGCCGAGGCCGAGCTGTCCGCCGCCATGGGCAAGCTCACCGGCGGCCTGAACCTGGGCTTTTAAAACGGCCTGAAAAAGCCCGTCAGGGCATTTTCAACAGTCTATAAAGGCCCTCTCCACGTCGGGGAGGGCCTTTTCGGTTGTCAAAAAACGATTTGATGATTTTCGCGGCGGCATGTACGTCGCGAAAATCCCAGCTTGTTTTGCAAGTGTGCGCCCCAAAAGGCGTGCGCGCAGCAAAACAGCAGGGGGAATGGGTCAAAATTCCAATTTTGACCCATTCCCCCGACGTTTCCCCTTGTCGAAAAAGCCCGTCAGGGCTTTTTTGATAGTCAAGAAAGGTCCTCTTTCCCAAAGCCCATGGGGAACAGCTCCCGCAGATTTACGGTCTTTGTGTCTCCGCCGCTGTTCACTAAGATCACGTCCATATCCGGCGAGAATTCCGCCATCACCTGGCGGCAGACGCCGCAGGGGGAGGTGAAGCCCTCCGCGTCCGCGGCCACGGCGATACGGCGGAAGCGCCTGTGCCCCTCGCTGACGGCCTTGAAGATGGCCGTGCGCTCGGCGCAGTTGGTGGGGCCGTAGGCGGCGTTTTCGATGTTGCACCCGGTAAACACCGTCCCGTCGTCGCACTCCACCGCCGCCCCCACGCGGAAGCGGGAGTAGGGCGCGTAGGCCATCTCCTTCATCCTGACAGCCGTTTGGCAAAGCTCCTCCACCGTCATATTCCCAGCTCCCTGTCCTGTTTGATAAGCTTTTTCACCGCCAGGACCGCCGCCTTCACGGCGGCGGAGGTGTCGTGACATTCCTCCTGGTCCAGGCCCGCCGCCTGGCGCTCCTGGTTCCAGACCACCTGGAAGCAGCTGCCGCACCGGACCTTCAACGCCGCCGCCGCCACAAAGAGGGCGGCGGACTCCATTTCGCTGGCCTTGACGCCCAGCCGCTTCCACGCCTCCCATTTTTGCGTAAGCTCCCAGCTCACCGGCATCCTCTCCGGGGAGTGCTGGCCGTAGAAGCTGTCCTTGCACTGAACGACGCCGGTGTGGGTCCTGTACCCCAGCTCCAGAGCCGCCGCCCGCAGCGCCGCCGTCACGTCAAAATCCGGCACGGCGGGATATTCGATGGGCGCGTATTCCCGGCTCGTATGCTCATACCGTATAGCTCCGGTGGCCACCACAAGGTCCCCCGCCTGTACATCGAGGTCGATGCCGCCGCAGGTGCCCACCCGCACGAAGGTGTCCGCGCCGATGGCGTG
The DNA here is from genome assembly GCA_947626845.1 of uncultured Oscillospiraceae bacterium. GTDB lineage: Bacteria > Bacillota > Clostridia > Oscillospirales > Oscillospiraceae > RUG626. Next base: position 43,048 of record CANQTW010000010.1, on the reverse strand, counting down.
GAGCTCCTCTATGGCGATGGCCGCCGACGGCCCGCCGATGCCCGTGGAGCAGACGGAGACCTTCTCCCCGAAAAGGGTGCCGGTGTAGGTGGTGAACTCCCGGTTGGAGGCCACGAACTCCGCGCCGTCAAAAAGCGCCGCGATGGACTGGCACCGGCCCGGATCGCCGGGGAGGATCACATACCGGCCCACGTCGCCCGCTTCGCATTGGATATGGTACTGTTTTTCATGCTGGATCATGCCAACCCCTCCTTCTCCATCCGCTTCACGATCTTCACGATCCGGCTCGTGCCCAGGCGCGAGGCGCCCAGCCGGATAAATGTCTCCGCGTCCTCAAGGGTGCTTATGCCGCCGGCGGCCTTGATCTTCAAGTGGGGCGCCGCGTGGGCGGCGAAGAGCGCCACGTCCTCCCCGGTGGCCCCGCCGCCGGCAAAGCCCGTGGAGGTCTTGATGAAGTCGGCGCCAGAGGCGGAGACGATCTCACACAGCTTCACCTTTTCCGCCTCCGTCAGCAGGCACGTCTCCACGATGACCTTCAGGACCCGCTTCCCGCAGACGGCCTTGACGGCGCGAAGCTCCTCCAGGATATCGTCCCAGCGCCCGTCCCGCACCCAGCCCAGGTTCACCACCATGTCGATCTCATCGGCCCCGTTCTGCGCCGCGTCCGCCGTCTCAAACACCTTGGCCGTCGTGGTGGCATACCCGTTGGGGAAGCCGACGACGGTGCAGACGGGCAGCGCCGCGCCCACATAGCCCTTTGCCGCCCGGACGAAGCTGGGCGGGATGCAGACGCTGGCGGTGCGGTACTTCATCCCGTCGTCACAGACCTCCCTGATCTCCTCCCAGGTTGCCGTCTGGGCAAGCAGTGTGTGATCCACCCTTTTCAGTATCTCGGAAAGCTCCATGTTTATCTCCTTTCAAATGTTTATGTCCGCAGCTCCCGCTCCCGGATGACGCCGTCCTGATAGGCGCGCACCAGCTCGGTAAGATCGCCGATGAGACTGCGCATCCGCTTCCCCTCGTCGGTGTCGGCCACCAGCAGGCGGGCGGAGGGCGTGTAGATATACTCGCTGGAGGAGGCGATGTCCTCGTCCTCCAGCACCGCCTTGGCGGCGCTTTCAAAGGGCTGGTGGGTGCGGAGCGTCAGGCCGCGGGAGTTGTACACCAGCGTGTACCCGGCGATGCCGGTTTTCTCGTGGTAGGCCCGGCAGAAGCCGCCGTCAATGACGATGAGCCTCCCCCCGCCCTTGACCGGACTCTCCCCCTCCACGGCCCGCACCGGGACGTGGCCGTTGACGATGTGGTCGCCCTCCTCCGTCAGGCCGAACTCGGAGAGAATCTTCTCCGCCGTGGCGGTCTGGTTGATGAGCCTGTAATAGGGGTCCTTGATCTCCCTGTGAGTCTCCGGATCGGCGATGAACAGCCGCTCAAAGGTGGTCATGGCGCTGCGCCCGTAGATGGGGCTTTTGGCGCCGCACCACAGATACCAGAGGAAATCCTGCCCCGCCTGGCGCTGGGGGGAACCCTCCGGGGCGAAATAGCCCTGGCGGGCCCGCCTGTCGCAGTAGTCAAAGAGCGCTTTGCCGGCGTATTCCCTGCCCTCAAAGGTCTCCTTGGCGAAGTCCCCCTCCGGCGTCATGGGGACGGCCCCGTGGTAGAGGAGGTTCCCGTTGGTCACCTTGTAGACGGAGCCGGAGGAGTAGAGGAACTGCACGTGCTTCTGCAAAAGCTTGCTGTGCCGGAAGCCCCGCACCAGGTCCCGCAGGACGTCCAGCTCGCGGGCGGTGAATCGCTCCGGCGCCTGCGGGTCCACCGTGGGGAAGTCGCACTCCAGCAGGGGGTATTCGCGCCCGCCGCAGACCACGGTGCCCCGTTCATAGTCGATGTGCCGCAGATAGTCCCGGCCCGCCATTTTAAAGTCCGGATTCCTGTCGATGACCTGCGCCTCGGCCTTCAGCATCATCACCGTCACGGCCTTGTGCATCTGGGCCGCCCGGCAGAGAGCCTCGCGGGAGGCGCTTTTGCGGCTGTCGGTCTTGGGCGTCCAGCGGGTCAGATCGGAAGCCTCGTAATACTCCTGGGCCAGGTGGTCCAGCTCCCGCAGACTGATGCCGTAGCCGTGCTCCAGGGTGTCGGTGTTGTTGTAGGCCAGGGTGGTTTTCAGCACCGTCAGCACGCAGACGGGACTGCCTGCCGCGGCGCCCATCCACACCACGTCATGGTTGCCCCACTGTATGTCTACCCCGTGGTGGCCGATGAGCCGCTCCAAGATCAGGTCGGGACGGGGCCCCCGGTCAAAGAGGTCCCCCACAATATGCAGGGAGTCCACCGCCAGCCGCTTGATCAGCTCGCAGAAGCGGGTGATGTAGGCGTCTGCCCGGCCGTAGGCGATGATGGAGTCCACGATGGTCTCGTAATAGAGCTTCTTGTCGTGATCCTCAAAATGGGCGTGGAGAAGCTCGTCCAGCACATGGGCGCAGGCCTCCGGCAGACAGGAGCGCACATGGGCGCGGGTGTGCTTGGAGGACACGAACCGGCAGAGCCGGATGAGCCGCATCAGGGTGAGATCGTACCACCGGCCCAGGTCCGCCTGGGCGGCCTTGAGCTGGGGGAGCTTCTTTTCGGGGTAGTAGATCAGCGTGGCCAGGTCCGCCCGGTCCGTCGGGGACAGCTCCTCCCCGAACACCGTGTCGATCTTCTCCCGGATGTACCCGGAGGCGTTGTTCAGGATGTGGATAAAGGCCTCGTTCTCCCCGTGGAGATCGGACATGAAGTGCTCCGTCCCCTTGGGCAGGCGCAGGACGGCCTCCATCCGGATGATTTCGCTGGACGCCGCCGCCACCGTGGGATATTTCGCGGATAAGAGCGTCAGATATCTCAGCCTCTGGCTGTCGCCGGTCATGCCTTTCCTCCTCTCCCGCCGTTTCGGCGCGATATGGCGCCGAACACGGTATCTCCGCCCTTTCGGGCCGCCTCAAGGCGCTCCCGCAGCTGCTCCGACAGGGGCTTTTCCGACTGGAAGGGCCGGAAGAAGCGGGCCTTCTCGTGGGCCCTGTCCTGGACCGAGCGGATGTGCGCCTTGAGATTTTCATATCGGATGTCCACGTCGTTCTCACGGGCGAATTTCCGCAGCCGCGCCATCAGCTGCAGGGAGTGGCACAGGTCGATGATGAACACGCCGTAGAACATGCCGATGACAAAGGAGAAGGCCAGGTTGTTGGCCAGCCAGTTCAGCGCGCCCAGGATGCGCGGGTGGATCAGGAAGTAGTAGACCGCCCCCAAAACGGCCCAGAAGAAGGAGAACAGCGGGCAGATGATGCCCTGAAGGTTGCCCCACTGGCCGGAGTAGTCCCACAGCCGCACATGGGCGATCTTGATGCTCAGAATGCCGGCTATGTACTCGATGAGCGTCATGCACACCGCCATGAAGATAAAGAGCGCCGCCTTCTCCCAGAAGGGGTTCTCGATCCAGGTGGTGTTTTCCAGAGAGGCGATGAGGAACAGGATGCACAGCCCCATCCCGTAGAGCGGCACATAGGGGCCCGTGCAGAAGCCGGGGTTGATCCACTTGCGCTCCGGGTTGGCTCCGGAGAAAAACCGCCGGTAGAACAGCTCCAGCACCCAGCCAAAGACCGAGCCGATGAAAAAGAGAAACGCCAGCGTCAGAAAAAGTCCCATACGAATACCCTCCCTATAGCTCCGGCGGTATGGCGGGCATACGCCGGTATTTTTCAGTATAGCACATTTGAATAAATTTTGGAATAGCCGGCTCGCTTTATTGTTGCAATTTGCGGGAAAAAGAAATATAATGGCATCAGAAAGCGTGAAAGGGGCGGGGAATATGGAATTTAAGAGCTTTGACGGAAAAGAGCTGTACGTATACGAGTGGCTGGATGTGAAGGAGCCGGTGGGCTTTGTCCAGATCGTCCACGGGATGGCGGAGCACGCCGCCCGGTACGCGCCCTTCGCCGCGTTCCTCAACGCCCACGGCTATCTTGTGGCGGCGGACGACCACCGGGGCCACGGGAGGACCGGCGGGGACACCCCCGGCTGGAGCGAGGGGGACATGTTCGGCGACGTGGTGCGGGACGAGGCCGCCCTGACGGACTATTATAAGGCCAGGTATCCGGGCCTTCCGTACATCCTTTTCGGCTTCTCCTTCGGCTCCTTTGTGACCCAGAGCTATCTTGCCCGGTATGGGGATAAGCTGGATGGGGCCGTCATCGGCGGCAGCTCCTATAAGAAGGACTTCGACGTCTACCTGGGCACCGCCGCGGCGGCGGTCATCCCCGCCAAAAAGCCGGCGGCCTTCATCGAAAAGCTCTCCTTCGGGGCCTACGCCAAATGCTTTGCGGACGGGAAGTGGATCTCCAACGACCCGGAGAACAACGCCGCCTACGAGGGCGACCCCCTGTGCGGCTTTACCTGCTCGGCCAGGTTCTACCGGGACTTTTTCCGGGGCCTGCGGGGCCTCTACACCCCCTCCTACATCGCGGGCCTGCCCCGTGAGCTTCCCCTCCTGCTGGCCTCCGGCGCGGAGGACCCGGTGGGGAACATGGGCGCGGGGGTCAGGAAGCTCCAGGCGTTTTACACGGAAAAGGCGGGCATGGAGGACGTGACCGTGGCGCTTTTCGACCACTCCCGCCACGAGTTTTTAAACGAAAAGCAGGACCGGGACCTGAAATGGGGGACGGTGCTGGCGTTCCTGGACCGGGTCACGGGCCGGACATACGGGGCAGGACCGGTACGGTAAACCGTGGACCGGCTCATACCATAAGGCAATACGGTAAACAGCACATCGGCTCAAGACGATTCGGTAAACATCGGTAAACAGTCAATTGGATCAAGGGGGAGAAACGCCAATGGAACTTTCCGCGCTGATAGAAAAGATCAAATCGGGGGCCCTGGACAGCCGGCTTTGCCAGGTCCTGGACGGCCCCGCCGCCTCCGTCCGGGAGCGGGCGCTGGGGGTGGCCCAGACCCTGGCCGATACCTACGCCCCCAAGGGGCGGGCCGGTATCTTCTCCGGCCCCGGCAGGACGGAGATCGGCGGCAACCACACCGACCACCAGCACGGGCACGTGCTGTGCGGCAGTGTGGACCTGGACGTGCTGGCCGCCGCGGCCCTGAACGGCACCGGCACGGTCCGTATGCAGAGCGCCGGGTACGCCCCCATCGCCGTGGAGCTTTCCGACCTGGAGCCCCGCAAATCCGAGTACGGCACCACCGCCGGCCTGATCCGCGGCGTGGCGGCGGGGATCAGGAACCTGGGCTACCGGCTCTCCGGCTTTGACGCCTGCGCCGTCTCCACGGTGCTGTCCGGTTCGGGCCTCTCCTCCTCCGCGGCCTTTGAGGTGCTGGTGGGGAACATCCTGAACGCCCTGTGCTGTGAGGGACAGTTGGACGCCGTGACCATCGCCAAGATCGGCCAGTACGCCGAGAACGTCTACTTCGGCAAGCCCTGCGGCCTTATGGACCAGATGGGCTCCAGCGTGGGCGGCGCGGTGGCCATCGACTTCGCCGATCCCGTGAACCCGGTGATCGCCCCGGTCCGCTACGACTTCGCCGCCTCCGGCCACGCCCTGTGCATCGTCGATACCCGCTCCGACCACGCCGATCTCACCGGCGACTACGCCGCCATCACCCACGAGATGGGGGCGGTTGCCGCCCATTTCGGCAAGCGCTGGCTTCGGGAGGTGCCGGAGGCGGCTTTCCGCGCCGCCGTCCCCGCTCTGCGGGAAAAATGCGGCGACAGGGCCGTCCTGCGGGCTATGCACTTCTACGCCGACGACAGGCGCGCCCAGGCCGAGGCCGAGGCTCTAAAGAGGGGCGATTTCAACGAATTTCTGCGGCTTGTGAACGAGTCCGGCCTGTCCTCCGAGACGCTCCTGCAGAACATCTGGTCCCCGGCAAAGCCGGAAAAGCAGGCGGTGTCCGTGGCCCTGGCCCTGGGACGGGAGCTGCTGGCGGGGAAGGGCGCCATCCGCGTCCACGGCGGCGGCTTCGCCGGCACGGTCCAGGCCTTTGTGCCGGAGGAGGCCGTGGCGGCCTTCAAGGCCGGCATCGAGGCCGTTTTCCGGGAGGGCGCGTGCCACGTGCTCCATATCCGCCCCACCGGCGGCGCGGCCATCGTGTGAAAACCGACAGTTCGCGAAAACCCGTTTATGTTGATACGGGGCCTGGGGACATATCCCACCCCCTGCGGGCCGGAGGTCCGGCCTGTGCCTGAAAAACTGATTGGAGGTAAATTCTATGGCAATTTTAGTCCTTGGCGGAGCCGGCTACATCGGCTCCCACACCGTCTGGGAGCTCTGCGAGGCGGGACGCGACGTGGTGGTGGCGGACAACCTGCAGACCGGCTTTAAGGAGGCCGTCCATCCCAAGGCCCGCTTCTACAAGCTGGACATCCGGGACAGGGAGGCCCTGGATGTGCTGTTCCAGGCCGAGAAGATCGACGGCGTGATCCACTTTGCCGCCTGCTCCCAGGTGGCGGAGTCCATGCGCGACCCCCTGAAATACTACGACAACAACCTCCACGGCACCATGGTCCTGCTCTCCGCCATGGTGGCCCACGGCGTTGACAAGATCGTCTTCTCCTCCACCGCCGCCACCTACGGCGAGCCGGAGCGGGTGCCCATCCTGGAGACGGACCGCACCCAGCCCACCAACACCTACGGCGAGACGAAGCTCAGCATGGAGAAGATGATGGGCTGGTGCTCCAAGGCCCACGGCCTTCGGTACGTGGCCCTGCGGTACTTCAACGCCTGCGGCGCCCACCCCAGCGGGAAGATCGGCGAGGCCCACGACCCGGAGACGCACCTGATCCCCATCATCCTTCAGGTGCCCAACGGCCAGCGGGAAAAGCTGACCATCTACGGGGAGGACTATCCCACCCCCGACGGCACCTGTATCCGCGACTATATCCACGTCACGGACCTGGCCCAGGCCCATATCCTGGCCCTGGACTACCTGATGGACGGCGGGGAGAACAACGTCTTTAACCTGGGCAACGGCGTGGGCTTCTCCAACAAGGAGGTGGTGGACGTGGCCCGCGCTGTCACGGGACATCCCATCCCCGCCCAGATCGGCCCCCGCCGTCCCGGCGATCCGGCGCGGCTTGTGGCCTCCAGCGAGAAGGCCAAGACCGTCCTGGGCTGGGACCCCCAGTACGCCGATCTCAATACCATCATCTCCACCGCCTGGCAGTGGCACAAGAACCACCCAAACGGATACGTCGTCGCGGACTCCGCATCCCTCGCTTCCGACTGACGTCGAAAGCTCACTCGTTCCGTCGCTCCTCCTTTCCCCACGAAACGCGCGGCGTTCCGCGGGGGCCCCAATTGAAACCTATGAGGTGATGTTTCTATGATTGATGAAGCTGTATCCAAGCTTGTAACCTACGCCCTGCGGACGGGGCTGATTGAGGAATCGGAAAAGATTTGGGCGGTCAACGCCGTTTTGGAGATGCTGAAGCTGGATTCCTACGCCGATCCCGACGTGGAGTGGGGGGACATCGACCTTGCCGCCACCCTGGACGAGCTGACCCACGACGCCTATGAGCGCGGCGTGATCCCCGGCGACTCCACGGACTACCGGGACCTCTTAGACACCGCCCTCATGGGCAGGCTGACGCCAAGGCCCGCCCAGGTCATCGAAAAATTTCGGGCGCTCTACGCCGAAAGTCCCCAAGCGGCCACGGACTGGTATTATACATTTTCCCAGGACACCAACTACATCCGTCGGGACCGGATCGCCAGGGATATGAAGTGGACGGCGGACACGGAATACGGGACGCTGGATATCACGGTGAACCTCTCCAAGCCGGAGAAGGACCCCAAGGCCATCGCCGCCGCCAGGAATCTGCCCGCCTCCGCCTACCCCCGGTGCCAGCTGTGCGCCGAGAACGAGGGCTACGCCGGCAGGCTCAACCACCCGGCCCGACAGAACCACCGGACGGTGCCTATCACCATCAACGGCTCCCCCTGGTTTTTGCAGTACTCCCCCTATGTCTACTACAACGAGCACTGCATCTGCTTCAACCGGGAGCATGTGCCCATGAAAATAGACCGGGCCTGCTTTGCCAAGCTCCTGGACTTTGTGGGCCAGTTCCCCCACTACTTTGTGGGCTCCAACGCCGATCTGCCCATTGTGGGCGGCTCCATCCTGGCCCACGACCACTTCCAGGGGGGACACTACACCTTCGCCATGGAGCGGGCGCCCATTGAAACGCCCGTTGTGTTCCCTGGCTTTGAGGACGTGACCGCCGGCATCGTCCGGTGGCCCATGTCCGTCATCAGGGTGCGCTCCGCGGAGCCCGCCCGTCTTATCGACCTGGCGGACAAAATTCTCACGGCCTGGCGCGGCTATACGGACGAGAGCGCCGTCATCTACGCCGAGACGGACGGCGAGCCCCACAACACCATTACCCCCATCGCCAGACGCCGGGGGACGGACTTTGAGCTGGACCTGGTGCTGCGCAACAACCTGACCACCCCCCAGCACCCCCTGGGGCTTTACCACCCCCACGCGGAGCTTCACCACATCAAGAAGGAGAATATCGGCCTTATCGAGGTGATGGGCCTGGCCGTCCTGCCCGCCCGCCTGAAGGGCGAGCTCCATGCTGTGGCCGCCGCCCTGGCCGATGACCGTGACCTGAGAGCCGACCCTCTTACAGAAAAGCACGCCGATTGGGCTGAGGGGTTCAGGACGAAGTATGGGGCCATTACGGCGGACAACGCCATGGAGATCGTGCAGTACGAGACGGGACTTGTGTTCGCCAAGGTCCTGGAGCACGCGGGCGTTTACGCCAGGGATGAAAAGGGGAAAGAGGCGTTCATTCGGTTTATTTCATCCGTGTGATTCGTATTATACCATAAATACTTTTGCTTGTCAAGAGCTTTTTCAAAAAAATTTTAACTTTTTTTCTTCCCGACGTCCGTCGGGAAGAATTTTATGCAAGGGGCGCTTTCACAGGATAAATTACGAACAATTTGATACAATAAACGCGGATTTTTACCGGAAACAGGCAAAATTTGGAGCGAAAAAAAGGCATAAAACTTTGTGAAAATCATATTGACAATATTTTAACGGCATAGTAGAATGAGGATGAAGGATCGGGGAAGGAGATACTTTGCCTGATCGTCATCCGAAAGGGGGAGATTTTTATGAAGAGGAAGCTTTACAAATGGCTGCCGGTACTGCTGGCGGCGGTACTGCTGACGGGGCTGATCGTCTTGCCCGTGTCAGCCGCCGGGACCTGCAAGGGACACCACAGCTGGGGCCCGGTACATACCGAGATCGAGGACACCTGCTATTATGGGAGATGCGAGGCGTCCTCGCGCACCTGCACCGTCTGCGGGGCCAAGGAGTACAGCGCGTTCCGTCCGCTCTCCGGGGAGAACTTTGAGAGGACCAACGGCACGCACAGCTGGAGCACGACGACCTATGACAGCGAGTGCCCCAGCCATCCCACCACGGAGAAGAGATGCACCGTCTGCCAGGCGGTAGAGACCACCCTGGGCGGCCACAACTGGACGGAGGGCGCCATTGTGGGCAGCTCCACCTGCACCGGCGGCGGCACGCGGGTCGATACCTGCTCCTACTGCCAGGAGAAGAAGACCGTGAGCGTCCCCACCAGGGGCAACCACACCTGGGCCGTGAAGGAGACCGTTGAGCCCACCTGCACTCAGGACGGCTATAAGGTAGTTATCTGCACCGTCTGCCAGACGGAGAGCACCGTCGCCTCCGGCATGAAGGCCACCGGCCACCGGTGGGTCGCGGACGACGGCAGCTGCGGCGGCGGACGGCACTGCGAGAAGTGCGGCGCCACTGAGGCCGGCACCGGCCACGTTTTCGGCTCCACCTGGCGCTACAACGGCAGTAAGCACTGGCTCCAGTGCGTCAACTGCTCCGCTGTCTCCAGCGAGTACGCCCATGATTTTGTGGGGGACAAGTGCGCCACCTGCGGCTACACCAAGCCGGCCAACGACCCCTCCAAGTGCAGTCACACCTGGAAGATCGACGGGCCGACCAGCTCCTTTACCCACAGGGAGAGCTGTACGAAGTGCGGCGCGACCCGCAGCGTGAACTGCAGTGAGAGCACCTTTACGGTGCCCCGTACCTACTGCACGGAGGACCTTTACTGCCAGTGCGGGCACCTGGCCAAATACGGCCAGAAGAACCACAACTTCGGCACCTGGCGCTGCACGGACAGCACCCATACCCACGAGTGCCTGAATAGTGGCTGTCACTACGGCGAGAGCGTCCCCCACACCTATACGACTGTCCGTGACGGCGGCTTCAACGTGCTGAGCTGTACCGTCTGCGGCGAGCGGAAGAGCACCGGCGTCCCCGTGGGGCAGACTACCGCCGCCCATGAGCACAGCTACGGCGTCTGGACCAACGAGGGCGGCACCCACGCCCGTGTGTGCAACAGCCACGGCTGTACCGAGAAGCAGGTGGAGACCCACACCCTGGGCCCCGTGGACTGCAAGGGCAACGCCGTCTGTACCAAGTGCGGCGCCACCGTTAACACCGGCAAGGCCGGCTCCACCCATGTGGGCGGCACGAAGATCGTCGGTGAGAAGCCCGCGCAGCTGGGCGCCGCCGGGTACACGGGCGATACCGTCTGCGCCGGCTGCGGCGAGGTCCTGATCAAGGGCATGACCCTGGAAGCGCTGAAGGAGAACCACACGCATATCTATAATATTGTCCGGCACGACAGCCAGGGCCACTGGCATGAGTGCGCCTGCGGCGACAAGGGACCCGTGGAAAAGCATACGGGCGGACAGGGCAATTGCGCCAGCGGGCCCGTTTGCGCCGTCTGCGGCGAGGTCTACGGCGCGCCCGTGGCCTATAACCACGTGGGCGGGACGAAGCTCACCAACGTCAGAGCGGCGGCTGTGGGCAGGGCCGGATACACCGGCGACACCTGCTGTGTAGGCTGCGGCGCGGTGATGATCAAGGGCTCCGAGATCCCCGCCCTGGCGGAGAGCCACACCCACACCTATACAGACAAGCACGACTCCGTCAGCCACTGGAAGGAATGTGCCTGCGGCGACAGGAAGGACGTCGCCGTCCACACCTTTGAGAAGGGCGTCTGCGCCGTCTGCGGCGAGAAGGAGCCTGAGAAGGTGGAGGTGCATGTCCACGCCTACAGCGCGGAGTACAAGATGGACAGCAGCTGCCATTGGCGCGCCTGCGAAACCTGCGGCCTGGAGGCCGACAAGGGGGAGCACGTCATTGTGAACGGCGCCTGCGTCGACTGCGGCATGACCGTTGAGACCCTGAAGGACCTGGCCACGGAGGAGCTGGCCGCCCAGCGGGACGAGGCCGCCAATCATGTGGAGGCCGTGGCCGTGTTCTCCGATATCAAGGAGGACGCCTGGTACCTGGAGGGCGTCCAGGCCGTCCTGAATTCCAACCTGATGAAGGGCAGCGGCGGCAAGTTCGAGCCCACCGGCACCACCACCCGCGAGATGATGGTCACCATCCTGGCCCGCATGTCCGGCGTGGACGCCTACGTCAGCGGCGCGGACTGGGCAAAGCCCGGCCTGTCCTGGGCGGGGTCCCTGGGGATCAACGACGGCTTTGAGGACGGCAAGCAGAACCTGACCCGTCAGGAGCTGGTGATCATGATGTACCGCATGGTCCAGAAGCCGGAAATCGAGGCCGGTCTTGACCGGTTCTCCGACGGGACCAGCGTCTCCGGCGAGGCCAAGGCGGCGTTCCAGTGGGCCGTCGCCAACGAGATCATCGGCGGCGCCGCCCAGGGCGGGAAGCTCCTGCTGAACCCCGAAAAGGAGATCAGCCGCGCGGAGATCGCCACCATCATAGCCAGATATACCGCGAAATAAAACGGAATACAGGGAAATAATGCAAAAAAGGAGCGCCGGAAGGCGCTCCTTTTTTGCTGTCGGAAAAAGCCCTGACGGGCTTTTTCCGACAAGGGGAACGTGCGGGGAAAATATCTGAATTTTGCGAAATTCAGGTATTTTCCCCTGCCGTCACGCCGCGCGCACCGTCGTCGTCGCGGAAGTCGCGATACCTTGCCTCCGCGCAGGCGCGCAGGCAAGGTCGCAGACTTCGCTCCTCCTCTCCCCACCGAACTAACGTTCGGCGGGGGCCCCATTAGCACACTTGCGTGACAAAAGGGATTTTTTCCGACGCACATGTCGCCGGAAAAATATTGAATTTGAGTTTTGGTTCAAACGGTCTTCCGTAACGGCTGAAGGTTTCGGAGGGAAGAGATGGGAAGAGGAACCGTCAGGGTTCCTCTTCCGATTCAATCGCCCTTTCGCCGTGGGATAGGATGCTGGGAAAATAAATTGGTTCCGTTGGCGGTTCCGGCTTTTAGAGATTGAGCTCCGCGAAAGGGATGAAGGGGGCAGGAGGGGTGTCGGATTCCTTTAAAATCTTCTGCATCCAGACGATATCCACCCAGCGGCCCATTTTGAAGGCGCACTTGGAGAAACGGGCCACCCGCTCGAAATCGAGGCTGGAGTGGAACTTGATGCTGTCCTTGTTGGGGTAGGAGATGCAGGCGTCCATGCTGGCCACGTTCTGGGCGCGCAGATATTGCTCCAGCCGCTGATAGAGCATACGGCCTATCCCCAGGCGGTGCATGTCCCGACGGACGTAGACGCTGGCCTCACAGCACCAGGCGTAGGCCACCCGCTCCCGGAAGGGGGCGGCGTAGGCGTAGCCCACGATCTGGCCTTCCCGTTCCGCCACCAGATAGGGGTAACGGGCCAGGGTGCGGCGGATGCGCCCCTCAAATTCGGCGGCGCTGGGGACGTCAACCTCAAAGGTCACGGTGGTATTTTCCACGTACCATGCGTAAATTTCAAGCAGGGCGGGCGCGTCCTCTGGCCGGGCCACGCGCAGGGTGATGGGTGACGGCGTCATAAAAGCTCCCCCAAGAATCAGATTGGTCCCTCCGGCGGGAAAAGGGCCGTTCAGGCCGTGTTTTTCCGCCGAAGGATGGATAGGCTTAAAATTATAAAGCAAAACCGCCCCTGGGAAAAGAGACAAAAGCGCAAAAGCTGGGGCGGATGGGGTCGAAAAATTAGTTGACTTGACAGACAGATGGCGGTAAAATAGAAAAAGCGGGGCGTCCGCCAACAAGTGAAAGGAGCGCGGCCATGAGGGTCATTCGGCTTTTTGAGATCATCCTGGCGTATATCTTCATGCTGGCCTTTGCCGTCTTCCTGGTGGCGGGGGTCTTTAACAAGTGGTTCTTCTTCGCGGCGGCCGCGGCGCTGGCCTGTTACTTCATCCTGAACGTCTGGCGGCTCCACTGCCCCTGGTGCGGCGGACCCGTGGAGCTTTCGGCGCTGTTCAGGGGGCTGAAAAAGGGCTGTCACTGTCCATCCTGCGGGCATGAGATCACCGTGGTGGTGAAGGTCGGCAGGAGGGGCGGAAACAATAAACGAAAAAACTGAAGGGAGATAAATTCATGAAGGATCAAAATTGCGGATACTGCGTGGGTGGGGCGCCTCTGGCGGCCTTCGGCATCAAGATCTGCGACCTGAACGTTTCCCAGCTCATCCTCTTCAAGGAGCAGTCCCACCCCGGCAGGTGCATCGTGGCCTATAAGGATCACGTCAGCGAGATCGTCAATATCTCGGAGGAGGAGCGCAACGCCTTTTTCGCCGACGTGGACCGGGCGGCCCGCGCCATCCACGCGGCCTTCCACCCCGACAAGCTCAACTACGGCGCTTACGGCGACACCGGCTGCCACCTCCACATGCACCTGGTCCCCAAGTATAAGGACGGCTATGAGTGGGGCGGCGTTTTCGCCATGAACCCCGGCGAGAAGTATCTGACTGACGAGGAATACGCGGAGATGATTGGGAAGATCAAGGCGAACCTCAAGTGAGACAAGATCAACCCAGCGGGAAGGTTTTTCCGATCCGAGCGTTCCGCCGCCGCGCGGCGGCATACGGAAAAACAGCCTTTCGCCTATAATAAAAAAACCGCCTGAAGGCGGTTTTTTTATTTGGTGGACGATACAGGACTTGAACCTGTGACCCTCCGCACGTCAAGCGGATGCTCATACCAGCTGAGCTAATCGTCCGTCAGCGTCACCTATTTTAACCCAAGCCCAGGAAGTTGTCAACACTTTTTTTCAAAAACACGAAAATAATGCTTGCATTTTTCCGGACACGATGGTATTATAGTAGGGCGCTCCGGAGAGGAGCGGCAAGATGCGCCTGTAGCTCAGCTGGATAGAGTGCGCGGCTACGAACCGCGAGACCGGGGGTTCGAGTCCCTTCAGGCGTACCATGTTGTCGCGCAAAGCCGCGATGACGGAAAAGAAGGCAGCCGCGGACAGCGGCTGCCTTTTTATTTAAGATCGCGATTTACCCGATGGGGTTGCCCTTGCCGTCGAAGAGGGGCAGGTGCTCCAAGAAGATGATGTCGTCCCGCTTGGCGGCGTCGCCCTCGGCCAGCACCGCCATCTTGGCGGCCACGATGCCGCCGGCGGCGCGGACCAGCTCCTCCACCGCCGCGATGGAGCCGCCGGTGGAGATGACGTCGTCGACGATGATGACCCGCTTGCCCCGCATTTTGGCGGCGTCATCGCCGTCCATGTACAGGTACTGGGTGCCCTCGGTGGTGATGGAGTGATCCTCCACCTTAAAGACGTTGTGCATATAGGCCTTGGCCTTTTTGCGTACCAGGAAGTAGTCGTTCCTCCCGGCCTGCTTGGCCATCTCGTGGATCAGGGGGATGGCCTTGGCCTCCGGTGCCACCATATAGTCGTATGCCGGAGCCTTCTCCAAAAGCGCTTTGGCGCAGGCGCAGGTCAGCTCCACATCGCCGAAGATGACAAAGCCGGCAATGGACAGGTTCTCGTTAAGGGGGCAGAGAGTCAGCTCCCGCTTCAGCCCCGCGACCTTGAGCTCGTATGTCATTTGTCCGTCACTCCATATTATTTTCTTAGGGAAACTGTTCCCACTGCCTATTATAGCACTGTTTCCTGAGGTAGTCAAAGAAATTGTGAAAAAGCCCGCGTAAAAATGCACAAGGCGGGCCCCTGATGGGGGAGAGTTTTGGTCAAGCCGCCAAAAATTCAAAAAAATTTAACATTTTTTAAGAAATCCGTGGAAATGTGATGAAAAATGTGGTATCTTAGACGTGTCTAAAGCTGATGAAAAACCATAAGGCGTGAGGATGTGTTTCGCACGCCGATTTTGTTTTTCACCGGCCAAAGAAATACTTTAGGAGGGTATATATGGAGAAAATCTTCAAGCTCAAGCAAAACGGCACCACCGTCCGCACCGAGATCGTAGCCGGTCTTACCACCTTCATGACCATGGCGTACATCATCGCTCTGAACCCCAACCTGATCGTTCTGTACAATAACACCAGCTTTGGGGCAGACACGCAGGCCGCGTGGAACGGCGTCTTTATGGCCACCTGCCTGGCCTCCGCCGTGGCTATGTTCTGCATGGCGTTCCTGGCCAACAAGCCCTTCGCGCTTGCCCCCGGCATGGGCCTCAACTCTTATTTCGGAGTCGTTATCGCCCAAATCGCTGCCGGTGCCGGGTGCACCATGCTGGCCGGACTTCAGGCGGGCCTGTGCATCATCCTTGTTGAAGGCATCGTGTTCGTGCTCCTCTCCATCTTCAATATCCGTCAGAAGATCGTGGAGGCCATTCCCCTTGGCGTGCGCCTGGGCATCGGCCCCGGCATCGGCCTGATGCTCATGAACATCGGCTTCGGCTCCAACGCCGGCCAGGGCGCTTCCGGCGAATACTATGTGATGCGGGACTTCTTTGGCGCGCTCTCCGCCAGCTACGGCAAGGAGCAGATGGGCGAGAGCTGGGCTCCCATGGTCCTGACCGTTGTCACCATGTTCATCGGCCTCTTCCTCATCATCATCCTGGCGCACTACAAGATGAAAGGCGCGGTCCTTGTGGGTATGCTGGGCGCCTCCGCCCTCAACTGGGCCGGTCAGGCCATCTTCCTGAAGGCCAACCCCTTTGAGAATCTGAAAACCGCCAGCTGGCTGCCTCCTTTCGGCGACATGGCGAAAACCACGCTCTTCAAGTTCGACTTCGCGACGCTCTTCTCCATCGGCTGGGGCACCGTGATCCTGCTGATCGTCACCTTCTGCATCATCGACATGTTTGACACCATCGGCACCGTCGTCGCCACCGCCAACCGGGCCGGCATGGTGGACGAGAAGGGCAACATGCCCAAGATGCGCGAGACGCTCCTCTCCGACGCCATCGGCACCATCGCCGGCGCCTGCACCGGCACCTCCACCGTCACCACCTTCGTGGAGTCCGCCTCCGGCGTGGAGGCCGGCGGCCGCACGGGCCTTACCTCCCTCACCACCGGCATCCTGTTCCTGGCGTGCATCTTCATCAGCCCCATCGCCGCCATCATTCCCCCCGCCGCCACCTCCGCCGCCCTCATCTACGTGGGCATCCTGATGCTCAGCGGCATCAAGAACATCGACTTTAACGATATGGCCATCGCCGCCCCTGTGTTCATCATGCTCCTGGCCATGCCCATCTCCGGCTCCATCGGCCACGGCATCGGCCTTGGCCTCATCACCTACACCGTCGTCAAGGTCTTCACCGGCAAGGCCAAGGACGTGTCCGTCCTCACCTATGTCATCTCCGCGCTGTTCCTGGTGAAGTTCTTCCTGGCTATCTGAGAAACTGGCTTGAAAGCCCTTCGGGGCTTTCAATGCCAATAGGGAAACGTGCGGGACCCCGGAGCGAAATTGTAATTTCGCTCCGGGGCCCCTGCTGTTTTGCTGCACGCTCGGCCCGGAGGGCCGCACACTCCGCAAAACATAAGGGATTTTTTGCAAGGCGCATGTCCTCGCGAAAAATATCGATTGATATTTATGATGTAGTGTGGTATTCTTTGGGCGATGGGGGGCGAGAGAGTGAAAAACTCCATGGACGAGGTACTGGAGACGGCGGTGGACGCGGGGCATATCCTGCTGGAATCCGGCGCCGAGATCTTTCGGGTGGAGGAGACCATGCGGCGGATCTGCGCGTATTTCGGCGTGGACGAGAGCCACGAGGAATTTTTCGTGCTGGCAAACGGCCTTTTTGCCACGGGTACCACGGAAAAGGGCCATTTCGCCAAGGTGAAGCAGAGCCGCGTCACCGGGGCGCGGCTGTCCAAGGTGGTGGCCATCAACCAGATGTCCCGCCAGATCGAGCAGGGGAAGTACACCCTGCCGGAGGTCAAGCGGGAGCTGGAGCGCATCCGGAACATCCCCGAACCGCCCAAATGGCTCCAGATCCTCTCGGCGGGACTGGGCTCCGCGGCCTTCTGCTGTATGTTTGGCGGCGGGCCGGCGGACTGCGCGGCGTCCTGCCTGGCGGGCTTCCTGCTTTACGCCTTCGTGCTCTACGTTTCCGCGCCGCACATGTCCAAAATCTCCGGCAACCTCATCGGCGGGGCGCTGGCCACGGTGGTGTGCCTCCTGTGCTACAAGGCCGGCTTTGGCCAGGACCTGAGCCACATGGTCATCGGCGGCATCATCCCGCTGGTGCCGGGGCTGGCCTTTACCAACGGCATCCGGGACATCGCCGACGGCGACTATATCTCCGGCGCGGTGCGGCTCCTGGACGCCCTTCTGGTCTTCCTGTGCATCGCCGTAGGCGTGGGCGTGGTGTTCACGGTCTACCGCCATATTTCGGGAGGTGTGCTGCTGTGACGCTGTTGATCCACTTCCTGGCCGCCGCCGTAGGCACCGTGGCCTTTGCCCTCATATTTGACGTGCCGCCCCGCTTTTATCCCCTGTGCGCCGTCATCGGCGGGCTGGGGTTCTTCCTGGTGGAGCTTTTGATGCGGCTGGGCCTGTCCCAGACGGAGGCCACCTTCCTGGCGACGATGGTAGTTACCCTGTCCTCCCGCGTCTCGGCGGTATGGAGAAAATGCCCCGTGACCGTGTTTCTTATCGCCGGCATCATCCCGCTGGTCCCCGGCGCGGGGGTCTACTGGACGGCCTACTACCTCATCATGAACAACACCTCCGAGGCCCTGACCCGCGGCTTCACCGCCGTGCGGGTGGCCGTGGCCATCGTTTTGGGTATCGTCCTGATGCTGGAGATCCCCAACAGGGTCTTTGCCGGAAGGAAAAAAGCGAAATAAGACACAAAAGAGCGCCCCGCGGGGCGCTCTTTACGTTTATGCTTTTAATGGTATTGGCGCTTATAGGCGGTTTTACCCGTCGATCAGCTTGCCGCACACGGTATAGATATTCCCCGCGCCCACGGTCAGGATCACATCTCCCGGATGGGCCTCGCGGCGGAGACAGCCGGCGAGCTCGTCAAGGGTGGGGCAGAAGACGGCGCCGGGGATGGCGGCGGCCAGGTCCGCGGAGGAGATGCCGATGGTGTTCCGCTCCCGCGCCGCGTAGATTTCCGCCAGATACACCTTGTCCGCGCGGGAGAGCTCCCTGGCGAAGTCATCAAACAGGGCTTTGGTGCGGGAGTAGGTGTGGGGCTGGAAGGCCAGGATCACCCGCCCGGAGCTTATCTGGCGCACGGTGTCCAGCAGGGCCTTCAGCTCCCCAGGGTGGTGGGAATAGTCATCGTAGACCCGCGCCCCGTTGACCTCGCCCTTGTACTCAAAGCGCCGGACGGCCCCCTGGAAGGCGGCAAGCCCGCGGGACACGGCCTCGCCGGGGATGCCCAGCTCTATGGCCGCCGCCGCGGCGGCCAGGGCGTTTTTTACGTTGTGGAGTCCCGGCACGTTGAGCTTTATGTGGCAGTAGGTTTTCATCTTGTAGACCACGTCAAACTCGCCGACGCCGTTCTCCCACCGGAGATTTTTCGCCCGAATATCCGCCAGGGGAGAGAAGCCGAAGGTCACCACCCGGCGGCGGATGCCGTCGATGGCGTCCATGGTGTTCTCATCGTCGATGTTGGCGATCACCACGCCGGAGCCGCTGGGGACCAGCTGGGCGAACTTGCGGAAGGACTTTTTCACATCCTCCAGGTCCTTGAAATAGTCCAGATGGTCGGCCTCGATGTCCAGGATCACGGCCAGGGTGGGGAAGAAGCTGAGGAAGGAGTCGTAATATTCGCAGGACTCCAGAACGATGGTGTCCCCCTTGCCTACCCGGTAGCCGGAGTGCAGGAGGGCCAGGGTGCCGCCGATCATCACGGTGGGGTCCATCCTGGCGGCCATCAGGATATGGGTACACATGGAGGTGGTGGTAGTCTTCCCATGGGTGCCGGAGATGCACAGGGCGTTTTTGTAGTGGCGCATGATGCACCCCCACGCCTCGGCCCGTTCAAAAACGGGGATGCCGTTGTCCCTGGCGTACTCGATTTCGGGGTTATCGTCCCTGGCGGCGGCTGTGCGGATGACAAAGGCCGCGCCGGTGACGTTTTCGCTCCTGTGGCCGATGAACACCGTGATGCCCTGCTCCCGCAGCTGCCGCACCGTCTCGCTCTCGTTGATATCCGATCCGGTGACCGGCACGCCCCGGTCAAAGAGCACCTTGGCCAGGGGCGACATGGAGACGCCGCCGATGCCGATAAGGTGGCAGCGGCGCTTCTCAAGGATAAGCTTTTCAAGCTCGGAAATTCTGTCCATACATGCACCTGATAAAAAAGATTGAAATTGCCATACAAGGTAATTATAATACAATTGAGGGAAGAATACAACAGATAATTAGAAAATCTCTGAATTGATCCGCCGGACGGTCAATTTGTCCGGCGATCCCCAGGGCTTCCCGTTCACGGATTCCAAAGGAGGGCGCAGACGTGCCGGAGTATATACTGGAGATCCTCAGACGCCTGACCGGCGCGGGCTTTTCCGCCTACGCCGTGGGCGGCTGTGTCCGGGACACGCTGATGGGCCGCACGCCCCACGACTGGGACGTGGCCGCCTCGGCCTCCTGCGGCGAGGTGGCGGCGCTTTTTGAAAGGACCGTCCCCACCGGCCTGAAATACGGCACCGTCACCGTCCTGCTGCCGGGGGGCCGGGCGGAGGTCACCACCTTCCGGCGGGACGGGCCGTATCTGAATGGCCGCAGGCCGGAGAACGTGGAGTTTGTCTCCGACCTCCGGGAGGACCTGAGCCGCCGGGACTTCACGGTGAACGCCATGGCCATGGACGGGCAGGGGCGGATCGTGGACCTGTTCGGGGGCCGGGAGGACCTGGCCCGCGGCGTGATCCGCTGTGTGGGGGAGCCGGAGCGCAGATTCGCCGAGGACGCCCTCAGAATGCTCCGTGCCGTGCGTTTTTCCGCCGCCCTGGGATTTGCCATTGACCCCGACTCCCTGGCCGCCCTGCGCCGTCTGGCGCCTCTGACGGAGAAGCTGTCCGCGGAGCGGGTGCTGGCGGAGCTGCAAAAGACGCTCCGGTCCCCGCGGCCCCAAGCGGCGGCGCTGATGATAGACTATGGCCTTTTGCGGCGGTTTATGACTGAAAACAGCAAAATCGACGCCGGCGTGCTTGCTGATATCCCGGAGGAGCTGCGGACGGCTGTTTTTGCCCTGCTGGTCCGTCAGGCCGGCGGCACAGGGGACGCGGGGGACTTTCTGCGGGCCTTACGCGCCCCCGCCAGAGAGGCGAAGCTGGCACGGGAGGCGTGGGCGGCCCTGGAGGAGCTTGCCGAGGAGCCGGCGGACAGGGATATCCGCCGCGCCCTGGCGCGTCGGGACGTGCGGCCTGTGCTGGCCGCCTGCGCCGCCCGCGGCGTATACGGGCGGGCGAGGGAGCTGGCGGAGGAGCGCCAATACACCCGCCCCAAAGACCTGGCCGTCAAGGGGTCTGACCTTAACGCGCTGGGCCTGGAGCGTGAGGCCATCGCCCAGGCCCTTTTGGCCCTGGCCCTGGCCGTCACCGATGGGGAGCTTCCCAACGAAAAGGAAGCCCTGCTGGCGTACGTGAAGCGCCGCTGCAGCCGGTGAGGGAATAAGGAGTGAAAAAGAAGCCCCGCGGCGGTGCCGCGGGGCTTTGAAAGCTGTTAAGTTTTCAGGGGATGCGGGGGATTAGGAAACGGTGAAGGAAAGCTGAACAGTCGCGGTGACTTCTTTGTCAGCGGATGTCGCAGTGATGGTCAGTCTGTACTCACCGGGCTGAAGCTCGGAGCTTGCAGTGAGCGTGGTAAGAGCTCCACCGGAGCTGGATGCCGTCACATCATCTGCGGTAGCAGTGCCCCACGCAAAATAGCCTCTATCAAATCTCTCGATAGTTGCGGTAATGGTGGTCACATCATTCTCATAGTCATCGCTACCCTTCAGAGTAAGACCAGAGACAGTAATCTCGTCGCTGCCGCTAGTAGCTGAAGCACTGGCCGAAGATTTCTCGAACTCAAGCGAGCCAGTAGCCTCACTTTCGCCAGGAGCATAGCTACTACCGCTGGCGGCCCTGAAGATGTAAGCCTGGGAGATAGCCTTGGTGTCGGTGTCATACACGAAGACAGCCACGGTGTCCTCCTTCTTCAGGTCGCTCCAGTTGCCGTAGACAGGATTGCCGTCATAGGTGAAGGTTCCAGTCACGCCATTAAGCTTAACAGTATCGCTGCCAAGAGTTGCGGCGGTGCTGACAGTGTGGACGATGACGCTCTGACCCTTGTACATATCGGGAACAGGGGTGTTCATACCGTTGGTCTGATCGAGCTCAACGCCTGTTGTGTACTCAGTACTGGCAGAATCCGTAATAGGCTTGTTAGCGTGGGTCACGTTTGTACCATCAATGTCGGTCACATAGCCGTTAGTAATGGTGACGAGCCAAGCGTTGAAGCCGGTCTGTCCAGTGATGAAGTTAGCAACAATGCCTGCATCCTTGACCTTGACAGAACCTTCTTTGCCATCCAGCCAGCCATTGACAGTGTAGACCCCGTTTGTGGTGTCATAGCTGTAGTCGAGCTTCCAGCTGCTGGCGCCCTCGTCAGTCTTGTTGTTGGCAGTGGAAACGAAGATGTGCTCACCAGCGTCGGCGGAGGTCGTAGCAGAAGCGGTAATGTACACAAACTCAGCCGCATCGTCCTTGTCGGTGTTCACGTAGTCGACCTCGCCGCTATCGAAATCAACAATGTTCTTGAAGCCCACGTAGGTCTTCCAGGTGTAGGGGACGGTGGAGCCGTTGCCGCTGCGGACAAGGAACACAGTGTTGCCATCGACCTCAACAGTACCAGTGTTACTGTTGGTGGCGCGGCCCTTCAGAATGTCGGTAGTGGCGTTGCCCATGCCGTCAAACTTCAGGCCGGTCAGCACGCCATGGTCCGCATCAATGGTTGCTGCGGTGTTATTGCCAGCAACCTCGACAAGGTTAATCTTGCTGCCGGAGGGGATGAACTTGAACAGATGATCGTTCAGTATGCCGGCGTAGTCGGTTGCTCCAGCAGCAGCCTTATCAGCAGCCAAGTTATCCTGCCAGCTGTTGGACACGTAGACGATTCCGTTATTTGAGGCATCATTCGTGCCGCTCTTCTTCATCAGGGGCTTAGTGCTACTCGCCTCATTGGTATAAGTCGCGATACCGCCGTCGATGTTAGTATCATCGTTACCGATAGCAGTATTAACAGCAGAGCCCTTATAGTAGACAATATTACCAACCTCGATGGTGGCGGTGGCTCCGTCCATGTATACGACCTCGGCCTTCACCTTGGTATCGCCGCGGTCAACAATCTCGGCCCAGATGCGGGTGATGACGCCATAAGCATAGGAAGTGGCGATCTGCTTGGAGCCGATCAGGTTCTTGCCCTCAGGGCTGTTGTCGAAGTACCAGGTGTAAGTACCAGCAACAGCACCGGCGCCGTCAAGATGATAGCGGTTGTTGTCGGCGTAAACGGTGCCGCCAACATCGTGCTTGTTCTGGTTGTGATAGATGACGGTCTGAGCGGCTACAGTAGAGGTGGCAAGACCGAGAACCTCAACGTTCTTGCCTCTGCCCCTGTCATCTGAGCCCAGGATTACCTTGGCCTCAGCAGAAGCGCCGGAGACGTCATTGGTGCTGGAAGAAATACCGTTCTGGATGTATTTCACCAGAAGCATGTCGCCCACGGCATATTCGTAGTCCTTGCTGTCACTGCTCACAAGCACTGCCTTCTGCGCCGTGCCCTGAGTGTACACGTCCAGAGTCAGCGTAGCGGGGTCCTCAAGGTGGTTGTTGCGGTCAAAGGTGGCCTTGGTTACGTCGGTGACTTCGGCCAGAAGGGTGTCGATGTAGATGATGGTATCGGGAGTGTTCTTGTCATCTTCCACCAGATCATATACGAGGGTGTGACGGCCCTGAGCGCCGATCTCAGCGGCGGTGTTCAGAGGATCGACCTTGATGGTGGTCTTATTCACCTCGCCGTTGACATAGACGGTAAACTCAGTCTCCTTGGTCAGGCCGAGATCGTCAGCCAGATCGCACTGGGTAATGGCGTGATAGTACTCCTTCACAGGCTTCAGGCTGGTCTCAGTGGAGGTCGCAACCTTGGTCTGAGGATAGTTGAAGTAGACATAGGAAGTGAAGGTCTGGCTGGGAACAGCCCAATCATCAGAGTCAAGCTTACCAGCTTCGCTGCCGGTGTTGATCAGAGGGAGATTGGTCTTGGCATCCGCGGTATTGGGGGCCACGGGACGGCCATCAACAGTGCTGTCGCTGTAGGCACCGTTGTAGTAGGTCACCATGGGGCAGTCAACAGCGTTGCTGGTCAGCTTGGCCACGGTGCCGCGGTTGATGACCTGGGACATGTCGGCCTTAACGGAATACCGCTTAGTGCCGCCGAACAGATGGATCTGGGTGGCCAGGGTCTCGGCGTTCTCCGCCCAGTAGGCGCCGGTGAACTCACCGTTCTGGCCGTAGCCGATGCAGCGGAGCAGGACCGTCAGGACCTCGTCGCCGGTGATGTTGTCGGTGGGCTTGAAGTTGCCCTTCTCATCGCCGACAAAGATGCCCTGGTTGCGGACATAGCCGATGTAGCCCTTTGCCCATGTGGCAAACGTGGCGCTGTCCGCGAATTTGGCGGCGGAACCGACGTAGTTGCCTACGTACTTGTTCTCCGTGTCGCCCGTCATGATACGGTAGACAATGGCAGCCATATCCTGACGGTTGATGTTCTTGTCCAGCGCGGGCTTGTTGTTGGCGTCCACGCCGTTCATGACACCGTACTCGTTCAGGGTATCGAAGGCCGCCGTGGCTTCGGTGTCCGCAGCTGTCGTTGTCGCCGCGTTGGCAGGCAAGACAAGAACGCCGACTACCATGACTACCGCCAAGACCAGGCACAGGGTCTTCTTCAGAGTCTTCATGTAGTGTTTCCTCCTTAATAAAAATTGTTGATGAGATTTTCGTCCGTTACATGAACCGGACATTTGTTTATGTAAACGCCGGACCGGAGCCGGTCGGCCTTTTACATCGTCGTCGCCATGCGGCGATGGCTTTTGCCCTTGAACACCCTTTAGACGGGGCGCGTTTCGCGTTTGTTCCGCACTTCTTTGAGAAATATTCGTGAAAAGTTTTCCCAAAGGAGGAGTACGGCGAAGGAACAAGGTTGGGCGGTTCCATGCTCCTCCGCCGTACACTTACATAATGAAGACTGTCCCCATTCGGCTTTCGCCTCCCGGTTCCAATCGACCCTGTCGCGGAGAACGCCTTCCGGGGAGGGGGGTATGCGCATAACCTTCCCACGGAATTAAGGCCATTTTAGCACATAGCGCGGCCAATGTCAACATTTTTGAAGAAAATGGACGCCAATAAAAATCGCTCCGTCGAAAACCCCAAAACCCTTGCGGCGCAAGGGTTTTGAGACTTTTCGAGGCAGATGTTACAGAAATATTAAAAACTATTTTTTTGAATTTTTCTCCAAAAAGCTAATTACTTTCCCTTTTTTCCGTCATTCCTCCCCCGAATCAGGGGGCCGCGTGGAGCGACGCGGGTTCAACTACCCTCACCTTGACTCCATTTTACACGTTTTATCAGAAGTTTCAAGTGGTTTTTTCCATTTTTGGAGAAATTTTTCAGAGGGCGGGTAAGATATATATTTTATAATGTATGCTCCCCTGCCCTCCCCCGTTGGGACGCTCCCCGTCGGAGGCCGCAAGGGTATGTTTACATAACTCTTCTGTTTACATAACGTCTTTTGTTAACATAAGTTATGTGGTTTACATAAGTGTATAGTAGCACAACGCGGCGGGAATTTCAAGGGGTTTTTCAGGATTTTTCGGGGGAATTTGTATTTTTTTCATAGATTCCCCGCTCCATAAGCTCCTCCTTCATGCCGCGTCCGGCGTTGATGACCAGGAGCTTGACGCACTCGATGACCGCGCGGCGGGTGGCCTCGTCCATGTCCCCTACGGAGTGGGCGATGCTACGGATGGTGCCGGCCAGGTTCTCGCGCATCTGGTGGAGGGTGCGGGCGTTGGTGTCCTCCATGATCTTGTAGATGGCGTCGGCGAACAGCTCGAACTGCTCCGGCGTCATCTGGGCGATCCAGCCCTTGAGGGCGGAGTCCACGAATTTACTGCCGCCGGTGACGGTGCCCAGCTTGACGAAGCGGGGGCCGCGAATCTCCCAGGAGTACATATCGTGCTGGTGGAGGCCGTTTTCCGCGCTGTGGACAACGGCGGAGCTGTCGTCGCGGCCCAGGAGCATCCCCACCACGGAAAACTGCGGGATGAAGGTGTGAATCCGTCCGCAGACGGCGCGGTAGCCGGGGCTTTCCAGGATATTGTCAAAGAAGCCGGGGCCGTCGTAGTTGTAGATGGCGTCCAGGCGCGCCTGGACGGCCTGGCCGCAGAAGGCGCCGGCGTAGACGGCCAGGTTGCCGCCCTTGGAGTGGCCGCAGAACAGGAGGCGGCCACCGACGCGCTCCGCCACCGCCTGGGCGTACTCCGCCGCGGTCCTCTGGCCGGGGATCGGGCAGAGGTAGGACATGTTGAGGTCCTCCTTCCAGCCCACGATGGTGTTGTCCGTGCCCCGAAAGGCCAGCAGGCAGGTGTCCGGCGAGAGCTTCACGGTGATGGCGGAGAACTGGGTCTGCAGCTTCTCGTCGAAGCGGTTGAAGTACCAGCCGGCCTCCAGCTCCCCGAAGCGGCGGCTGGCGGCCAGGGCGGCCATCAGCTCCCGGTCACGGAGCTTCCAGCGCCCGTCTCGGTCCAGCCGCGCGTCGTTTAGGGACATCTCCGCCAGGGCGCGGAGCGTGACAAGCCCCTGGGTAGGGGGCGTTTGGAAATATTCAAACGGTATGTAGGCAAAGCGGGCCAGCACCGCCCCGTCGGCCTCGTTGAAACCGTTGGCGGTCAGGGGGATATCCCCGCGCCAGGCAATGTAATCGAGCATGTTCAGAATGTTTTCCATACCCACGCCTCCCAATAAGCAATAAGCTTTATTGAATAGTACCACTTTTCAAAGGAAAATACAAGGAAAAAAGGGCTAAGCAAAAGGGTACGCACGTCCTCATCGGCGCCGCTTAACTTCGGGTTCCAGGTATTCACCCTCAGGCGCAGGCGCCGTTCGTCCTCTCCCCACAAAATCTACGATTTTGCGGGGGCCCCAGTCAGCTCTGACAGGGTGCCCACAACAAAAGGGTACGCTTGCGCGTACCCTTTTGTAAACGAAATTGTATCTCAGCCCTTGATGGCGGCCTGTGTTGGGATGAGCAAACGGAGGAAATTGAGGCGTTCTGTTTGCGTTTGCCGTTCACCGTGACGCGCTCCGGGTCATCGTCCGGGCTAAACCTTAAATACCAATCAAAAGAGTCTTCATGTACAACAATCTTTTTTACAAACGCTCTGATTACATTCTCTTCCAAGTCGCCTGTGCCCGTTGGTTTTACGGATTGCTCCAAGTAATACCTGAGAATGGTTATTTTTTCTTCATGCCCAATCTCATCCTCCAGGTCATTCTCTTCCGGCTCCAAGGCGGTTAACTCTGTTTCTATCTCTCCAAGGCGCTTTTCTATTTCGCTTTTCTTTGCCAAAAACATATCCCTTGTGATTTCACCGTCTGCCCGCATTTCAACCAAATTATGGAGTCTGCTGGTTAACTTCTCCCGCTCCATCTTCTTTTGTTCAACAATCCTCGTGTTATCCTCTGTTGGCTTAGGGTCATCAATGTGTTTTGACAGCATGGACTCAGCCAACGCCAAAACCCTATTTGTGTCCTGTAAGTATTCTCGGAATATGTGTTTTGCCATCATTTGCAATTTCCAACCGGCAATCATGGGCACTGTACAAACGCCATCCAGTGGTAGGCCTTTATTTTGCCGGGTCTTTACCGTCCCGCTCCGAATTGAGCTGTAGCATTGATAACCATACTGGATTTCTGTGTCTGTCCGATGCCACACCTTCCGATTAAATCTATGCCCACACTGGCATATTAAAAGCTCTGTCCAAACATCAGAAGGTGGACGTTCCCCAAATACGCGCTTTTTCCCTGCGGGGTTGTTTTTTTGCTCTCTGTGTCTACTCTCAATAAGGGCTTGCACAGCGTCAAATTCCTCCTCTGTTACAATAGGCTCATGATTACCACGCACAACGGTAAAGTCCATATCCCCGATATTATTTATTTTCTTTTGCTCCAGGAAGTCTGGCGTCCACTGCTTATGATATTTCAAAATGCCACAATAGAATGGATTTTTCAAGATTTTAGCAATATTAGCCATGTGCCAATTTGCATTTCCCATAGCCGTAAGCCGTCCGGCTTGTTCAAGTTGAAACTGTATGGAGCGAATGCCAACGCCGTCCAAGTACCAATCATAAATCATCCGTACAGTTTTTGCCTGTTCTGGATTGATTACATACTCTTTGCCTCTCCTATCGTATCCCAATATGTTCCCATTGCCATAATAAACGCCTTTCTCCATGCTGGTTTGCTGCCCGCTCTTGACCCGAATGGAGGTTTTGCGGCTCTCATCCTGCGCCAATGTTGCCATTATCGTCAATCGCAATTCGCCATCCCCGTCAAAGGTTCTTATGTTGTCAGTGATGAAGTAGACCTCAACGCCCTTTGCCTTAAGCTGTCGTGTGTATGTAAGGGTATCAACCGTGTTACGGGCAAATCTTGATACTTCCCTTGTGAGGATAAGATTAAATTCCCCGCTGTCTGCGTCCTCAATCATTTGCATAAAGTTAGGCCGCTTTTTCGCCGATGTTCCCGTGATGCCCTCATCAACGTACATTCTAACAACTTGCCATTCCGGGTGCATAGACAGGATAGGCCCATACCAATCCTTTTGGTTTTCAAGGGCGGAAAGCTGCGCTTCATGCTCTGTGGACACCCGCGCATAAATCACAACTTTCCTATTCTTATCAGTCATAGCCATTATTCCCCCTTTATTTCCTAACTTCGTTACGCTATATTATACCTCTTAGAAGGGAGAAAGTCAAGTTTTTGACCATACTCTTTCAATATATTTTGAAATATATGCTTTTCAATTAAGCCCTTTTCATATAGATTTTCTATCAATTTCAGTGCTGCATATTTCAATTCTTCATCTTTGTTGCGCTCTCTCATATACTATAAATTTCCTATCATTTTTCACTCTAAACTCAAAAAATATCGTGTACCGATTCCCCATTATTATTATCAAAAATAGCTATAACTGCCCCTAATTGGAGCCTTACCGATTATTTTACCGATTTAGCTTTTTTTCAAGAATTTTTGCCAATTAAACGCTCATAAATTGGGGATTATAAACTTGTACCGATTTCAAACTCCGATAACGTTTATTGCGCCTTATGTGCCAACTCTTTATTTTTTTCGACATATGATAATATAAATCCTCTGCACCATTCAGGCGTAACAAGGGGTATATTTTCAGGTCCGAAATCAGTACATTCTTTGAGGAAAAAATCTATATACTCTTTTGGGATTTTCTTTTCATAAAGATTGTTTACTAAAATCGCAATCGCTACGCCATCTATCTCTGCATGATTCAGGTATGGTAACATAGGGTGAATATCTCTTGCAATCGTTTCGTATTGATTTATTAAGTCATCCAACATTTGAAAAAGTATATAATCCTGTTTTGTCATGTTTTTTATTTTTATGCCCTTTTTTCGGCAAAACTCCATTGCCGCAAATGTGTTACGTTTAGACATTGCCATGTCGCAAATTGGATTATTCCAGCAAAATGTATCAACTTTTTCAAAAAAATTCTTATTGCAATCGAGAATATTAAACATTGGTTTATTATCTACACGAACATAAGACATCGAACAGCCAGGAAATACATTGCCGTTTGCAGAAACTGTTAAGGTTTTCATTACAAAATATGTATTATGAAAAAATGGTTGGTGCGGATTGTTTGCAGAATTAGTCACAAAGCAATAATTGTTATTCAAAATTTTGATTTGATTTATATAAACTGAATCGCCAATCAAGTCCTTATAATTTCGCTTTGCGTTTCCTTCAAGGGTTATTTGACCCATGCTCTTAAAATCTTCGCTCTGTTTCATTATGTAAAAAGCATCATCTTGTATTTTTTCGGAATAATAAGTAATAAGGTCATTTACCATATCTGGACTAACATTTCGGCCCTTCCCAACATCGCTAATTATAATGGCAAATTTAGCGGCAATACTGCTGTATTTTGAAGTGAAGTTAAAGTTAGACCATCGCATAATAGTTCCCGCCTCTGACTCGATTTGGCGCAGATAATTCAAAAACGTACAAATGCAATTAGCCAACTCAGAATCACCGGTAAAATGTCCATTGGTAAACATGACTACATCATTGACAATAATATGCTTTTCAATTATTTGATTAAGCAAATAACAAATAATATCTGGCCTTAGTAAAGGTTCGCCACCTGATATTCTCAATGTATTAATAAAGCATCCTTTAACTTCACTGAGTGTTTTATCTATTATTTTTTTCGTTATATCTAAATTCTGCGCGTCTCCCTTTGCACAAAATAGACAATGTTTATTGCATCGTCTTGTTATCTCAATGGTTAAACAAGACATATAGTAATCAAATTTCATGTTGTTTCTCCTAATAGTTTTTATAATATTATCATCGAATATCTGCATCATATTGTTTATGTACTGATTTCAAAAAGGCTAACGCAGATATGAGATGTGGCAAGCGTAGCGCGTCAGGAATACACGGATGTTTTCTTATATCGCCCTGGCGGGCTGCCGCATTTTTCAACGCTAACGCTTATGAAAAATTGCATGATTATATTTTTATTTTCCTCATGGTTCGTATGTCATCTTCATCTCAACTGGCCTTATGGTTCCACTTTCGTAAAACCATAAGCCCATTCAATATTTAGTTCTATAAGAATAGAAGGAAAAAACGACTCAAAATCCCGAAACTCTTACTGCCCCAATGGTTTTCACGTTTTTTCTGCATTCAAGATATTCAGCAAGCATATATCATGTTTGAAGCCCGTAAGACCTCAATTTAGGAGTGGTTACGGCTGATTTTAGGCCAAATTCCGAGATTCAAGATATTCAGCAAATTTCTTTTCCTTTTCGTCTTCTTTGGTAAATGCTCCCAATATCTCCACCCGTTTGTAATCCTTTCCGGCATAGAAGATTTTGGGATTAACGAACATCTTGCCCGCTCCCCGCTCTGAGCTATTAAAGACATAAGACAGGAAATATTCACGATGCCCATTGTGGTTAAATGTTATCTGATTATACCTGTCCATGAGCCGTTTTGGATTACTTGCATCAAAGTTGATTAATTCGCAAAAATCCTTTATGGATAAAGCGTTGATTTCTTCGAGATTTTCTTCCTCCGGGTTCCAACATAATATATTGTATTCCAGACTCACAAAAGGCAAAATCTGAAAAATATAACCAAGGTGCTTATGTTTTGTGCTGGATGTCTCTTCGTAAATCTTGCGCACAAACTTAGAAAAAAACCTCTGATACGATATATTGTTGTTACGAATAAGGCCACGCACAATATCTGGACTGTTCAGCCTCAAATAACCTTCCTCATCCTCAGTTAAATAGAGCGGGTTAACCTCTTTCCAAAACTTAAAAACCGTTCCATCTGATACCTTCAAAAGTGATTTTAAATCAGCTTTTTTCAGCTTTTTTGATTTATTTCTCCAGAAATAATTATCAAATCCCAAATATGTACACAAATAAATTAGCCGTGCTGCCGTCTCAGGGCTTAAAGCTCCGAGATGGTTTTGGCGCGTAGCAAAATAGAAGGGGCCTAATTCTTTGTTGTTGCTCCGGCGCTTTTCCTGATAATTTTTTATGGATTGTATCTTTTTGTATGCTTCTTGTTGAGCGGGAGTCCGATGAGTGGAGCCAATAGGCGCTGTGATTTGTGCTGTCTCTATGCGCTCCCCTGTTTTCCTGTCAACACAATATCCATCATGGTATTCGTAGCGTTCCGGGTTTAGCCTCATTGACTTATCTTGGCTCATGGTTCCCACTCTCTAACATTAAAGTAATTTTCATTCCGTATCCTATCAATCAATCGGCTATATTTTTGTTGGAGGTCGATGTCAGAGGGGTCTTTTTTGATTTGGTATAACATGGAATCAAGTCTGCCGTGTTGCTTTTTCGTCACCCACAATAGATTATTGGCTCTGTTGTTGTCTTTGTCACCGTCGATATGGTGTACTTCCACCTTGTTTTTACAATTATTGCAAAACATTGTAGCAACCATTCTGTGGACGCGCATGGATATTATATCGCCGGTGTGCCCTCGTGCTAATGAGACTTGCATATACCCATGGTCTGCGGGGTGCTGTTTCAACTTCGTGCGCTTGGTCAAGTTAAAGACTCTTCCAAAATTTGAGACACCATATAATTGACTCGTCCAAAGGTCAGGATTTCCCCCGCCATCCCATATTTTTAATACTTCACCACGCCATAAATTAATCTTGCCTGTTGGCTCTTGAATAGGATTATCAAGCCACTTTTTGAGATTGAGAACGTCCTTTAAATATACCCTGAACCCTTTACCTTCCGGCTTAAAGCCAGAAAGCAAGTTGTTGTGGAGATAATATCTTATTGAGCTTATACTTTTGCCCATTATTTTTGCTGCATTATTGATTGTAATAGCGTCATCGTTATTCATTAATTAAATTCCTTTTCATTTCTATTATTTTGTTTGTATTCTCTAATGGTTTGATTGAGTTTATCAGAATTTTCAAACTCAAATACATTGTACCGGTTTGATTTAGTGTTTGGCTTGATTGTTACAAGCCTAAAGCCCTGCATCATAAGGTATCCGGCAAGTCGTTGATTAAATATTTTCATAATACACCTCCTTTAAAGCAAAGAAAAGGGCTACCCAATCGTGAAATAGGTATAACTTTACCTATCTCAAGATTAGATAGCCCTTAATCACCATTGCACACCATTTATCCGGCGTGTATCTTCTAAATTTGTCTCCTCCGGTGGTAGACCATCCCGGAGGTCAATCAGCTACGCTGCCTAAGCAACGCTCATATGTCCCCGACTGACTAAGGCATATGACACATATAAACACTTGTTTGTCTGCGGTAAAACCGAATGATTAAAGCACTAACGGCGCGTGATGTTTATTTCACTAATGCGCCAGCATTATTTAATTGTTGAGCGTATTATACCACACTTTGGTCAATCTGTCAAGAGGTAAAGTCAAAATAATTACCTCAATCTCCAAAATAGTTTTGGATTCCTGAAATATATAGTAAATCAGTTACTATTTGCCGTCAAAAGTTTGATATGTCAAGTATCATTTTGACGAAACTTATAAGATTTCGTTGACACAGTTATTTCTGTTGAGCGTTTGCCATGAGAAGATAACCGCCAATGGACGCCCCAATAAGCAATAGCCCACATAAGAGCTTTGTTGCGTCTCGGCTCATATCCATATTCAAAATTACAGCGAAAGCAATAACGCAAAGAGCAATAGCCAATAGAGATGCCCAAAGAGGTACGGCGCTTTTAGACGTTTTGGCTGCCGTTTGCTTATTTTCCCCGCTCTTTGCCAGTCCAAACGTCATAAGCAAAGCTAATAGGAGCGGCGTGTCTCCTGAGCTTTTGTTATTCTTCATAATACTCTTACCCCAAATAAAATTCAGATTTTATCAGCAAATTTGCCCTCGTAAACGCCCCTGAATTGAGGGTTTAGAAAACTTACTTTTCGGAGAATCCAGCCTATTTGCCAATAATTGTAATAATAGTGTCTATTTCCCTTTCCTAATTATCTACACTTGCATAAGTGTACCGTATTCGTGGATACGCTTACACAACATTGTGGTTATTCCTGCCAGGGGAGCTTGAGGTCTTCATCGTCCTCGGTTTGTGATTGTTCTATAATCGCTACATCTGGACTTTTGGGGATTGCTTGAATATCCCGCTCCATTGCCTCATTAACGGATGTCAGTATATATGCGCTGAGTGATACCCCGTGTTTTTTTGCGTGTTCCTGAATAATGTCTTTTTGGCCTCTGGGTACAACCAACTGTATTCTATCATATCTGTCTTTAAGGTTCGCGTCATTCCATTTTTTATTTGCTTTTTTCTTGGCTTCGCTCATTGCTGCCATGCCTATCACCTCCGAACACAAGTATATCACATTATCGGCACTTACACAAGTGTACAATTTGCACAAATACACTTACACAACTTTGTTGAAAATGCCATATTGACTTTGCACTTGTGTAAGTGTATAATGGTATCATCAAGAGGGGAGAACAAAAGAAAACGGCAATAGGCACCGGCAAGCGCGGACGATAGCATCAAGAACGGCTTGTAAGCGTGGGAAACGGATTCGGTAAGGCGACCCAACGAGGCGCACGAAAAGTGAAAGATAGCCACCCACCGCCGGAGTTCTCCCAACAAAATAAAATGGAGGTACGAACAATGAGCAGCACAGAGTTAAACAGCAAGGTACAGGAGCTTCGTGAACTTCGCCGTATGGCTGATGAATTGGATGCAGAAATCACGGCAATTCAAGACCTTTTCAAGCTCGAAATGACCAACCGCAATGTTGATGAGCTTGCCGGTACTGATTGGCACGTCACCTGGAAAACGGTATCTACAAGCCGCCTGGATGTTGCAGCTCTCAAGAAAGCTCTTCCCGATGTTGCTAATGCGTTCACCAAAGCAAGCACTTCACGCCGGTTTGTGATTGCCTAAGACAATAGACGATATAAGCTGTCCTATCTGGCTTTTAACGGGGAGAAAGAGAAAAACGATGAAAAAAGGTAATTGGGTTCAGACACCGCGCTTTCTTGGGGTTCGCATTGAAAAAGTATTCAGGGAAAAGGACACCGCAATAAGGGCCGGATTCACTGAGCCAACATATTATTGTGGCCCCGAAAGTGACCGCTATGGAATTTTAGGGAAGTCTCTTGATATGTACCATATGGTTTTTGCGGCATACCGCAAGTAAACAAGAAATAAGACACGCCTGACCTATCGGGCACACGGGGAGATTGGAGAACACAATGAATAAGTTTTCTCAGGTGCTTTTTGCATTCTTTGAAGAGCTGGAAGATTTCGTTTATTACCTTGGGTTTGAAAAGTGCCAAGAGGTCTATTATCAGCCTAAGCACGGCCCACTCCTGTATCTGTATGTTAAGGCTGTTCAACTCAGAAACGCTATCTGGAGAGGTTTTGTAAATCACAGAATGGATGATGAATACGATAACTACATTAGCAAGAAGTATTTAATCGACTAAGGGAGCGGGAGGGGTTACGCCCTCCCTTCCCTTTTCCCGATATAGTATCAATTTAGACATTATGACAAAAAGTATAAAAATCTGTTGACTTTTGCCGTTGATGGAGGTACAATATCAGTATCAATTTAGAGTTTAGTCTAAAACAGTACATAAAGAGGTGTACAATATGGGTAAACTGTACGGATATGCGCGGGTAAGCACTCAGACGCAACGGCTTGACCGGCAAATCAAAAACATCCTGGAATATGCTGGAGATAAACACGTTGAAAAAATTTACAAGGAAAAATTCACGGGCACGAAACTTGACCGCCCGGAATTTCAACGGCTTTTGAAGGTTGTGCAGCCTGGTGATACAATAATATTTGATAGCGTGTCGCGAATGAGCCGCACAGCCGATGAAGGATACAAGCTATATATGGAGCTTATGGAGCGTGGTATTGAGCTTGTCTTTCTCAATGAGCCGCATATCAATACATCATATTACAAGAAGATGGAAGCCAAAAGAATTGAGATAGCGCAGAGCGGGAGGGAGTCAGTAGACAAACTTATTGCCTCTGTACTGGACGCAATAACCGAATTTCAAAATGACGAGACGCGGGAAAAAATCAAGGTTGCCTTCGACCAAGCGCAAAAAGAAGTTGACGATTTGCACAGCCGCATATCTCAGGGTATCAAAACAACAAAATTGAACAATGAGCTTTTGCCGGAATCTGAGCGTAAACAAATCGGACGTGTTCACGGGCAGACAATTGAAACAAGAAAGAGTAAAGAGGCAAAAATTAAAATCAAGAAAATGTCAAAGGACTTCGATGGAAATATGAGCGATAGGGAAATTCTTGAAATATTGAATTTGTCACGAAATACTTACTATAAGTATAAGCGAGAATTGCAGCTCGACATATAAAGCAAGGTGAGCGGGAGGGTGTTGTCTCTCCCGCTCTTTGTGTCATATGGGGGCCATTTAACATTAGGTCTTTGTTGCAAAATACTACAAGGGCCGGTATGTGACCTTCTTCACTCAGCTTTTGAAAAAACCATGTCGAACACGCTATTTACAAATTCTACTACTTCGCCCCTGGTAACAGGCCGGTCAACTTGAATGTCTTCTAAATTGTCAATCCAATTTAGCTCGTAGGCCGTTAGAATTGAGCTGTACGCCCACGAATCTTTATAGCTGACGTCTATTACATCTACGGTCAACGGCTCTGTAAACCTCGTTAATACGGCTATAAGCTGACCTTGTGATACAAGCCCATCAGGAATAAATAAACCATCTCCACACCCGGCGAAAATCCCCGCCTTTGTCAATGCCTGGATTGCCTCAGTGTACCACTGATTTTCTTGCACGTCTGAATAATATAATTCGCCTGTCTCTAACTCTTCTTTGCTTGCCTCCGTCAAAGCTCTATACACAAGTACCGCAAATTGCGCCCTGGTTAAGTAATCCTCTTCATGTTTGAGGCCGTCTTCATACCCAAACAATTCAAATCTCTTTGTAGTATCAAAGACCGCTCCATTATGGGCAAGTATCAATTCAGGCTTTTTGTCCTTTATCGGTGGTTCCTCTTCAATCTCTTCATCTATAACAGGGGGAATATATGGAGGGAAGTAAACAGGCGGTTGCGGTTCTGGTTCCGGTTCCGGCTCAGGTTCCGGCAAATCCGACTTGAATACAAATCTGAGGCCATAACTTACAGGTGTTTTCATATCAACGCTTTCACCAATGAAAACCGGATTTTCACTATTAAAGGGGTTATCTACAGCATCCTGATAAAACCCAATCGGTTCACCATCGTACACATCAAACATAGAGTTTGTATAACCTATTTTGATATAAGAGGAAGGGCAAAATATATCTTGTGCGGCCTTATTGTAAGCCTCATTACCATAGATTTCAACATCTTCAAGCTCTAACTCTGAAAAACTTGAAATTGCGCCTCCATAATTGGCTTTGTTGCCCGTTATCAGACCGCCTTTAATTGTTGTGTTTGAGCCGTTATTACATTCAATTACTCCATTATGCGGTGTTCCATCGTCATTGATTGTATTGTTGGTAACTGTACAATCTATCATCTGAGCAATTCCAGAATTGCTTAATACAAGACCTGGTTTATCTGATACATTGCCGTCAAAGGTACAATCTTGTATTATAAGATTTCCTCTATTGCTTATACCGCTATGCTGTGGATTGTTATTTGAGAAATTGCAATTTTTAATAGTTGCATCTCCACAAACTATATTTGCTATTTGCCAAAACATAGAATTTGAAATATCTATATTGTCAAGTGTCAAGCTAACATTAATATCATTATCTACATAGTGGTAAACCTCGAAAACTTCAAGCCCATACACATTCACTTGAATATTCAGATTTTGAAATGAAACATTCCCGGCATCATCATAAAGGCAAAAAACCTGTTGCCCCATAAAATCATCGGATAGCACAATATTAATTTGTTTGTCTGCGTCTCCTATAATGCAATCACTATAAATATAAATCGTTTGAATTAGTGTAAGTGTGTCACCGTCTCCAGCATCCTGAATAGCCTGTATTAAATCTTCAGTGCTTAATATCTGGTTTTCTTCATCTGCAAGAGCTGAGACATTCAGATACGCAATCATGGAAATAGCCAATAGTAAAACAACTATCTTTTTCAAATTTAACCATTCCTTATCAGTGATTTCGCAAGGCTGATATTATATGCTCTACTGCGGCAATATCATATTCATTCAGGCCTGATACATCAATTAGCTTCTTTCTTTCACACCCCAATAAATAATCACAAGAGACATTGTAAAGGATTGAAAACTCAATAAGAATTTCGTAACTTGGTTGTCTTGTTCCATTTTCATACATTGATAACGCAGCCCTTGTAACTCCAATTCGCCTTGCAACTTGCTCTTGTGTCCACTGTTTTTGTATTCGCAATTCTTTTAATCTCGCCGGAAGTAAATACATCTACATCAGCCGCCTTTATTTACTGTAACACAAATTGCGAAACTATAGGTTAACTTAGCGAAACATTCTGTTACATAAAAGGCAAAAAAATGACGCGACTTTTCAGCCGCGCCAATCAGGAAATAAATTAAATCTTAATTCCAAGTTTCTCCGCCATTTCCTCTAATGTCATTCCGGACTTCTTAGCTTTGTTCACAAGTCCATTCATACTTGTTATTTTTCTTTCGCGCTTTTTTGGCTCTAAAATTGCTTTTTTCTTCTTTTCGAGCTTTGAAATGCAGTCTTTATGATAAACTATCTTTTTATCAATTTCCGCAATCCTTTCGCCGGATGTTCTTACTTTTCTTTCAGACATATTTAATGCCCTCCTATAATTATTGTTGGCCTTACAATATGATAATGATAACATTTTAAATTTGTAATGTCAACAACTATTATTTAATTACTCGCGTGTTACCATCTCATAATTTGAACTATTCGATATGGGCTTACAAACAACATGAAATTGCCTGTTTGCAGCAATAAGCAAAATTAGCTCTTGTGTCTCTGCCATACCCTCAACTTGGTTATCAGAAATCCAACGGGCCGCTTCGGTTGCATTTTCCCCGGCGATAAGAATAGAGCTAAAATTAACCCCTGTACATTCGTCCAATCCATCCATTATAGCATCAGCGAATTTCTTAGTTTTCCTTTCAGCTTCCACTTTAGGCGCTTCATCTTCCCGCTTTGTTGCTCCTATCTTCTCAAAATAAAGTGAATAGCCAATCATTTCTGTATAGGCCAAAAACTCATTGAGTCTCAGTGTGTCCCTTGCCAATTTGTTACTTAAGCTTTGCGTTGTTGTTCTATCGTCTGGATGCGACTTGTTCCACAACTCTACAAACCCCTTCAACGACATACCGGAATCTTTGAGAAGAAATTTAAACAACAAATATGATAACGACCCAACCTTACCAACCTTATCCACTTTATCACGCTGGATTTGTTCACCATTTACATTAACCATATTCTTACCTCTTAATCTTCGCTTTTATTGGAATACACAAGTTAATGCCCTTGTTATAGTTTTTATTATACTACATATAAACGTGAATGTCAAGATGAAATATCAACGTATATGTGGTATAATAATTATAATCGTTTTATTCCCCCGTCAACATTTTCTTTAAATATTATAAAAATGTGTTGACTTTTGCGTTAACAACAAATTTGTGTGAAAAAATACACGAATACGTATTGACTTTTGTGGCGTTATGTGGTATAATACAGGACAGTTAAGAAACCAAACAACAAACAGGAGGTAAAACAAAAATGCAAGCAAAATTCATAGGTATCAAAACAAGAAAGCCCTTCGACACTTGCAAGAGCATTCAAAACCATTTCGAGTTACCGGAGGTGTATGTGGAAAATTCAATCCTCTATATACCCGTAGATGGGCCGATGGGCTTTTCCCTGAATGAGTTACGGGATGTGGTGCAGGCCGTTGCTCCAGCTCAGATAGGGATAGGGGACGTTGACGAAGATGGCGGTGTTCTGATTGAACTTCACTTCACCGGGTCGAATGTCAAGTATATGTACTTTGAGAATGGAAGACTCATTAGGGAAGGAGCGGGATGCTTTGTCTGAAATCAAATACATTACACAATCAACGGTTCTACAACGCGGATGGACGAAATCACTAATTGATAAGTATCTACCGGCTCCGAAAGAAGTAAGAAACCCTCATTATAGATGTGCAGCACCTATGAAATTATGGGAATTGATGGATGTAGAGAACGCCGAAAAGAGAGCGGATTTTAATTCTGACCTTGCACGGATTCGGCAGCGAAAGAACAACTCAGCTAAAGCCGTTGAAACCAAGAAGAGAAAACTTAAAGAGGCCATGGAAGAGGCCGCAAAGAATGCCTATATAATTCTTCTTGATGATAAAGAGCTTAGGAAAGAGGCAATCGACCAACAGCAATATTGGTATGATTTGCATTTTGACTGGAGGCACGAAAGAAGTACAGAATGGGCGGATGAAGAGACAATTAAAAGATGGGTTGTTAATTATATCCGTCATAACCTGGTTAACTATGATTCCATGTTATTCAGTAATAAAGGAAAAACGGGCAAAGATGATGTTTACCCGTTTTTCAAAAAGTTAATTCTTACAAGAATTGCGGAGGCGTACCCCAATTATGCTGATGAGTGCAGCAGACAGATTGAAGATTTAGAGCAAGAATATTATTATTATTTTGAAACGGGGATGATTGACAATGACAGATAAGGCAAGAGAGGATAAGGTAAGGCGGGCACTCAGGAAAGAGGGCTTGAGGCTGGTTAAAGACAGGAGAAGGAATGATATAGGTATAACCGCTTCACTGTCTGGCGGATATATGTTAGTAGACGAAAACAACATAATTCAAGCTGGCGAAGGTTACACAATGAGCTTAGAAGATGTGGAGCGGTACGCCGCTGATTAAGTAGAAATCTGAATGGGCTGTTGCTTGCAACGGCCTATTCTTTTTGCCCTTAGCTGATTACCGGAAAACAACACTAATAACATAAAAAAGGGACTATTGCCACATGCAATAGCCCTTTTTCGTTAATAAAACAACAGTTTAATTACCATTTATAATGGCAATCTTCACATTCAAATTGAGAAAAAGCAGTCTTACTATATATACCAAAAGCTATGGCGTGAGTAGCTTTCTTAGTATCAGATATTCTTTTGACATTTGTTGAACCGCAAGTGGGGCATTTGGGTATATTGCGGGGAGTGCGGGGTGTAGTCATTGTTGCTTGAGGCGTAGACGGCACAAGCCTAAACCTCGTTCCATATTGAGTAATGTTAGAAGCGTACTCATCATACTCTTTTCGTATTGCTTCCTTTTTGCCGTCCTTATATTTCTCCCAATCTTCTGTTGACTCAAGGTATAAGTCTCTTGATGATTTATAGTCACTTAATACTACATACACTACTATTGGAGCGCCAATGACCAATGCAACAACGCAAACCAATGAACATAAGTACATTATGAATGTATCTGCGAATAGGCCCGCAAGCAAAAAAGAACCGACTATAATGCCAACCGTCCATCCCACAAGAGGTGATTTTATATCATTTAATAGGCTTGGTTTTGTTGGATAGGGTAGATTATCTATTTCTTGCAACTTTTTATCACGTTCAAGATTAAGCTCTTCTACCTCTTTTTGCCTCTCCTCCGCTATGCGCCGCTGGTTTTCTTCCTGTAATTTCCTTTGCTTTTCACGTTGGAAATGCTCTTTTATTGCATAACCGCATTGCGGGCACGCTTCCGCTGTGTCTGAAATATCGGGATGTCCACACTCAGGGCAATCTACTAAAGCCATAGCAATACCTCCACCATAAGCAATGGGTAACTACCATTACATTTTAACAAATTTCACGTTGATTGTCAACATTATTGATACCTTTGTTAACCTAATACTTACAGTAAATCTGTAAACTATATTAGGGTGGAGGTGCTAATATGGTCAACTTTGGGGATAGGCTCAAATCATTAAGAACTGGAGCGGGAATGTCACAAACTGAGTTAGCACGGCGATTGAATATAACAAAGTCAGTCGTTAGCTACTATGAACGTCAAGAACGCACTCCATCACCGGATGTTCTTGTAAAGCTGTCGCAGATTTTTCACACCACAACAGATTATTTGCTGGGGGTAGAAAACAAGAAAATGATTGATGTCTCAGATTTGACGGATGAAGATGTGCGATTTATCTTACTTACAATAGAAACGCTACGAAACAAGAACAAAGCCAATCGAATATAACAAAAAGGGCTACAGCATTACGCTATAGCCCTTTATTCTTGCTATATGAGAATGTTTACCGTGATGTCCTGCCAGAACAAAATTCTATGTCTTGTGGACTCGGCATATAAATACGCCTTTGCGTCTTCTTTGGTGAAAGTATGCTCGTAAATGACTACGGGCTTATTTCCCCATTTCGCTAATAGCTGCCTGCGCGGCGGCCAGACGGGCGATGGGGACACGGAAGGGAGAGCAGCTGACGTAGTCAAGGCCGATCTGGTGGCAGAACTCCACGCTGGAGGGGTCGCCGCCGTGCTCGCCGCAGATGCCCACATGGAGCTTGGGATTCACGGGACGGCCCAGCTCAATGGCCATCTTCATGAGCTTGCCAACGCCGATCTGATCCAGCTTGGCAAACGGATCGCTCTCGAAAATCTTGGCGTCGTAGTAAGCGCCCAGGAACTTGCCGGCATCGTCACGGCTGAAGCCGTAGGTCATCTGGGTGAGGTCGTTGGTGCCGAAGCAGAAGAAGTCGGCCTCCTTCGCGATATCGTCGGCGGTGAGGGCGGCGCGGGGGATCTCGATCATGGTGCCCACCTGATACTTGAGGGAGACGCCGGCCTTGGCGATCTCCTCGTCGGCGGTCTTGACCACGAAGTCCTTGACGTACTTCAGCTCCTTGACCTCGCCCACCAGCGGGATCATGATCTCAGGCTCAACGTTCCAGTCGGGATGCTTGGCCTGGACGTTGATGGCGGCGCGGATGACCGCGCGGGTCTGCATGACGGCGATCTCCGGATAGGTGACGGCCAGACGGCAGCCGCGGTGGCCCATCATGGGGTTGAACTCGTGGAGGGATGCGATGAGGGCCTTGATGGTCTCGACGCTCTTGCCCTGGGCCTTGGCCAAAATCTCAATGTCGGCCTCCTCGGTGGGGACGAACTCGTGGAGAGGAGGATCAAGGAAGCGGATGCAGACGGGGGTGCCCTCCAGCGCCTCGTAGAGGCCCTCGAAGTCGGCCTGCTGCATGGGCAGTATCTTGGCCAGGGCGGCCTCGCGCTCCTCGACGGTCTCGGAGCAGATCATCTCACGGAAGGCGTCGATGCGCCCGTCGCCGAAGAACATGTGCTCGGTGCGGCACAGGCCGATGCCCTCAGCGCCCAGCTCGCGGGCCTTCTTGGCGTCCGCGGGGGTGTCGGCGTTGGTGCGGACCTTGAGGCGGCGGTACTTGTCGGCCCAGCCCATGATCCGTCCGAAGTAGCCGGAGATGGTGGCGTCCACGGTGGGGATGATGCCGTCGTAGATGTTGCCGGTGGAGCCGTCGATGGAGATGGCGTCGCCCTCGTGATAGGTCTTGCCGGCCAGGGTGAACTTCTTATTAGCCTCGTCCATGTTGATCTCGCCGCAGCCGGAGACGCAGCACTTGCCCATGCCGCGGGCCACCACAGCCGCGTGGGAGGTCATGCCGCCGCGGACGGTGAGGATGCCCTGGGCGGCCTTCATGCCCTCGATGTCCTCAGGGC
Source organism: uncultured Oscillospiraceae bacterium (assembly GCA_947626845.1). Classification (GTDB taxonomy): domain Bacteria; phylum Bacillota; class Clostridia; order Oscillospirales; family Oscillospiraceae; genus RUG626. Next base: position 217 of record CANQTW010000010.1, on the reverse strand, counting down.
TGGTCTCCAGACGGACAAGGACGACCTTCTCGCCGCGGGCTTTCCACTCCTTGGCGTCCTCGGCGGTGAAGACCACCTTGCCGCAGGCGGCGCCGGGGCTGGCGCCCAGGCCGCGGCCAATGGCCTCTGCCTTCTTCAGGGCGGCGGGGTCAAACTGGGGATGGAGCAGGGTGTCCAGGTTGCGGGGGTCGATCATGGACACGGCCTTCTTCTCGTC
>CANQTW010000009.1 GCA_947626845.1 uncultured Oscillospiraceae bacterium | reverse complement strand
AGTTACTACTCTTTTGGGGTACTTCTTTCGCAAATTTTCTCTTATTGCATTCTTGACTTCACACCATTAGACTTTTCGTTGTGAGTATAGTATAACACATTCTGATTGCAAATGCAATCATGTGATTTGCGTTTTTCCCTCTTTATATTCCGCCCATACACCCCGCGCACAAAACTGACCAATGTGCGAGAGCATTTCGGAAAGTTTTCCGCACACCCCTACTGACGTGAATGTCCAACAGATAATTGAATGATTTTTAATATATGGGTCTGTTGCTCGGTCTGGTAGCGTGCTCTCATCGCAACACCTATTTCGGCTTATATTTATCCCTGCACATTGCGCTGAAGATCATTGCGGTTTTCTCAATAAGCATCGCCGCATGGAATCGATTTCCGAAAAAACCATTCCAATTCCTCACAAATACAAAAAAGCCGAAAAGACGTAGTCGAGTTTCAACTACGTCTTTTCGGTTTGCCGTACCACCTTGCCCCCGGTTCACATTGTTTCCCTATCGCAACGGTCCCTCCAGGCGGCCCGTCCTTTGTTTTTATCCGGATCAATATCGATGCACGGGCGGCCGGGGACAGCCGCCCCTACGCCGTTCATGGCAAGATTTTCAGGAAATCAAATCACGGGCGACGACGCTGAAGCGAAGAAGGCCACGGCGATGGCGCCCGGTCCTACGTGGGTCCCGATGGTGCTTCCCACGGTACAGATGGGCAGACTGCCGGCGCGGCCCTTGTAGAGCGCCTCGCTGTCGCGGATATATTTTTGGAGAAGAGTGTCGTCCAGACCGCTGTACGCCAGGGAGTAGGGCATTTCAAAATCAATGCCTCCGCTTTTTTCCACAAACCGTGTCAACAGATTGTTGCCGTTTTTGGAGCCTCTGGCTTTGCCCACCAGGACGACCTCGCCGTTTTCCACCGCCACCACGGGCTTTATAGCCAGAAGCTCCCCGGCAAAAGCCACGGTGGGGGAGATGCGCCCGCCCTTTTTCAGGTATTCCAGGGTATCGAGCAGCGCTAAGACGCGGACATCGCCCCGCCGCGCCTCCAGCAGTCTAACGATGGCGGAGGCGTCCAGGCCGCTGTCACGGAGCCTGACGGCGTACAGTACAAGAAGCTGTTGGCCGACGCACACGTTTTCGCTGTCCACCACGCTGACCTTCCCGTCAAATTCCGCCGCCGCGGCGACAGCGCTGGCGCAGGAGCCGGAGAGCTTGGAGGAGAGGGAGATATAAATTACGCCGTCTCCATCATCCGCCGCCCGACTGAACGCCTCCCGGTATTGAAAGGGCGTCAGCTGACTGGTGTGAGGCAGCTCGCCGGTCTCGATGAGCTTTTCATAAAACTCCCGGTTCGTCAGCGTCACCCCGTCAAGATATTCCTCCGACCCGAACACCGTTGTCAGCGGCATCACCTGAATGTCCAGCTCCTTCGCCCGCTCCTGGGAGATATCCGACGCGGAATCCGTGATGATCTTTACAGCCATAGTTTCCTCCTTTTTCAGCACATGGCGTGCTGAGATGCGTAAATGTAACGCCGCCGCGCGGCGGCGTCCGTGTGTACCGTTGTCAAACGGCTTTCATGCCGTCCAGAAGTACCCCGAAGGAATAGCGGAAATCCCGCAGGGCCTTCTCCTCGGAGATCCCCCTGGCCAGGGCGTCGGTGTTGAAGCCCCGAATGAAGCACCAGATGGCGTAGCTCATGGTCTCGGAGTCGATCTCCGGCTTTGCGACGCCCCGTTTTTTGCCAAGCTCGATATACTCCAGGATGCGCTCACGCCACCAGAGGTAGTTTTCCGCGGAGAGGCTGTCCTGCATAAAGATATACTGATTCATACCCAGCTTGAGCTTGTAGGAAAGGCTCAGCGTGCCGGCGGCGATGTCCGTGATTTGTGCGAAAAAGTCGCCCTCCGGGTCAAAGTGACCCACAATGCCTTGGCGCATCTCCAGAACCATGTTCTGATAGACGATCCCCAAGACCTCCTCCACGTTGCGGAAGCGGTTATAAAATACGCGGTTCGTCACACCCAGGGCGCGAATGATCCTCCGTACCGTGACCTCTCCGGCCCCTTCGCTGAACGCCAGCCGCGCGGCCTCCTCCACGATCTTGCCGCTCATTTCGTCATGAATCAGCTCCGCGTCCCCGGCCATACCGTTTCTCCTTTTAGCATACTGTGTGCTAAAAGAATAGCACAGCGTGTGCTGGCTGTCAAGAGCCGCGTTTCCGGCAAGAAGAAAGTTGCGCGTCGGGGAAAAATGTGCTACACTGGACGTACTTATTTGACGAAGTGAGGGCGTTATGGCTGAAGACTATCTGATCCTCGTTGTGGACGACGATTTTTCCATTGTCAATATCATCGAGACCGCGTTGAGGCAGGCGGGGTACCGGGTGCTCACCGCCCATGACGGGGAGGAGGCCTGCCGGATCGTGGATGCGGAAAGCCCGCACCTGATCATCATGGACGTGATGATGCCCCAGTGCAACGGCATCCTGGCCACCGTGCGTATCCGAGAGAGCCATAATATCCCGATCCTGATGCTCTCCGCCAAAGCGGAGGGCTCCGACAGGGTGCTGGGGCTGGAGGCCGGAGCGGACGACTATCTGGTGAAGCCCTTCTACCGGCAGGAGCTTCTGGCCAGGGTCAAGGCGCTCCTCCGGCGGTATGATACCCTGGGCTCCATTCGGGAGGCGGGAGGCGAGGACCGGATCGCGGTGGGGGACATTGTGCTGGACACCGCCGCGAAACAGCTGATCGTCCGGGGCGAACAGGTGAGGCTCACCGCCACGGAGTATAAGATCCTGCAGATGCTGATGTCCCATCCGGGTCGGGTCTTTTCCGCAGAGGAGATCTATGAGCGGGTGTGGGAGAGCGACGCCTATGCCGTGGAGAATACGGTGATGGTGCACATCAGCCGCATCCGGGAGAAGTTAGAGCTGAATCCGAAAAAGCCGGAATATCTGAAGGTGGTTTGGGGGATCGGGTATGTTTTTGAAGCACCGTGAGTGGATGGCGTTCCTGCTGCTCCTCACAGCGGCTGTCTCCTGGAGCTTTGGCCTGGGGGCGGTCAGGGAGGACGGTCCGTATCATATCGAAGCCACGGAGCATATGGATACCGCGGACACGTCGACGCCCGATACTGCGTGGACGGCAAGCGGCAGCGCCGTGGACAGGGGTGTGATCGGGGAGGATCGGCCCGAAACGACAAACACGCCGGCGCGGGAACCTGAACCGGAAACAAAAGGGGAGAGCTTGGAGATCGGGAGGGTCATCGGCTTCGTCCTCTGCTTTGCCGCCGCCGGAACGGCCTTTGGGGGGATTTTCCTGCTCCGGCAGAAAAGGCCGCTTTTCGGCCCCGACGGCGTTTTCTTCCTCTTCGCCCTGGCGGCCCTTATGCTGACGGTGACCGCCCCGCACTTTTATGCCCTGGAGCAGAGATGGGATCGGCTCTGGAGCACCCATGCCGTCCGAATCCCCGCCGGCCTTGCCCTTTTGTGGGCGGCGAGGGAGCTTTGGGGCTGGGCGCGGGCAAGGTTCTCCCTCGCCTGGTGCCTGGCCGCCCGTATGGCGGGGCGTATGGGGAGGCCGGCGCGGGTGCTCCTGCTCTATACCGGTTGGATCGTTCTGCCGCTTGTGGGCGCGGGCTGGCAGGCCTTCTGGTGGGCGCGGACGCGCCGGATTTATGGGATCTCCGTCTTCGGGCACTGGCTTTTGGCGGTCATGGGCTTCCTGGCGGCGGGGGCGCTGAGCCTTATCTGCCTGTGGAGATACGGGAAAGGGCTGGAGCATCTGGCGGGGCAGCTGGATAGCTTTCAGCAGGGCAAGCCCGTCGCGGTGGGGGAGGGGGCCTTCTCCCGCACGGAGGAACAGCTGCTGGAGCTTCAGGCCCGTCATGAGGAGGCCGTACGCACGGCTGTCACCAGCGAGCGGTTCAAGGTGGAGCTGATCGCCAACGTGTCCCATGACCTCAGAACGCCCCTGACGTCCATCCTGGGCTACAGCGAGCTTCTGCAACAGGAGACGCTCTCCCCGGAGGGGCGGGAGCAGCTGCGCCGTCTCCATCAGAAGGCGGGGTATATGAACGACCTGGTGGAGTCGCTCTTTGAGCTGACCAAGGTGTCCAGCGGCGCGCAGGAGATGAAGCGGGAGAAGATCGACCTTGTGCGGCTTATAGAGCAGACCGTCGGGCTTTTTGACGACCAGATCACCGCCGCCGGGTTGACGGTCAAACGAAGCTACGGGGCGGACGCCCTTCCTGTCGTCACCGACGGGGCCAGGATGCATCAGGTATTCGCCAACCTTCTGGGCAACGCCGTCAAGTACGCGCTGAAGGGCACCAGAATCTTTATTGACGTTCGAGAAGGGGAGGACGTTTACACCGTCCGGATGGTGAACACGGCCTCCTATGAGATGGACTTCACCCCGGAGGAGATCGTACAGCGCTTTGCCCGCGGCGACAGGGCCCGCTCCACCAAGGGGAGCGGCCTGGGTCTTGCCATCGCCCAGACCTACACCGAGTCTGTGGGCGGCTCCTTCCGCGTAGCTGTGGACGGCGACCAGTTCAACGCCGTGGTGGAGCTGCCCAAAATCGTGGAGCCTCCCAAAACTGAAAGAGATTTGTAAGAAACATACCGATTTTCTGAAAGACACCCCCTGTACCATGTGTGGACAGGGGGTGTTTTTGTGTCTAAAAGAAATACCAATTCCGCGCCGGATATCCTGCGCCGTGCCGTCCTCTCCTGGCTGACGGCGGCGTTGACGGAGTTCCTGCTCCTCCCGAAAGAGCTTCGGGCGCTGGAGGGGCTGGAGGGCCTTGCGGGGATGTCCTTTGCCCGCATCATGCTCATTTTTTGCGGCGTGTTTGCCCTTCTGACCGTGACGTCGTTTTTTGTCCATGCGAAAAGGGCGGAACGGTGGGGGATCGCGGCGGTATGCGCCCTTCTCGCCTGTGCCGCGCTGACAGCCTCCTTCACCTGGGCCTTTCTGGCCGCGTGCGCGTTGATTTTGGCCCTCTTGCTTCTTTACGGCGCTCTTGGCTGGGACGCCAGCCCTGAACCCGCCGCCGAACCGAGGAAAGCCCATCGGGCCTGGGGCTGGGTCACGGCGGGGCTGACCGCCGCCTTTTTCCTGTTCGTTTCCGCCTGGACGGTGGGACGGTATGCCAGCTTCAGCTCGCCCACCTACGATTTCGGCATCTTCTCCCAGATGTTTTACAGCATGAAGACCACCGGCCTGCCATTGACCACCCTGGAGCGGGACGGGGCGCTGTCCCATTTTGCCGTCCATGTGTCGCCGGTATATTATCTGATGCTGCCCCTGTACATGCTCTTTCCCGCGCCCGCCGTCCTGCAGGTCCTCCAGGCGGCGGTGATCGCGTCGGCGGTGATCCCCCTGTGGCTCCTGGGCCGCCATCACGGGCTGTCCGGCGCCCAGAGGACGCTCATCTGCGCCGTCCTGCTGCTCTATCCGGCGTTCTCCGGCGGCACGGGGTACGATCTCCATGAAAATTGCTTTCTCACGCCGCTGCTCCTCTGGCTGTTCTACGGCATCGACAGAAAAAATGCTGTCCTCACCGCCCTGGCCGCCGTGCTCACGCTGTCGGTGAAGGAGGACGCGGCGGTCTATGTGGCGGTGACCGGCCTGTGGCTGACGGTCAGAACGGTATTGCGCTTCAGGGGGAAGGAGGCCCGCGGGCTTGTCACCGGGCTCGCCCTCTTAGGCGCGGCCCTGGGGTGGTTTACGCTGGTCACCGGGTATCTTGCGAAAAGCGGTGACGGCGTGATGACATACAGATACGATAATTTCATGTACGACGGGTCAAGCTCGCTGGTGACAGTCATCAAGGCGGTGATCCTCTCTCCCCTGAAGGCGGTCTATGAGTGCGTGGACGCGGAGAAGCTCGGCTTTATCGCCATGACGCTGCTGCCGCTGCTGGGGCTCCCGCTGTTGACCCGCCGGTATGAGCGGTATATTCTGCTGATCCCCTATCTTTTGGTGAATCTCATGTCCGACTACCGGTATCAGCACGACATCCTCTTTCAGTACACCTTCGGCACCACGGCGTTCCTGATGTATCTCACCGTGGTGAACAGCGCGGAGCTGAAGATCGACTGGCAGAGGCTTCTGGGCCTTGCCGGAGCCGCCGCCGTCAGCGCCGTGTACTTTGCCGGCGCGGTGGTTCCCGTGGCGGTATCATATCCCGCGCGGGCGGTCCGGTATCACGCCTATTATCAGAACATCCGCGATACCCTGGACAGGATTCCGGCGGACGCCTCCGTCTCGGCTACAACCTTCTACACGGCCCACTTGTCGCGCAGGCCCGTGCTCTATGACGTCCGCTACGGCTCAAAGGAGCATCTGCTGGAGACGGAGTATATCGTTTTGCGGTTGAACGCCGCCCATGAGTACAGAAAATATGAGACCGGCGGAAAAGAAAACGGCCTTGAAAATCTTATAAAGCTCCTGGAAGGGCAGGGGTACGGGGAATTTGCCCGCGTGGACGGTGAACTGGTGATCTATTTTATGCCTCACCGCTCATAAGCTGGCGGCAAAGGTTGGACAGCGCCTCACGGTCCTCCCCTATGGCGAAGAGGAGATATCTGCCCTGGCGCTCCAGGATGAAGTCCTCAAACCGCGCCGCCTGCTCCGGAAGATAGAGCTCAAACCCCGTTCTCTGGTCCTCGGCGTAGGTTCTCAGCGCCTTTTCCAATCGCTCCGCCGCCTTTGAATCGGCTCCCTCAAGCAGAATAAACTGATTGGCGGAAATACCTATCGTCACGCCGTAGTATCTGGCGTCCACCAAGTCCTCTGTCGATGCCTCGACCCTGTCCCCATCCAGGAGCAAAAGCTCAGGCACCGATTCGGGGTCCATCATAGCCATTTCTCCGGAAAAATACCCGCTGGCGCACAGGGCCTGGGCGATGGCATCCAAATCCAATTCAATGTTCTTTTCCGATGACGTTTCCCCGCAGGCGGAGAGGGAGAAAAGGAGAAGCGCGGCCAGGACAGTTGTTAAAAGTCGTTTCCTCATCAGACCTTTTTCACCTCGTTTCCGGCTCAAACTGGTCGGCCCAGGTGTGTAGAAGCCCGTCGGCCTGTGCCTCGGCGGAGGGCGGGTAGGCGGCGTGTAGGGTGTAGAGGATGCCAGCGCGGACGATATAGCCGTCATAGGTGACATTGCCGCTCTCCAGGGCGGTGGAACGGATCACATGGCAGGTGAAGCCCCCGGCGGCGGTGAAGCTCTCCTCCGTGTAGTCCACATCCTCCGTGGTGCGAACGCCAAGGGCGGCGTCCGCGCCGCCTTTCTCCGTGCGCAGCCACGCCTGGGACTGGAGGCGCACCTCCCCCCTCCGGCAGTAGGTCATAATGCTCACACTGGCGATCTCCCCCCGCTTTCCCCCAAAGACGGAGAGAGTTGTCCCCGTCTCCTCCACATCCCAGCGGATGGGCCGGAGCTCCTCAAGGCCCACGTACTCAATGGCCTTGGCGGAGGTATCGAACTCACGGATATAGACGTTGGGGAGCTGGTTTGACCAGGGGGTGGCCTCCTCAATCTGCCGGCGGATGAGCGCCGGGACCTCCCGGATGTCCCCAGTTAGGGCCTCCTCCGGGAAGGGCGTCAGCTGGGCAGCCATGTCGTAGCCGGACTCAAAGCCGCCGTCCTCCCCCTTTCGGAACTTCGCCAAAAGCGTGGTCCCCGCCCCGGCGGCAAGGGCGGTGATGGTCCCCAGAACGAGGCACACACAGGCGGCGGCAAGCAAAAATCTGACGGTCCTGCCGCGCCGTCTCTTTGGAAGCTCGGCGTCCAGCAGGTCCTCGTCAATGAGGCCCAGGACGTCGGCGATCCTCGGTATGTTCATATGGAAATACCTTCCTTTCTCAGATAGTCTCTCAGACGGTTCCGTCCGCGAAACAGGAGGGATTTCACCTTGTTTTCGCTGAAGCCGTACCGTCCGGCGATGTCCCGCACGGAGTCGAAGTACCAGTAGCGGCGGACAAAGACGCACCGGGCCTCCGGGCTCTGTTCTTTGAGAAAGCGCCCGATGAGTCGGGCCAGCTCCCCGTCCTCGACCTCAGGTCTGAAGCTCTCATCCGGCAGGACTTCCGCAAGCTCTGAGAGGGGCACCAGGCACCCGGCGGAGCGCTTCCCGGCGGTGTCGTGGCGGAGCCTTTTCAGGGCCTGGCGGCGGGTGATGCCGGAGGCGAAGGCCATGAGGCTCCGGGGCCTTGTTGGGGGGATGGCGTCCCAAAGCGCCAGGTAGACGTCGTTGACGCACTCCTCCACGTCCTGGGGGGAACCCAGGATGTTGCCCGCCACCTGACGGCAGAGGGGGCCGTACTTGGCCTCCGTCTCCCGGAGCGCCCGCTCGTCCCGGACAAAATAGAGCTCGATGATCGCCTCGTCCTCCATGCCTTCGCCTCCTTTCTTTTTTCTTTCAGGGCCCTTCACCCAATAAGTACCCTTTTTCCCATCCCCGGTTGCGGGAGAAGGTGGAAAAGGGAATTTTAACTTGAAGCCTTATATGAAATTAAATAGCGACTTGACCGAAAACACAAAGCCAACTTGGGATTTAAAATAAAAGGCAACCGCCTTTTGACGGTTGCCTTTTGCTGAGCCATCGCGGTCTTCACGACGGCGTTGGTCGGAGTGGCGGGATTTGAACCCGCGGCCTCTTGGTCCCGAACCAAGCGCGATACCAAGCTTCGCCACACCCCGATGCGTTGTATATTATAGATAGCTCCTTGAAAAATGTCAAGTAAAAATTTTAAGAGCGCGCCGCGGCGGCGGGGGAGGGGCGTTGACAAAGCCGGCCAATGATGATAAAGTTTTCACAGGGCTTAATTGGGGGGCCGGAGATGAGATCAAAACGTTTTCTTTTTGCCCTTGCGGCCTTGTTGACCGCGGCGGGGATATTGAGCGCCTGCGGGCGCGGGGAGGAGAGCTCTGTGGACAGAAAAATTAGGGTTTTGCCCGATGATTTCGCGTATACGGTCAAGACGGAAGGGCATACGGTGGAGTACGCCGACAGCCGGGGCCGTGAGATCGCCCTGTACGGGCAGCTCTGGAGGCCGGAGGCGGAGGGGGTCTATCCCGCGGTGATCCTCTGCCACGGCTTTAACGGGCACTTTACGGATTTTCTCACGGAATGCCGCCGGTTCGCCTCCCGTGGGTATGTGTGCTATGCCTTTGACTTCTGCGGCGCCCAGGCGGGCGGCAAAAGCACGGGCCGGAGCGCCTCGGAGTATACGCCGTACACCATGGTGGAGGACCTGTCGGCGGCGGTGGATAATATCGGGAAGCTTGCGTATGTGGACGGGCAACAGATATTTCTCCTGGGCGGCAGTCAGGGGGGATTTGTCGCGGCGCTGGCCGCGGCGGAGCTGAAGGAGGAGATCGCGGCCCTGGCCATGTATTTTCCGGCCTTCAATATCCCCGACGACTGGCGCACGGCCCCTGTACAGGATACGCCGCTGATGGGGTATTCCATTGGCGCGGAATATATCCGCTCCATCCGAAAGCTCGATCCCTTTGCGGTCATCGGCGCGTATGGCGGGGATGTCTGCGTCGTCTGGGGCGACAGGGACGCCCTGGTGTTGAAAAAGTATATCGACGGCGCGGTTGCCGCCTACGGGCCGGAGCGGGCGGAGCTGACGGTGATCCCCGGCGCCGGCCACGGCTTCGGCGGCGCGGCCTTATCCGCCGCGGTGGACAAGGTATGCTCCTTCCTGGAGGCGCGCACATATGAAAGCTGAGAGCGCGGACGCGGCGCCGCCGTGAGCGCCCAAAATGGGCGGGAACCGCCGAAAATCGGGAAAACAGGGAGCTTTGAGGGAAAAGCTTTAAGGAGGAATACCATGTTGGATATTGGCAGTTTTGAGTGGACGAGATACCCCGCCGATTTCCTTGTCAGGGACGGCGCGGTGGAGGTGGTCACAAAGCCCCATACGGACCTGTGGCAGAGGACCTACTACCATTTCCGAAACGACAACGCACCGGTCTTTCAGATGAAAACAGGGGAGAAGTATTTCTCCTTCACGGTGAAAACCTCTTTTGACAGCAAGCGGCGCTTCGACCAGTGCGGCGTCATCCTGTATCTGGACAGCGAGAACTGGCTGAAGGCCTCCGTTGAGTACGAAAACGAGCGATTCCAGCACCTGGGGAGCGTTGTCACCAACAACGGCTGGTCTGACTGGGCCACCACCGTCATCGACGCCTCCGTCAAATCCATGTGGTACCGCCTGAGCCGCCGTGAGGACGACTTTCGGCTGGAGTGCTCCCAGGACGGGGTGAACTTCTCCCAGATGTGCGTGTGCCACCTCTTTGCGGCCACCGGCGAGGTGCGTTTCGGCATCTACGCATGCAGTCCGGAGGACTCCTCCTTCAAAGCGATCTTTTCCGATATGGCCCTGACCGGCTGCCAGTGGCCCGCCCACGACGGCCAGCCGCCGGACGCGGACTGAGCCGATTCGGCTGGAAACGAAATATCATCCGTTTCATAAAAAGGCGGTGGGGCCGGACGCTTCACCGCCTTTTATGAAAAATAAGATTATTTAATAATAAGATGGTTATACGGATACGTTAAATTATTGACAAGTTGTCTGAGTTGGACTACAATAGGAGAGTCCTATTTCGGATTCTATTGACGGTACGGAGGGGGGACGCGCGTGAAGAAGGACGGCAGACAGCTGGAAATGCTCAATCTGGAGATTCAGGACTTCATCGGCATATACCGGAGCGCCGTTGGCCGGTTTGGCATGTCGGAAAACGAGTTCTGGGTCTGGTACGCGCTGATCGCTCTGGACGGCGGCTATTCTCAGCAGGATATCTGCGGTATGCTGTCCCTTTCCAAACAGACGGTCAATACCATCGTCACCAATATGGTACGAAAAGGCTTTGCCTTTCTCACGGTGATACCGGGTACGCGAAACAGGAAAAAAATATCTCTTACGGAAGCGGGGAAGCGGTACGGCGAGGGTGTTGTACGGCCTCTTTTTAACGCCGAACGGAGGGCCATGGAAAAGCTCCCTGAGGAGGAACGGACCGTCTGCGCGGCGATCTTCCGGAAATATATCTGCTTTTTAAAAGAGGAAATGCGCGTTTTTCAGCACACCGCGGAGGTGGCGGGATGAGGCTTGTCAGGTGTCTTCTTTATTTCGCCCTGATCGGAGCGTCCGGGTTCCTTCTGGGACGGCTGATGCCGAAAAAGCTGTTCTGTGCCGGCAGGTTTCCCTTCCGCCTGTACCGGTGGGAGCAGGGGGGAAAGATATACAACCGCGTCGGCGTGCGCCGCTGGAAGGAAAAGGTGCCGGATATGAGCGCCATCTTCCCCCAGCTTATGCCCTCCAAGAAGCGCCCCAAGAACGCGACGGTGGAGCAGATGGAGCGGATGATCCAGGAGACCTGCGTGGCGGAATGGATTCACGGTCTGCTGTGCATCCTGGGCTTTGGATGCGTGTTCATCTGGAAAGGGATATGGGGATGGGTCATCTCAATCCTCTATCTGCTGGGGAATCTCCCCGATATCATCATTCAACGCTACAACCGCCCCAAGCTCATGCGTATCCTTGAAAGAGAAAAGGCAAAAGAGAGAGCTTATGAATAAAGTAATCATTTTGAGCTGCAACACAGGACAGGGACATAATTCCTGCGCGGAGGCCATACGGGAGACATTTGAGGACCGGGGAGTGCGGTGCGATATCCGCGACGGCCTCGCGTTTGTATCTCCTGGCGTCTCTCGGTTCGTGTCCTGGGGCCACAGCTTTATGTACAGATATCTCCCCGGCTTTTTCCGGTGGGGCTACCGCGTCAACGAGGAGCATCCCGGCTTTTTGAAAGAGGGCTCCCCTATGATCTGGCTCCTGAAAAAGGGAACGGGACGTCTGCGGGAGGCCATTGAGACCGGCGGATATGATACCGTTATCTGTACCCATATGTTCTCGGCGCTCATGTTGTCGGAGCTTTTGAAAAAGACGCCCCTGCCGGTGCAGACGGCCTTTGTGGCCACGGACTACACCTGCTGTCCGGGGACGGAGTTCTGCCTGGTGGACAAGCACTTCCTGCCCTGCGGCTCCTTGGACGGGGTATACCGGGACAATGAACAGTTCCGGGAGCGCGCCGTCGTCACAGGCATACCCGTCCGAAAGGAATTTTGGACCGGCATAGAAAAGGAGGAGGCCAAGGCCAAGCTCCATATCAGCCTTCAGCATAAGCATCTGCTGCTGATGTGCGGCAGTATGGGCTGCGGCCCCATTGTGAACCTCCTGCAGGAGCTGACGCGCCAGCTTCCGCCGGACCTGGAGGTCTCGGTCATCTGCGGGACCAACGAGCGCCTTCAGGAGAAGCTGGTCCAGCAGTATAAGGAAAACGAGCGGGTACATATTGTGGGCTACGCCGACGACATTTCCCTCTACATGGACGCCGCCGACCTGTATTTGACAAAGCCCGGCGGTATCGGCGTTACGGAGGCGGCGGCCAAGACCCTGCCCATGGTGTTTGTGGACGCCGTTTCCGGCTGTGAGAAATATAATATGGACTATTTTACCGGGATCGGGGCGGCTATCACCGACCCGTCCATCCCGCGCCTGACCGCGAAATGCCTCCGGCTCCTGGCCTCCGACGCCGAGCTTGAGAAGATGCGGCAGGCTCTGCGGAGCTACGACCAGCCCAACGGCGCAAAGCGCATTTATGAGGAGCTCAGCCAGTGAACAAGACCATAAAAACCGGTAAAACGGCGCTTGTAGATTACAGGCAGTTCCGGTTCAGCAAATTGAACACGCCGGAGTTTGAACACCTGAAATACCTTCTCTTCTGGCCTGTTTACGGCCTGATGTTCCTGACGGTGGAGCGGCTATGGATCAGGGACAGCTATACGCCTGTCCACTGCGCCCTGGACGATGCCATCCCGTTTTGCGAGCTGTTTTTGATCCCGTACCTGTTCTGGTTCGTTTTTCTGGTGGGGATGCTCCTCTATACGCTCCTGCGGGACACGGAGGCGTTCAAAAGGATGATGCGGTTCATCATCCTCTCCTACACCGCGGCGATCCTGATCTACATGCTCTTTCCCAACTGCCAGCAGCTCCGGCCCCAGACCTTTGAGCGGGACAATCTGTTCACCCGGTTCATCGCGCGGTTTTATGAATTTGACACCAACACCAACGTCTGCCCGTCCATCCATGTGATCGGCTCGGCGGCGGTGATGTTCGCGGCCTGGGACAGCAGGGACTTCAAAACGCCCGTCTGGCGTCTGGCCTTTTCCGTGACGGCTGTGTTGATCTCCGTCTCCACGGTCTTTATCAAACAGCACTCTGTCCTCGATCTTCTGGCGGCTGTTCCCCTGTGCATAGTCGCGTGGCTTTTTGCCAGTAAGAAACCGGATTCCGGCGCCAGCGCTCCGGCGGGGAAAGCGGGACGTAAACAGCAGAAATGAGTTTTCCAGCGCGATCCAGACTCTATCGTACAGAGAGAAAGGTGATATTCCGTGGAGCAGGAAAAAGGCAATTTCAGGGGACGGGTATTCGGCGGCTTTGACCGGCAGGACGTCATCGACTATATCGAGTCGCTTGCCACGGAGCGAAACGCCCTGAGCCGTGAAAACCAGGCGCTCCAGGAGCGCCTCTGGGAGCTGGAGGAACGCGCATCCGCGCCGGCGGGGGAGTCCGACAGCGCCAGCGGACAGCGCCAGGAGATCTGCGCCGCCCTGGAGGAGGCGCGGGAGCTTCTGCGCTCGGTGAAGCGGGAGTACGACGCCCTGTGCGCCGATGTGAAGATCAACGCCACCCAGGCCGAGGGGGAGCTTATGACGATCTCCACGCGGCTTTCCGGTATCCAGGCCGCCCTGGGATCGGCGGGGGAGAAGCTTGAGGAGATCGGCTCCAGACTTGAGATAAGCGAGGAATGACCGTTGCAGAACGTATTTGACATCAGGACGGAGGAGCTTCGGGTATACGCGCCGAAAATGCGCTTTGGAGATCGGGTGCTGCTCTCCGGGACCGTCTACACCTCCCGCGATCAGGCCCACATGGCCATTTTCCGCCTCCTGGACGCCGGCGAGCCGGCGCCCTTTGCCATCAAAGACGCCGTCATCTATTACGCCGGCCCCACGCCGGGCCACGACGGACTGCCCACCGGCGCCTGCGGCCCCACCACCTCCAGCCGCATGGACGGCTTTACCCCCAGGCTTCTCGACCTGGGCCTTGCGGGGATGATCGGGAAGGGCCTCCGTTCCGACGCCGTGCGCGAGGCCATCGTGAAAAACGGGGCCGTATATCTGTGCGCCGTGGGAGGCGCGGGGGCGCTCATCGCCAAGTCCATCCTCTCCATGGAGGAGATAGCCTTCCCGGAGCTGGGCTGTGAATCCGTCAAACGCCTTGAGGTGGAGAAGATGCCCCTCTTGGTGGGCATAGACGCCCACGGCGGCGACATCTTCAAAGAGGGCGTCCGGCAGTACAGACGTGTGTGATCTTTTGCCGATTTACCATAGTAGGGTATTAATCGCTTTATGTTAACATGCAAGTTGACATAAAACGATTTTTTATGCCAAAAAATTGATAAATATTGCTAATCAGCAAAAAAATGTTGCAATTTTCGGGAAAAAGGGCCATAATAACAAATAGCGTGTCTTGGCCTGAACGCCAAAAAAGAGCCGCGCGAAGGGTGAGCTCGTGAGTTTTGACTCGGCCTTTTTCCTGTTTTGTTTTTTCCCCGTTGTGTTTCTCCTCTATGTCCTGGTGAGGAACGAAAAGGCGCGAAACGCGATCCTGCTTATTTCCGGCCTGGTGTTCTACTCCCTGGGGAGGCTTTTTGATCTTCTGCTTGTCCTGCTTTTGGCGGGCCTTACATATGGCCTGGGGCGGCTGATCGCCCGCGGCCGGCGGGCAAAAGCGGCGATGATCGGAGCGGCTGCCCTCAACATCGGCGTGCTTGTGTTCTTCAAGACCATTGAAAGGCTCGCGGTCCGGCTTACAGGGAGCGACGTTTGGACAAGGCTTTTTTTCGCGTCCCTTTCGCCTGTGGAGTTCACCGCGCCGTTGGGGATATCCTTCTTTGCCTTCAAGTGCGTCTCCTATGCCGTCGATACATACAGAGAGCAGGGAAAAACCGGCGGCGGCTTCGGAAGCTTCCTCCTTTACGCCACCTTCTTCCCGGAGATCGTCTCCGGCCCTCTTTCCCGTTACCGCGACTTCGCCCCCCAGCTGGCGGGCAGGACCGTCACGGCGGAGCGGGCGGCCCAGGGCTTTTGCCGGTTTATCCGGGGCCTTTCCAAAAAGCTCTTTCTTGCCGGCGCCGCGGGCGCTGTGGCCGACGCCGTCTTCGCCGGCGCGTGTCCGGCGGATATGCGCCTCGCCTGGGCTGGCGCCATATGCTTTTCGCTTCAGCTTTTCTTTGATTTCTCCGGCTATTCCGATATGGCCATCGGGCTTTCCGGCGCGTTTGGGTTCACCTCGCCGGAGAACTTCAACTACCCCTATGCCGCCGTTTCCGTCACGGATTTCTGGCGCCGGTGGCATATGAGCCTGTCCGCCTGGTTCAGGGACTATGTCTATATCCCCCTGGGCGGCAACCGGAAGGGGAAGCTCCGCACCGCGCTGAACAAATTCACCGTCTTTGCCCTGTGCGGCCTGTGGCACGGCTTTGGCCTCACCTATCTTCTTTGGGGCGTTTGGCACGGCCTGCTGGCGGGCCTGGAAAGCCTGAAGGTGCTGGATGTGCCAAGGTGGCGCGGGAACAAAGCCGGCGCCGCCGCCAGTCATATCTATACGCTTTTGGCGGTGGTGTTGGGCTTCGTGATGTTCCGCGCGGAGAGCGCGGGGCAGGGCTTCTTCCTTATCGGCGCGCTGTTTACCGGCTTCCGGTTTACCCCCGCCGGGACGGCGCTGCTGCTGCGGGCCTTTGACGGCAGGACGGTATTCCTCCTGTTATTGGGCTTGCTTTTCAGTTTCCCCTGGCTGGACAGGCTCCCCTGGCGGAGGGACGCGGGCTGGTTTCGGGTCCTCCGGTTGGGGCTTTATGCGGCGCTGTTCGTTCTGTGTCTGACGGAATTGGCGGCGGGGGGCTTTACGCCCTTTATCTACGCGCGTTTTTGAGGTGACGGGATGGAAAAGAGAGATAGAACCCTTTCCGCCATATTCGTGGCGTTGATCCTGCTCCTGTGCCTCATCCCCTCCGTGGGTATGGCGGTATGGGGCCCCTCTCAGCCGGGTCCCAACGAGGTCCTGGCCCAAAAGCCGGAGCTGAGAGACGAGCACGGGATAAATCCCGCCGTGGCCCAGGACACGGTGAGATATGTGGAGGACAGATTCTTTGGCCGCAATCAGCTGATCACCTTGGGGCGCGAATTGTCCGCCGGGGTCTTCAGGTCCGTCAACGCCGGCAGTGTTGTCGCCGGACGGGACGGGTGGCTCTACTACGCCGAGACCCTGGATGACTACGCCGGCGTCAACGGCCTGACGGACCGGGAGCTTTATGCCGCCGCGAGAAACGTGGCCCTGTTGGAGGAATTTTGTCGGGAGCGGGGGATGGACTTTGTGTTTACCCTGGCCCCCAACAAAAATTCCCTCTATCCCGGCCATATGCTTCCCGCCCTGAAAGAGGGGGAACGGGACGCGGAGCGGCTTTTCTCCCTACTGGACAGTATGGGGACAAAGTATCTTGACCTCTTCACGGTCTTTGAGGGCCAGGAGGAGACCTTGTATTTCGCCCACGATTCCCACTGGACCAGTCGGGGGGCGGCGCTGGCCGCCGACGCCATCAACGGCGCGCTGGGGAAGGAGAGCCGTTTCTTTGCCGGGGACTTTACCCAGGAGGCCCATACCGGAGACCTCTTTGCCATGGTCTACCCCGCGGCGAGAGACACCGAGCCGGATATTGTCCCCACGGACCCGCCGGAATATACCTTCGGCAGCGGCGGCACAAGGCCGGACAGCATCACCATCAACACCGCCGGCGCAGGGGAGGGAACGCTGCTTTGCTATCGGGACTCCTTTGGCAACGCCCTTTTCCCGTACCTGGCCGCCTCCTTCGGCAGCGCCAGATTCAGCAGAGCGCCCCAGTACGATTTGCTCCTGGCCTCGGAGCTGGGCGCGGACACCGTGGCAGTGGAGCTGGTGGAGCGCAACATCGGCTATCTTCTGGACTACCCGCCGGTGCTGTTTGCCCCCCGGCGGCAGCTTGAACTGCCGGCCCCGACGGCGGGGGAGGTGCGGGTCTACGCGGACAACGCCTCAGTGTCCGGTTACGCCACCGTCGCGGCGGCCCTTCCGGCGGCGCCTGATGACGATTCCCCGGTATATATCTCCAACGGCGACGGAGTCTATGAGGCGGTCCTTACGCGGGACGGCTTCACCGCGCTCCTGCCCGCCACAGACGGGCCCTGGAGCCTGGCCTTTTATATCAACGGCGTTCTCACGGCGTATAAAGCCGTTTAAAGCTTCTGATTTTTCGGAGGAACAGACATATGAAAAAGATAACGGCACTTCTGATCCTGGCGGCCCTGACGCTGTCGCTGGCCTCCTGCGCGGGGACTGTTGACGGCGCGACAGACGACAGCGCCGATTACGGCCTCGGCCTTTCCGGGCTTAAAGTCCCCGGAGAGGATACCTCGGAACCCGACACCGGCGACCTGACCGGCAAGGACGTTCTGCCCTCCACGGAGGACACGCCTTCCGACTCCACGCCGCCTGACACCGCCGCCGAGACCACGCCTTCTACCGAGGCCGATACCACGGAGGAGACCACGCCTCCCACGGAGGCCGATACCACGGAGGAGACCACGCCTCCCACGGAGCCGCCCACCCCGGAAACGACGGCCCCTACGGAGCCTCCCGCGCCGGAGCTGACCACGGAGGAGAAGATCGCCATCGCCAATTCCCTCATCGGCAGTCCTGTCAGCAAGCTGTATAAGGCCATCGGAAAACCGGAGTCCTCCAGCTATTCCCCCAGCTGCCTGGTGGACGGCGAGGATGGCGAGCTCTACTATGACGGGTTTACGGTATACACAGAGAAAACCGCTGAAGGAGAGACGGTATATGCAGTTGAATGATCTATTCAAAAAATCCACGGCGATCCTTATGGCCGCCGCGGTGCTGGCGAGCCTTTTCGCCGGATGCCTGGCCGCCGGCGGCTCATGGGAGGAGGGGAGGACCCCTTCCGCGGAGAACAGCGCCTCCCTGACCGGCGGTTTTGCGTCTGAGGATCGTATGTTCGGTACGTCGTTTGCGCCCGTGGAGCTTATCGCCGCGGGCGGCGACCACAGCGGCTTCATCAAGGGCGGCAGCGGCGGCGCCGTCCACCCCGACGAGAAGCTCACGCTGGCAGAGGCGGCGCAGATGCTTTTCCGGCTCATCGTTTCGCCGGGACCGGAGCGTGTCTCCTTTTCCGACGTGCCCGTCGACGCCTGGTATGCCGACGCCATCGGGTATCTCGCGTACATATGCGTCCTTGACGCCGGCAAAGATACCGTTGCTCCGGAGCGGGTCATCACCCGCGCCGAATTTGTGGCCATGGTCACGTATCTACGGGCGGGGAAGGAATTTGAAGCGCCGGATATCGCCCTTCCGGACGTGCCAGCGGAGCACCCTTACGCCCGTGAAATGGCCTACGCGGCCTCTATGGGCTGGATTCGCGGGGACGACGGCGGCAAATATAAGCCGGATAACGACCTTACGCGGGCCGAGACTGTGACCATCATCAACAGAGTCATCGGCGCGGAGCCTGACCGCGATTTTATGAAGGACCTTTTCTTCTCCCCGTTTTCGGACCTTTTCGCCACCCATTGGGCTTATTATGATATCATGGAAGCCGCGGTGGAGCATACCCATGAGACGCCCGACGGCGGCCCCTGGGTCTCAGCCGATTTGGAGAGCCTTGTGAAAGCGGCGGGCTTCTATTTTAACGGCCTTGACTATTACTACATCGGCGCTGACGGGATGCCCCTGCGGAACGCTTACGTGGGCGGCCTCTATTTCGGCGCTGATGGGCGCTACACCAGCGGTGACCCCGTCATTGACCGGTATGTGAAAGACACGCTCCGCGGCATCATAACGCCCTCCATGGCCCCCATGGAGAAGCTTCGCGCCGCCTATAATTACACACGGGACAACTTCACCTATCTCAGACGCAACTATTACGAGATGGGCGATATTAGCTGGGCCGCGAAGGAGGCGACCACCATGTTCTCCACCAGGCGCGGCAACTGCTACTGCTTCTCCGCGGTGTTTTATTTCCTGGCAAGACAGCTGGGCTTCGACGCGGTGCTGATCTCCGGAAAGGTCAACAATCGCAACCCCGTGCCCCACGCCTGGGTGGAGATCGCCGAAAACGGTGAGATGATCATGTACGACCCGGAGCTGGAAATGGCGCAGCGGAAAGCGGGCCATATGCAATACGACTTTTTCCACATGGCGTATGACGAGACGCCCTGGAGATACTGGAGATGACCGAGGCTAAATGAAGAAGAGGACGATACTCATCTTGCTCTCCGTCCTGGCCGTCCTGCTGGCGGCCGGGGCAGGGGGGTACTATGTCCTTTTCGTAAGGCCCTGTCATGAGGCCGTCACGACCATTCCCCAGTCGGGCGTGAAGCTTTTGGAGGACGAGAACGGCGGCCTTACCCTATCCTGGCCGCGGGCGGAAAACGCCAGCGATTACGTGGTAGAGCTGAAAAACGGGAAGAGCACCGTCTGGTCCGGGACCTTTACCGAGAACCAATGCGCCCTCCCCAGCCTTTCGGGACTTGAGGGCGGCGCGACGCTGACCGTCACGCCGAGGAGAGCTTATCAAGTACCCGGCGGCGTGAAAATGCGCTCCTGCGACAAGCCTATGAGGGCGGCTTTCCCCGCTGCGCTCCCCTCGTTTTCCGACCTGAAAAGCGCCCTTGACGCCGACGCGGACGTGCTGACCGTGACCTGGACGCCGGTGGACGGGGCGGTCTATACCGTATCCTCCGCCGATGGGACGGAGCTTTTCAGCACCACAGGCGGGGAGGCGTCCCTCACATTCGGCACGGATATCCCCATGCCGGCCAAGGAGGAGACCGTCACCTTTCTCCTCACCTATGCCCTTCCCGGAGGCGAGGTGGACTTTTCAAGCCGCGTCAGCGCCCGCGTGGACGTGGCGGGCGAGGACCTGCGCGGTACGAAGCTCCTGCTCCAGGTGGAGGACCTGGGAAACAACTATTACCGCTTCACCTGGAACGAGACCCGCGGCCAGCGGTACGAGCTCCAGACCGAGGACCCCCTGGGCCAGTGGCAGACCCTGGAGGTCAGGACCGACGCGGAGGCGCTGTCCTGCACGCTGGGGCCCTTCGCGCCTTTTACGGACCAGTTTTTCCGCGTGATTGCCGTGGGCGGACATACCCTGCCGGACAGCGAATTTGCCGCGGAGCCGGCGGAGGTGTCCCTTTTCACCGGCCCCACCGCCATGTACGCCACCGTCTGGGTGCAGAAAGACCTGGACATCTGGTCCGATACCGCCAGGACCGCCAGGGTGGGCCGCGCCACAACCGACAAGTCCTACTGCGTCATGGGGGAGCGGGACGGGTATTTCCTCATCTACACCGACGGCGCCAAGGGATATGTGGACAGCGCCTGGTGCCTCATCAACCTGCCGGACTACATGGGGGATTTTGTCTCCTACGACATCAAAAACAGCTACGACGCCGTCTACATGGTCCACGATTACGGCATCCCCGGCATCACCAATACGGTGATCCCCGGCTACGAGCAGGTGGGCTCCGACTACTACACCGTGACGGAGGAGCGTACCGTCAGGCCCGAAAGGGGGGAGACAGAGCCCGATTATGAAGAGCTGCGGGAGCTGTATACCACCGGACAGACGGAGGTCCGCAAGCCGGCAAATTTCCTTGTCCCGCTCCTGTATCCCACCGCGAAGAAGATCGTTCAGGCGGCCCTGTTGGCCCGCGAGGACGGGTACAGGCTGAAAATATACGACGCCTACAGGCCGTATGCCGCCACGCGCTTCCTCTATGACCTGACCGAGAGCCTCATACAGACCGAGGTCCCTGACGAGGTCTACAGCCGGATGGCCGGCGACAAATGGGTGGATTACCTGGCCTGGCTTGCAAGGCCGGTTGAGGAGCCGATTGGTGACGCCGGAACGGGGCAGGAGGGGAGCGGCACGGAAACGGAGACCGCTCCGGAAACCGCCGAGCCCAGACCCACCTTCTACACGGTGATGACAGACGGACGCTACGGCATCGGCTCCTTCCTGGCCAGGACCGGCTCCACCCATAACCAGGGCGTGGCCGTGGATTTGACACTGGAGAAGATATATACCGGCCAGGAGCTGGAAATGCAGACGGCCATCCACGATCTCAGCTGGTATTCCGTGCTGAACAACAACAACGAGAACGCGAATCTCCTGCAAAAATACATGACCTCCGCCGGCCTTGGCACCCTCTTCAGCGAGTGGTGGCACTTCCAGGATAACGAGCTGCGCAAGGCGCAGTCCATTCCCCTCCGCCAGAACGGCGTCACCCGCGCCGGATGGACAGCCGATCCCAACGGCTGGCGTTACAGGACAGCGGAGGATGAGTATCTAAAGGGCGGCGTCTACCAGGTGGACGGCAGGAGCTACACCTTCGACGGGGACGGCTACGCCGATTACACCGCCTGGGAAAATTGACCCGCAAGTAGACATAACATTCCACTAAAGAGACATAAAACATCCCGCCGGACTTTCCGGCGGGATGTTTCGATAGATAAAAAATTATGTAAACTAAATGCGGTAAGTATGCTGAAAATATTATGTAAACTTATTTGACTAAGTTAACATAATATTATTCTGCCTTGCCGCCGCCTGGACGGTATGGGCGACAAGAACGGCTGTGGTGACGGAGCCGACGCCGCCGGGAACGGGCGTGATGGCCGCCACGATGGGTTCCACCGCCTCAAAATCCACGTCGCCAACCATTTTGCCCTCGTCGTTGGTGTTGATCCCCACGTCGATGACGATCTGTGCGGGGGAGACGTGCCGCCCGTCTAGGGCATTTGAATGGCCCACGGCGGCCACGATGATGTCCGCCCGCTTCGTCTCCGCGGGCAGATCGCGGGTGCGCGTATGGCAGACGGTGACGGTGGCGTTGCGGGAGAGGAGAAGCTGAGAGACGGGTTTGCCGATGACAAGACTGCGCCCCATGACCACGGCCCGCTTGCCGGTGCAGTCGATGCCGTAGTGCTCCAAAATCTCCACACAGCTCTGGGCTGTGCAGGGGCAGAAGCCCTGCCCGTTGCCGGTGAATACCCCGGCCAGGGAGCCGTCGGTGATGCCGTCCACGTCCTTTTCCGGCGAGAGCGCGGCGCGAATTTTGGCGTCGCTGATGTGCCTGGGCAGGGGGCGGAAGATCAGGACCCCGTGGACGGAGCTGTCACGGTTCAGGTCGTCTATGACCCGTAAAAGCGCCTCCTCGCTCACATCCGCCGGCAGGACAACGCTCCTGGCCTCCACGCCCGCCGCGCCGCACCGTTTGACGGCCCCCCGCTCATAGTAGATATCCGCGTCGTTTTCTCCCACGCGCACCAGCGCCAGGGTGGGGATGACGCCTGTTTCCCGAAGCCTGGCCGCTCCGGCCTTTGTTTTCTCGTTCAGCGCCGCCGCCACCGGCGCGCCCTTCAGAAGTTCCGCCATGCAGATGCCCTCCGTCCGTTTTCCTCAGTATATTTCACTTTCCCCCAGCTGTCAACCTCCGAGCGAATCCTTATCCCGAAAAAAGCCAGGAACAAATCTTGTTCCTGACTTTCAATTTGTCAAAAAGCTCAAATTCGATATTTTTTCCGGCGACATGCGCGTCGGAAAAAATTCCTTTTGTTGCCCAAGTGTGCCGCTTTGCAGCGCGCGCAGGGCGACAGCAGGGTAATTTTCTCTGAATTTCGCAAAATTCAGAGAAAATTACCCGCACGTTCCCCTTGTCGGAAAAAGCCCGTCAGGGCTTTTTCCGAAATGTTTACCGTCCGCCGGTCATGCTCCCGCTTCCGGTGCCGTAGCCGGAGGCCCCGTTGCCGGCGCCGTCGGAAGTGGCTCCGGTGCTGCCGCCGTTGGTCATACCGCCGCCGATGCCGGTGGTGCCGCTGCTGCCGGAGCTGTAGCTGCCGTTGCCGTTGGCGTTGCCGCCCGTGGTGCCGTTGCCCACGGAGCCGTTTCCTGTCCCGTTGCCGTTGGCGTTGTTGTTTCCGGTGATATCGTCCACGCCGTCGCGGATGCCGTTGCCCACGTCATCCATGGCGTCGCCGATGCCCTTGCCCAGATCGTCAAGTCCGTCGCCGATAACGCCGTCCTTGGTGTTGTCGCTCCTGTCCGCGTCGGACGCGCCGCAGGAAGCCAGAGAGAGCGCGAAGACCAGCGCCAGAACAATATATATCGCTTTTTTCATGTTCTTCCTCCTCATTTGGCTCTTTGCTGATCAGTCAGCCAAGACCGTAAATTCAAATGCGAGTCTATTATTTGCGCCCACAGCCCGTTTGATACGCCGCCCAGAATGTTCCGGATCTGTCAGCCTTTGTAAAAAAAGAAGACGCGGCAACGCGCGCCTCCTTTTCAATCTTTTCTTTTTGAAGTCAAACCGTCGCCTCGGAATGGATCACCGCCGCCAGACGAAGCTCATCCCCGTAGGGCTCAAATACCAGCCGCAGGATGGACCAGTCGGCGTAGTCCGCCCCCTCCGTGCCCGGATAGCACAGGTCCACGAAGGAAGCGCCGGGGAAGATATCGGTGACGTTTTCACGGGCGTTGCCCACCCGCAGAGTATAGTTTACCGTTACCACAGGGGCGCAGGTGTAGTCCTTGTTCGTCACGTAGTTGGCCAGATATTCCCCCACGGTCATGCTGATCGGCTCGCCGCTGTCGGGCCTAACGCCCCAGATGAGCTTGGCGGAACTGCCCTCAAAGTTCTCCACCTGCCGCGCGGTAAAGGAGAGGTTGGAGGCGAGATTGACCGTGGCGAACGGGGAGAAGACGACGCCGTAATCGGGGTGTACGGTTTCGGCCAGCGCCTTGAAATCGCCGTTTTTCAAATTCTCCGCCGTCTCCAGGGCGGCCTCGGTCAGCTCCGCGTTGGACACCGCGGCGGCGTCCTGCGCCGCGTCTGTTTTCTCATGCGTCAGCGACGGGATCAGGGTATAGAGTGTGAAAAGCGTCAGCAGGACACCGGCCAGCAGGCCGGCCACGGCGTAGATCGCCACAGAAGCTTTTTTCACCTGACTCCCTCCCTTCAAACGTTCAGGGACTGAAAACGGATCATGATCCACCACCTATATTGTAATCCGTTCCGGCCTATCTTACAACAAACAAATGGTTACAATTAACAACAAAATGATTAAAAATCGGCGGTTTTGCCCCGCCCCTCGTCCGAAAAGCGGCACAGCCCCAAAAAGAGGTGTTAAAATGCACAAATTATGAAAGTGACATCCGCGTAAAAATTCATATTCATATGAAAATGCCTTTTCTCACTTGCCAAAATGCAGGATTGCGCATATAATGGCTACAAAATCAATAATAAGACAGGGGAAACACACCATGAAAAGCTTATCAACCGCCGCCTCCGCCATCAAACCCTCCGCCACGCTGGCCATCAACGCTCTCAGCCAGGAGCTGAAGGCCCAGGGCGTGGACGTGGTCAGCTTCGGAGCCGGCGAGACCGATTTTTATACCCCCGACCACATCAAGGCCGCGGGCATCGCCGCCATTGAGGGCAACAAATCCTACTATACCTCCTCCTCCGGCGTGGCCCCGCTGAAGAAGGCCATCTGCGGCTATCTGGATAAGACTTTCGGCGTGAAGTACGAGAATAAAAACATCTGTGTCACCTCCGGCGCCAAGCATGTGCTCTACATCGCCATGCGCGTGATGCTGAACCCCGGCGACGAGGTGATCCTGCCCGCGCCCTACTGGGTCACCTACGAGGAGGCCATTCGCATGTGCGGCGCCGTCCCCGTCATCCTCAAGACCGACGAGTCCACCCGCTTCAAGATCAGTCCCCGTCAGCTTCAGGAGGCCGTCACGGAGAAGACCAAGGCCGTCATCCTCACCAACCCCTCCAACCCCACCGGTATGCTCTATTCCGAGGAGGAGCTGAGAGCGCTTTCCAGGGTCATCGTGGACAACGACCTCTACCTCATCGATGACGAGATTTACGCCACCCTTGTCTACAACGGCAAATTCGTCTCCGCCGCCGCCATCGACCCGGAGCTCTATAAGCGCACGGTCATCGTCAACGGCGTCTCCAAGACCTACGCCATGACCGGCTGGCGCATCGGCTTCGCCGCCGGCCCCGCCGAGATCATCAAGCTGATGGACACCTATCTCAGCCACTCCACCGGCAACGCCAGCAACGTCGCCCAGTACGCCTCCATCGCCGCCTACGAGGGCAGCCAGGAGTGCGTGGAGAAGATGCACGCCGAGTTTGCCAGGCGTCGGGAATATTTCGTCAAGCGGGTGGAGGCCATGGACCTGGTCAGCTGCCTGCCCCCCGACGGCGCCTTCTACATCTTCATGAACGTCAGCCGCACCTTCGGCATGACCCTGTGCGGGGAGAAGATCAACGACTCTTCCGACTTCGCCCAGGCCCTATTGAAGCACGGCCTGGTGGCCACCGTCCCCGGCGCGGCCTTCGGCTCCACCGACCACATCCGCTGGAGCTACGCCACCAGCCTGGAGAACATCAAAAAGGGCCTTGACCGCCTGGAGAAGTTCCTCCATAACGAGCCCGCCGCCAACAACTGATCCCAGCTCCTCCCGTGTGAAAAATCCTCACGGGAGGAATTTTTTTGCCCGTACCCATAATACGGACCGGGCAGAATACGTCTTACAGGGTGAAAGGGCCTTTTTACAGATCAAATCGAGTTGAGGAGGTGCGCGCGTGGAGGATACCAAGCTTGTGGAGCTGTTCTGGGCCAGGGACGAGTCCGCCCTGACGGCGGTTTCGGAGAAATACGGCGGCCTTTGTCGGGAGCTGGCCCGGAGGCTTCTGGGGAGCGACCAGGACGCGGAGGAGTGCGTCTCCGACGTACTGCTGCGCCTGTGGGAGTCCATCCCGCCCCAGCGGCCCCTGTCCCTGAAGGCGTATATGCTGAAGATCACCCGCAACCTGACGGTGGATCGCTGGCGCGGGAATACCGCCGCTTTTCGCGCGGGGGAGCTGACGGCCCTGACGCCGGAGCTGGAGGCCTGCCTGCCCCTGGCCCCCAGCGCCGAGGAGGTGTCCGGGGAGCGGCAGACGGCCCAGGCGGTGGACAGGTGGCTGAAGACCCTGTCCAAAGATGACAGGGCGCTGTTCCTCCGCCGCTACTGGTTCGGGGACACGGTGAAGGAGATCGCCCAAAGCCGCGGCGTCCCCGCCAACCGGCTGGCTCAGAAGCTGAACCGCCTGCGCGGCGGCCTCCGGCGCGCCCTGGAAAAGGAGGGGATCGTCTTATGAGTGAAAGATGCGCGTATTTACTGGCCGCCCTGGGCGGCCTGGAGGAAGAACTGATCCTGGAGGCGGCGGAGGATCGGGCGAGAAGGCGCCGCCGCTGGCCCCGCCGGCTGGTCAAGACCCTGGCCGCCTGCGCCGCGGTGGCGGTGATCGGCGTGGGCGCTTTCTACTTCCTTCCCATCGGCGGCCAATCCGGCGAATCAAACGTGGGCGGCAAGGGGGACGAACCCCGGAGCTTCCTTCTTTACGAGGGGCCGGTCCTGCCCCTGACCCTTCGGGACGATCAGGAGGACATCAGCGCGGAGCGGTCCGTCACCCTGGACTTCGCCGGCTGGGACATGGACGGCACGGAGCTGCTGATACGGGACAGCTATACCCTGCAAAACACCTCCGGCGAGGATCGGACCGTGCGGGCGCTCTACCCCTTCATCGGGCGGTTCTATGAGGTGAGCCGCCGCCGGCCCGTCCTGACCCTGGACGGCGTGGAGCTGGAAACGACCCTCCTGGCCGGATATTACGCCGGCGGCTACGAGGGGGCCTGGAAGGGGAGTATCGGCGGGGACGAGCTGGGCGGCAGCGTCAACATGAACTACCCCGATTTCTGGGAGGATTACCGGGACCTGCTGGCCGACGGGAGCTACTTTGCCGCCGCCGAAAGCCCTTATCCCGATTTCACCGGCGTCACGGCCTGGGTCTACGACCTGACGGACCCCTGGTATACCCTAACGGAGGGGCAGGAGGCGCCGCGGCCTGTCCTCCACATCACCTTCCCCCTGGACTACGCCAAAACAAGGCTTTTGTACACCGGCGGCTTTTCCGGCTGGAGCCTGGACGGCGATGAGGGATGGATGTGCCTCCTATACGGCATCCCCGGCGAGACGAGCGGTTCTTACAAGGACGACGGACACAGGACGCTCCTTGTCGTGGGGGAGGACGTGGGGGAAGTAAAAATAGAGGGCTTCACCGCCGTGGCCGAGAAAGAGGCCCAGCCCATGGAGGCGGGAGCCACGATCACAAGACGTGAGGTGGACCTGGAGGAATATCTGCGCGCCCTGGCGCTGGAGCAGTACGGGAGCTATGACGGACAGGACGGCCGGCCGGACTTCGAGACGGTCTACGGCCAATTCAAGCTGTGGCTCGTCACCGACGGGCCCCTGGCGCGGGAGCCGAAGGAGCGGTATCGCGGCGGAGACCTATGGTTTTCCGAGGTGGCAAGCGTGGATCGGGTGATGTGGCTGGAGGCGGAGATCACCGTTCCGGCGGGGGCGTCCGTCACCCTGACGGCGGAGCTTCACAAGACGGGCAGCAGCGACCCCTTCCACGCCCGCGGGAGCGTCGGCGGGGCGGAGTACGAGCTGGCCACCCGCCTGGGCTCGAATCTGGCTTTCACCAACCAATCCGCCACCTTAGAGGATCGGGGAAAAATCGAGATCATCCGCCAGAATTTCGGCTTTGACCTGAAAAATGGTATTAAAACCGTCGATCTCACCGGGGAGATATATTTCCTGGAGGTCAAAGCGAAGGCCGATTGAGGCATCCATACCGGCTCGCCGCGCAAATTCACGGCGGGCCGGTCATTTTTTGATTTTTAGTCTTGAATTGACGGCGCGATATGGTATAATAGACCTGTTGTAGACCCAAATTCTCTACATAGGAGTGATCATTATGCCTTTAGTTACCACCACCGAGATGTTCAAAAAGGCCTATGACGGCGGTTACGCCGTAGGCGCCTTCAACGTGAACAACATGGAGATCGTTCAGGGCATCACCGAGGCCGCCCGTGAACAGCACGCGCCCCTGATCCTTCAGGTCAGCAAGGGCGCCCGCGCCTACGCCAACCACACCTACCTTGTGAAGCTGGTGGAGGCCGCCGTCATCGAGTGTCCGGAGATTCCCATCGCCCTGCACCTTGACCACGGCCCCGACTTCGAGACCTGCAAATCCTGCATCGACGGCGGCTTCACCTCCGTCATGATCGACGCCAGCTCCAAGCCCTTCAAGGAGAATATCGAGATCACCCGCAAGGTGGTGGAGTACGCCCATGACCACGGCGTTGTGGTGGAGGCCGAGCTTGGCTCCCTGGCCGGCGTGGAGGACGAGGTCAACGTCTCCGCCGAGGACTCCAGCTACACCCGCCCGGAGGAGGTGGAGGAGTTCGTCCAGAAGACCGGTTGCGACTCCCTTGCCATCGCCATCGGCACCAGCCACGGCGCTTACAAATTCACCGCCGCCCAGTGCACCCGCAACGAGCAGGGCGTCCTTGTGCCCCCTCCGCTGCGGTTCGACATCCTTGAGGAGGTCTCCCGCCGCCTGCCCGGATTCCCCATCGTGCTCCACGGCTCCTCCAGCGTGCCCCAGGAGTTTGTGAAGATGATCAACGAAAACGGCGGCAGGATGCCCGACGCCGTGGGCATCCCGGAGGAACAGCTCAGAAAAGCCGCCACCCTCTCCGTGTGCAAGATCAACATCGACTCCGATCTTCGCCTGGCTATGACCGGCTCCATCCGCAAGTATTTCGCGGATCATCCGGATCATTTCGACCCGCGCCAGTATCTGACCCCCGCCCGCGCCAACATCAAGGCCATCGTGACCCATAAGCTCATCGACGTCCTTGGCTGTGCCGGCAAGGCGTAAAAAGCGATCCCGCGGCGGCCGTGACCCCTTCTTCGGGGGCCGGTCGCCCGCTTCATTTTTTCGCAGGTGGTGAGCGTGTGAAAGAGAACGAGCTTGACAGAATCCCGGAGGAGGCGGAGGCCTCCCGTCTCACCGTGGACGATATCCTGAAGGAATACCATGACCAGAACGGCCCGTCCGCCCCTATGGAGGCGGAGCCCGCCGCGCCTGAAGCGCCGGCGGCGCTCAGGACCAAAGAGCCGGAACCCGCCGGCCCCGCCGGAGACGATGCCACGGAGGGAGCGGAGGAAGGCGCGGAGGAGCCGGCCAAGCCGGACTTCACCTTTGCTTTCTCCGACCAGGAGGAATCCGCCGGCGAGGAGCCGGCAGGGGAGGAACAACCGACAGAGGAGGAACAGCCGGCGGGGGAGGAGGAACCGCCCCGCGGCGATGGCGAGAGCCCCGAACCCGGTGACGAAGCGTCCGAAACGGAGGGGGAGGAGCCGCGCCGGAGCGGCCTTTTTACCGGCAAGGTCATCCTCGTCCTGCTGACCTCGCTGATCTCCGCCGCCCTGGTGGGGGTCGCCGTGGTGCCGGACATCCCCGACCCGGCCTGGAGCGTCTTTGTGCTGGCCGGACTGGCGGTGGGGTGCGTCCCCCTGCTTGTCTGGACGGTGATCCGCCTGCGGGACAGCTCCCGCCACGGTCCCGCCATGGTCATGCTCCTGGCGGTGCTGTTGACGGCGGCGGCCCATGAGCTTGTGGCCGCGGCGCTGTGCGCCGTCATCTTCAACGCCCTCTACGCCGTCACGGACCGTCTGGCCCACCGGGCGCTGGAGAACGTGATGGACCGGCTCTATGCCCGCCTGGACGGCATCGACCCCAGTCGTGAGAGACGTCTTTCCGCCTGTGTGGACGAGCTTGAGAATGGCCGGATCAAGGCCGCCATGGACCTCCGCGGCGCCCGCCTGCTTGTGCTGGTGGCCGCCCTTGTGCTGGCGGTGCTGTGCGCGCTGATCCCCGGCCTTATCAACAGCGCCCTCTTCTCCAAATGGCTGGCCCGCGCCGCCGTGATCGTCGCCGCCTGCGCCTGCGGCGGCGAGCTTGCGGTCATTTTGGCCTATGCCAGCGCCGTGGAGCGGGCTTATTCTTCCGGCGCCTGGATTTCCGGCCTTGGGACGGTCAGCGCCTGCGCCGACGTCACCAGCGTCATCTTCAACAAGGCCGGCACCCTCACCGACGGCGCGTACAGGATCACCAACCTGGACCCCGTCAGGATCAGCGAGAGCCAGCTCCTCTATCTGGCGGTCCAGGCGGGGGCCTATTCCGAGCACCCCCTGAACCGTGTGATCCGCCGCGAGTCGGGGATCGTGCCGGAGAAATCCCGCATCGAGCGCCAGCGCGTGGAGCTGGGCTACGGGAGCCTGGTGCGCCTGGACGACGGCACCATTGTGGGCGTCGGCAACATCGACTTCATGGAGAAGCTTGGCGTCAGGGGGAACCTCTTCGTCCCCGGCGGAACGTGCGTTTTCGTCTGCGTGGACAAGGTCTGCGTGGGCCGGATCGACTTTGCCGACGATCTCAGGCCCGACGCCGCCAACATCGCCCGCGATCTGCGCAAGGCGGGCGTGGACAACATCGCCCTCATGACCGGCGACAACGCCCTGGCCTCCACCAACGTGGGCCGAAGGCTGGACATCTCCGAGGTCTACTCCGACTGCCGGCCCGCCGACAAGATAGAGCGGCTCCAGTACATCCAGAACACCCAGGACCAAAACGACAGGGCCGCCTTCGTCACCCGCGCCGGAAACGAGCGGGAGCTGCTGGAGCTGGCCAACATCAGCGTCACCTTAGGGGTGGGGGACGACTCCACCGCCAACTACCCCGATATCATCCTCTCCGACGGGCTTTTGACGCCCCTGCCGCGCTTTTTGCGTGACGCCAGGCTCGTGCGGCAGAACATCACCTCCGGCTTCCTGGTGAGCCTGGCGATCCAGGCGCTGACCGCGCTCCTTGGCGTATTCGGCGTGCTCCCCGTATGGGGCGCCGCCGTCATCATGCCGGCGCTGTCCGCTTACCTCATCCGCCGCGCCCAAAAAATCGCCGGCTGACCCGGAGCGGCCATACAAAACACAGCGGGAAACTTTTTCACGGTTTCCCGCTTTTTTCTCTTGACAATCTCGATAATCGAGATTATAATACACCATAGAAACTCGAATATCGAGAATAGGGGAGACGAGTCCGTGCCGAGAGCGAAATTCCAGACTATGACCGAGCAGATGTTCTATACGCTTCTGTGCCTGAAGTCCGAGTGCTGCGGGATGGATATCCTGGACCGTGTGCCGGAGATGACCGGCGGGGCCGTCAACGTGGGCTCCGGGACGCTCTATACGCTCTTAGAGCAGTTTTGCGCGGTGGGCTGGATACGGGAGACCAGGGTAGAGGGCCGCCGCCGCAGCTATATCCTGACGGAGGCCGGCCGGGAGGCGCTGGCGCGGGAATACCGGCGTATCCAGGCCCAGGCGGAGGACTACCGACGCATTTTCGGAGAGGAGGATCAACCATGAAAGACAAAAAGCGCGATTTTTTGCCCTATTCCCTTTACGACTACGACGCCTACACGCGGCATTTTACCAAAATGGCCCGGCGCGGCTGGCTGGTGGAGGGGACGGCCCCCTTTACCTGGGTCTACCGGCGCGTGGAGCCGAAGGAGCGCGCCTTCGCCGTCTCCTATTTCGCCCGTGCCTCGGCCTTCGACCCGGAGCCGGGGGAGGAGCAGAGGGAATTTATCGACTTCTGCCAGCGCACCGGCTGGCGCCTGGCCGCCACCAACGCCCAGATGCAGGTGTTCTACAACGAGCGGCCTGACCCAATCCCCATCGAGACGGACCCGGCGCTGGAGGTGGAGACCATCCACCGGGCGGCCAAGCGGATGTACCTGCCGCTGTTCTGGCTGATCCTGGGCATCGGGGTTCTGGAGATCATGGCCAACCGGCATCTGAACCCCATCGCGTTCCCCCTGACGTTTCTGGCCGACGGGAGCGGTTTTTTCAGCCTGGCGGCAAACCTCCTGGTGCTGCTGTACGCCGCCGTGGAGCTGGCGGCCTACTTCCTCTGGCTCTGCCGCGCCAGGAGGGCGGCGCGGGAGACGGGGACGCTGATTCCCTCGGCGGGCCACCGGCACTTCAACGCCCTGATGCTGATACTGACCCTGGCTCTGCTGATCTGCTCGCTGTACTCCTCGTTCCTCTACGGGGGAAGGCTGTACGGACTTGTGGTGGCGCTGATGCTGGTGCTGATGGCCGCGGCCATTTTCATATCCTGGAAGGTCCGAAAGCTCATGATGCGCCGCCATGCCTCCAGAACCGCCACCATGCTGGCCACCTTCGGGACTGCCATCGTGCTCTCCGTGGTGATGGTGATGGGGACGCTGACCGTCGCCCTGGGATATTTTTCCGATGACCTTCTGCGGGAGGACCCGGAGAATTTGCCCCTGACCTTCACGGACCTCTATGAGGGAACCGACTACCAGGAGTCCATCCGGCGGGACGGAAGCCCGATTCTCACCTGCCTGTCCGTTACGCAATTTAAGGTCCCCGGCGACAGCCTCGAATATACCCTCTATGAGGTAAAGCTCCCGTTCCTGGTCGATCCCCTCCGCAATCTCGTACTGCGGGATTTGGAGGAGGACGGCACAGTGGACGGAGAGCATTATCTGGAGGCGGATTCCGCCCCCTGGAGCGCCGACAGGGCGTTCCAAAGAGATTGGCAGGGGGAGCCGCTGAACGACTGGCTGCTCCTCTACGGCGGCAGGATCGTGTTCATATCGGTACACAGCGACCCCACCCCGGAGCTTATGACCACCGTCGCCATAAAGCTCGGCGGGAAAGGAGAATGAAAGCCGCAAAGGGCGTTCACCAATGGGCCGCCGGCGTCGTTGCGGAACACGCTTTTTCCATCGCATTTCGTACAACGCACCTGTCCATCGAATTCCCACATTGTCCACCGCAAAACGGTTGCGGCTCCGCCGCGTATTAAACGGCGGCCCGCTGTTTTACGCGCGATCCTCCTCCATAGCGTACAGCCTGTCGCTGACGATATCGAAAAGCGTCGCGGGCGTCACAAGGCCGCGGGCCAGCTCTCGGACAAAGGCCTCCGCGGCTTCCCGCTCCCCGAAAATGTCCGGGTACGCCGCCCGTTCGCCCTGGCCCGTCTCAATGGCCGCGCCGTAGCGGTGGAAAACGCCCTCGCCGGTATCCACTTCACATTCCGCTAAAGAATAGGTGATCTTCACGGAACCGATCCGGCTTTCACATAGCTTTGTAAAACGCGCTGACATGGATAAACCGCCTCCCTGAAAATACCATTAAATGGATTGTCCCTATTATGGCACAATACATTACAAATTTCCAGAAAAACCGTTCGACAAATGACGACAAGAGAAGCGGGAATTACCAGAATTATCCTTTCAACAGGCGGAGCCGGTCAGTCGAAATCCCCGTTCATTCCGCGATAAATTCCCCGTCCTCGCCAAAATTCCAAAAGCCGCGCACACCGGCGTTTTCCGCGCCCACCTGGAACTGATATTTCGCGATGCCCAGGTCGTTGTACATCATCTCGTTTTTCTTCTCCTTCCACAGGCGCGTGGTGACAAGGCCCCCCTTGTAGACGATGTTCACCGGCTGCTGGTTCACCGCCGAGGGGCCGGCCTTCACCGCCTCCGCGCCGGCCCGCACCCACGCGGGGAGGGAGGCGTAGGGGTAATCCGACTCCACAAAGTCCTCCGTTTTCCGGTCCTTTGCCCGAATACGGGAACGGATGGTGCGCTGGAGGAGGGGGACCTTCTCCGCGGCGTACCCGATAGGCACGACGCCCCAGAGCTTTTCGCCCTCTCCCAGCTCCGGCGTCACGGACTTGCGGTCAAAGGTCCCCGCCACCCAGCAGGTGCCCAGTCCCAGCGCCACGGCCTTCAAGATCAGTTTTTCGCTGAAATAGCCCACCATCTCGCCGCCCAGCGCGCCCTCCGGCCCCACCAGCAGGGCGCAGGTGTAGACCTCCCCGGAGAACATGCCGGGGGCGAGCTTCACCGCCGGCTTTTTGGCGGCGTTTTGATCGATCAGCTGAAAGTGGAGTCCCGCCGCGGCGTTGCACTCGTCCACCGCCGCCTGAAGCTCCGCCGCGGTCTCAGGCGCCAAGGGCCTTTTCTCATAGGCCCGCACGGAGATCCTTTTTTCCAGCGCTTCAAATTCTGTCATACCAACAGCTCCTTTCCTCAGAAAACAAATTTTATCACATTAATTGTGCGGATTCAAGAATATTTTTGATTTTTTCGGAGATATGTTTGACAAAATCCACAAAAGCCGGTATACTGGGATACAGAAAATGTCGTTTGGGGGTGTTCCTATGGGGGACTTTCGTATCCTGGAGGTCAAACAGAACGTCTTTGCCGGCAATGACCGGCGGGCGGAGGCGCTGCGGCGGCGTCTCCGGGAGAAAAAGCTGTTTCTCTTAAATCTCATGTCCTCGCCGGGGGCGGGGAAGACCACGCTGCTCACCAGGACCATTGAGCGCCTGGGCGGGGAGCTGAAGATCGGCGTCATGGAGGCGGACATCGACTCGGATGTGGACGCGGAGCGCATCGCTAAGACCGGCGCCAGGGCCATCCAGCTCCACACCGGCGGCATGTGCCACCTGGACGCGGATATGACGGCCCAGGGCCTGGAGGGCCTGGAGACCGGCGACCTGGACCTGGCGATCCTGGAGAACGTGGGGAACTTAGTGTGTCCCGCGGAATTTGACACCGGCGCCAGCAAAAACGCCATGATCCTCTCGGTGCCGGAGGGGGATGACAAGCCGCTCAAGTACCCGCTGATGTTCTCCGTCTGCGACGTGGTGCTCATCAACAAGGTGGACGTACTGCCGTATTTTGATTTTGATATGGACAAGTGCCGGAAAAACATCCTGGCGCGCAATCCGGAGGCCAAGATCATCCCCGTCTGCGCCAAAACGGGAGAGGGCGTGGACGAGTGGGCCGGATGGCTCCGGGAGCAGGTAAAGCTTTGGAAAGAATAAGGGAGGAAAAAGCCGTGGATATGACAAGCGTATACGAAAACTGGCCGGCCAACCACAAGGGGGAAAAGCCCGCCCGCGAGAAGATCGTCAAGCTGGGGAAAAAGATCACCGACGTGGCCGCCCACAAGATAGGCGGCGTGAAGGTGGAGGACCCGGAATACTGGGGCCTTGCGGAGCTGATCACCGACGAGATGGCCGACGTGGCCCTGAAGATGAAGCTGCGGGAGCACTACACCGTGGACGAGCTGGTGAAGCTCTGCGCCGTCACGGAGGACAAGCGGGGAGACTTTGAAAAGCTCTTAGAGGAAATGGCCTACGTGGGCCTTTTGGAGTACGATTACGGCGACCACTACGACCACGACGGACGCACCGCGCCGCCCTCTGAGCGCCGGTACATGCTGCCCATCTTCGTCCCCGGCATCGCCGAGCTCCTCAACATGGAGGAAAAGACCGCCGACGGGAAGCACTATGACAACCCGCGCCTGCGGGATCACCCGGACGTGGCCTCCTTCTTTGAGCGCATGACCTACATACCCCTGGCGGGGATCACCCAGATGGTGCCTCCGGGAGGCGGCGGCATCGGTATGCACGTGATCCCGGTGGAGAAGGCCATCGACATGGAGAACCAGTCCGTGGACCTGGAGCATATCTCTTACTGGCTCAAGAAATACGAGGGCCATATCGGCGTGGGGCAGTGCTCCTGCCGTGCCTCTCGGAAGGTCCTGGGGGACGGTTGTGCCGATGACCAGTACGGCTGGTGCATCGGCCTGGGGGACTTCGCCGACTACTGTCGGGAGACCGGCAAGGGCCGGGACATCACCTATGACGAGGCCATGGCCATCCTGAAACGGGCCGAGGACAACGGCTTCGTCCACCAGGTCACCAACATCGACGGTGAGAACAAGATTTTCGCCATCTGCAACTGCAACGTCCAAATCTGCAACGCCCTGCGGACGTCCCAGCTTTTTAACACCCCCAACCTGTCCCGCTCGGCCTATGTGGCCCACGTGGAGAAGGAAAACTGCGTGGCCTGCGGAAGATGCGTGGAGAAATGCCCCGCCGGCGCGTTGAAGCTGGGCCAGAAGCTCTGCGACAAAGAGGGCAGGGAGATCGAATATCCCCGTCATGAGCTGCCCGACGAGACAAAGTGGGGACCGGACAAGTGGGACCCGGAGTATCGGGACCACAACAGGATCAACTGCCACGAGACCGGCACCGCCCCCTGCAAGACTGCCTGTCCGGCCCATATCGCCGTCCAGGGCTACCTCAAAAAGGCCGCCCAGGGCAAGTACCGGGAGGCCCTGGAGCTCATCAAGCGCCAGAACCCCTTCCCGGCTGTGTGCGGGCATGTGTGCAACCGCCGGTGCGAGGACGCCTGCACCCGCGGCACCGTGGACGACCCCGTGGCCATTGACGCGGTGAAGCGCTTCATCGCCGAGCAGGATTTGAAGGCCGAGACCAGATACGTGCCCGAAGTGGTCATCCCCGCCAGCATCCATATGGATCATTTTGAGGACAAGATCGCCATTATCGGCGCCGGCCCCGCGGGGCTTTCGGCGGCCTACTATCTGGCCGTCACCGGCTACAAGCCCACGGTGTTTGAGAAGGAACAGCTTCCCGGCGGTATGCTCCAGTACGGCATCCCCTCCTACAAGCTGGAGAAGGACCTGGTCAAAGCCGAGATCGACGTCATCCGCGAGCTGGGCGTGGAGATCAGGACCGGCGTCGAGGTGGGAAAAGACGTGACCATCCCGCAGCTGCGGGAGCAGGGCTACAAGGCTTTCTATATCGCCATTGGCTGTTCCGGCGGCAGGCTCCCCGGCGTGCCCGGACAGGGGGCCGAGGGGTGCGTCACCGCCATTGACTATCTGCGGGAGGCCAACTGCGGCGATAAGCCCTTCAAGGGGTCCGTCGTGGTGGTGGGCGGCGGCAACGTGGCCGTGGACGCGGCCCGCGTCAGCGCCCGTTCAGGGGCCAAATCCGTGGCTATGTACTGCCTGGAGGGGCCAAAGGAGATGCCCTGCTCCAACGAGGAGGCCCAGGAGGCCCTGGATGACGGCGTCTCCATCCACAACGGCTGGGGCCCCAGGGAAATCCTCACCGAGGACGGCAAGGTCACCGGCATCGTCTTCAAAAAGTGCGTGGACGTCTACGAGGGCAAGGGAAAATTCGCCCCCAAGTACGACGAGAACGAAACAATCACCGTCAAGTGCGACAGGGTCATCTTCGCCATCGGCCAGTGCGTCCAGTGGGGCGACATGCTGAAGGATACCGCCGTCAAGCTGGGCCGCGGGGGGTATCCGGAGGCGGACAGCCTGACCTTCCAGACCGCTCAGCCCGATATCTTTGTGGGCGGCGACGTGTATACCGGCCCCAAGTTCGCCATCGACGCCATTGCCCAGGGCCACTGGGCCGCCGAGTCCCTGCACCGCTATGTCCACAACGCCAACATGACCATTGGCCGCAACAGGTGGGAGTTCATCGAGCTTGACAAGGACAATATCTCCGTGGAGAGCTATGACAACTCCTCCCGCCAGCGGGAGGGCGTGGACAGGAGCAAGTCCCCCTTCCGGGACGCCTCCGTCACCCTCACCGAGGAGCAGGTCCGCATCGAGACCGCCCGGTGCCTGGGCTGTGGGGCCGCGGTGGTGGACCCCAACAAGTGTATCGGCTGCGGCGTCTGCACGACCAGGTGCGGCTTTGACGCCATCCACCTCCACAGGGACAGGCCCGAATGCACCCATATGGTGAAGGCCGAGGAGAAGTTCAAATACATCCTGCCTTACGCCGCCAAGCGGGCCGCCAAAATCGCCGTCAGGAAGGTCACGAAATAATGCACGAGCTGGGCGTTGTGTTCTACGTTATCCGCGATGTGAAAAAAGTGGCGGAGGAGAACCGCGCGGAGCGCGTACAGACCGTCACGCTGGAGATCGGCGAGGTCACCGGCGTGGTCCACGACCTCTTGCGGGACTGCTGGAAATGGGCGGTGAAAAAGGAGCCTATCATGGACGGGGCGGAGCTTATCATCGAGGAGATCCCCGCCGTCACCCACTGTGAGGACTGCGGGGAGGACTACGAGACGGTGAAATACGCCAAAATCTGCCCCCACTGCGGCTCCGGCAATACCTACCTTGTCCAGGGGAGGGAGTTCAACATCAAGGAGATCGGCGTCACCTGATTTTTGCGTGGGTAAAACGCCGCCTTGAGTGCGCTTGACATTCTGCTTCAGGGTATACTTATTACACCGCCGGAAAAACCCTTTTCCGCCGAAGCTCTTTTGCCCTCTATTCGGTTACAATCGCATTATAGCACAAGATAAAGCATATGTCAAGTATTATTTTAAGTATTTTTAATTTAATTTTTGTATAAATCCAAAGAGCCGTAAAAAGGCCGGACATTCCGCCTTCTTACGGCTCGCTTTTTAAGAAAATAGGGAAGTATCTTTCCTGGTTTACCGGCGTCAATACTCCGCGTAGTCGCGAATTTTCTCCACAACGCCCACGTAATCGTGCGCCGTGCCGCTGAACCGCTCAGGGTCGATGGGGTGGTGGATGTTATAGAGAAGCCCTGTTTTTCCTGTTCGACCCAGGTCGTTTTCGTCAAGGTGGCGTTCGTCCATATGGACGTTGACGATCTCAAGGCACATTAAAACAGAATCGTCCCCCTCGGCGATCTCCTTTTCCCATTTGAGCTGACATTCAAGATTGATGAAACATTCCTCGATCATAGGCGCGTCTACCAGATCGGCCTTCGCGGCGGTCAACCCCGCTGCCGCGATCTCGTCCTCGTCAAACCGGTTGTGCCGTATGGTGGCCATACACCTGTCGTAGAGATCGGCGGACATGAAGTTGATGACGGCGTCCTTCCGCTCGTGGAGCGTCTTGTACAGGTGGCCGTATTTGCTGACAGAGGAGACGATGGCATAGAACCCGTTTTTTCCGCCTGTGAAGGTGGTCCAGGACTGCATACAGGCATTTGTCAGGCCGTTACTTTTATAGGTGGTAATGATATAGAGCGGGGACGGTATCTGCACCACAAATTCCATCCAATGGAATCCGTACAGCTCTATATCCCTCATGGAGTCAGGCAGGGCGCCATAGGTTCTTTTCAAGGTGTATTCCTCCTTCTATCCGCGATTCGAGCTTTTTTCCGCCGGAGCGTGAAAAAAGGATAGCATATCCTGGAAACGTTGTCAATCCGGCTGCCGGTTTTTGGGGCATGTCCTTTTAGAAAAATCTCCGGGTGATGCGAAAGAGATACAAAATGCTGTCCGTTTCGATTCCGGCGGGGGGTATCTTAAAAAGGGGCGCGGGGGATGGAGCGGAGGTTTTTTCAGGCGGAGGAATAATTGAAAAATTTTGGTTAACATAACTATTGGCCGGCGCGGTTCGGCGTGTTTCCAATTTGTCATAATTTTGTATTCGCTTTGTTATTGTAAACCGAAAAACGTTATGTTAACATAAACAGGCAACAGAAAACGAGCCGTTTCGCGCGGTTGAGGATATTGATCCGGAGGGCTGTATGGGCAGGGAAATGAGAGAAGAGGAGAAGAAAAAGCGGGCTGTGCGGGCGCGGGCGATGATCGTGTGCGCCACGGTCACGCTGGCGGCGGTCTGCGGGGCGCTGGCGACCTACGGGGGGCTGGCGCTTATGGAGGCCAGGGCGGACCAGGACGGCGGAGGGCCGTCGGGAACCTATACGGGGAGCGACAGCGGCCTTGAAAAAGCCGGGGACACGGCGACGGAGGACACCGCCGACACCGTTGACACAGCGGACACCGCCAAAACGGCGGACGCCCCCGATACCTCTGACACGTCTGCGGATACGGCAACGACGGACACGTCCGAGGATACCGCGGCGCCCGATACCGCGCCGCCGGACACAGGCGAGGAGACGGCGCCGCCGGAAACCGCAAAGCCGGTGCAGGTGGAGCCTATCGACGTCACGGCGGCGGAGAGCTACGTCTTTGGCACGGCCCTGGAGCAGGGCGGAACCGTTGAGGATACTTACTTTGACAACGCCGTCTTTTTAGGGGACTCGCGGACCGAGGGGCTGATGCTGTACAGCGGCCTTACCCACGGGGATTTCCTCTGGAACCGGGGGATGTCGGTCTTTCACGCCGACAGCGCCAAGTACCGGGTGGTGGAGGTCAACGGGGAGAAATACACCCTGACGGAGGCTCTGGCCCGAAAGCAATACGGGGCGGTGTATCTGATGCTGGGGATCAACGAGCTGGGGTATTCCAGCGCCTCCTATGAGACGACGCTGGCGGCCCTGGTGGACAGGATACAAAAGATCCAGCCGGAGGCGGTGGTGTATCTTCAGACCCTGATGCCGGTGAACGACGTCAAGGTGCGGGAGAAAGAGCTTTCCGCCTATATCAACAACGAAAACGTAGAGGCCTTCAACCGGGCCATCGTCCGGGTGGCCAAGGAAAAACGGGTGGTGCTTCTGGACACCGCCAGCCTCTACCGGGGGGAGGACGGACAGCTCCCGGCGGAGCTTACCGCCGACGGGGTACACTTCACCGTCCGGGGCTATGGAAAATGGGCCGATTACCTGCGCTGTCACGTGATGGACAGGGAGACATACTTCGCGCTTCGCGGGGCGGACGAAAAGGGGACAGAGGAATGAAAGCTTTTAAAACGATATTGGCCGCGCTGCTGCTGGGGCTTCTGCTTGCCGCCTGCGGGACGGAGGCGAGGCCCTATACCACGGCGGACGCCCAGGCGCTGGTGGACGCCGGCGCCTTCAACGGGGAGATGCAGAGAGTGGAGGGGGCCTTTGTGACCATGGTGTACGGCCTCGACGCGGCGTCCCTGAAGGATTACGTGAGCTTTCAGGCCATGGATACCGCCGTCAGCGCCGACGAGGTCACCGTTCTGATCCTGGCGGACGAGGACGCGGCCAGGGCCGCCGAGGAGGCCTGCCGGAGGCGGGTGGAGAGCCAGATAGAGAATTGCAGGCTCTACGCCCCCGGCGCTATACCCGATCTGGAGGCGGCTGTCATTGACCGGGTGGGCAGTACGGTGCTGTTGGCGGTGGGAAACCCGAAGCGGCTGCCGGAGGCCGTCAAGGGGTTGAAGTAGGGGTGGCCGTCCCCGGCCACCCGTCCCGGTGAACCTCCGGGCGGTCAATTATCGATGGACGGGTCGCCCAGGAGGGCGACCCCTACAGATGCGTTGTACGAAACATTTCGGAAATTCGATACAGGGGCCGCCTCTCTTGGCGGCCCGATTTTTTTCGCGCGGAGGTGTAAGATTTTCGCGCGAAAGGGGAGTTATAGAGTGAGGACGTTCTCGAAAAACAGAGAAAGGGGGAGGAGCCGTGGAGGATGCCGGGATCATAGAGCTGCTGTTTGCCCGTTCGGAACGGGCGATTGCGGAGCTTGCGGGAAAGTACGGCGCGGGGTGCCGGAAGATCGCCGGCAACATCCTCAGCGACGTGCGCGACGCTGAAGAGTGCGTCAACGACACGTATCTTGGGGTGTGGAACGCCGTCCCGCCCAGGAGACCGGAGCCGCTGCGGGCGTATGTGTACAGGGTGGCGCGGAATTTGGCGGTAAAGCGCTACCACCGCAACGCGGCGCAAAAGCGCGGCGGATATGACCTGGTCCTGGACGAGCTGGAGGAGTGCCTGGCCGGGGCCGGTACGCCGGAGGAGCAGCTGGAGGCGCGGGAGCTGACCCGACTGCTGGATGCCTTTCTGGATGATCTGTCCACTGATGACAGGGTGCTGTTCGTCCGGCGGTACTGGTACGCGGATAAAGTGGAGGATCTGGCCGGACAGATGCACACCACGCCCAACAGCCTCTATGTGCGCCTCCACCGGATCAGGAACAGACTGAAAAATTATCTTATCAGGGAGGGAATAGAGCTTTGAACAGAGAGATGCTATCTGATGCGGTGGGCGGCATCGCCGACAGGCATATAGAGGCGGGGTACAAGGCGCGGACAAAGAGGAGGAGCGTTATATGGCGCTCCGTGGCGGCGGCGCTTGCCCTGGCGCTGTTGGCGGGCGGGGCGTGGCTGCTCCTGACGCCCAAGGGGGCCGCGGTTTACGCCTACGCCGCCGGAACGGATACGGAGCTGACGGAGGCCGGACAGAGCTTCACCACGGGGACC
Source organism: uncultured Oscillospiraceae bacterium (assembly GCA_947626845.1). GTDB lineage: Bacteria > Bacillota > Clostridia > Oscillospirales > Oscillospiraceae > RUG626. The sequence goes on along the minus strand of CANQTW010000009.1, from coordinate 46,123 downwards.
ATCAGCGACGACGGGGAGCTTACCGGCCACCCGCTGATGTTCTACCTCACCGGGGAGAACATAGAAAAGGTACGGTTCTCCGTGAAGAACCAGCTCATCAACTTTGTGGATCTGACAGAACAGCGGGACGAGTTCGGCTTTGCCCAGAACTTCACCGTACCCTACGGGGAACGGGAGAGCGAGTACAGCTTCCTGGTCATAGACTGGAACCCGGCCAACATCATAAGCGCCCTGAGATCGGGCCAATACAACGCCGTCAGGGAGATACCGGCGGAGGAGCGGAGCGATATCATCGTCATGGAGATCACCATGGCAGGCGGCGCGAAGGCGGTCAAGGCGGTGACGGTGGAGCTTCGGGATGACGGCTCCTTTTTCGCGGTCTTTGATGATTACCGGATAGGGGAGAAGGACGGCTTTGTCAACAACCCCGACGCGGAACCAAGGCCCAGAGAGGACATTTACTCCATTGGGGATATCGACATACAGGTGCTGGATCGGGACGGAAACGAAATGGCCGCTGACGCCGGATGGTACGACGCGGGGAGCATCGGCTCGATCCGTGTCAGCTGGAGTGGCCGTGAGCCTGAGTCGGTGCAGATGTTCGCCACTCCCACCGGTACGGAGATGTCCGAGTACACCCAGCTCTTGGCCACCAAGGAAGTGACAACGGCGGAAAACGCGGTTGTCTTTGGGCGTGAGTACGTGGAGGGGCTGGATTTGCATCATGTCGAGTTTGTGGTGAACTTCGACAGCACGCACAGGCTGACCAGTGAGACCCTCAACATAGGGGATTTGTCAGAGTAGGTACGGGAACGGGCCGGACGGGTGTTCGGCCCGTACGGTTATGAGGGAAGATTTTCGGAAATTCGGTGGGCCGCCGTGGGCGGCGGCCCGTACAGCGTTTTAGGAAAGATTATCGGGAATTCGAGGGACGGGCCGCCTGGAGAGGCGGCCCCTACGGCGTTGAAATTAAATTCCCGGAAATTTGAGGAAACGGGAATACGACAGTGCGGCGTGTGGGCCGATGTGGTCATCGGCCCCTACTCGTCGTCGCTCAAGCCGCTTAACCTCGCCCCGGCGTAAACGCCAGGGCTCAGGCGCGGGCTTGGCTCCTCCTCTCCCCACCGAACTAATGTTCGGCGGGGGCCCCATTCCTACGGGATGCTTCCCTGCTGGCTTTCCACAGTGGGCCGCCGTGGACGGCGGCCCCTACATTTCGCCGCGATTGGGCGCGGAGAAATGAGGAAAAATAAAAAAATTCTTGCATCATGGCGGTGGGGGCGGTATAATGATACCGTTCATTTTTTATTCATATGGAGGTAATTCAACATGACCGCATGGTACTTAGTGCTGTGTCTCGTCATCCTCGGCATCGCCTATGTGATCTTCAACTACATGAGGATCAAGAAGATGCAGGAGGGCACGGCGGACATGGTGGAAATGGCCGGCATCATCCGTTCCGGCGCCAACACCTTTATGCTTACGGAATATAAGAGCATCTGCCTGGTGCTGGCGGTTGTCTCTGTGATCTTCACGCTGTTCATCGAAAAGACATCCGGACTCAGCTTCCTTCTGGGCGGCGCTATGAGCTCCGTGGTGTGCGTCCTGGGCATGAAGAGCGCCACCTACGCCAACGTCCGCACCGCCAACCGCGCCAGGGAGAGCCTTTCCATCGGCGAGACCGTGAAGGTGGCCCTGTGCGGCGGCAGTATTTCCGGCCTTGCCGTCCAGACCTTTGGTATGCTGGGCCTGGTGCTCATCATGATCCTCCAGGGCGGCGTGGATCACACGTCCACAAGCCAGGGTCTTATCAAGTTGGGCGGCATGGCCTGCAACCCCACGGTGATGCGCATCTCCACCTACTCTCTGGGGTGCTCCATCGTGGCGATGTTCAACCGCGTGGCCGGCGGCAACTACACCAAGGCCGCGGACATCAGCTCCGACATCCTGGGCAAAATCCGTCATGACCTGCCTGAGGACGACAGCCGCGTACCCAACACCATCGCGGACTTCATCGGCGACAACGTCAACGACATCGCCGGAAACTGCTCCGACCTTTTGGAGTCCTTCGTGGCCACCATGGCCGCGTCCGTCATGATCGCCGTGACCCTCTATCAGACCCACGGCTCCAAGGACGCCATCACCGACGCCACCTTCAACGCCACCGTCATGTTCCCCATCATTCTGGCCGCCTGCGGCCTGGTGGGGTGCCTGGTGGGCCTGCTGATCGCCAACTTCAAGAAGATGGGCGACAACCCGTCCCACGAGCTGGATATGTCCACCTGGATATCCGCCGGACTTACCGTCATTTTGGGCGGCGCGGCCTCCTATGTGATCTTCGGCAAGCTGGGTATGGCCGGCAATCTCTATGAGGACTTCATCCTCGGCTGGGCCTCCCCCTGGGTCAGCGCCGTTATGGGGATCATCTCCGGCGTGGCCATCGGCGTCATCACGGAGTATTACACCAGCACCGACCACAAGCCCACCCGTGAGCTCGCGGAAATCTGCGAGGAGGGCGAGGCCTTCGTCGTCACCAAGGGCGACGCCATCGGCTCCCGCTCCTGCCTTGCGCCGGTGCTGATCATCGCCATCGCGCTCCTGATCTCCGGCAAGGTCTGCGGCACCTACGGCATTGCCATCTCCGCCCTGGGGATGCTGGCCTTTGTGGGCGCTACCGTCTCCATCGACGCCTTCGGGCCCATCGCCGACAACGCCGGCGGACTGGCGGAATCCTGCCATCTGGACCCCGACGTGCGGAAGATCACCGATAAGTTAGACGCGGTGGGCAACACCACCGCCGCCATCGGCAAGGGCTTCGCCATTGGCTCCGCCGCCTTCGCCACCGTCTCGCTGATCGTGGCCTACGTGGGCAACTACACCCAGATCGGCGCGGAGCTGAGCCTGAACTTCGCCTCCTTCTTCGTGGTGGCCGGAGGCATCCTGGGCGGCGCGCTGGTGGAGTATTTCTCCGCCATGCTCACCGACAACACCATCGACTCCGCCAAGATCATGGCCGACGAGGGTGACAAGATGATGTCCATTCCCGGCGTCCTGGAGGGGAAGGTCAGGCCCGACTACAATAAGATGATCAGGCTGGCGGCCCAGGAGGCCATTCACAAGATGGTCCTGCCCTCTGTGCTGGCGCTGCTGATCCCCGTAGTGGGCGGACTTCTCTTCGGCGTGCAGTTTGTGGGCGGCATCCTGGTTGGCGCTACCGTGGTGGCGATCCCGCGCGCCATCTTCATGGGAAACTCCGGCGGTGCCTTTGACAACGCCAAGAAGTACATCGAGGGGGAGAACATCCCCGGCCACGGCAAGGGGTCCCCGGCCCACAAGGCCGCCGTCACCGGCGACACCATCGGCGATACCCGCAAGGACGTGGTGGGCGTGGCCCTGGATATCTTCATCAAGCTCATGTCCACCGTGGCCAATACCCTGGCCCCCGTGCTGAAGAATATCGCGCTGATTAAATAAGCGCTTCCCCGTGATTTTTGTTCAAAATCACCTTTGACGGCTTTTTCAAATGAGGCTATAATAAAAATACAACGTGTGGCACTCAATGCGTAAATCCGGTTGGGTGCCGCGCGTTTTTATATGAAAGCGTGTGGCCCGACGGCGTAAATCCAGCGTCGTGCCACACGCTTTTTGCGCGTCGGGGATCGACGTAATGAGGAAAGAATGGTTTTGATGGAAAACAACGAATTTCTGCGCACGGAGAGCGTGGGGAAGCTGATGGGAAAATACGCGGTGCCCTGCGTCATATCGCTCCTGATGGGCGCGCTGTACAACATTGTGGATCAAATCTTCATTGCCAACGCCGCCTATCTCGGCTCCTACGGCAACGCCGCCAACACGGTGGTGTTCCCGCTGACGGTCATCGCCCTGGCCGTGGCGGTGATGATCGGGGACGGGTGCTGCGCCTTTGTGAGCCTGAGCTTGGGACGGGAGGAGGCCGGTCCCGCCCGCCGGAGCGTGGGAAACGCCGTGGTGATGGTGCTGATGGCCGGCGTGGCGCTGGGGGCCGTTTATCTGGGCTTTCAGACGCCTATCATCACCATGTTCGGCGGCACCGTCAACCGAGAGACCTTTGACTGCGCCAGAGAATACTTTTTCTGGATCGCGCTGGGGGTGCCCTTTTACATGTTCGGCCAGGCCATGAACCCCATCATCCGTGCCGACGGGTCGCCGCGCTTCGCCATGGTGTCCACCCTGGCGGGAGCGGCGCTGAATATCGTCCTGGACCCGGTGTTTATCTTCGTCCTCCGCTGGGGGATGATGGGCGCGGCTGTGGCGACGGTGGCCGGACAGGCTGTCACGGCGGCGCTGTCCGTATGGTATCTTTTCCACATGAAGCTGGTGAAGCCCCAAAGAGGGGATTACCGCCTGGACGGGCAGATTTGCCTTAAGACCCTGACGCTGGGCGTCACCAGCTTCCTCTCCCAGATCTCCCTGGTGGCGGCTATGGCGGCCATCAACAACATGATCCGCAAATACGGCGCGCTCGACCCCATCTTCGGGCAGGAGCAGTACGCGCAGATCCCCATGGCGGTGGTGGGGATCGTCATGAAGTTCTTCCAGATCGTCATCTCCGTCGTGGTGGGCCTTTCCGCCGGGTGCATCCCCGTGGCGGGGTACAACATGGGCGCCGGAGAGAAAGGGAGAGTGCGGGAGCTGTTTACCCGCCTGCTCACGGCGGAAGCGGCGGTGGGCCTGGCGGCGCTGATCATCGTGGAGGTGTTTCCCGGACGGCTGATCGCCCTTTTCGGCGCGGCCAACGAGAGCGTATATTACACATCCTTTGCCCTTCGGGCCTTCAGGGTGTATCTGTGCATGATCGTCTTTGCCTGCGTCAACAAGGCCTGCTTTATCTTTTTACAGGCGTTGGGCAAGGCGCTGGCCTCCACCGTCCTGTCCCTGATCCGTGAGATCGTCTTTGGCGTGGGCTTCGCCCTGCTCCTGCCGCTTTTCTGGGGCCTGGACGGGGTGCTGATCTCCATGCCCCTGGCCGACGCCCTGACGTTCCTGGTGGCGGCGTTTCTTATCAGGCGCACCTACCGGGAGCTTTCGGAGGGGGACGCCGGAACACGGAGAGCCAAAATAATGAGCGTTTGACATTGACAGGTGGGAAGAATGGGGATATAATACATTGCGGTATTAAATACAACTACTTTTGCGTAAGGTGATGTTACATATGAATTTCATTTTTATCTCCCCCCAATTCCCGCCCATCTACTGGAGCTTCTGCGACAGGCTGAAGCGGAACGGCGTCAATGTGCTGGGCATCGGCGACAGCGCCTATGAGAGCCTGTCCGACGGCCTCAAGGGGGCGTTGACGGAGTACTACCGGGTGGACAACATGGAGGATTACGGCCAGATGTACCGGGCCGTGGCTTTCTTCGCCTTTAAATACGGCAAGATCGACTGGATCGAGTCCAACAACGAGTACTGGCTGGAGCAGGACGCCCGCCTGCGCACGGACTTCAACGTGACCACCGGCGTGAACACCCAGGAGGTGGCGTGCTTCAAGTCCAAGTGGGGGATGAAGGAGTATTACAAGAAGGCCGGCGTCCCCACGGCCAGGTGCCATAAAATAACCACGAAGAAGGCCGCGGCGGAGTTTATAAAGCTTGTGGGGTATCCCGTCATCGTCAAGCCCGACAACGGCGTGGGGGCGGAGGCCACCTATAAGCTTGAAAATGACGCCGATTTTGAGGACTTTTTCAATCATCTCCCCGCCGTCCAGTATGTGATGGAGGAGTTCATCACCGGCGACATCTATTCCTACGACGCCATCACAAACTCCAAATGCGAGCCGCTTTTCGAGTCCATGACCGCCTGGCCGCCCTCTATTATGGATATCGTCAACGACAAGCTGGACCTGGCCTACTATGTGGAGGCCGGTATGCCGGAGAAGCTGCGCAAGCTGGGCCGGGCCACGGCCAAGTCCTTCGGGGCCCGCAGCCGCTTTATCCACCTGGAGTTCTTTAAGCTGAAGGTGGCCAAGGAGGGCCTTGGCAAGGTGGGGGACTTTGTGGGCCTGGAGGTCAACATGCGCCCCGCCGGCAGCTATACACCGGATATGATGAATTTCGCCCACTCCACGGATGTCTACGAGATTTGGGCGGAGATGGTGGCCTACGACGAGCGGCGGCTCCCGGAGAGCGGCGAGGACCACTTCTGCGTCACCGCCGACAGGCGGGATATGTACGATTATGTACATACGAACGAGGAGATTTTTGAGAAGTACGGGGATAATATCGTCAAGTACGAGCGGCTTCCCGCCATCTGGGAGGATCAGATGGGCAACGAGACCTTCATCGCCCACGCCGCCGACAGGAAGGCCGCCAATGAATTTATTAAATTCGTGACCGCGAAGAAAAAGAGCAAATAAGCGACAGGGAGAAGATCATGGAAGTTCGTTATTTTAAAGAGTGGAGCCGAGAGCTGGACCGAGACATGGAGTTCAAGGTCTATGGGAACCGAGGCAAGGTCTGTTTCGCGTTCCCGCCTCAGAACGGGCGCTTCTGGGACTTTGAGAATTTTGGCATGGTGGAGTGCATGAGGCCCTGGATCGAGGAGGGGAGGATCATGCTGGTCTGCGCCGACGGTATCGACGGCGAGAGCTGGTCGGCCAAAAACGACGATCCCCGCCACCGCATCGAGATGCAGGAGAAGTGGTTCCGCTATATTACCCTGGAGCTGTATCCCAGGGCGCGGGAGCTGGGGGATGTCCACGGCAAGGGGATGCTGACAGGCTGCTCCATGGGGGCCGTCCACTCCGGTATTTTCTTCTTCCGCCGCCCGGACCTTTTCGACACCGTAGTGGCCCTCAGCGGCACCTACAACGCCAACGACTTCATTCCGGGCTACATGGATGACCTCATCTATGACAACTCCCCGGTCTATTTCCTGCCCAACATGCCCTTCGACCACCCGTATATGGAGCTTTATCGCCAGAGCCAGCTCATCTTCTGCGTGGGTCAGGGTGCCTGGGAGGACGAGCTTTTGGCCGGGACCCGCGCGCTGGACGCCGTCTGCCGGGAAAAGGCCATCCCCGCCTGGTTTGACTACTGGGGCTTTGACGTGAACCACGACTGGTGCTGGTGGCAGAAGCAGCTGCCGTACTTCATGGGCAAGCTGGAGCTTTGAGCGCTGCTCCGGCGATAAAATGACCGCGCCGAACAGGCTGTTGCTGTCCGGCGCGTTTTCGTTTGCGGCGGGGCGGTCAATTTATGCTGGCCTTCTTCACCGCCGGACCGGTGATCACCGTGCCGTCCTCGGCAAAGCGGGAGCCGTGGCAGGGACAGTCCCAGGTGTGCTCGGTGTCGTTGTGCTTGAGGGCGCAGCCCATGTGGGTACAGCGGGGGAGCGTGGGCAGGAGGATGGACGCGGCGCTGTGGGCCGTATTTTCCAAAAGAGGGCCGGCGGGCATGGCTCTGGCGGGATCGAACACGCCGGCGTATTTGTTCTCCCGCCCCAGGATGGCGTCACGGAGCAGCATCGCCGCAGCCATGGACGAGGTCATCCCCCAGGCGTTGAAGCCCGCAGCCACGAACAGATGGGGCGTGGCGGGGGAGTAGCGGCCAATATAAGGCACCTCGTCCAGGGTGAAGCAGTCCTGATTGACCCAGCGGCAGGCCTCCCGCGCCTCCGGGACGTGCTCCTTGAGAAAGAGCCTGATCCGCGCGTAGTCCTCCTCCTCGTGCCCTGGGTCGTGACAGCCGCAGCCGACGATCAGCTTGTCCTGATACGTCCTGAAAAAGAACCCCTTTTCCGCGTCCTCCGAAAGCGTACAGTCCAGCTTCGGCGCGTTTTCCACCGCCATGACGCTCTCCCGCTTTTGCCGGAGCTTCATGAAGTACAGCCCGCGCCTGTCGATAAAGGGGAAGTGGGAGGCGATGATGATGTTCTTGGCCGTAACGCTTCCCGATTCCGTGCTGGCGGTGCCGTCTTTTATTTTCAGGACAGCGGATTTTTCGTAGATCCTCAGCTTCTCCGCCAGGGCGTTTAAAAGCTTCAGCGGGTGGAACTGGGCCATATCCGGGAAGACCACCGCTCCGGCGCACTGAATCCCCAAAGGGAGCTCCAAGGTGAAGCGGGCGTTGAAGCCCAGATCCTTGACCGCGGCGGCCTCACGGCGCATTTTGGCCTCCTGCGTCCTGGAGTAGAGCACCGAAGGGCGCATTTCAAAGTCGCAGTCCACGCCCCAGGCCACCTCCGAAAGACGCTTTACCGCCAGGAGATTCGCCTCCAGGTAGGCCTTCGCGGCCTCACGCCCGAACCGGCGGATGAGATCGCCGTACAGGACGCTGTGCTGGGCGGAGATCACCGCCGTGGTGCCGGAGGTGATGCCCCGCCCTATCCGGTCCGCCTCCAAAAGCACGCAGTCCACTCCGGCCAGGCTCAGCTCATGGGCGCAGAGGACCCCCGCCATGCCGCCGCCCACGATCAGGGTGTCAGCGGTTATATCGTTCATCAGCTTTGGAAATACCGCGGGCTTTATGTCCCGTGTCCATATGCTCTCCATGTGATCGCCCCTTATCTTTTTTCCCTATTCTTTGCGGAAACAGGATGAAATATTATTGATTTACGGTGGCAGCTATGAAATACACATTTACCGAAAATTTTTCCGGCATCGCGCTTACCTGCGTGATCGAGGACGGCGCTGTGACCGGCCTTGATTTCGGCGGGGGAGAGGCGAGCGAAAGTCCCGATCCCGCGGCGCTGGCCCTCTGGGAGAGGGTCAGAGGGGAGCTGGCGGAGTATTTCTCCGGCGGGCGCAAGCGCTTTGACGTACCGATCCGCTATGCGGGCACGCCGTTCCAGCGCCTGGTGTGGGAGGCGCTGGCGGATATCCCCTACGGGGAGACACGCTCCTACGGCGAGCTTGCCCGCCTCATCGGCAGACCTGGCGCGGCCCGCGCCGTGGGGATGGCCTGTCACAATAATCCTGTGGTCATTCTCCTGCCCTGCCATCGGGTCGTGGGCGCGAATGGCGCGCTCACGGGCTTTGGCGGAGGCCTGGAGGTGAAAAAGCGCCTCCTGGCGCTGGAAGCGGAGCATCGCGGTTAACGAAAAACCGCCGATCAATCCCGGCGGTTTTGGATATTGACGTTATTTCAACCAGCCCAGGAGGGAGTCATCCTCCCGCTCCTCCAGGACGCGGATGGCGCCCTCCAGCATCCTGGCCGCGTCCGCCCTTGTGAGATGTGAGGCCGAGACGCCGTCGGACACGGTGTCGAAGATCCCGCAGGAGGTCAGGTTCGCGCTGGCCTGGACCGCCCAGGCCGGCTCCGCCGGCTCCTCCTCAAGGGCCACGTCGGTGATGCCCAGGGCGTTGTTCACCATGACGGTGGCCTCGGCAAAGGTGACGGGGTCGTTGGGGGAGAATACGATCCTGCCGTCGGAGAGAGCGCTTCCCCTGACCACATCGTTTGTCAGAGCCGTTGTGAGGTAGGGCTTCTGCCAGACGGGGATCTCGTTATCGTCGAAAAAGCCCGTCCTGGCCACATCCAGGATCTCCACGCCGGAGAGGGACATGCACATGACAAGAAATTCACCTCTGGTGACGGGCTCCTCCGGATCAAACACATATTTTCCGCCGATCTGCTGACCCACAAATACGCCCTTCTCCGCCAAAAGGACAGCGGCGTAGGCGTCTCCGGAGCCTGTCATGTCGGAATAAGTGACCGCGGTCTTCTGCTTTTTGATCTCAATGGTGACGACAGCCTCGTTGGACACGTTGCCCTTGTCATCCATCGCCGTGTAGGTGAAGGTGTCCTTGCCCTTTTTGCCCTGGGCGGGGGTGTAGACAAAGTCTCCGTCCGTGACCTCAACCTCGCCCTTTTTGGGCTGACGGACCACCGAGAAGGTCACCGGATCGCCCTCCGGGTCAAGCGCCTTGAAGGCGCCGGAGACGCTGACCTGACGGTAGGTCTCCAGCGCCAGATTTTCGGCTACGGGCGCGGAGTTGAGCTGCACATCCGCGGGATAGAAGAGGGCAAAGGCCGGGACGGCGCCGGCGCACAGCGCGGCTGTAAGCGCGAGAATAACAAAAATGTGTATTTTTTTCATGTTCATAACCTCCATAGCAGGATAAGCTTATTCTGTCAATGAGAGGAAGAATTTATACACGAAAAGCCATAAAGATAAAATGAAAATTTTTAAAAAAAGTTGTTGACAAATACCGCCTCTCTTTAGTATAATAGCTCTTGCCGCTGATAAGGCGGCAGGGACGAGTGACAGGGGAGTATAGCTCAGCTGGTTAGAGCGCCTGCCTTACAAGCAGGAGGTCACAGGTTCGAGCCCTGTTACTCCCACCACGTTATGTGGCCAAGTAGCTCAGCTGGTTAGAGCGCCGGCCTGTCACGCCGGAGGTCGAGGGTTCGAGCCCCTTCTTGGTCGCCATTTATGCCCAGGTAGCTCAGTTGGTAGAGCAGCGGACTGAAAATCCGCGTGTCGTTGGTTCGATTCCGACCTTGGGCACCATCCGCGGCCTTAGCTCATCTGGTAGAGCGCCACCTTGCCAAGGTGGAGGTAGCGAGTTCGAGCCTCGTAGGCCGCTCCAAAAGATTGGGGGCGTCAACGCCCCCAATCTCATATCAGTAACATTTATGCGTATCGCCGCATATACTGTACTGTATGGCGACATAGCCAAGTGGTAAGGCAAGGGTCTGCAAAACCCTGATTCCCCAGTTCAAGTCTGGGTGTCGCCTCCAGAAAAGACAATCCCCGTCCTGTGGACGGGGATTGTCTTTTCTGGAGGCGAACGGACTTGCTCCGCAAGCCCGCCACCGCCGCGCCAAAGCGCGGCGGTGGTTCATTTAAACGTGAGGGGGAACCCTGACGGTTCCCCCTCACAGACCCCTTCCCTCCGACCATTCCAGAAAGTTAAAAAATTGTAGAGGCCGCCTGCCCGCGATTTTTTAATGGATTTTCGGAAATTCGGAGAGAAGGGATTGGAAGGGGAACCGTCAGGGTTCCCCTTCCGATTCAATCATTCGCCGCGGAGCGGCGGGCCGATGTGGTCATCGGCCCCTACAACAGCATTGTACAACCTTATAGGGGCCGCCCCGGAGAGGCGGCCCCTGCGTCATTGCCTGAAGGTTCGGTTACCCGTTGAATTCCCCGCCGGCTTCGATGGTGGCCAGGGCGTTTTTGACATAGCCGTCCACCTCGCCGCGGTCAATGTCCAACGCCACGGCCAGCTCCCCGTAAAGCATATCCTCGGCCCGCTTCATGAATCGCTCGTCGATCTGGCCCAGCTTTTTCCCGTGCTCGGCGGCGTAGCGGCGCTTTTCCACCACGTCCTTGATGAGCTTCACAAGGCCGATACATTCATACCGCGAAAGGGCCTTTTGGTAGTGCTCGGTGAGGAAACGCAGATTCATGCTCTCATAAAGCTCCCCGTTGACGCCGGGGATGGCGCGGATAAGGTCGATGGCCTCCTCACGGGAGATGACCGGACGCATGAAAACCGGGGTGTCCACCGGAGCGAACACCTTGCCTGTACGGTAAAGAGGGGACAGGGTATAGTAGAGCCTGTCCTTGTTGGCGCCGGACACGTTGGGACAACCGATGTCCTCCACCACGCAGACCCCCTCGCCTCCGTATATGATATATGCCCCCATGTCAAACATAATCGCACGCTCCCGCATTTCCATCCGCAATAAATGTCTCACTTTCCTGATAATATGATTATATCATAGATTTTTCCCGAATGTAAGTGGAAATTTTCAAAAATCTTCACAAAATTATTGCGTTTTTTGCGTTTATGGACTGTTGCGCTTGCTTTTATTCCTCAAATTAACTATAATAGAATTTAAAAAAACATGAGGAGGTTGACTTATGAAGAAATTGGGATTTGGTTTGATGCGTCTGCCCACGCTGGACCCCAAGGACCAGAAGAGCATCGACATGGATCAGATGTGCCAGATGGTGGATATGTTTCTGGAGCGGGGCTTCACCTATTTTGACACCGCCTGGATGTATCACGACCATCAGAGTGAGATCGCTGTCCGCGAGGCGCTGGTCAAGCGCCACCCCAGGGACGCCTTTACCCTGACCACCAAGCTCCCCACAATGATGCTGAAGGAGGAGGGGGAGCAGGAGCGTATTTTTGAGGAACAGCTCAAAAAATGCGGCGTTAAGTATTTTGACTATTACCTCCTGCATAATATGAACAGCAGGGTGCTGGATACCGTGGAGCGGCTGGACTGCTTCGGCTTCCAGCGGAAGCTCCTGGAGGAGGGGAGGATACGCCATATCGGCTTCTCCTTCCACGACAAGGCCGATGTGCTGGATAAGATTTTGTCCGCCCACCCGGAGGTGGAGTTTGTCCAGCTGCAGCTCAACTATCTGGACTGGGATTCCGAGCGCGTACAGTCGCGCCTGTGCTATGAGACGGCTGTAAAGCACGGCAAGAAGGTCATCGTCATGGAGCCGGTAAAGGGCGGCGCCCTGGCGCAGCTCCCGGCGGAGGCGGAGCGGCTTTTGAAGACCGCCGATCCCAGCGCCTCCCTGGCGTCCTGGGCCGTGCGCTTTGCCGCCAGTCTCCCGGAGGTGCATGTGGTGCTGTCCGGCATGAGCAATGTGGCCCAGCTTCAGGACAACACCGGCTATATGGCCGACTTCAAGCCTCTGACGGAGGATGAGCGGGCCATGCTCTTCAAATGCGCCGACATCATCAACAACTACACCGCCGTGCCCTGCACCGCCTGCCGCTACTGCGTGGAGGGGTGCCCCATGGGGATAGAGATCCCCGAAATCTTCTCCCTTTACAACGCCCACATGAAGGCGAAGCTGCTGAGAAGCTGGTCTGACCCGGCAAAGGAGAAATATCAGGAGTTCATCAAGACGCACGCCAAGGCGTCCGATTGCGTGGGCTGCCGCCAGTGCGAGGGGGCCTGTCCCCAGCACCTGGAGGTGGTCAGCTCCCTTAAGGACGTGGCCGCGGTCTTTGAGACCAATACATAATTATAACCGTCAATTTATCTGAGGTGATAACATGAAAGTTTTGCTTGTAAACGGAAGTCCTCATGAGAAGGGCTGTACATACACCGCCCTGGCCGAGGTTGCCAAGGCGCTCAACGACTGCGGCGTCGATACCGATTTCTTCTGGCTGGGCAATGGTCCCATCGCCGGATGCCGGGGCTGCGGCGGCTGCCGGAAGGCGGGAAAGTGCGTCTTTGGCGGCGATAAGGTCACGGAATTTACCGAGATATGCGATCAATACGACGGCTTTATCTTCGGCTCGCCCGTCCACTACGCGGCTATGAGCGGCGCGATGACCAGCTTTATGGACAGGGTATTTTACTCCGCCGGAAGTAAGCTTCGCTCCAAGCCCGGTGCGGGCGTCGTCTCCGCCCGACGGGGCGGCACCACGGCGGCCCTGGACCAGCTGCAGAAATACTTCTACATCACCGGTATGCCCATCCCCACCAGCCAGTATTGGCCCATGGTCCACGGCAACACCCCCGACCAGGTGGCCGAGGATTTGGAGGGGCTTCAGACCATGCGTATTCTGGGCGAGAATATGGCCTGGCTTTTAAAGTGCATCGAGGCGGGCCGCGCCGCCGGTATTAATCCGCCGGAGAGACAGCAGAAGATCAACACCAATTTTGTGAGATAATTTGTCAGCGAACATAACTGATCCCCCTCATTGCGGAGGGGGATCGTTTGTTCAGGGGGCGGTTTAAAGCTTTTTCTCCGGTACTGTTCAGAACGCCGCGCCCAGGAGGTCCAGGACGATGCCCATGAGGACGGCGGAAAAGAAGGTGTAAAGCAGGAGCTTCACATTGTCTTTCATGGCCCGACGGTTGATCCTGAACAGCACCAGCATCCCCACGCCGGAGGCGGCCAGAAGCCCCGCCATCATACTGCCGGCGGTCATGGCGTCCTGAAGGTACAGCTCGGTGATGACTATTGAGGCGGCGCAGTTGGGGATGAGGCCCACAAGTCCCGCGATGATCGGGCCGATGACGGGCCTGTTCAGGATCAGATTTGAGAGAGTGTCCTCCCCAACAAAGTGGAGGACGATCCCCAGAAGCAGATTCACAGCCAGCACGAAGCCCGCGATCTGCAGGGTGTGCAGGAGGGCGGAGAGGAAAATCCCGTGCTCCTCACAGCCGCAGTTCTCCTCCTCGCACAGCTCGTGGAGGTCGATCCTCTCGCCCTCATGCCGGCAGAGGTGGAAGAGTCTGTCCGCCAAAAGCCCCGCCGCCATCCCCGCCAGGGCCTTGACGCCTAAAATCTTCAGGATCGTCACGGGAGAGACAGCCGAGGAGATGAGGATAGGGAGCATCTCGTCCGAGGTGGACAGAAACACCGCGATCAGCGTGCCGGCGGAGATGAGCCGCTGGGCGAAAAGATTGGAGGCCGAGGCGGAAAAGCCGCATTGGGGGACGATCCCCAGAAGGGAGCCGAGGATGGGCCCCAGGACGCCGGACTGGCGCACAAGCTTCAGGGAACCCTGTTCGGCCTTTTCCTCGATGAACTCCAGGACAAGGTAGGTCAGAAAGAGAAAGGGGAGCAGCTTTAAGGTGTCCAAAGCCGCGTCCAGCAAAACCTCAAGCATGAAATGCCTCCAAAGTAGTCTTTTAACATGGTATTCTATCATTTCTTTGCCAAATTGGCAAGGAAAACTTTTCTTTTGGGTCAGGATGTGATACAATACTGTCAGCTTGAGGCCCCCGCGCGGCTTTGTCGCCTGGGGAGAGCAGGAGCAACAGGGAAAGTTGTCCGCGCCGCTGGCGGCACGGGCGGCTGGCGCGTGTTCGCGGCGACGAGGAAGGAGGCACGGTATGGAAAAGCTTGATACGCCGGTCCAATTCATCAAGGGCGTGGGGGAACAGCGGGCCAAGGCCTTCGCCAAGCTGGGCGTGGAGACCCTGCGCGACCTGGTCATGGCCTTTCCCAGGGCCTATGACGACAGGACGGCGGTAAAGACCATAGCGGAGCTTCAGTTCGGGGAGATGTGCTGTGTCAGCGCCACGGTGGCCGCGCCCGCCAAGCTCAGTCGGGTGCGTCGGGGTCTGGACATCACCAAATGCGTGGTGGTGGACGAGACGGCCAGGATGACCGTCACCTTTTTCAACCAGAGCTACGTGGGGAAGAACCTGATCCCCGGCGAGAGCTATATTTTCTATGGCCGTGTAGGCGGCAGGATCGGCGCGCCGGAGATGCAAAACCCGGTGATGGAGCGGGAGAGCCTGCCCCCCGCCTTTACCCGCCGTATCGTGCCTGTCTACCGGATGACCGCCGGCCTGTCCCAGCGGGTCTTTGCCAACGCCGTCCGGCAGGGACTGGAAAAGTGCGGCGGGGAGCTTCCCGAACAGCTGCCTGAGAGCATACGGGAGCGGTATCAACTGGCGCAGACGCGGTTTTCCTATGAGAATATCCATTTCCCCAGGGACATCGAGAGTCTGGAGCTGGCCCGCCGCCGGCTGATCTTTGAGGAATTTTTCATATTAAGCTGTACCCTGGCCTTCATGCGCTCCCGTCAGCAGGAAAAGTCCGGCAAGCGCGTGCGTGTGCCGGATATGACGCCCTTCTATAACGCGCTGCCCTATGAGCTGACAGGTGCGCAGAAACGCGCCGTAGACGATATCCTGCGCGATCTTAGCGGCGAGCGGCCCATGTCGCGGCTGGTCCAGGGGGACGTTGGCTCCGGCAAGACGGTTGTGGCCGCCGCCGCGGCCTACGCCGTGGTCATGGATGGCCGTCAGGCGGCTTTTATGGCCCCTACGGAGATTTTGGCGGAGCAGCACTATTCTACTCTCACAAAGCTGTTGGAGCCCCTGGGCGTCCGCGTGGGCCTTCTCACAGGCGGTCTTGCCGCCAAGCAGAAGCGGGAGGAGCAGGGGAGGCTGAGGTCCGGCGAGACACAGCTTGTCATTGGCACCCACGCCCTGATCTCGGAAAGCGTGGAATTTCATGACCTGGGCCTTATCATTGCCGACGAGCAGCACCGCTTCGGCGTTCAGCAGAGGGCGGCCCTCTCGGACAAGGGCGACGCGCCCCATGTGCTGGTCATGTCCGCCACGCCCATCCCGCGCACCCTGGCGCTCATCGTCTATGGGGACCTGGACGTGTCCGTCATCGACGAGCTTCCCCCCGGACGGCAGACTGTCGATACCTTCCTTGTGGGGGAGGATAAGCGCCAGCGGCTTTATAATTTCGTCCGAAAGCATGTCTCCGAGGGGCGGCAGGTGTTCATCGTCTGCCCCGCGGTGGAGGAGTCGGAGGAGAACCCGGACGGGCTCAAATCCGTCAAGGAGTACGCCAAAGAACTCTCCGAGAAGGTGTTCCCGGACCTGCGGGTGGCCCTGGTCCACGGGAAGCTGAAGCCAAAGGAGAAAAATGAGGTCATGGAGGCCTTTGCCGCGGGGAACATCGACATCCTTGTAGCCACCACGGTCATCGAGGTGGGCGTGGATGTGCCCAACGCCACGCTGATGGTGGTGGAGAACGCGGACCGCTTCGGCCTGTCCCAGCTCCACCAGCTTCGGGGGCGTGTGGGCCGCGGACAATATAAATCCACCTGTGTGCTGATCCGCGCCGGCGGGGGAGAGGCCGCGGCGGAGCGGCTTCGGGCCTTCTGCAAAACAAACGACGGCTTTAAGATCGCCGAGGAGGACCTGGCGATCCGAGGCCCCGGCGATTTCTTCGGTTCCCGCCAGAGCGGACTTCCCGATATGAACATCGCCAGCTTCGCCACCGACCTCGATATGCTGAAAACGGCCCAGAACGCCGCCAGAGAGGTGCTGGAGGACGACCCAGAGCTGGCAAAGCCGGAGAACGCCCCTCTGCGGGAGAGCGTCACCAGGATGCTGGAGAAGAACAGGGGGACGCTGAATTGAAACTGCCGGAAAACATACAGAAAATTGTGGGCACGATGCCCTTTGAGACCGACAGGATCGGGATGTCCGGCGCCTCCATAATGCTCTACCCGGATTCAGTCCTGAAAATATCACGGGATGACTTCGCCGCCCGCCGGGAGGCCGGGATCATGGAGTGGCTTCGCGGGAAGCTCCCTGTGCCGGAGCTTCTGGCCTGTGAACGGGAAAACGGCGTTCAATATCTGCTGATGACCCGTCTTCCCGGAAAGATGCTGTGCGACAAAGCTGTTCTGACCGATCCTTTTCGTGTGACCGGACTTCTGGCCGAGGCGCTGGAAACGGTCAGAGCGGTGGACGTCGACGGGTGCCCCTTTCGGGCGGACCTGGACACCGAGCTTGCCGTCGCCCGCCAGCATGTGGAGAGGGGAGAGGTGGACGTGGAGAACACCGACCCCGCCACCTTCGGCCCCGGCGGCTTCCGAGACCCGGAGCATCTGCTGATGTGGCTGGAGGATAACCGCCCGAAGGAGGAAACGCGCTTTACCCACGGGGATATGTGCCTGCCCAATCTCTTTACGGAAAATGGCAGGATTTCCGGCTTTCTCGACCTGGGCGGCGCGGGCCTGGGCGACCCGTACCGGGATTACTCCATCGCCCGCCGGAGCCTTCAAGACAACCTGGACGGCCATCACGGCCACGCCTGTCCCGGCTTTGACGTCGGGGCACTGTTTGACGTCATGGGCTTTTCCCCGGACCGGGAGAAGCTGCGGTATTACGCGCTGCTGGACGAGCTGTTTTGACCAAAGGAAACCCCCGTCGGAAATCCGGCGGGGGTTGTGTTATTATGTATCTTGCAGGGAATCTTTTTGCTTATTTGGCCTCTTTTTTGGAGAGGAGCAGGTTGGTGAGGATACCCAGGATAAGGGCGCAGGCGACCTCGGTGATGGTGACCTTGCCGAAGGAGACGGCCATGCCGCCCACGCCGGCGATGAGGATCACGGACACCACGAAGAGGTTGTGGTTGTCGCCCAGGTCCACATGCTGGATCATCTTGAGGCCGGAGACGGCGATGAAGCCGTAGAGGGCGATGCAGACGCCGCCCATGACACAGCTGGGGATGGTGGCCAGGAAGGTGGCGAAGGGGCCGAAGAAGCTGATGACAATGGCCAGGATGGCGGTGTAGACGATGGTGATGACGGAGGCGTTGCCGGAGATGGCCACACAGCCCACGCTCTCACCGTAGGTGGTGTTGGGGCAGCCGCCAAAGATGGCACCGGCGATGGAGCCCACGCCGTCGCCCAGGAGGGTGTTGGCCAGGCCAGGGTCTTTTAAGAGGTCGGTGCCGATGATGGAGGAGAGGTTCTTGTGGTCGGCGATGTGCTCGGCAAAGACCACAAAAGCCACAGGCGCGTAGGCCACGGCCAGAGTGGCCAGATACGTCCCGTTGATGCCCTTGAGGCCCTTGGCGGCCTTGAGGAAGGTGAAATCGGGCACCCAGGTCATGGAGTCGAATTTGCCAAAATCGATGATCTGCAGGGCGGCGTTATTGCTGGCGCGGCCAATGAGGGTGAAGCAGAGGGCCACCAGATAGCCGGCCAGAATGCCGATGATGAAGGGGATCATCTTCACCATCTTCTTGCCGTAGACGGAACAGACCATGGTGACGGCCAGGGTCACAAGGCCGCAGAGGAGGCACACATAGGTGGACGCGCCGTTCTGCACGGCTCCGGAGGTGCCCAGAAGGTCGCCCACGGCGTTGCCGGCCAGGCTCAGTCCGATGATGGCCACGGTGGGCCCGATGATGACGGGGGGCATCAGCTTGTCGATCCACCGGACGCCCACGCCCTTGATAATGAGGGCGATGACCACATACACAAGGCCGGCGATCAGGGCGCCCACGATGAGGCCCGCGTAGCCGATCTCCACGGAGACGGCGCCGGCAAAGGCGGCGTTCATGGAGCCGATGAAGGCGAAGGAGCTTCCCAGGAAGACGGGGCTTTTGAAGCGGGTGAAGCAGAGGTAGACGATGGTTCCCACGCCAGCGCCGAACAGGGCGGCGGTCTGGCTCATGCCGTTGCCCACGATGCCGGGCACCGCGATGGTGGCCGCCATGATCGCCAGCAGCTGCTGGAGGGCAAAGACCAGCGTCTTGGCAAAGCCGGGCTTGTCCTTGATGTTGTAAGTAAGATTCATGCTGTTTTTCCTCCTCAAAATATACAATGATATGATAAGAATTGGAATTACACTGCTGAAAATATATCACCGTACCCGCGCCCGTGTCAAGCAAATCGTCACAATGTATTGATTTTTGTCGAAAAAGATAAAAAAGCCCTGATGATCCGTGAAAAATAGGTGTATTTTTATTTTTCCCAAACGGTTGAAATACGGGCTGAAAAGGTATACAATTTAAGATGTATTCTCACTTTGGAGGGATAAATCAATGAAGACCCCTTTCGCCACAAAGGAAAAGTTTGAAGAGATCGCCGCGGAATACGGTACGCCCATTCACATCTACGATGAAAAGGGCATTCGTGAAAACGCCCGCCGTCTCAACCGCGCGTTCTCCTGGAATCCCGGCTATAAGGAGTATTTTGCCGTTAAGGCGACGCCCACACCGAAGATCCTGAAGATCCTCAAGGAGGAGGGCTGCGGCGTTGACTGCTCGTCTCTCACCGAGCTTATGATGAGCGAAAGATGCGGTTTTTCCGGTCATGACATCATGTTCTCCTCCAACGAGACGCCCGTGGCCGATATGAAAAAGGCCCGTGAGCTGGGGGCGTACATAAACTTGGATGACTACACCCACGTCAAGTTCCTCAATGACATCTGCGGCATCCCGGAGACCGTCTGCTGCCGGTTCAACCCCGGCGGTGTGTTCTCCGTGGCCAATCAGATCATGGACAACCCCCGCGACGCCAAATACGGCATGACCAGGGGCCAGATGAAGAGCGCCTACCGGGACCTGCTGGCCCTGGGCGCCAGGAATTTCGGCATCCACGCCTTCCTTGTCTCCAACGCCACCTTCAACGAGTATTACCCCATGATGGCCCGCCAGCTCTTCCAGCTGGCCGTGGAGCTCCACCAGGCCACCGGCGCCCATATCGAATTTGTGAACCTCTCCGGCGGCATCGGTATCCCTTACTATCCCGACCAGATCGCCCCCAACATCGAGGTCATCGCCAACGGCGTCCGTGAGGCGTACAATGAGATTCTCGTTCCCGCGGGGCTGGGCGATGTGAAGATTTTCACCGAGCTTGGCCGTTACATGCTGGGCCCCTACGGGTGCCTGCTCACCCGCGCCATCCATGAGAAGCACATCTACAAGGAGTATATCGGTGTGGATGCCTGTGCCTGCAACCTGATGCGCCCCGCCATGTACGGCGCGTACCACCACATCACCGTCCTGGGCAAGGAGGACGCCCCCCACGACCACCTGTACGACGTGGTGGGGAGCCTGTGCGAAAATAACGACAAGTTCGCCATTGACCGGGAGCTGCCTGAAATCGACACCGGCGATCTCCTGGTCATCCACGACACCGGCGCCCACGGCCACGCCATGGGCTACAACTACAACGGCAAGCTCCGTTCCGCCGAGGTACTGCTCCGTGAGGACGGCTCCACCGAGCTCATCCGCCGCGCCGAGACCCCCGATGACTACTTTGCCACCATGATTTTCTGAAAAATTAATTTATTTCTTATAAAGGACATAAATATACCGGACTTCCCGCGGGAAGTCCGGTATTACTTATGCGTTTATAGGGCAGGGGATCACTGATCCTTCTTCTGGCTGTCATCGCCACGGCCTTCGTCCTCGAAGGGGTTCTGCCACGCCTCCTGCTGGGTGAGGTTTTTCTCCTCCATCTCCACCCGGCGGGCGTCCTCCAGGGCCTGGGCGCGAATTTCCTGCATGATAGCTGGCTCCTCAGGCTGCTCGTCCTTTGTCTCCAGTTCATCGGGGGAGGGGACGCGGCCATGCTGGATGAGGTATTTAAACTGCTCGCCCGTCATGGACTCATGCTCCAAAAGATACTCGGCGCTTGTTCTCACGATATCAGCGTGCTCCGTGAGGATTTCCTCGCATTTCTTGGCGGCCTCGTCGAAGATGCGCTTGACCTCCTCGTCGATCATTGCCGCCGTCTCCTCGGAGTAGGACTTTGTGGTGCCAAAGTCCCGCCCGATGAAGATGGAGTGGTCGGAGCTGTCAAAGCTGATGGGGCCCAGCCTGTCGCTCATGCCGTAACGGGTGACCATGGAGCGCGCCACATTGGTGGCGGACTGGATATCGCCGGAGGCGCCTGTGGAGATATCGTCCAGGAACAGCTTTTCGGCCACGCGCCCGCCCAGGCTCATGACGATATCCTCAAACATCTCGGACCGGGACTGATAATTCTCCAGGTCCTCCTCCGGGCGAAACAGCGTGTAGCCGCCGGCCTGACCGCGGGGGACGATGGTGATATAGTGGACGGGATCGGTGTGCTCTAAGAACATGCCCGTGACAGCGTGACCGGATTCGTGATAGGCGGTGAGCTTCCTGGCCTTGTCCGACATCTTACGGGATTTCTTCTCCGGGCCCATCTGCACCTTCAGAATGGCCTCGTCCACGTCCGCCATGGTGATGAAGGGGCGGCAGCCGCGGGCGGCCAGCAGGGCGGCCTCGTTCATGACGTTTTCCAGGTCCGCGCCGGTGAAGCCGGGCGTGCCGCGGGCGATGCTCTTCAGGTCTACGTCGTCCCCCAGGGACTTGCCGCGGGAGTGTATCTTCAGGATGGCCTCGCGCCCCTTGATGTCGGGAACGCCCACAAAAATCTGGCGGTCAAAGCGTCCAGGCCGCAGCAGGGCGGAGTCCAGGATGTCGGCGCGGTTGGTGGCCGCCATGACGATAACGCCCTCGTTGGTGTTGAAGCCGTCCATCTCCACTAAGAGCTGGTTCAGGGTCTGCTCGCGCTCGTCGTGTCCGCCGCCAAGACCGGAGCCGCGCTGACGGCCCACGGCGTCGATCTCGTCGATGAAGATGATGGCGGGGGAGAGCTTCTTGGCCTGATCGAAGAGGTCGCGGACACGGGAGGCGCCCACGCCTACGTAAAGCTCAACAAAGTCGGAGCCGGAAATGGAGAGGAACTGGACATTGGCCTCGCCGGCCACGGCCTTGGCCAACAGCGTCTTACCGGTGCCCGGAGGGCCCACCAGCAGCACGCCCTTGGGGATGCGCGCGCCGAGAGCCGTGTATTTCTGGGGGTCCTTGAGGAAATCCACGATCTCCTCCAGCTCCGCCTTCTCCTCGTCAGCGCCGGCCACATCGGCAAAGGTGACCTTTTTCTTCTCCTCAGAGGCCAGCCGCGTCCTGGCGTGGCCGAACCGGCCCGCGCCGTTGGCGCCGCCTCCGCCCGCGCCCATGCGGTTCATCATCACATACCAGACGATGACCATCACCACCATGATGATGACGTAGGGGATGATGGTGACCCACCAGGGCGTCTCATAGACGGGCTCCAGATTGAATTTCAGGATGCCCCTGGCCTCCTGATCGGCGATCTCATCGCCCAGGTCGTCCCAGAAGATGGAAATGCTCATGAGCTTGTGGTAGACGCTCTTGCCGGAGACCTCGTCCAGGGGGGTCTTCAGCTCCATGTAGACAACGCCGTCCTCAATGGAGAAGTACTGCACGTTCTCCTTGAGGAACTGGTCGCGCATCTGCCAGTATTCAATGCCCGCGGCCTTGTCCTCAGGGGAGCTGAGGAGGTAGATGGCCGCCACCAATATAATGATGATGAATATATAAAATCCTATATCGGGCCGGCGTGATTTTTTGTTCAGATGGATCAGCTTCTTTCCTTTGGGATTCGCGATGAGATATGTCAGGCGTAGATTTCCGGTTTCAGTACGCCTATGTAGGGGAGATTGCGGTAACGCTCCGCGTAGTCAAGGCCGTAGCCCACGATGAAGGCGTCGGGACACTCAAAGCCCACATAGTCGGCGTTGATGTCCGCTTTGCGGCGGGCGGGCTTGTCAAGGAGCGTGCAAATGGACACAGAGGCCGGTTTCCTGGCCTCGATGTACTTCTTGAGGTAGCTGAGAGTGACGCCGGAGTCCAGAATATCCTCGATGAGAATGATATGGCGTCCCTCCACGTTGTAGGTCAGGTCTTTGTTGATCTTCACGGCGCCGGTGGTGGTCGTGCCGGAGCCGTAGGAGGAGACCGCCATAAAGTCGATGTCGCAGTAAAGGTCCACCGCCCGCATCAGGTCCGCCATAAACACGAACGAACCCTTCAGAACGCCTACAAACAGGGGGTCTTTCCCCTCGTAATCGCGGGTGATCTGAGCGCCCAGCTCCTTCACCTTCTCCTGAAGCTCATTGGCGGAGAAGAAGATCCTGTCTATATCTTTTTCCAGCATTTTATTGACCCTCCCATTTTTCTATTGTGATCGTTACCGCCGGCTCTCCCACAGCCGGCAGGAAATCCACGCTCTGTCCCAGCCCGTATACCGCCAGGACCCGCTCCCCGCAGGCGATCACGGGCAGGGCGTCCCGCGTTTCCGCCGGGATCTTCCGGTCAATCATCAGGCGCTTGACGCTTTTTGTCCCGCCGGGCAAACGCAGTACGTCTCCGGTACGGCGGGGCCGCGCGACGATTCCGCTTTTGATTGTATCCCTTTTTATCATAAATTTCGTTAAGGAATTGTAAATCTCAGCCTTTTCGGTGAGGACCGCCGTGATTTTTAAACGGATACCCTCTATTATAACAGGCCTGTCAAGAGGGATATCCACCGCCTCAAAGGTTTTCGCCTCCATTGGCTCCGCCGTCAGCGTATTGTACTTGCGCCGCACGGTGACGCCTGGAAGCTCCGCACTCCCGGAGGGATGTCCGGAGGCGGCCAGCTTCAGCACGGCGTCCACATGGACCGTGGAGAGCTTCTCCCCAAAGAGGATGCGCACGGCGCGGGACGCCACAGGATAGGGGAGCGCGGCCAGCGCGCCGGCGTCGATGCCGCCGGGGACGGAATGACCCTCAATGAAGCTTTCCGCAAGGCCGGTCAGGACTTCCTCGTCCCGCCGGAGAAGGGCCGTCATGTTTCCCACGTTCAGCGCCGGATTCAGCTCCTTCAAAACAGGGACGACGGCGTGGCGGAGCCGGTTCCTGGTGCAGTCGTCCAGGGCGTTGGTGGCGTCCTCCCGGTGGGGAACGCCGTTTTCTCGGCACCAGTCCTCGATCTGCCGTCGGGGGACGCCCAGCAGGGGCCGGATGAGCCTTCCGGACACCGGCGGGATACCGCCCAGACCCCGCAGGCCCGTTCCCCGGACAAGGCGCATCAGCACCGTCTCCAGGTTGTCATCGGCGTTGTGGGCGGTGGCGACGCGGGCGCCGTCCAGCTGATCGGAAAGAGTAAAAAAGAAGTCATAGCGCATTTCCCGCGCCGTCTCCTCGATGCCGCGGCCCGTCCTTTTGGCCACTTCGGCCACGTCGCCGGAGCCCACATACAGGGGGATGCCGCGGGCCTCGCACCAGTCTCGGACAAAGGCCTCGTCCCCGTCGGAGGCCTCGCCCCGAAGGCGGTGGTTGAAGTGGGCGGCGCTGAGAGGAGCGCCCGTCCTGTCCGAAAACCTCCGCAGAAGCTCCAAAAGGCACATGGAATCAAGGCCCCCGGAGACACAGGCGATGACGGGGGCGGACTGCGGGATACCGTACTGCCGGTAAAACAGCCTGAGCGCGTCAGGCGTCAGGGAAGCAGAGCGTTCCTTCATTCGTCATACCGCTTTTCCAGGGAGGAGAAGGTGGTATACTCCGGCGTCCAGCACAGCTCCACCGTGCCGGTCTCCCCGCGGCGGTTTTTGAGGACGATGCACTCGGCCAGGTTGGGCCGTTCGGAGTCCTTGTTATAGTAGTCGTCCCGGTAGAGGGCCAGCACGATGTCCGCGTCCTGCTCGATGGCGCCGGACTCCCTGAGGTCCGAGAGCATGGGCCGCTTGTCCTGCCGCCCCTCGTTGGCGCGGGACAGCTGGGAGGCGCAGATGACCGGCACATTCAGGTCCTTGGCCATGATCTTCAGCATACGGCTGATCTCGGAGACCACGGTCTGCCGGTTCTCGTTGGCCTTGTTTTTTCCGCCGGCGGAGGTCATCAACTGAAGGTAGTCCACGATGACAAGGCCCAGGTTATCCACACGCCTGCAGGCGGCGGAGATATCCGCCACCGTCAGCATGGGGTTTTCGTCGATGAGGATATTCATATCGCTGATGGACACGCAGCTGGCGACGACCTTCTCCCAGTCACCGGTGCTGAGCTGTCCGGTCTGGAGCTTTTTCAAATCCACATGGGACTCCATGGCCAGCAGATTGCGGCACAGCTGCGCCCGGCTCATCTCCAGGGAGAAGATGGCGATGGAGACGGGGCTGTTGTGGGCCACGTTCAGGGCGATGTTCAGGGCGATGCTGGTCTTGCCCATGCCGGGTCGGGCCGCCACCAGGATGAGGTCGGATTTGTTCAGGCCCATAATGGCGCTGTCCAGGTCGGCAAGGCCGGTGGAGAGGCCGGGGATTTTCTGTCCGCTTTTGGAGGCCTCGGCCAGGGCGGAATAGACGGTAGTCATCACCTCGGAGACCTTCTTGAGGCCGCCGTTTTCACGGCCCTGGCGGATATCGTAAATTTTCTGCTCGGAGAGCTCCAGGATCTTGTCGGCCTCGCCCTGGCCCTCCATGGCGATGGCGTTGATATCGCTTCCCGCCTCGGCCAGCCGCCGCAGCAGGGCCTGGTCCCGGACGATGTTGGCGTACTGGAGCACGTTCAGGGACGTGGGGGTCACCTGGACTATATTGAAGATGTAGTCGCGGGTCTCGTCGGAGTACGCGCCGTTCTGCTTCAGCTGGTCCGACAGGGTCACGGGATCGATCTTCTTGGAGTAGATGAACATGGAGTAGATCGTCTCAAAGAGCGACCTGTTGAGGTCGGAGTAAAAGTCCTCGGCCTTGAGGATACGCACCACCTCCGCGATACAGCGCGGGTCAAAGAGCATGGAGCCGATGACCGCCTGCTCGGCAATATTGTCGTGGGGCAGCTGGGGCATACTCATCAAATCGGGCATCGTCGATCCCCCCTTTCAACGTGCGGCGTCAACGCCTGACACGGGTTTATTTGCTTTCGGTAATAAGTAAATGGATGGTGCCGGAGATTTCATAGCCGAACTTGCACTTTACCTCGTAGTTGCCGTAGGATTTGATGGGGTCGGCAATGATGATGCGGCTCTTCTCAATGTCGATATCGTACTGCTGCTTCAGGGCGTCGGAGATGTCCTTGTTGGTGACGGAGCCGAATAGCTTGCCGCCCTCGCCGGCCTTGGCGGAGATTTTCACCACCAGGGATTCCAGCTTTTTGGCGTTCTCCAGGGCCTTTGCCTTCTCCTCCTCGATTTGGCGCAGGCGGGCCTTCTCCTTCAGCTTCATGGTGTTGACCGCGTCCGCCGTGGCGGGGACGGCCAGCTTTCGGGGGAAGAGGTAGTTGCGGGCGTAGCCGTCGGAAACCTCCACCATCTGCCCCTTCTTGCCGTGATCGCGCACGTCCTGCTGTAAAATGACTTTCATAGTAACTGATCCTTTCTTTGTGGTTTGAACATACGGCGGAGAACTCAATCCGCCGCGATGGAATAGTCCTCTAAGTATCTGTCGATGCCGGTGAGCAGGTCCTCCACGACCTCCTTCATGGTCCTGCCGGGGATCTGCGCCCCCGCGGTGGACTTGTTGCCGCCGCCGCCCAGACGCTCCACGATGACCTGTACGTTGATGTCCCCCAGGCTCCTGGCGGAGATATTGACCTTCTCATCCATGGGGAACAGCACAAAGGACGCCTGGATGCCAGAGATATTCAAAAGCTCATCCGCCGCCTGGGCCGCCGTGACCTTGCTTTGGACGTTCTCGGCCACGGCGATGGCGATGCCGGCCTTGTAGATTTTCGCCTTCTGGACGATGGAGTATTTGGCCACGGCGGAGGCGAAATCGGACTGGAGCAGGTGCTTCACGTCCGAGGTGTCCGCTCCCGCCCGTCGCAGGAAAGCCGCCGCGTCAAAGGTGCGCCCGCCGGTGCGCAAGGTGAAATTCTTGGTGTCCAGCACGATGCCGGCCAGCAGGGATTCCGCCTCGATGCGCAGGATGTCGGACTGCTCCACCATGTATTGCAGAAGCTCCGTGACCAGCTCCGAGGCGGAGGAGGCGTAGGGCTCGTGGAAGCTGAGGGCCACGTTCTGGATGTAGTCCGCCGCCCTGCGGTGGTGGTCGATGACCGCCACCCGGTTGCAGGACTGGAGCAGGGACTCCGACTCCACCTGATCGGGCCGGTTGGTGTCCACGATAATGAGGAGCGTGGAGCCGTCCATAGCCAGAAGGGCGTCCTGGGGGTCGATGAACACGTTGTTGTACTCCGGCTGCCGGAGGACCCTGTCGATGAGCTGCTGGGATACCTGCGTCTCCATGTTGATGACGATGCGCGCCTGCTTGCCCAGGCTCCTGGCGGCGCAGCACAGGCCCACGGCGGAGCCTACGGAGTCAAGATCGGCGTATTTGTGGCCCATGATAAAGATCATGGAGGCGGAACGCATAAGCTCGGAGAGGGA
Organism: uncultured Oscillospiraceae bacterium; assembly: GCA_947626845.1. Lineage (GTDB taxonomy): Bacteria > Bacillota > Clostridia > Oscillospirales > Oscillospiraceae > RUG626. Next base: position 18,684 of record CANQTW010000009.1, on the reverse strand, counting down.
GCTTGCCATGACGCGGGATTTGACCTTGGTGCGCTTCTCCGCCTGGCTTGTCTTGCCGCCGTAAAACTCAAAGTTGTAGCGGTTTTTGATGACCGCCTGGTCGCCGCCCCTGGAGAGGGCCATCTCCAGCGCCAGCGCGGCGTACTGGTAGGACTCCTCCAGATGCCGTCCCTCCACGCCCACGCCGATGCTGATGGTGGGGTGCATCCCCTTGGGGGTGCTGAGCTCCCGGATGGAGTCCAGAATGGAGAACTTGGCGTCCACAAAGCTCTGGAGATACCGCTCCTCACAGATGAAGATGTACCGGTCCCGGTCTGAGCGGGTGATGTAGCCGCCCTTGTCCTTGACCCAGCCGGTGAGCTTGTCGTCTATGGAGGAGATCAGGAGCGACTTGTCCTTCTCGCTCATGCCGGAGGTGAACTCGTCGTAGTTATCCAGCATGATGATGCAGAACACCGGACGGGAGGAGACAAATTCCTCGGTGATCTCGGCGTATTCCGTCTCGTCCACCCAGTAGGTGGTGGCGATGAAATTTTTGACCCCCGGCGCGTCGGCCCCACGGACCAGGTTCCCGAAGACCCGAAAGCGCCTGCCGTTCATGGTCACAAGCTCCGGGTACTCGTTCTTGCCCTCCATCAGCCACCGGGCGGAAAAGCCGGGCACGATGGAGGAGATGGTGATGGCCAGAAGCCGCTCCCGCTCGCCGGCCACCTCCAGAAACTGCTGGTTGGCGTAGATGATCTCGTTTTCCTCCAGGGTGAAGGTGACCATGGGGAAGGGGAAATTCTGAAGGGTATTTTTATTGGCGTTGTCGATATTGGCCGTGACGGATTCGATGTATTTCAGCATTTCACGGCTCTTGCGACGGGAACTGATCCTGGTGTAGACCAGCAAAATCGCAATCACCGCCGCCTCCGCCAGGGTCAGCCACAGGGAATATTCTCCGAAGAAAAAGGTGGCAATGGCAAACAGCACCAGCGTCGCCACAAAGAGATGGGTGTTGGAGCTCAACAGGCTCTTTATCTTTCGGTTCATGGTTCGCCCCCTCGCTTACGGAATTTTTTGCACATACAACATCATTATACCAAACTTTTCTTCTATTAACAATACTAAAAACGCAAATTATTTTTATTCCCCGGAAAAGATAATTGAACCTGCGGAAAAGAGAAAAAAGAAACGGGGGAGAAAGATATGAAAGCAATCGTCATGGCGGGAGGCGAGGGGACAAGACTGCGGCCTCTGACAGAGGGACGGCCCAAGCCCATGGTGGAGCTGTTGGGACGTCCGGTGCTGGAACGGACGGTGGAGCTTTTGAAGGCCAACGGGGTCCGGGACATCTGCTTTACACTGCGGTATCTTCCGGGCCAGATCAGGGACTGGTTCGGCGACGGGGAAAAATTCGGCGTGCGCATCACCCACCGGGTCGAATCGGAGCCGTTGGGCACCGCCGGAGGCGTCCGCGCCTGTCGGGACTTCATCGGGGACGAGGAGGCGCTGATCCTCTCCGGCGACGCGGTATGCAACTTTGACCTGCGCCTTCTGCTGGAGTTTTATCAAAAGCGCAAGGCCGAGGCGGTCATCGCCCTTTTTGAGCACGCCGAGCCCACCCGCTTCGGTCTGGTGATCGCCGAGCCTGACGGACGGGTCACCGCCTTTTCCGAAAAGCCCTCCTGGGACAGGGTCGTCACCGGCATGGTGAACACCGGCATCTATATCCTCTCCCCGGAGGTGGTGGAAATGATCCCGGAGGGAAAGCCCTACGACTTCGGCAAGGAGCTGTTTCCAAGGCTTTTGCGGGAGGGCCGACGCCTTTACGCCACGCCGGCCAGAAGCTACTGGTGCGATATAGGCTCCCCGGAGGCGTACCGCCGGTGCTGTGTGGACGCTGTCGCCGGCAGGATCGGCATCGACCTGAAGGCTCCGGAGATCGGCCCCGGCGTCTTTTCCAATGTGCCCCTGGACGGCGTGAAGCTGACCGCGCCGGTGTACGTGGGGGAGGGATGCTCCGTGGAAGCGGGGGCGGAGCTGGGGCCCAACGCCGTGCTCTCCCAGGGCTCCCATGTGGGCAAGGACTCACGGATCAAAAACAGCGTCATCAACGGCGCCTGGGTGGACCGGGGCTGTGTCGTGGACGGGGCCGTCGTGGGCCGGGACGCCAGGATCGGCGCGGGCGCGAGCGTCGCCAGGGAATGTGTCGTGGGGGACGGCGCCCACATCGGCGACAACTGCGTACTGGCCCCCGGCGTGCGGATATGGACGGACAGGCATGTGGCCGCGGGGCGAAGGGTGTCCAGAAGCATCACAGGGGAGACTCCTGCGGAGCCGGCGAAATTCACCTCCGACAGCACCCTGCGGGGCAGTCTGGGCACGTCCATGACGCCGGAGACGGTCCTCTCCCTGGGCGCGGAGCTGGGGAAGAACGCCAGAGTGGGCGTGGCCTACACCGGCGGGAACGGGGCGCGGCTCATGGCCGACGCCCTCATGTGCGGCGTCACGGCCTCCGGCGGCGAGGCCGTCCGGCTGGACGCGGGCTTCGAGGCCCAGCTTGCGGGCGTTTCAGGGCTTTTCGCCCTGTCCGCCGCCGCCTTCGTGCGGCAGGCGGGGGAGGAGATCACGGTCACCTTCCTCACGGGCGCCGGGACGGCCATCGGCACAGAAAGACGGCGAAAGTTAGAGGCCGTGATCACCGGCGAGCGGCCCCGCCAGGCGCCGGAGACCGGCGGCGTCTCCAACGTCTCCGGCGCCGCCAGGGCGTATATCTCCGGGATCGTCGAGACGGTGCGCAAGGCCGTGGGGACTCCCTCCCATGTCACCGTGGCGGTGACGGGCCGGGACGCGGAAAACAGGACGCTGCGGTGCGTTCTGGCCGGCCTTGGCTTCACGGTGGGCAAGGTAAGGCCCGGCACGGCCTCCTTCTCCCTTTTGCCAGGGGGTTTTGCCTTTGAGGCCAGGGACGAGCGGGGCAGGGAGCTGGATATCCGCCACGGTCTGGCCGCGGCGGCGCTGGCGGCCATGCGGCTGAAGCTTTCGCCTCTGGCCGCGCCCCGCGAGCTGCCCGCCGCCGCGGAGCGCCTGGCCGCCCGGTACGGCTGTACGCTTGTACCCGCCCAAAGCGACGGATGGGAAAAGCTCTGGGAAAAACAGCGCTGGCTTCGGGACGGAGCGGTGAGCGTCGCCCTGATCGCCTCCGTGATGGCCGGGGAAAAGACGGAGCTTGCCGCCCTCTATGACGATCTGCCGCCCTTTGAGACGGCGGAACGGCGGGTGGAGCTGTCCCTGTCCAGAGCCAGGGCCATGGAGCTTCTGCGGGCGGAAAGCGCGGAGACGGCGGCGGAGCTGTCCGGAGGCCTGGCGCTCACAACGAGCCGCGGGCGCGTCCGCTTTGCCCCAACCTTTGACGGCGGAGCCATGCGCGTGCAGGCCGAGGCGGTGAACAGGGAGACCGCCGACGAGCTGGCCTGCGGGGCGGAGGCGCTGATGCGTTCTCTGGAAAAGCGTGAGGAAACGGAGAGGGCGTGACGGCTCCTCCGGCGGGAACTTTATCGTTATTATCGGTATTTGGATATGCCCTCCGGCGGGAGTATGCCCGCCGGTACATAGTTGAGGCGGGATCGGACGATCTTTAAAAAATATTTTCATTTTACCTGTTGCAGAGTTTGTTAAAATCACATATAATAGTAACTTGGATTTTGAACCGTGACACAACACATGGGAAATGTGGGAAAACTATGAGAAAGATACTTGCCGCCGCTTTAGCGGTTTTATGGATATGCTCCCTTTCCGCCTGTCATCGGGGCCCCGCCAACCAGGTCCATTCCGCCGCGGATATGGCGGGAAAGGTGGTGGGCGTCCTGGACGGGAGCCTCTCCGAGGCGTATATGACGGCCTTTGGCAGGGCGACGATCAGGACCTATGAGGACCCGCGCTCCCTGGCAAACGAGCTGCGCAGCGGCGCTGTGGACTGCGCCCTTGTAAGCTCCGAGGACGCCGGCGACGTGGCCCGTTCCGGCCTTACCACCCTGGACGAACCCTTTGCCGACGATGACTACGCCATCCCCGTCTCCATTGAGAACCGCCTGATGATCGAGAATCTGGAGAACGCCATGATCATTCTGCGGGCGTCTGGCCAGCTTGCCTCCATCATTGACAGATGGGAGAGAGGCCGCGGCACGGGGGAGTACACGGTGGAAAACGACTATGAGCAGATCACGGTGGCCATCAGCGCCGACGTGTACCCCTACGCCTTCTACGACGAAAACGGGAACCTGGCGGGCATCGAGGTGGACGTGGTGCGGGCGCTGGCCCACCGGCTGGAGCTGGAGCCTGTCTTTAACGTGGTGGCGCCGGATATCCTGCTCTATATGGCCGAGAGCGGCAAGACCGTCTTTGCCATCGGGCGCATCGCCGCCGACCCCACCAACCAGGCGGTGGCGTTCACGTCATCCTATTTGCATTCCACACAGCTTATCGTTGTGAGAAAATAAGAGGTAACTTTATGATGATCCAAACGAATGTATATGAGGCCAAGCGCATGAAGATCGCCGCCGTCTATGCCGACGCCGAGAGCCTGGATGGCAAGCTTGTCTCCGTTAACGGCTGGGCGCGCACCATCCGGGACATGAAGAATTTCGGCTTCATCGAGCTGAACGACGGCAGCTGCTTCAAGAACCTCCAGGTGGTCATGGAGCGGGAGACGCTGGACAATTACGCCGAGATCGCCGCCCAGAACGTGGGCGCGGCCCTCTGCGTCATCGGGCTGGTGCGCCTGACCCCCGATGCCAAACAGCCCCTGGAGCTGAAGGCCGACTGGATCAGGGTGGAGGGCGCCAGCACCCCCGACTATCCCCTGCAGAAAAAGCGCCACAGCGTAGAGTATCTGCGCACCATCCAGCATTTAAGGCCCCGCACCAATCTCTTCTCCGCCGTTTTCCGTGTCCGCTCCGTGGCGGCCCACGCCGTCCATACCTTCTTCCAGGACCGGGGCTTTGTCTACATCCACACCCCCATCATCACCGGCTCCGACTGCGAGGGCGCGGGGGAGATGTTTGAGGTGACGACGCTGGACATGGCCAACCCGCCCCGCCTCCCCGACGGGAGCGTGGACTGGAGCCAGGACTTCTTCGGCAAGCGGGCGAACCTGACCGTCTCCGGCCAGCTGAACGCCGAGAACTTCGCCATGGCCTTCGGGGACGTCTATACCTTCGGCCCCACCTTCCGGGCGGAAAATTCCAACACCCAGCGCCACGCCGCCGAGTTCTGGATGATCGAGCCGGAGATGGCCTTCTGCGACCTTGACGGGGACCTGGAGGTCATGGAGGCCATGGTGAAATTCATCATCAACACCGTCCTGGAAAAATGTCCGGACGAGATGGCCTTTTTCTCAAATTATGTGGATAAGGGGCTTTTGGAACGGCTTCATAACGTGGTGTCCAACGACTTTGCCAGGGTCACCTACACCGAGGCCGTGGAGATTTTGAAAAAGCACAACGACAAATTCGACTATAAGGTGGACTGGGGAACCGATCTGCAGACCGAGCATGAGCGGTTTTTGACCGAGCAGGTCTACAAGCGGCCCGTATTCGTCACCGACTATCCCAAGGAGATCAAAGCCTTTTACATGCGCCTCAACGACGACGGAAAGACCGTGGCCGCGGCGGACTGCCTGGCCCCCGGCATCGGGGAGATCATCGGCGGCAGCCAGCGCGAGGAGCGGCTTGACGTCCTCACCGCCCGCATGAAGGAGCTGGGCCTCAAGGAGGAGGACTACTGGTGGTATCTGGACCTCAGACGGTACGGCGGGTGCAAGCACGCCGGCTTCGGCCTGGGCTTTGAGCGGATGGTCATGTACCTTACCGGCGTGTCCAACATCCGCGACGTGGAGCTGCATCCCCGCACCGTGGGCAACGCGGACTTCTGATTTTTACCCGCCCGCGCAAAGGAAAAAAACGCCGCATAGTTCGGCTCAGTTTACCGGACTTTATGTATTATACCACATAGAAAAGTATTTGTCAAGCATTATTTTGAAATATTTTTAATTATTTTTTACGCCCCCATGAGGTGATGGCATGGCTGACAGAAAAAAGCCCAAGACCTACGGCACGAATATCGATTTCAACGCCTTTAATCTCCGTCCCGCGTCCTCCTATCTGGACGACATCAAGCGCTTAAAGGACGAGCTGGCGGTATCCCTGACGGGCTTCGGCTCCACGGTGAAGCCGGAGGAGAAGAAACCCGCCGCGCCCAAGGTCTCCACTCCCGATAAGGCGGGCGTGGAGCCCATCAACTTCGAGCCGTTGCAGAGCTCCATGGACGAGGCCAAGAAGGCGGCGGATCAGCTTTTGAAGGAGATGGAGCGGAAGGGCGGGGCTCTGGGGCCGGACGCCCCCAAGACCGAGGCGGAGAAGAGTCCGGAAAAGCCCGACCTGGACAAGCTTTTGGCGGAGCTTGACGAGCTGGTGGGGCTGGAGGATATCAAGAAGAACGTCCGGAGCCTTATCAACCTGGCCAAGGTGCGCAAGCTGCGGGAGGAGCACGACCTGCCCACACCGGCCATGAGCCTGCATCTGGTGTTCATGGGCAATCCCGGCACGGGCAAGACCACGGTTGCGCGGCTCATCGCCCAGCTCTACTACGCCATCGGGGTGCTCTCCAAGGGGCAGCTCATCGAGGTGGACCGCTCAGGATTAGTGGCGGGGTTTGTGGGCCAGACGGCCATCAAGACCGACGAGGCCATCAAAAAGGCCATCGGCGGCGTGCTCTTTATCGACGAGGCCTACTCGCTCGCCGCCAACACCGGTGAGAACGACTTCGGGCGGGAGGCCATCGAGACGGTCCTGAAGGGCATGGAGGACAACCGCAAGGACTTAGTGGTGATCGTGGCCGGGTACGAGGAGCTGATGGAGCAGTTCATCAGTTCCAATCCGGGTTTGGAGTCCCGCTTCAACCGGTATTTCGTCTTTGACGATTACAACGGCGAGGAGCTTTATCAGATTTTCCTGTCCATGTGCAAAAAGAACAGCTATAAGCTGACCGTGGAGGCCCAGGAGTACGCCAAAAAGCTCTTTTCGGAGCTTTACGAGAACCGCGGGCCAAACTTCGGCAACGCCCGTGACGTGCGCAATATCTTTGAAAACGTTATCGGCGTCCACGCGGACCGAATCGCCGCCGACCCCGATATCGACGAGCGGGACCTGACCGTCGTTTTCAAAGAGGACATTGAAAAAGCCCGTTGACGCTTGACAGCCCCATCCCACGCCAAAGAAGGTGAGACTATGATCGTCCTCGATCTGGAATTTAACAGCGGATTATATGAGCCGGAGAACCTGGACGAGATCCTGCAGATCGGCGCGGTCAGGGTGGACAGGCCCGGAGGCGCCGTGCGGGAGGTCTTTAACGCCTACATAAAGCCCCGTGTCCACAAGCGGCTTTCCCCCGGCGCCAGGGTGCTCCCGGAGCTTGCCGAGAGCCTGGAGCGCGGGAAGGGCTTTGAGGAGGTCTACCGCTCCTGGCTGCGGTTCATCGACGGCGAGACAGAGTTTGCCGAGTGGGGGAGGGACGATTTTAAAATCCTCTGCCGCAACGCCCTTCATTACGGCCTGGAGCCGGTGTTCCCGGAAAAATATACCGACATCCAGTCCGCCTTTTCCAAGGCGCTGGGGGGTGTGAACACCGCGCAGCTCTATCAGGCGGCGGAGTACTGCCGCATCCCCGACACCTTCGTCTTTCACAACGCCCTCCACGACGCGCTGTATACCAGCCTCATCGGCGGCTTCCTGCCGGAGGAGGCGCTGGCGGAGTGTACCTTCCCCCTGACCAGGGAGGACGTGCTGGCCCAGCCCCACCCCCTGCGCAAGCGGAAAGGGACGGTGCGGATGGGGCCTTTCCTCACCCGCGAGCTGGCGCTGAACAACATGGGCTGCCGCAGGGCCGTCTGTCCGGAGTGCCGGCGGGCGGAGCATGTGGCGAGCTGGCACACCAGGGACGGCGCAACCTATCTGGGGTCCGTCAACTGCCCCGACCACGGGACGGTGATCCGGCGGCTCAAGCTCATCGCCGACGACACCGGAAAGTTCTGGACCTATAACGACGTTCTCCCCGCCACGGATAAGAACCTGCGGACCCTGGCGAAAGCCACCGCCGGTGAGACCTTTACCTGCTCCCGCCGCAAGGGCACCCACGCCCGCCGCCGGGGCCGGCACGGCAAAGGTCATGGGAAAAATACTTAATACTAATATCTAATTAAAAAAAGACATTCGCGCCGGTCTTTTTCGCGCCATGCTTCGTCAGCCGCCTTGGAAATACCAAAGGGTATTCCCTTCGGCGTCTTCCTTGCCTGACACGAAAAATCCTCGCCGCTCGGTGTCGCCTTTTAAATGATATTATTATAAGCGGCATTCCAATCCGATGGAAATGCCGCATTTTTAATGGATTCTCAAAATCCGAGAGAGATTTACGGTCTCTTGGGTGTGATTCTAACTGTCGGGATATTAGAATGGCCGTGAAATCAACCGAAAGGGGAGATCCACATGGATAAAAAAACAATCGGCGGCTTCATCGCCGCCCTGAGACGGGCCAACGGCATGACCCAGAAGGAGCTGGCCGACAGGCTCAACGTGTCGGACAAGACCGTCAGCCGCTGGGAGCGGGACGAGGGCGCGCCGGACCTGAGCCTGATCCCGGTGATCGCGGAGGTCTTTGGCGTCACCTGCGACGAGCTGCTGCGGGGCCAGCGCCGGTCCCCGACGGAGCGCACGGAGGGGGAGACGGCGCCGGAGCCCACGGAAAAAGGGGAGCGGGAGCGCCGGCGGCTTCTGAAATCCACCCTGGCGGCCTTTAAAAACCGCTCCCTGATCGCCGTGTCCCTGGCGGGGGCGGGGCTGATCGCGGCGCTGATCTGCAACTTCGCCTTTCTGCGGGCGTCGCTGGGGTTCTACGTGGGCCTGCTGTTCTTCGCCGCCGCCGCCGTCTGCCAGATCATCTTCACCAACCGCGCCCTCTTCGCCGTGGACGACGAGGAGCCGGACACCCCGGAGAAGGCGGACTTCCGCCGCCGGGTGGTCGCCGTTACCCGCAACGTCCTGGCGGTCACGGCGGGCCTTCTGGGCTTCACCGCCCCCATGGCGGCCGTGGGGGCCTATCTGGGCCTGACGCTGAAGAGCCAGCTCACCTACGGCTTCCTCTCCGCGGCTGCCTTCCTGGCGGCGTTCGCGGTCATATGGTATTTCGTATACGCCCATCTTGTGAAAAAGGGCGTGGTGGTCCTGGAGGAGCGGGAAGGGGAAATCTACCGCCGCAACCACCGGCTCAAGGGGCGCTGCGTCGGGATATTGCTGGCTGTGGCGCTGATGACGGCAATCGCCCAGGCCGCCCTGAACCAGACGGAGCTGTGGATAAGGGGCACGGTGTTTAACGACTACGAGAGCTTCGGGGCCTTTATGAAACAGGACGTCCCCGATACCTTCTACGGGTCGGAGCCGCCCTCCGACGTCTATGAGATCGTATCCCCCGAAGGGAACGCGCAGTATGTCGATGTATACGGCAACGAGATCACCAAGGAGGAATATGACCGGCGACAGGAGGAGTACTACCGGCGGGAGATCAAGGATGAGGACGGGAAGGTGCTGTTTGCGTACCAGGACCGGAACGGTGACGTGGTGCGGGTGAATTACAGCGTGAAAGACGGCTCCGCCCTGCCCATCACCGTCTATACCCGCCAGGATGTCTGGGCCGCCCAGGAGAAGGTGGATTACATCAACGCCGCCTTCATCGCCCTCTACATCCTGGACGCCCTCATCGCCCTGGCGGTGTATTTTATAAAGAGGGAGAGATAAGGCCCCGCCAGAATTTTCGGCAAATCCCCCTACATATGTAGATTCTGCGTATTATAGAGATTCGCGTAGTCGCCGCCCAGGGCCAGAAGGTCCCGGTGGGTGCCCTGCTCGGTGATGACGCCGTCCCGGATGACCAGTATCCTGTCGGCGGCCCGAACGGTGGAGAGCCGGTGGGCGATGATGAGGGTGGTGCGGCCACGGGAGAGCTCGTCGAAGGCGTGCTGTATCTTCGCCTCCGTGACGGAATCCAGGGCCGAGGTGGCCTCGTCCAGGATCAGCACCGGCGGGTTTTTCAGGAAGATGCGGGCGATGGAGATGCGCTGTTTCTGTCCGCCGGAGAGGAGGACGCCCCGCTCGCCCACGAAGGTGTCGAAGCCTGCCGGCATGGCCATGATGTCGTCGTATATCTCCGCGCGCTTTGCCGCCTCGGCCACCTCGCTGTCCGAAGCGTCGGGCCTGCCGTAGCGGATGTTGTTCATGATGGAGTCGGCGAAAAGGAACACGTCCTGCTGGACCACGCCGATGTTCCGGCGCAGGCTCTTCTGGGTCACATCCCGCACGTCCGTCCCGTCCACCAGGATGGAGCCGGCGGTCACGTCGTAAAAGCGGGGGATCAGGGAGCAGAGAGTCGTTTTGCCGCCGCCGGAGGGCCCCACCACCGCCACGGTCTCGCCGGGGGAGACGTGCAGGTCCACGTGCCGGAGGACGGGCGTCTCGTCCCGCTCGTAGGAGAAGGAGACGTCGTTTACGTCGATCCGCCCGCGCACGTCCCGAAGGTCCACGGCGTCCGGCTTGTCGCTGAGCTCCGGCTCCACGCGCATGAGATCGGTAAACCGAGAGAGGCCCGCCATGCCGTTGACCAGCATCTCCGAGAGGTTGGCAAGCTTGCGGATAGGGGCCACGAAGGTGGAGGTGTAGAGGGTGAAGGTGATCAGATCCCGGTAGTCCATCAGGCCCTTCATGATGAGATAGCCGCCGTAGGCGATGACCGCCACGGGCATGATGGAGGTGAAAAACTCCAGTGAGCTTTGGAACACGCCCATGGCCTTGTACTGGGCCTTCTTGGAGCCGCGGAAGCGGTCATTGGCCGCGTCGAACCGGCTGTGCTCCGCCGTTTCGTTGGCAAAGGCCTTGGCGGTGCGCATACCGGAGAGGCTGGATTCGATATCCGCGTTGATGGAGGCGGTGACACGCTTCACGGCGCGGGAGGTGTCGCGCATACGCTTGCGGTTCAGGGTGGCCACGGCCAGGAAGATGGGGATCAGCACCAGCATCAGCAGGGCCAGCCGCCACTGGATGGTGAAAAGGATGGCGATGGCGCCTGCCACGGTGACGGTGGAGATGAACACGTCCTCCGGCCCGTGATGGGCAAGCTCAGTGATATCAAAAAGCTCGCTTGTCAGCTGGCTCATCAGGTGTCCTGTGCGGTTTTTGTCGAAAAAGCTGACGGGGAGCGTCTGGAGATGGGTAAAGAGGTCCTCACGGATGTCCGCCTCCACCAGGATGCCGAAGGCGTGGCCCCAGTAGACCACCACGTATTGCAGAAGCGCCCGAATAAGATAGGCCGCCACGATGATGCCGATGACGGCGAAAAACGCCCCGTAGAGATGGCCGGGGATCAGCTCGTAAAGGCACAGGCGCGAGGCGTAGGGGAAAAGGAGGTCCACCAGGGAGATAAAGAGGGCGCAGACCATGTCCAGGGCAAAAAGGCCCATGTGCGGCTTGAAATAGCTGATAAAAATACGGAAAAGACCCCAGTTTTTGAAATCCTTCTTCATAGAAACGTCCCCCGGATCAAAAATCGGTGACAAGTATACCACGCGGGCGGGCATTTTGCAAGGGCTTGCCGGCTTTACAAAAGGGCGGCAAAATGCTATACTGTAGGATACAGGCGAGCAAATGACCGCGGGAGCGATTTGGCCCCCGCTGGCCGGCAGGACGGCCTGTAGATGCTTCAGCGGAGCGGCGTTATTCAAGAGCCGGTTCCACATAAACGGGAGGGAGGCGGACACGGTGGATCAGCTGACATTTGAGAATATCCAGGTCTGTTCCTTCACCGGTAACCGCCCGGAGAAGCTGCCCTGGGGAGACGACGAGCGGGACGGGCGCTGTGTGGAGCTGAAGGAGCGCCTGGAGGACGCCGTCAGGAGGGTCTACCGGGCCGGTGCGAGACGGTTCATCTGCGGCATGGCCAAGGGGTGCGACCTCTATTTTGCCGAGATCGTCCTGGCCCTGCGGGACGAGTACCAGGGCCTTACCCTGGAGGCCGCCATTCCCTGCGAGACCCAGTCTCACGGCTGGAGCGGGGAGGAGCGGCGGCGGTACAATTATATCCTCCACCAGTGCGACAACGTGACGCTTATTTCCCGTGAGTACACCCCCGGCTGTATGCAGAGGCGGAACAAATATATGGTGGATTCCTCCCAGGTGCTCATCGCCGCCCGTACCGGCGCGCCGGGAGGGACAGAGCAGACCATCCAGTACGCCAGAAGCCTCGGCGTCAGGGTAATCGAGCTGATGATCGACGATTGATCAAAAATCAGCTTAAATTCATAAAATATCCCCCCGCCTATGCTGGCGGGGGGATCGACGTTTCAGGAGCCGCGTATTAAAGAAGCTTGGCCACGCACCCGTACATGCCGGCGTCGTTGCCGAGACCGGCCAGGACGATGGGGGTATCTTTGCAGGCATTGAAGGCGTAACGGCGGAAGCGTTGGACAGTCATGTCGATCAGGAGCTGGCCCGCCCGCGAGACGCCGCCGCCGATGACCACCACCTCCGGGTCAACGGTATTGGTGACGGCGGCGATGCCCCGTGCCAGGACATCGCAGAACTGTCCGGCGACGCTGACGGCCAGAGCGTCTCCGGCCTTCGCCGCGTCCCAGACGGCGCGGGCGTCCACCTTCCGGGAGGAGCGCAGGGTGGAGGGCTCGTCCGAGGCGGCCAGGGCGTCCATGGCGAGGCGGGCACAGCCGGTAGCCGAGGCGTACTGCTCCAGACAGCCCCGGTTGCCGCAGCCGCAGACCCGCGTCTCCGCGGGATTCACGGGGATATGACCGATCTCGCCGCCGGCCCTGTGGGCGCCCTGGAGGCATTTGCCGTCCAGAATGATGCCCCCGCCCACGCCGGTGCCCAGGGTGATAAGGACAAGGCTCTTATAGCCCTTGCCGCCGCCCTGCCAAAATTCGCCCATGGCGGCCATATTGGCGTCGTTGTCACCTACACAGCGCAGGCCGGTCATCTCCTCCAGCTGGCCGATAAGGGGAAGGCGCTTCCAGCCCAGGTTCACCGCGTCGGCGGTGCCGTCGGGCCAGACCTGACCGGGGACGCCGATGCCGAGGCCCAGATAGTCGGATTTGTCAAAGCTGTGCTTGTTCATGTCCGCCAGAATGGCTCTGCCGATGTCCGCGGGGATGTTGACGCCGCCGCCTGTGGTGTCGGTGTCGATCTCCCACTTGTCTATAAGCTCCCCGTTTTCCGCAAAAAGGCCCATTTTGACGGTGGTGCCGCCCAGGTCCACGCCGTAGCCGTATTTCATGGTTTGATCTCCCTTTCCTGAATCTGAATCTATGATCGCAGCCGGTTTGATCCGGCGTTACGCTTCGATGACGGAGCCGATGTCCGTAAGGGGAAACGACGGGAAGTACCGGACGTTTAATCCCCGTGACGCGATGAACGCCTGTATGGCGGCGCAGTCCGGGTGGGCGGACAGATCGCCGTTGAAGATGACGGTATCGCCCACGCGGCCCGCCGCGCCGCCCAGAAAGCCCGTTTCAAAGCCTGGCAGGAGGACGCCGCCCTCCCGTATCTTCAGCACGGAGAGCGACGGGAGTCCCTTCAGCGCCGCGTAGAGGCCAGGGTCGGAGGTGATGAGGCTCCGGTCATCCACGGGAAGGCAGGAACAGCGGGTATAACCCTGGCGGACGTTGATCTCCCGAAAGCCGCGCCGGCGGCAGTATTGTAAGATCGATGGGGCGGTGACGTAAAGACGGTGGATGAGAAAGCCGTCCAGGACAAGGGCGCACATGGCGGCGTTGTCCGGATAGGCGGGGGAGCGGGGAGGCTCGGCTTGAAACAGCACCGGCCCCGCGGCGCCCATTTTACACATCCGCAGATCGGCGTGGGCCTCCACGCCGGAGCCGTACCGGGGATCGTCTTCAATATGCTCCACCGTGTAAAGCCCGGCAAGATAGTCCTTCAAAGGCTCTCCCGCGTGGCGGGAGAGGAAGACGCGGCTCATTCCGCCGCCTCGTATGCGTGGGCCATATCGGCGTAATACTCCACCAGCAGGTCCACGCAGGCCCCGTAGGAGCGGATGCCCAGCTCCTGTCCCTGGGCCTTGAGGTAGCCGTCGTAGATCTTGGAGCTGACCTTTTCCACCTTGCCCTCGAACTGCTGCCAATAGAAGTGGTTGTCGTTCCAGTCGGTGCGCATCTCGTCGCTCATCAGCGGGATAAGGCTCTGACAGAGGACTGAATCCACGGCGGCCAGGGCGTTTGCCAGATGGACGGAGCCGGCCAGAAGACCGGAGTAGGCGTACACCGGGTCGCCGGAGGCGATGGCGGCGCGGATGCCCACAAAATTGGCCTCCTGCTCGGCGTAGACGCCCTTTTGATGGGCCAGCTCATGGCAGATGGTCTGGGGGATAAAGGCGCCGGGGGCGTCGATGTTGATATTGGACTCCCCGGAGAAGGGGAAGTAGACGCCGGTGAAGCCCATCCAGGAGGAGACGCGGCTTGTGAGGAACATCTTTTTCGGCGCCCGCGACTTCGCGGACAGGAAAGGATATTCATTGCTCAGGTTTTCGTATATGTACTCGGATTTTTCAAGATATCCGTCCAGCTCCTCCGCCCAATGGAGGCCGTCGTCCCGCGTTACCTCCTTGGCGTACAGGGCGGCGTTCCTGACAAAGAGCTTTGTCACGGCGTACAGGTCCTCCAGCTCCACCGGCCCCGCCTCCATGCCGCTTCTTTCGGTGAAGGAGTCGGAGCGGTAGTCGATGGCGAAGCACCAGAGGAAAAAGGTGAGGAGGTAGGCGATGACCAGCAGAAAGACGCCCGTGCGGCGAAGAGCCAGCCGGAGGCCGTTCTCCCGGCGGACAGCCAGCACAACGGTGCGGATGTTCCAGATGAGGACAAAGAGGAAAACGGCTATGTATTCCAGCTCCATGACGGAGAGGGGGATAACGCCGAAGACCGTGCCCATCAGCGCCTTCACCGGCCTGGAGAACCAGCGGGTGACGAAATTGGCAAAGCCCCGTATGGGAGAGAGCAGAAGGAAGAGAAGCGCCAGCGCGATGGGGACCGACACCAGAACGACGGTTCCGGCGCGCGTTCTTTTCTTTTTTTCAACGGTCTCCATAGGCCCACCTCCGCTGTATCTTGGCTTATGATCATTGTAACATATTTCGGCGGAATTTTAAACAGGTTTTTTTATTGGAAAAAGACTTTCATCTTTTTTCCTGATGTGCTATAATCATTTCCAGACAGTTCGACTTTTTTCGACTTTACTACGATACACCGGGGGCCTGGAAATGAAAAAATGCGCATCCTTGATGGCGGCAATACTTGTGGCGGCTTTGCTTTCTGGGGCCGCTCCTTTGACGGGTATGGAGCTGCGCGCAGACGCGGCGCGTGACGTTGAGGCCGGTATGACACCGGAGGACACCGCCATGCCCGTGTCCCCGCCCCAGGGCTCAGACGAGGATACAACCGGTCCCGCGCCTGTCCCCGGCGAGGATGTTTCCGGAGAGGACAGCGCCCTGGAGGCCGCCGCGCTTCTCCATACGCTGGGCATCATGGGCGGCGTTGGGATCAACCCCGACGGATCGGTGGATTACGCCCTGGACAAGGCGATCACCAGGCAGGAGGCCGTGACCCTCATCGCCCGTGCCGCCGGCTACGATTGCGTATCCCCCGATATGGACTTTCCCCATCCCTTTAAGGACGTAAGTGAATTCGCGCAGGGGAGCGTCGGCTATGCCTATCAAAAGGGCATCGCCAGGGGAGCCACCGGAACTTTGTTCAAGGGTACGGCCCAGATGACCGGACGGGAGCTTGTCACCTTTATGCTCAGAGCGTTGGGCTATGGGGATGAATTTGTATGGAGCGAGGCCTGCGCCTTTTCCGACAGCATCGGCCTCACAGACGGCGAGCTGGGCCAAGGCCTTGAGACGGTCACCCGCGGTGACACCGCGAAGCTCATGGTAAAGCTCCTCACTGCCGTGCCGAAGGGATTTGAAAAGAACTACCTGTCGCGTCTTGTGGAGACAGGCGCCCTGGAGCGCGAGAAGGTGGTGGAGGCGGGGCTTGAAAGCGCCCTCTATGCGCAGATTCCGGACTCCGTCGCCGCGAGCCGGCTTTCCGAAAAGTACAAAAACTGCCTTGTCACCGTTACGGCGAAGGATATTATGCTGAAAACCGCCGGTTCCGCCCACGGCACGGTGCTGTGGCCCGGCATTGTGGCCGTTCCCCTGGACGCGGTGAAGGGAAGCATGTACATAACCCTCACGGACGCCGCCGGCGGAGCCCTGGAGTTCACCGGTATCCTGGGCCACGACGAGGAGCGGGGCATCGCCTACCTGGGCTACAAGGTCCGTGAAGCCGCTCCGGCGGAGGGGGAGGAGATCGCCTATTTCCCCGCGCCGCTCTACACTTCCGTCACCCCCGAAAAAGAGGAGGAGACCGGCGGGACTGAAACTGAAGATACCACCGGCGGCGCACCTGAAACCGCCGTGGATACCTCCGCCGCCGAACCGGACCAGCCGGAGGGTCCCGCCCCCGTGTACGGGAAGGATGACCTTATCTACGCCGTTTCGGATATGGCTGTGGCCTTCGCCCGCGGGGAGGACCTGTGCGCCAGGAATGCGTCCGTCATCACCGACAACCAGGGGAAGCTCCTGGGCATCCGCACGGAGACCGGTATCTGGGAGCCGGAATTTCAGTCCGGCCAGGCCGTGGGCCCCTACGAATACACAGCCGCCAACTGGCCGGAGCTTTTGCCGCCGGTATACCCCCGCGGCGTCGATCCCACCAAGCCCATGACGGCGGTCACCTATGACGACGGCCCCAACGCCACCTATACGCCCCTGCTGCTGGATATCCTGGAGAAGTACGGCGCGGTGGCCACCTTCTTTGAGGTGGGATACCGAGTGGAGAGATGGCCCCAATTCATCCCCCGGATGGAGGCCCTTCACTGTGAGGTGGCCAACCATACCTGGGACCACGCCGCCCTGAGACAGCTCAGCCGCGAGGGCGTTGTCAGCCAGATCCAGCGCACAGACGCGGCCATCGAGGCGGTCACCGGCCACAAGGTAAATCTGGTGCGCTGTCCCGGCGGCAACTCCAACGAGACCGTGGCGGAAGCCGTGGGACACCCCATCATCTACTGGACCATTGACACCCGCGACTGGGAGGTGAGAGTCGCCTCCAACGTCATCGCCCATGTGAAAAACCACGGGGACCTGGACGGCGATATCATCCTGATGCACTCCAATTACCTTTCCACCGTAGAGGCCTCCAGGACTATCATCCCGTATATCCTGAATAAAGGGTATCAGACGGTCACCGTCACCGAGCTTGCCTTCTTCCGTGGCGTGGAGCTTCAAAACGGCGTGACCTACAAAAAATTCCCGCCTCAGTGAAATCATTCTTCTATAAAAAATGACCACCCAAATGGGTGGCCATTTTTTATGGTTATGGGATCGTTGCCTGATTACTTGTTGAGGGCCTCGTTGACGGCCACGGCAACGGCCACGGTGGCGCCCACCATGGGGTTGTTGCCCATGCCCAGGAAGCCCATCATCTCCACGTGAGCGGGGACGGAGCTGGAGCCGGCGAACTGGGCGTCAGAGTGCATACGGCCCATGGTGTCGGTCATGCCGTAGCTGGCGGGGCCGGCGGCCATGTTGTCCGGGTGCAGGGTGCGGCCCGTGCCGCCGCCGGAGGCCACAGAGAAGTACTTCTTGCCCTGCTCCACGCACTCCTTCTTGTAGGTGCCGGCCACGGGATGCTGGAAGCGGGTGGGGTTGGTGGAGTTGCCGGTGATGGAAACGTCCACGCCCTCCTTGTGCATGATGGCCACGCCCTCACGGACGTCATCGGCGCCGTAGCAGCGGACAGCCGCCCGCTCGCCCTTGGAGTAGGGGATCTCACGGACGATCTTCAGCTCGCCGGTGAAATAGTCGAACTGGGTCTGGACATAGGTGAAGCCGTTGATGCGGGAGATGATCTGGGCGGCGTCCTTGCCAAGGCCGTTGAGGATGACGCGCAGGGGGGTCTTGCGGGCCTTATTGGCGTTGCGGGCGATGCCGATGGCGCCCTCGGCGGCGGCGAAGGACTCGTGGCCGGCCAGGAAGGCGAAGCACTTGGTATCGTCCCGGAGGAGCATGGCGCCCAGATTGCCGTGGCCCAGGCCGACCTTGCGGTCATCGGCCACGGAGCCCTTGATGCAGAAGCTCTGCAGGCCGATGCCGATGACCTCGGCGGCCTCGGCGGCGGACTTGACGCCGCGCTTCAGGGCGATAGCCGCGCCTACGGTGTAGGCCCAGCAGGCGTTCTCAAAGCAGATGGGCTGGATGCCGCGGACGATGTTGTAGGCGTCAACGCCGGCGTCGTCGCAGATCTTTTTGGCTTCCTCAAGGGAAGCGATGCCGTTTTCGTTAAGGACGGCATTGACATTGTCTATTCTTCTCTCGTAGCTTTCAAAAAGAGCCATTATTCCGTCCTCCTTCTTATTCGTGGCGGGGATCGATGTACTTGGCGGCATCCTGGAAGCGCCCGTAGGTGCCGGTGGCGGCCTTCATGGCCTCGTTGGCGTCGGTGCCCTTCTTGATGGCCTCCATCATCTTGCCGAT
>CANQTW010000008.1 GCA_947626845.1 uncultured Oscillospiraceae bacterium | reverse complement strand
GATGCCATTATTTTACTCGAAAACTGTTACCTATGTCTATTCCTTATCTGTTACCTATCTTACTTCCCTATACATTCAAAACCCGCCCTTTTTGCATCATAGACTTTTTTCACAGGCCCCGTTTTATCTTCTCTTTCCGCGGGAATCACACGATGATGTTCTGCATCCAGGCTCTCTTTTTGATGAAGAAAAAGCCGATGAGGCACTTGACTGCCTCGGTGCCCTGGACCAGGGCGTACATGGGCACCACCGGTAGATCGGTGAAGCGGCTGAGCGCGTAGGCCAGCGGCACGTTGACGCACCAGACGAAGACCGAGTCAAAGAGGAAGGTGATGACGGTCTTTCCGCCGGAGCGCATGGCGAAGTAACAACAGTTGGTGAAGGCGTAGAAGGGCAGAATCACCGCCTGTACCCGAATGAACCGGGCGGCCAGCGTCTGCACAGCCTCCGTGGTGGCGTAGAGCCTGGGGAACCAGGGCGCCGCAAGGATCATCAGCCCCGCGGTGACGATGTTCAGCGCCAGGGAGAAGGCCGTCAGCCGGCAAAACTCCACCATGACCTTGTCCTTGTCCTCGTTCTGTCCCAGCTTCTGTCCGATGATGATCCCCACGGCGCTGCCGGTGGACATGAAGGCCACGCTCATGGCGTTCCAGATGGTGGACTCAATGTTCACCGCGGACACCACGTCCAGGGAGCGCACGGACCAGCACTGGTTCAGCACCGCCATACCGCCCGCCCACAGCGTCTCGTTGAGCAGGAGGGGCATCCCCCGGCGGACGATCTGCCCCGCCAGGGCGGCGGGGACCTTCAGCGTCCTGAAAAGCCCCCTGGCAAAGGGCATCTTGCCGGGATGCAAATGGGTCCAGCCCGCGGCCAGCAGCAGCTCCACCCAGCGGGAGACCACCGTGGCCCAGGCCGCGCCTCGGACGCCCATGGCCGGCGCACCGAAATGGCCGAAGATCAGCACATAGTTGAGGAAAAGGTTCACCCCCACCGCCGTGATCCCGGCGGTCATGGGCGCCACGGTCTCGCCGTTCTCCCGAAGGGTGGAGCAGTAGACGTTGGAGAGCGCGAAGGGCGGAAGTCCCCAGAGCATCACGGCCAGATACTCCCTGCCGTATTGAAGGAACCGCTCCGCCTCCTCCGGACTGCCCTCCCCCTGGAGCCACAGCCGGATAAGCCGGTCACCGCAGCAGAGCAGCACTCCCGTCCCCAGGGCCGTGATGCCCAGCACCGTCAGGAGCTTAAAGCGGAAGGTGGCCCGCACGCCCTCGTGATCCCCACTGCCGGCGTACTGGGCGGTGAAGATGCCCGCTCCGGATACCGCCCCGAAGATGCACAGGTTGATGACAAACAGCACCTGATTGACGATGGCCACGCCGCTCATCTGCGCCGTGCCGATGCGCCCCACCATCAGGTTGTCAAGAAGCGAGACGAAATTTGTAATGAAATTCTGGATCATAATGGGCACCGTCACCGCCATGGCGGTTTTGTAAAATTTCCGGTCCCCGATGAATCTGGAAGGCATGGTTTTCACTCCGAAATTGCAATCGCTAAATTTCAAGGCCGCGAACGCGGCCTTGACTTTCATGTGTTATTCTCAAATATAAAATCCGTCGTCTGGGATATACCCGCCGATGATCTTGGGATCGAGTCTGTAGAGAAGGCTCAGGTAGCTTCTCAGGCTCTCCCGCAGGGAGTCCGCCCCTGTCACATACACATATTCCGTGCCGGGGACTGCCTTGGCCCCCTCGACGGCCTTTTTGGCGGCGCCGGTAAGCGATCCCACATCCTCCGCGTCCTTGCGCACCGCAAGGCACAGGCCGGGCCACAGGCTGTCGCCGGTCACGTCCTTCCACTCCGCCAGAAGATCGATGGCCGACCTCTGCGCGGAATTTCCGTAGAGGTCCCCCGGCAGGAGCGCCGGAGTCTGGCCGCGCGCCTCCTCGGACTCCTTCAGCTTCAGCGTAGAGCCGATCTCAAAGCCGTATTCCTCCGCTATGTACCCGAATACCGCCGCGGCCTCCGCCTCGCCGGCGGGGACGTATACCGTCTTGCCCGCCAGGGAGAAGATGTCCTTGATCGCGTTCCCCTGCTCGGCGATCACCCAGCCGCCGGAGGTGAGCAGGGCCGTAATGGCGATCTCTCCGTCCGTCTCGTTGTAGAGCCGCGCCGCTTCTCCCACCGGGAGGATCGCCGCCGAGGCGGCCCCGTCAGACAGCAGCTTCGCCCCGTCGGAGGTGTTTATGAACTCCCAGTCCTCCGCCGCCGCGCCCACGGCCTCCGCCAGGGAGCCGAACCCCGCCAGAACGGGCAGGGCGGGCGTGGTGTCCTCGGTCTCCGTATCCTCCGGCTCGGTGTCCTCCGGCGCCGTGTCCGGGGGCGTGGTATCCTCGGTTTTCCCGGTGTCCTCCGTCTCGGTCCCGCCGCCGGTCTCCGTGGGGAGCGTCTCCCCCGGCATTTTGGCGATACAGCCGCCCAGGGCCAGTATAAACACAAGCGCCAGCATCAGCGCCACAGCTTTTTTCATCGTATATCCTCCCTCGTTTATTTGTAAGTTGAATATTAGTATAAATCTCCCGATTTGTCAACAGGAGAAATCCCGCCCTGAAATTTGAAAAAACACTTGCAAACGCCCGCATTATGTGTTATACTGTGTATGTTGGTATGAGGATTTGCTTGAGTGGGTATGTTCCCACTCTTTTTTACGCAAATTTTCAGCGGGCAAAAATTCCCATGATTTAGGAGTGAGTCCATGAGCAAGGTCACGGATCTGGTCGCCGAACTGGCCCGCCCGGTGGTGGAAGCCCAGGGGTGTGAGCTTTGGGACGTGGAATACGTGCGGGAGGCCGGAGAGTGGTTCCTGCGCGTGTATATCGACAAGGAGGGCGGCGTCTCCATCGACGACTGCGAGGCCGTATCCAGGGCGCTGGACCCCCTGCTGGACGAGGCCGACCCCATCGAGTCAAGCTACAATTTCGAGGTCTCTTCCGCCGGCGTGGAGCGGGCGCTGAAACGGCCCTCGGATTTTCAGCGCTTCTTGGGCGCCCATATCGCCGTGAAGCTGTACAGCGCCGTGGACGGCCAAAAGGAATACCTGGGGTATCTGCGCGGCTACGAGGCCGGCACCGTCACCCTGGAGACGAAATCGGGCCAGGTCAGAACCTTTTCCCCCGCGCAGGTCGCCTCGGTACATCTGAGGCTTGAATGAGAAAAAAACCGCACTAAGGTATAAGTATAAGGAGTGTCATCATGAACGCACCGAACGCAGTCAACGCAGAGTTTTTTGACGCCATCGCCGACATCGAGAAGGAGAAGGGCATCCCCCGTGAGGACATGTTCGAGAAGATCCGCCAGGCCCTTTTGGCGGCTCTCCGCAAGGACAACCCCGCCGCCGAGGAGCGCATGGTGGTGGAGGTGGACGAGGCGAAAAAGCGCATCGCCATGTACATCCGCAAGGACGTGGTGGATGAGGTGGAGGACCCCGACATCCAGCTCCTCCCGGAGGAGGCCCAGCACTATAACAAACATGCCGCCGCCGGCGACACGGTGAACGTGCCTGTGGACACCAAAAAATTTGGCCGCATCGCCGCCCAGGCCGCCAAGCAGGTGATCATCCAGGGCATCCGCGAGGCCGAGCGCAATCAGGTCTATCAGGAGTTTTCCACCAAGGGCCATGAGATCCTCACCGGCACCGTCAGCCGCATCGACCCGGCCCGCGGCTCCGTCACCCTGAATCTGGGCGCCGGAAGCGAGTACACCGAGGCCATCATGCCCGCCGACGAGCGCGTACCCGGCGAGGAGCTGCGGGAGGGCGACATGGTCAAGGTCTACGTCATCGACGTGCGCAAGCTGGGCGCCGGCCCCCAGGTGCGGGTCTCCCGCACCCATCCCGGCCTTGTCAAGCGCCTTTTTGAGCTGGAGGTCCCTGAGATCATGGACGGCACCGTGGAGATCAAGTCCATCGCGCGGGAGCCCGGCAGCCGCACCAAGATCGCCGTCTGGTCCTCCGACCCCGAAGTGGAGCCCATCGGCTCCTGCGTCGGCCCCCGCGGAGGCCGCGTGGGCGCCGTGGTCAAGGAGCTGCGGGACGAGAAGATCGACATCATCAAATACTCCGAGGACCCCTGCGAATACGTCGCCGCGGCCCTCTCCCCCTCCGCCGTCACCAAGGTGGAGTTCCTGGACGACTCCAAGGTCTGCCGTGTCATCGTCCCGGACAACCAGCTCTCTCTCGCCATCGGCAAGGAGGGCCAGAACGTCCGTCTGGCCGCCCGCCTCACCGGCTTCAAGATCGACATCAAGCCCGAAAGCTTCGAGGGCTGACCTCCCGCATCCCCGTCTGACGCTGATCTGAAGCCGAAAGGATTGATTGACTTTGCCAGAGAAGAAGATCCCCATGCGCCAGTGCGTGGGGTGCCGCGCGCAAAAGCCCAAGCGGGAGCTTACGCGGGTAGTCCGCTCCCCGGAGGGAGAGGTCTCCATCGACACCCGCGGCAAGAAGCCTGGCCGCGGCGCGTACATCTGTCCGGACCCCGCGTGTCTGAAAAAAGCGCTCAAGTCCCGTGCCCTGGGCAGGGCGCTGGGTACGGAGATCCCCGAAAGCGTTTTTGACACGCTGAAGGCCCAACTGGAGGCGGAGGAATGAGCGCTCTCAGTTTTCTGGGCCTTGCCATGAAGGCCGGCAAGGTGGAGCTGGGGGAGGAATACATCGCCATGGCCGCCCGCGCCGGAAAGGCCAAGGTCATCCTGACGGCCTCCGACGCCGGCGAAAACGCCCTGACGCGCGCCACGAACGCCTCCAACGCCGCCCACTGTCCCATAGCCGCCCTCCCCTACACCAAAGAGGCGCTGGGCGCGGCCCTGGGCAAAGGCCCCGTCAGCGCCGCCGCCATTACCGACATCTCCTTTGCCAGCGCCTTCATCGTCAAGCTCTCCGCGGAGCGGGAGGGGTATCTTGAGATCGAAGAGGCCCTGAACGAAAAGAACGCAAAGTTCCTGGAGCGGCAGAAGGAAGCCCGGCGGCATCTGGCCAATATCCGGCGCGGCAAAAAGAAATGACCGCGCTTTCCCCTGCAGGACCCTCACAGATATTTCGAGCATTTTGAAAGGATGATTTTTCAAGTATGGCAGTTGTAGTAAAGTACAGAGTACATGAGGTGGCAAAGGATTTCAAGGTCGCCACGAAGGTCGTTACGGAGATACTGACGAAGTATGCCACTACGCCCAAAAATCATATGCAGGTGCTTGAAAATCAGGAGCTTGACTACATTTTTGAGTATCTGACCCAGCACCACCAGATGGAGTCCATCGCGGAGGTGTTTGCCGATGTAGCGCCCGCCGCCCCCAAGGCGGAGCCTGCCGCCCCCTCCCCGGAGGCCTCCGCCCCGGAGTCCCAGGCCCAGGCCGAAAAAGCCCCCGCCAAGCCCGCCGCGCCCCAGGCCAAGAGCGCCGGTCAGCCCCAGCAGCAGGCCAAGCCCAGGCAGGAAAAGCAGTTCACCCCCAGGCCGGAGAAGCAGAAGCGCGTCATCGACACCTCCGGCGTCACCATCAACATCGAAAAATACGACGAGCGCTTCGACCAGATGGCCGGAGAGCGCGCCCAGAATATGAAACGCGGCAAGGAGCAGATCAAGAAAAAGGGCGGCCAGCAGAGGACCAATCCCGCCCAGGACAAATCCGCCAAGCGCCGTCAGGAGGAGCGTGACCGTTTAAGACGCCTCCAGTTCGAGGTGGCCAAGAAGGCCCCCGTAAAGGTCCAGATCCCCGACGAGATCAGCGTAGGCGAGCTGGCCTCCCGCATGAAGAAGACCGGCGCCGAGGTGGTAAAATCCCTCATCAAAATGGGCGTCATGGCCTCGGTGAGCGACACCATCGACTACGACACCGCGGCCCTGGTGGCCATGGAGCTGGGATGCAAGGTGGAGCGCGAGGTGGTGGTCACCATCGAGGAGCGCCTGATCGACGACAGGCAGGATACCGCCGAGGAGCTTCAGCCCCGCGCCCCCGTGGTGGTGGTCATGGGCCACGTGGACCACGGCAAGACCTCCTTACTCGACAAGATTCGTTCCTCCAACGTGGCCTCCGGCGAGGCCGGCGGCATCACCCAGCACATCGGCGCTTACCGGGTCATGGTCAACGGCAGCCCCATCACCTTCCTGGACACCCCCGGCCACGAGGCCTTCACCTCCATGCGCGCCCGCGGCGCCATGGCCACGGATATCGCCATCTTAGTGGTGGCCGCCGATGACGGCATCATGCCCCAGACCATCGAATCCATCAACCACGCCAAGGCCGCCAAAATTCCCATCGTGGTGGCCATCAACAAGATGGACGTCCACGGCGCCAACCCCGAACGCATCAAGCAGCAGCTCACCGAGTACGACATCGTCCCGGAGGAGTGGGGCGGCGACACCATCGTGTGTCCCATCTCCGCCAAGACCGGCGAGGGTGTCCAGGAGCTTTTGGAAAATCTTGTCGTTCTCGCCGAGGTACAGGAGCTTCGGGCCAACCCCAACCGCGAGGCCCGCGGCGTCGTCATCGAGGCCCGTCTCGACAAGGGCCGCGGCCCCATCATGACCGTCCTGGTGCAGAACGGCACCTTGAAGCAGGGCGATATCATCATCGCCGGCACGGCGGTGGGGCGCGTGCGCACCATGATGAACGACAAGGGCGAGCGCGTCACCCAGGCCGGCCCCTCCGTCCCCGTGGAGATCGCCGGCATGAACGAGGTGCCCGACGCCGGCGACATCTTCAACGCCGTGGCGGACGAGCGCATGGCCCGTGAGCTGGCCGAGGAGCGGAAGGCCAACCGCAACGCCCCCGACACCGGCGCCCGCAAGGTCTCTCTGGAAGATCTTTTCGCCCAGATCAAGGAGGGCGAGCTGAAAGAACTGCCCATAATAGTAAAGGCCGACGTCCAGGGCTCCGCCGAGGCCATCAAGGCCAGCCTTGAGAAGCTGACCAACGAGGAGGTACGGGTCCGCGTGATCCACTCCGCCGTGGGCGCCATCTCGGAATCCGACGTGATGCTGGCCTCCACCTCCGGTGCCATCATCGTGGGCTTCAACGTCCGCCCCGACAACGCCGCCAGGGAATCCGCCGTTAGAGGCCATGTGGATATCCGGCTCTACAGCATCATCTACGACTGCATCGGCGAGATCGAGGCCGCCATGAAGGGTATGCTGGCCCCCAAATTCCGGGAGGTCCAGCTGGGCCACGCCGAGGTGCGGGAGACCTATCGGGTCTCCAAGGTGGGCACCGTCTGCGGCTGTTATGTGCTGGACGGCAAGATCCAGCGCGGCTGCAAGGTGCGCGTCATCCGCGACAACGTCATCATCTTCGACGGGGAGCTGGCGTCTCTCCGCCGCTTCAAGGATGACGTGCGCGAGGTGGCCTCCGGCTACGAATGCGGTATGCAGGTGGACAAATTCAACGACGTCAAGGTCGGCGACATCATCGAGTGCTTCGTCATGGAGCAGATATAACTTACCGGCTTTGAAGTCCGCTATGCGGGCTTCAAAGCCGCTTGTCAAAAACCGTTTAAGGGATTTTTTCCAAGGCGCATGTCCTTGGAAAAAATCTTTTATCAAGGTTTCAGAAAGGATCGATCATCATGCCTTCCAATCATATAAACCGTATCAACGAGGACATCCGCCTGTGCATGGACAAGCTTCTCCGGGAGGTCAAGGACCCGCGGATACACCAGGGCCTCATGTCCGTTACGGCCTGTGAGACCAGCGGCGACCTCAAGTACTGCAAGGTCTATCTCAGTGTCTTGGGGCTGGAGGACGCCAAGGCCTTAAAGCAGGGGCTGAAATCCGCCTCCGGGTGGCTCCGCCGGGAGCTGGGCCAGCGGCTCCGTCTGCGCAACACCCCGGAGCTCACCTTCATCATGGACCACTCCATCGAGGAGGGCGCGCATATCAACTCCCTCCTGGCGTCCCTGGACATCAAATCCGAGGAGGAGACGGAAGATGACGCTGAGTGACGCCGTCCGGTGGCTTACGGAAAACGACGGTTATCTCCTTTTGACCCACACTCGCCCGGACGGGGACACCCTTGGCTCCGCCGGGGCGCTCTGTCACGCCCTGCGGAGGGCGGGCAAGCGGGCGTATCTTTACCCCAACGCCGAGATCACCGAAAAATTCATCCCCTTCCTGGCCCCCTTTCTGGCCGGGAAGGACTTTACGCCTGACCACACCGTCAGCGTGGATATCGCCTCCCCCAGCCTCTTCCCCGCGGGCTTTCAGGGAAAAGTGGAGCTGGCCGTGGATCACCACCCCTCCAACTCCGGCTTTGCGGAAAATACCCTGCTGGACGCCTCCCGCGCCGCCTGCGGCGAGATCGTCCTTACGCTCATCGAGGCCCTGTGCGGCGGGATAGACAAGACCGAGGCCGACCTTCTCTACATCGCCGTCTCCACCGACACCGGCTGCTTCCAGTACGCCAACGTCAACGAAAATACCTACCTGACCGCGGCGGCCCTGTTTCGGGCGGGCGCCGACACGGCGGGCCTTTCAAGGCTCTTTTTCCGCACCTTTTCCAAGGGCCGCCTGAAGCTGGAGGGGGCCATCTACTCCGGCCTGCGCACCTTCCACGACGGCCAGATCGTGGCCGCCGTGGTAACCCTTGACATGGTAAAAAGCGCCGGCGTCACGGAAAACGACATGGACGATATCGCCGCCCTGGCCGGGAAGTTAGAGGGCCATCAGGTCAGCGTCACCATCCGTGAAAACAGCGACGGCGCCAGCCGTGTCTCCCTCCGTTCCGGCCGGCGCGTCAACGTCTCCGAGATCGCGAAGCTCTTCGGCGGCGGCGGCCACGCCATGGCCGCCGGCTGTACTGTCAAGGCGGACCCGGAGACGGCGTTGGCCCTGCTTCTCCCGCCTATCGAAGCGGCGCTGAACGCCAGCGCGGATGTTTGAACTATGAACGGCATCATCGTCATCGACAAGCCCTCCGGGTGGACAAGCCAGGACGTCTGCGCCAAGCTTCGGGGGGTCCTGCATGAAAAGCGCGTGGGCCACTCCGGCACCCTGGACCCCCTGGCTACCGGCGTCCTGCCCGTTTTCGTGGGGCGGGCCACCCGCGCCGTGGAATTTGCGGAGAATGACCGCAAGCGCTACACCGCCCTCCTCCGTTTAGGGCTGGTCACCGACACCCAGGATATCAGCGGGACCGTCCTGGAGACCCACCCGGTCCACGTGACGGAGTCCTGCCTCCTTGACCTTCTCCCCGCCTTCACCGGCCCCATCCGGCAGATCCCGCCCATGTACTCCGCCGTCAAGATCGGCGGCAGGAAGCTCTACGAGCTGGCCCGACGGGGGGAGAGCGTGGAGCGTCCCCCGCGGGAGGTGACCGTCTACTCCCTGACCTGCCTGGGCCGGACAGAGGATGGCTATTTTCTGGATGTGGAATGTTCCAAGGGCACCTACATCCGCACTCTCTGCCACGACATCGGCCAGCGCCTGGGCTGCGGCGGCGTGATGGCATCCCTCCGGCGCACCCGTGCCGGCGCCTTCGGCATCGACGCCGCCCACCCCCTCTCCCAGGTGGTGGAGCAGGCCCAAAAAGGCGATCTGGGCGGCCTCCTTCTCCCCGTGGACAGCCTCTTTTCCGCCCTCCCCGCCGTCACGGTGTCGGAGGCCCAGGAGCGCAAATGCCGCAGCGGCGCCCCCTTCCCTATAGAGCTGCCCGCCGGCCTGTACCGGGTCTACGCCCCCTCCGGCGCGTTCCTGCTGGTGGGAAAGGCGGAAAACGGCGCGCTGCGGACCGTCAAGAGTTTTTTCGAGGTGATTTGATTGGAAAAAGGTCAGCGGGTCATCGCCCTGGGCTTTTTCGACGGCGTCCATCTGGGCCACGCCGCCCTTCTGCGGGCCACCTGTGAGCTGGCCCGCCAATACAACGTCGCCCCCGCCGTCATCTCCTTCGACACGCCCCCCTGCAAGACGGCGGACGGACGCCCCGTCCCCATGATCAACTCCCCCCTGGATCGGGCGGACATCATGCGGCGGCTCTACGGCATCGACGACCTCATCTTCCTGCACTTTGATGACGAGCTGCGGCATATGGCCTGGGACCGGTTCGTGGAGTGGCTGAAGACCGACTTCGGCGCCGTGTGCCTGGTGGCCGGCAGCGACTTCCGCTTCGGTTACCTGGGCGCCGGCACCGCCGGCCTTCTGCGGGAGAAGTGCGCCGCCCTGTCCTTGGGCTGTCAGATCGTGCCGCCTGTCCTGGCGGACGGGGAGCCTATCAGCTCCACCCGCGTCCGCTCCCTGCTTCTGGAGGGCCAGTGCCGTCGGGCCGGCGAGCTTCTGGGCCACCGCCACCTGCTGACGGACACCGTGCGCCACGGCTACCGCTTCGGCAGGACGCTGGGCACGCCCACCGTCAACATGCGCTTTGAGGAGGGGGTCCTCGTCCCCCGCCACGGCGTCTACATAGCCGAGGCCCACATCCTGAAAACCGGCCTTCGCGTCCCCGCCGTCACCAACATCGGCGTCCGCCCCACCGTCAGCGGCCAGGAGGCCGTCAGCGTGGAGAGCCACCTGCTGGGCTTCAGCGGGAATCTCTACGGCTGTCAGATACGGGTGGAATTTTACAGCTTCCTCCGGGACGAGCAAAAATTCGACAGGATCGAGCTCCTGCGCGACCAGATCCGCGCCGACGCCGCCCAGACCCTCCGCTTCTTTGACCGCAACCCCATCGACCCCTTCGACTACCCGGACTGGAAATAAAAGGTGTCCGCCTTAACGGCGGACGGGCCGCCTCTCCAGGCGGCCCGTCATTTTCAATGGCAGCGGAGCCGCAACCTTTTTTGAATGGGTGCCCCGAAAATACGGCGGGCCGCCAAGAGAGGCGGCCCCTACAGATATGATGTGCGTAATTCGTTGGGAATTAGGAAGAATTAAAGTGCGGGTGAAATCCCCCCTCCCCCGCCTTCCCGCGGGCGTCCCCGGGGTTCTCCACATAGGGGCCCGCAGGCCCCTGTGTGGTCGTTTTAAAAGGTGGGGTCCAGGGGAGGGAAAAGCGAAATCCCTCCCCTGGTTGTTTTTCTCCTCTTTGTTGCTTTCTCCTCTTTTGTCAACACAAAAGAGGAGAAAGCAAATCCCTCCGCCCTATAAGGGCGGAAACCTTATAACCCCCGCCGGGGTACCGGCACCCCACGCCCGGTTCGGGCAGTCATCTTCTGCTGGCCACGCTGGAGCGCACCAGCGCCCGCTTCAGCTTCGCCTCGGCGATGGCAAACTCATGGTCGTTGAGCTTCTCCCGGTGGGCCAGCTTCTCCTGGGCCTGATCCCTGGCGAACTCCGCCCGCCGAAGGTCGATCTGGTCGGCCCACTCAAAGGTGGTGGGCGCCAGCGTCACCCGGTCCCCGTTCACCGACAGCATCCCGCCGATGCACGCGGCGCGGCGGGCCTCCCCGCCGGCGGAGACGACCTTGGCCTCCCCCATGCCCAGGGCGGTGAGGAAGTTGATATGTCCCGGCAGGATACACACGTCGCCCTCCACGGTCCGCACGGTGAGGCTCTGGGCCTCCCCGTCAAACATCGCCCCGTCCGGGGTGACGATTTTCAGCTTGAAGGTCGCCATGCCGGTCACCCTCTCGCTTTCTTCACAACGTCGTCGATGGTTCCGGCGAAGAGGAACGCGGACTCCGGCAGGTCGTCGTGCCGGCCCTCGATGATCTCCTTGAAGCCTCGGATGGTCTCGCTCAGCGGCACGTACTTGCCCTCCATGCCCGTGAACTGCTCGGCCACGGAGAAGGGCTGGCTCAAAAACCGCTGGATCTTCCTGGCCCTGGCCACGGTGAGCTTGTCGGCCTCGGAAAGCTCGTCCATACCCATGATGGCGATGATGTCCTGCAGCTCCTTATACCGCTGGAGCATCTGCTGGACGGCGCGGGCCACCTCGTAATGCTCATGGCCCACCACCTCCGGCGTCAGGATGCGGCTGGTGGAATCCAGCGGGTCCACGGCGGGATAGATGCCCAGGGACGCGATGGAGCGGTCCAGCACCGTGGTGGCGTCCAGATGGGCGAAGGTGGTGGCCGGCGCGGGGTCGGTCAGGTCATCAGCGGGCACGTACACCGCCTGGACGGAGGTGATGGACCCCCGCTTTGTGCTGGTGATGCGCTCCTGGAGCGCGCCCATCTCCGTGGCCAGGGTGGGCTGATAGCCCACGGCGGAGGGCATACGGCCCAACAGCGCCGACACCTCAGACCCGGCCTGGGTGAAGCGGAAGATGTTGTCGATGAACAGCAGCACGTCCTGGTGCTTCTCGTCCCGGAAATATTCCGCCATGGTCAGGCCCGAAAGGCCCACCCGCATCCTGGCTCCGGGAGGCTCGTTCATCTGTCCGTAGACCAGGGCCGTCTTGGCCAGCACCCCGGACTCCTTCATCTCGTTGTAAAGGTCGTTGCCCTCACGGGTACGCTCGCCCACGCCGGTAAAGACGGACAGGCCCCCGTGCTGGGTGGCGATGTTGTGGATAAGCTCCATGATCAGCACGGTCTTGCCCACGCCCGCGCCGCCGAACAGGCCGATCTTGCCGCCCTTGGCGTAGGGGCAGATGAGGTCCACCACCTTGATGCCCGTCTCAAAGATCTCCGTGGCGCCCTCCTGCTCGTCGTAGCTGGGGGCGGGACGGTGGATGGGCCAGCGCTCCTTCGTCTGCGGGGCGGGCATGTTGTCCACCGGATCGCCCAGAAGATTGAAGATGCGCCCCAGGCACTCCTCCCCCACGGGCACGGTGATCGGCCCGCCGGTATCCAGGGCCTCGATGCCCCTGGAAAGCCCGTCGGTGGAGCCCATGGCCACGCACCTGGCGATGTTGTCCCCGATGTGCTGGGCCACCTCGCAGGTGAGTGTCCGGCCATTAGCCTCGATCTGAACGGCGTTCAGAAGCTCCGGCAGCTCCCCGTCCTTGAAGCGGATGTCCAGCACCGGCCCCATGATCTGGGCCACGGTGCCGATATGTTTGGTTGCCATATAAATCAACTCCTTAAAGAAGGATTTGCGGATAATCGTAAGTAAATGCGGTCCGCTTGCCGGCGCCCGCCGTTTACGTGTTTGAACCGGCCACGATCTCCGTGATCTCCTGGGTGATAGCCCCCTGGCGGGCCCGGTTATATTTCAGCGACAGATCGCCGATCATCTCCTCGGCGTTCTTGGTAGCCGAATCCATAGCCGTGCGGCGGGCGCCCTGCTCCGAGGCCACGCTCTCGCACAGCGCCCCGTAGAGAAGGCCCCCCAGATACTCCGGCACGATGGCGGCGAACAGCGTCTCGCTGTCCGGCTCATACAGCGTCTCGGAGGCGTCCTTTTCCGTCTCCCCCGCCGCGTGGAGGGGCAGGACGGTCATGACCGTGGGCTGCTGCGTCAGGATGGACACAAACCCCGTGTAAATGATGCGCACCTCGTCGAATTGTCCGCTGAGAAACCGCCCGCACAGGTCCCTGGCCAGGGTGAAGCAGTCGGACACCGACATACTCCCCGCCTGAGAATAGGCGTCCGTCAGGATGGGATACCCGTGGGCGCGGAAATTCTCCACGCTCTTTTTCCCTATGGGCGCCACGGTGACGTCGTGTCCCGCCATCTCGGCCTCGGCCAGCTTCAGGACGTTGTGGTTGTAGCCTCCCGCCAG
Organism: uncultured Oscillospiraceae bacterium; assembly: GCA_947626845.1. Lineage (GTDB taxonomy): Bacteria > Bacillota > Clostridia > Oscillospirales > Oscillospiraceae > RUG626. Next base: position 80,751 of record CANQTW010000008.1, on the reverse strand, counting down.
CCCTCTGTCGCCGGCGATCACCACATAGCAGCTCTTCCTGACCTCTCGGCTCTCCAAATACGGAGAGGTGAAGCTGCCGGAGCTGCCGGCGATCTCGCACATGGTCCCGTAGATGGTCTCAAAATAGGGGCGGCTGCGGGTCACGTTGTCCTGGGCGCGGCGCAGCTTGGAGGCGGCCACCATCTCCATGGCCTTGGTGATCTGCTTGGTGCTCTCCATACTGCGGATGCGCAGCTTGATGTCCTTCATGGAAACACCGGCCACTGTGACTCACCTCCCCCTCACTTGTTGAAGATCTCGATATATTTGGAGATGCAGGCCTTCAGCTCCTCCTCCGTCTCCGGCTCCAGCTTGCCGGTCTCACGGATGGCGGACAGCACGTCGTAGCCGTGCTCGTCCATGTAGGTGTACAGGCCCTGCTCAAATTCGGAAATTTTCTCTGTCTCGATGTCCTTCAGATACCCGTTTGTGGCGGCGTAGAAGATGCACACCTGATGAGCCACCTCCACGGGAGCGCCGTTTTTCTGCTTCAGCACCTCCACGATCCGCTCGCCCTGGGCCAGCCGGTCCTTGGTGTCCTGATCCAGGTCCGAGCCGAACTGGGCGAAGGACTGGAGCTCCCGGTACTGGGAGTAGATGAGCTTCAGGGACCCCGCCACCTTCTTCATGGCCTTGATCTGGGCGGAGCCGCCCACGCGGGAGACGGAGATGCCGGGGTTCACGGCGGGCATGATGCCGGAGTGGAAAAGCTCCGTCTCCAGGAAAATTTGTCCGTCGGTGATGGAGATAACGTTGGTGGGGATATAGGCCGACACGTCGCCCGCCTGTGTCTCGATGATGGGCAGGGCGGTGAGGGAGCCTCCGCCGTACTCAGGGGCCATCCTGGCGGCCCGCTCAAGGAGACGGGAGTGGAGGTAGAACACGTCGCCGGGGTACGCCTCCCGTCCGGGAGGCCTCCGGATCAGCAGGGAGATGGCCCGGTAGGCTACCGCGTGCTTACTGAGATCGTCGTAGATCACCAGCACGTCCTTCCCCTGCTTCATGAAATACTCGCCCATGGTGCAGCCGGAGTAGGGGGCGATGTACTGCATGGGGGCCAGCTCCGAGGCCGTGGCGGATACCACGGTGGTGTAATCCATGGCCCCCGCCGCCTCCAAGGTGGCGACCACCTGGGCCACGGTGGAGCGCTTCTGCCCGATGGCCACATAGATGCACAGGCAGTCCTTGCCCTTCTGGTTGATGATGGTGTCGATGGCGATGGTGGACTTGCCCGTCTGCCTGTCGCCGATGATCAGCTCCCGCTGGCCGCGGCCAATGGGGATCATGGAGTCGATGGCCTTGATGCCCGTCTGGAGCGGCACGGAGACGCTCTTGCGCTCGATGATGCCGGGGGCCGGGGCCTCGATGGGATCGAACCGAACGGCGTCGATCTCGCCCTTGCCGTCGATGGGCTGTCCCAGGGCGTCCACCACGCGCCCGATCAGGGCCTCCCCCACAGGGACGGAGACCACGCGGCCCGTGCGCTTCACCTGATCCCCCTCGCGGATGCCGGCGTCGGACCCCAGAATGACGATGGATACGGAGTTCTCCTCCAGGTTCTGGGCCATGCCAAACTCGCCGTTGGGGAATTCAACAAGCTCGTTCATCAGGCAGTTCGTCAGGCCCGACGCCCTGGCGATGCCGTCGCCCACCAGTATGACGGTGCCCGTCTCGCTCTCCTCGATGAGCTTGGAATAGTTCTTGATCTGGGCCTTGATGATCCTGGTTATCTCCTCTGGTTTCAGTTCCATGGTATAACTCTCCTACAAAAAATGTAACCGCTCTGTCAACGGCGGGCGGGTTCTGGCCCCTACATGTACACTCATTGGGTCCCCCATCGGGCTGTCGCCCGATGGGGAAAGGAGGAGCGAACCGTGCGCCTGAGCCCGAATGCTTGGAGGGCGCGGTTAAGCCGGTTCCGCGACGACGCCGTAGGGGAGGGTACCAAACCCTCCCGTTCCCCGTCACAGCACCGTCTCCCGAAGCCCGCGCTGGATTCTGTCCAGCCTGTCCCGCACCGTGCCGTCGTACCGCTTTCCGGCGCACTCCAGGCGCATACCGCCCAGCACGTCGGGGTCCGTTTTCTCCTCCAGCACGATCTTCTTGCCGAACAAGCCCGTCAGCTTCTCCAAAAGCTTTTTCCGGACAGGCTCCGTCAGCGCCACGGCGGTGGTGACGGTCACCTCCAAGATGCCGTTGTCCTCGTTGTAGCGCTCCCGGAAGGCCCGGACACAGCCGGAAAACTCCCGCGCCCGTCCCCGGTCCACCAGCAGCTTCATAAACCCCGTCACATAGGGGTGCGCCTGGGCGCCGAAGCTCTCGTCCACGGCGGCCCTTCTGGCCTCCTTGGTGACGGCGGGCGTACTCAGAAAGCGCGTATACTCCGGCGTCCCCTCTAAGATACCGGCGCAAAGCTCAAGCTGGGACAGAAGCTCCCCCGTCAGGCCCTCCTCAAGGGCCAGCTCATAGAGGGAACCGCCGTAGATCCTGGCAAAGTCAGTCATCGCCCTCACCTAATTTCCCGATGAAGTCCGAAACAAGGCGGGCGTGATCGGCCTCGCTGATCTCCCGGCCCACCACCTGGGCGGCGATGGAGATGGAGATGGAGGAGATCTCGTTTTTCACCTCGTTGAGGGCCTTTTTCTTCTCCTGGGCGATGTCGCTCTCGGCCTTGGCCAGCAGGGCGGCGGCGTCGGACTTGGCCTCCGTCAGGATTTCCGTCTCCCGTTTTCGGGCGCGGGACACCGCGTCCCGCAGGATCTCGTCCCGCTCGGCCCTGGCGGAGCTCAGATGCTCCTCATAATCCGCCTGGAGCCTGGCCGCCTCGTCCTTGGAGGCCTGCGCCTCCCGGTACATGTCGTCGATCTCCTTCTGCCGCTCATCGATCATCTTCTTCACAGGCTTGAAGAGAAACTTCTTCAAAAGGAGGAAGGTGATGATCATGTTGCAGAAGGTAAAGAGCGCGGTCCAGGGGTTCACGCCCACCAGGCTTTCAAATTGTGTGACCTCTGTTAAAATCAGCAAGCCGCTCACTCCTTCCGGTGAAAATAACCCTGTAAGCAAGGCTTACCGGACCGCGAAGATCAGCAGGATCGCGATGACAAGGGAGTAGATGCCCGTGGACTCGGTGATGGCGCAGCCCAGGATCATGTTGGTACGCAGGGTCCCCGCGGCCTCCGGCTGACGGGCCATGCCCTCCAGCGCCTTTCCCACGGCATTGCCCTCGCCGAGAGCCGGCCCAATGGCCCCGATGCCCATGCAAAGTCCCGCGCCGAGAACAGCCGCGGCTCTAACGATCTCACCCATAATATTTACCTCCTGTAATAGTTGTGTTGTACTGGTTTTGCGTTTTTTATCCTTAACCGTAAAGTATATAATACGGTTAATTACCTTATTTTTGTGGCCCCTGCGCGGTTTCTGCCGCGTGGGGAGACGAGGAGCGAACACAGCGCCCAAGCCCGACCTATGGGGCCCCCGGCGGGCATAGCCCGTTGGGGAGAGGCGGAGCGGCGTCTACGCCCGAGGGCGACCGCAGGGAGCCCGAGGTTAAGTGACGCCTGCGAGGACGACGGCGAGGTAAAGCGTGTTCAGCGACGAGGCGGGCACGCCATGCCCACATACACCATGGTCAGCAGGGAGAACACCAGCGCCTGGATGCCGCCGGAGAAGATGTCGAAGTAGAGGCTCAGCACCGCCGGGATGCCCACCTCCAGAATGGGGACCTCCCCGAAAACGCCTGAAAGCTCCAGCGCCGCCGCCACGGCGATGCCCGCGAACACCGCGCCGAAGATTTTCAGCGCCAGCTTCCCCTTCTTAAAGCCCGTCAGGAGCAGGACCGCCCCCACCGCCGCCGTCACGCCGGTGACGGCCCAGCCGTTGGAGCGCACAGCCCCCACCACCAGGGAGGAGAGGCCCGCAAGGCCCGTGTAGAGGATGCTCATCAGCACCCCGCCGCCCATGATGTTGCCGAAATGACGGAAGGCCATGGAGACGGGCTGGGCGATGTCGGAGACGATGTTCAGGGGATTGATGTACCCCTTCAGGAAATTCTTAAAGCCGCTGTTTTTGATGGTACAGCCCCACACCAGAAAGCTGGTCATCAGCGCCCAGGTGAGGGTGGTGGACACGTCCGACGTGGCGGACCTCAAAATGCCCGTCATGCCGATGAGCGACCCGCCGATGGAGGAGAGGAACAGCGCCCCTATGTAAGGGGTCCAGTAGGCGTTGTGCTTGCCCATGGTCTCCTCCACCAAGTTATAGAGCATGGAGACGCCCTTCTCCGTGATCACCTGCATCCTTCCGGGCCGCTTTTTCAGGTTCCTGCCCAGAAAGTACCCGGCAGCGCACAGAAGCACCATCACCACAAAGGACGCCACCGTCGTCTGGGTGATGACGTTCATGCCATTGATCCGAAGATATATTTTAGGACCGTTTACTTCCATTCTTTTCACCGTCCTTGCGGAAAAACTCGAAAAGACTGATGCTGATCTGCACAAATACCAGGGGCAGTACAGCCGCCAGGGGGTCCAGGGTGGTCAATTTCAGGACCAGGATATAGACCGCCGCCAGCACCAGGAGCCGCAGTACCGAGGACCCCTGCACCGCCGCCCTTGCCTTGATGGGGTCCCCGCCCCCCTCCGCCCTGTCGGCGGCGCGGGAGACCGTCACGGTCAGCGCCAGAAAGTTGGCGCAGGAGACTACCATGCCAAACAGCGCCCCCAGAAGCACATCCACGCTGAACCGCCCCAGAAGGGCGTATACCCCGATCTCCAGCGCCGTCAGCGCCGCGACGCCCAGGGCTATTCGGATAAACTGCCGTATGGCGGCGTCGTTGTGAAGCATACTCTCACCTGTGATCGTTGAAATTGGTGCCCGTGTCCCTGTCGTCCTCCCCCGCCTGCCGCTCCATAGCCCGCAGGTTCTGCCAGAGGGAGACGAAGGCCGCGCCAACGCCCAGCACCGCGCCCAGGGCCACCACCCAGCCGCCCAGTCCCAGGCGGTTTCTGAGCCACACGGACCCCAGAACGCACAGCACCGGCGGCGCCACGATGGACAGCCCCAGCTGTGTCAGCCACACTATGCTTTTTAAAATGCCGTATCCCTTGCGCATACACTTTCACCAAATAAAACGCTTACCTCTAAATATACCGCATATAAGAAGAAATGTCAATAAATCCTTGCAAATTTCCCCGCCGGCGTCGTCGCGGAACACGCTTAACCTCGCCGCCACGCAAGCGTGACGGCTCAGGTGCAGTGTTCGCTCCTCCTTTCCCCATCGGGCTTTTGCCCGATGGGGACCCCATTGCGGCCCACCGCTCCGCGGTGGATGATTGAATCAGAAGGGGAACCCTGACGGTTCCCCTTCCAATCCCTTCCCTCCGAATTTCCAAAAATTTATTTAAAAAACCGTAGGGGCAGGTTCCAAACCCGCCCGTCAAATTCCCGAAAATCTACCCCCAAACGCCGTACGGGCCGCCGCCCACGGCGGCCCACGAATTCCCGAAAATCTATTTAAGAAATCGTAGGGGTGGCCGTCCTCGGCCGCCCGCCCATCGAATTCCCACATCGCCCACCCCAAAACGGTTGCGCCTCCGCCGCGTATTTGATTTACGGGCGGGTTTTTGAACCCGCCCCTACGGCGTCTAATAGAGATGTTTCGATAATGGCCGTACGGGCCGCCGGCGTCGTCGCGGAACACGCTTAACCTCGCCGCCACGCAAGCGTGACGTCTCAGGCGCAGTGTTCGCTCCTCCTTTCCCCATCGGGCAGCAGTCCGATGGGGGCCCCCATTGTGACCCGCCGAATGTCCGAACCTCTATCTTCCAACGCCGTACGGGCCGCCCACGGCGGCCCACGAATTCCCGAAAATCTACCCCCAGACGCCGTACGGGCCGCCGCCCACGGCGGCCCACCGAATTTCCCTATCCGCCCTTCCGAATTTCCGGCACATCCCATTTAAAACGGTTGCGGCTCCGCCGCTTATTTGATTCATGGGCTCCCACATAGACGGAGAAGAATTCGATTGACCGTCTTAAAAACCAGTAGATTTTTACCCACTTGAGCGGTATACTGTCAAGTGTCGAGCGGGAATGTCCGACAAATCGAAATGGTTGGAGGAGAAACATACCATGGGCGCAAAGATTGCAGGCTTCCATTTTCTCACCGGGGAGCCGGACAAGCTCCTGCCCAAGCTGAAGCGGAAATTCAATAAGCAACCCGGCCCCAGCGAAAAGGACCTGGGCATGATGGCGCTCCTCCGGGCGATGGCGGAGGGGAACATCCGAAAGACGGCCTCTGACGAGGGGGAGCGGGCGGCAAAGCAGGCCCAGCTGGACGCTTTCATGGCCAACGCCTTCCGGGAGGTCGGCGAGGAGCGGGCGGTGCTGGTCCTCCGCCCCGGAGCGGTGAGCCTCTACTGGTACGACCATATCCGCACGGAGAACCTGGGGCAGGAGGCGAAAAAGTACGCCAAATCCCTGGGCGTCCCCGCCCTGGGGCTGGGGCTGTACGACGATGACGACGTGATCCTCTGCGCCACTGACGGGAAAGTGGTCCAGCGGGGCTTTTACTGGTTCGGCGAGGAGGACATTGAGCCTGCGGTCCCGGCGGCTCTCTGCGCCACGCTTGGCCTGCCGGACAAGGAATCCGCCGTGGCGGAGGCGCTTCAATATCAGGACGCGGAGGCCATGGTACAGGCTCTGGAGCAAATTTTCGGCGTCGAGCTATACGTGGACGCGGAAGAATGCCGGAGGGCGGGCCGGGAAGAGATTGCCACCTGGCCCGGAGCGGACGTATTCCGTGCCTGAGCGTCGAAGCTCCAAAATAAACCACTCTATCCGCCTCCCGCCCTGTTCCGGTCAGGACCAACCCGCCAGAGCGTCTTTTCTCCCACACAGACGGAGAATAATTCGATTGACCGTCTTAAAAACCAGTAGATTTCTTCCCGTTTGAATGGTATACTGTCAACTGTCAAATCAACATCTGTCCGACAAATCTTCGTTTTGGGGGCTATTAGAGTGGTTCCAATTAAATATCTTCTGTCCCGTGCGTTAGCCGGTTATATTCTGATGGTTCCGATACTGATTGTGTATTATTTGCTGCTTGCCATATTCCGCAAAAAGCAAAAGCCATTACATATTGCAGCTGCTTTTATATTCAGTTTTTATCTTTTTTCAGTTATCACGGGGACCGGGATAGGAAACACGGCACCCTTTTCTTTTCCACCAATCATAAAATGGATGCCGTTTGATGATATATTTAATGCGCCAATTCATTTTTTCCTGAATATCGTCGCGTTTGCGCCTTTCGGGTTCTTTCTCCCGCTGTTGTATAAAAAATACGGAAATTTCATGGCTGTCGCCATAACAGGATTCCTGTTCTCTTTATGCATTGAATTGTTGCAAATGTTTGGCTGGGGGGCAACAGAAATCGATGACTTAATGGCAAATACGCTCGGCGTTTGTTTAGGCTATTTTTCATATCGCCTGATCAGGAAAGTCTTGCGTATGGATTTGGAAAGACAAATTCAGGCGGTTGATATTCACGATACATTTGAAGTGATTTTACTTTTGGCCTGCGCATTTTTGATTATGTCCTTTGTTAGGATTCAATAATAGCAAATATGAGCAAATATTTTTAGAAGCCGTCTTAAAAACCAGTAGATTTCTTCCCATTTGAATGGTATACTGTCAACTGTCAAATCGGCGTCTGTCCGGCAAACCGAGAGTTACGGGAGGAATCATCATGAGCAGTACGGGCGTTATCATTTTGGGAATTATATGGCTTCTTCTATCGCCCTTATGGTTTTGGGCAGAAAATACCGCCATGGGCGTTATATGGCTATGCGCGGGAATCCTCGCACTGATCATCGCCTTTATAAAACGCAATAAAGAGAAGAAACAATAAACGTCGTGTGATCCCGATCCCCGTTTGACGGAAAGTGGATCAGAAAATGTGAGCTTCGTTAAATTTAGAGGTATACCATATGATCGGAATAAGGCCATATAAAGCAACAGACGCGGATACGATATTATCGTGGTGTCAGGATGAAAAAGCATTTTATCAATGGTCGGCAGGCATACTCGGTCATTATCCCATAACGCCGCGCGAATTTAGTTTTGTGACCTCTCTGATGCCGTTTACAGCCTTTGATGACACAGGGCCTGTTGGCTTTTTTACACTGAGAACGCCGGAGGGATCACGGGACGAGCTGCGCTTTGGCTTTGTTATTGTTGACCCTCGCAGGAGAGGAAAGGGCTGTGGAAAAGCCATGCTCCAATTAGGGTTGAAATACGTGTTTGAACTGTATGGGGCGAAAAGAGCGTCCCTGGGCGTTTTTGAGAATAATCTTCCGGCTTATTACTGTTACAAAGCCGTTGGGTTTAAAGAGTTGGTTCTTGATACGCCGGAAACGTATAATGTTCTTGGCGAAGAATGGAAGTGCAAAGAGATGGTCATAGAAAATTTATAACTTCCCGTTTTTCGTGAAGTGGAAAAGAGTGAAAAATCGTAAATCGCGAGGAGAGCGTATGAATATCACCTATCAGAAATTGACCGAAAATGAACTCGCCCCTTTTTATTCAAATGCGGATCGAGCAGCTTCGGGAAGAAGGCTCAAAAGAAGAAATCGATCTTACGCCCGCGTTGGAGGCGTATTATCACCGTCATATGGCCGATGATACATTCATCTCATGGATAGCGTTGGACAACGGAACGATCATTGGGACGAGCGGAATGTCCATTGTAGAAAAACCGCCTTATTTTGGCTGTCCAAGCGGGAAAATAGGGCTTCTATCCAGTATGTTTACGAAAAAAGAATACAGGAGAAAAGGGATCGCGAAAGAATTGCTCTCACGAGTCGTAGAGGAAGCGAGAAAGCGGGAATGTGGTACCGTTCAGATCACCGCGTCTGATATGGGCATCCTCCTGTACAGTAGTTTTGGCTTTACTAAAAACGATCATTTCATGCAATACAAGTTATAGCTTCCCGTTTGCAACGTCGCAGTCCCAACCCCCGCCGGCAGCATAACAGAGCAGGAAATCACACGGTTTCCTGCTTTTTTATGTCCGCGGCTGTGAAAACCGCCCCGCCGGTGTTCCTTTAGCGCGGGCGTTCACCGGGGGGGGCTACCGCTCAGGCGGCGAGATGCCTTTGGCTATTCACTTGATCTGCCGGTAGTAAAGGCCGCCTGTGCGGGGCTTGTCCGACGCCAGGTGTTCCCGGTACTCACAGGTCACCCGCTCCACCTCCTCCGGGGTCTCCAGGGTGAACCGGAGGAGCAGAAAATCCAGCTTTGGCAGGGGTTTTTCCGCGATGTGCAGGGGCACGGAATTGAGGAGTGTGCCGTACTTCCGGTCATGGCACAGCACCGGGAAGTCCACCCCCCGCCGGTCCGTCAGCTTCGACACGCCCCGGCAGCTCCCGCAGCCGTTCCTCCCCCGCACCGGGCAGGCCCGGAAGCGCATCAGCGGCAGATACCCGTAGGCCACGATCCCCCGCGGCAGCGCCCCGCCCAGCGCCCCGATCCCGCTCATGGACAGCTCAAAGGACACCGTGGCCGAGGCCAGCCCCAGCGCCTCAAACTCCTTCAGCGCCAGGGAATTCAGGATGTTCAGCCCCGCGCCGCCCCTGGCCGTGAGTCCGGCGTTTTTCGCCAATTTCAGCGCGTATATATTCTCACAAAATACGTCTTTTATGCCTAAATCGGCCAGTTTTTCCACAATTTTTCCCTCTCCGGTGTCGAAAAACAGGGAAGGGAGTTCTACGCTCAACTTATCCCCATATTTTTCCACAACCTGAGGCCGTTTTTCAACCTCCGACAGGGGGAGGACGATTCTGTCAAAATCGCCCCTGATCTGGGAGATTTTTTCAAATCTCCCCCAAAGCTCCGGCTGTTCCGAGGCCGCATGGGGCTCGATTTTTACGGGATTTTCAGTGATTTTCCAGGGTTTTGGCGTTCCCCGCGCCGCCGTCAGCTTCTCCAGCGCCTCCCGCCTCATGCCGTTGAGGGCCGCCGGAGGAAGGGTCAGGTTGGGGGTTGCGTCCAGGGCGATTTTGTTTACATAATACGGCGTCCCACCGGTCCTCCCCAGGCTCCTTTGGGCCGTTTCAGGGGTCAGCGGGAGGGTCTTTACCCCCTCCGCAGGGGGTCCCTGGACCGTGGTGGAAACGTTTTCACTCACCGCTTTCAGGGTGGTTTCGGCGGGTTTTACGGTGAGAAAAAGGTCCACCGGAACGCTCTGGCGCTCGGCCCGGTAGAGGCCGGCCAGCTTCCCCAGGACGCCGGAGGCGGCGGTCACGTCCTCCCGCTGGCGGGTGCCGAACATGTCCGTATCCCGCCTGCCGGTGAGATAGCCGTCGGTGAAGCCGCTCCGGGAGAACACCGCCCGCAGGGCCTCCCCGTCGTAGGCCTCCCCTCGGAGGGCGGCCCTGGCGGCGGTGACGGCGGCGGCCACATACTCAGGCCGTTTCATCCGCCCCTCGATCTTGAAGGAGGCAACGCCGGCCTCCGCCAGCTCCCGCAGATAGTCGAGATGGGACATATCCTTAAGGGACAGGGCGTATCCCCGCTCCCCGTTGTGGAAATCCAGCCGGCAGGGCTGAGCGCAATACCCCCGGTTGCCGCTGCGGCCCCCCAGCATGGCGCTGAGGGTACACTGGCCGGAGGCGCACATACACAGCGCCCCGTGGATAAAGACTTCTGTCTCGATGCCGCACCGGGCGGTGATATAGGCGATCTCCCGCAAGGTCAGCTCCCTGGCCAGCACCACCCTGGAAAAGCCCATATCGGCGGCCATTTTGGCCCCGTCCAGGTTGTGGACGGTCATCTGGGTGGAGGCGTGGCGGGGAAGCTCCGGGCACATGTCCCGAAACCGGGCGTTCACCGCCAGGTCCTGGACGATCACCGCGTCCGCGCCGGAGGCGGCGATCTCCCGCACGGTGTCCTCCAACGCGGGCAGCTCCCGGTCCATCACCAGGGTATTCACGGTGACGTGGACCTTCACGCCCCGAACGTGGGCGTAGGAGACGGCCTCCGCCAGACGCCCGCCGCCGAAATTCTCCGCGCTCTGGCGGGCGTTGAAGCCGCCGGCGCCCAGATACACCGCGCCGGCGCCGCACCGCACGGCGGCGATGAGCTGTTCCATGCCGCCGGCAGGGGCCAGGATCTCAGGTTCCAACGTTCTCCCTCCTTCTGAGAAAATCGCCGAACTCCGCCCTCACCGGACAGGGCAGATACAGTACCTCGTTGGGGTGGGGCGCGGCGTCCCGGTGGTCGCCCGCTTCGGTCACGATATCGGTGACGGGGAAGCTGACGGTCTCCCGTCCGGGGGCCAGCACCTCCAGCACCTGCCCCACCCTGAAATGGTTGCGCTGGCGCACCTTGAGCACGCCGTCCCTCCAGTCAAGGACGTTCCCCACGAACACGGCCCCGTGGCTGTACGTGCCGGAGTTGAAATGACGCTCCTTCACAAAGCCCTGGTAAAAGCCCTGGGAATAGGGCCGGTGCTTCACCAGCTCCAGCTCGGCGGCGCAGTTGTCTACCGTGTCCGTCCCGTCCAAAGCCATCCGGTAGGCGCGGGTGACGGAGGCCACGTAGAAGGCCGTTTTCATGCGCCCCTCGATCTTGAAGGAGGTGACGCCGGCGGCCTTCAGCCGGTCCAGGATACGGACGCAGTTCAAATCGTGGGAGCTGAGAAGAAAGCTCCGGCCGTTCTCCTCCTCCACGGGGAAGTATTCGCCGGGGCGCTTTTCCTCCATGAGGGCGTAGCTCCACCGGCAGGGCTGGGCGCACTCCCCCCGGTTGCCGCTGCGTCCGGAGAGGTAGGAGCTGATGAGGCACCGGCCTGAGTAGGCCATACACATGGCCCCGTGGACAAAGGCCTCCAGCTCCAGGGACGGCGGCGTTTTGGCCCGAAGTTGGGCTATGCCGTCGAGGCTCATCTCTCTGGCCAGGACGATCCGCTTCACGCCCAGGTCATGCCAGGCCTGGGCGGCGGCGTAGTTCATACAGCTGGCCTGAGTGGAGAGATGGAGCTCCAGATCGGGCGCGCTTGCGCGCACCGCCGTTAAAACGCCGATGTCGGAAACGATGACCGCGTCCACCCCGACGTCCCTCAAAAAGCGGGCGTACTCCCGCGCCAGTGGGATCTCCTCATTTTCCGCCAGGGAATTCATCGCCACATAGAGCCTTTTTCCGGCCTCGTGCGCCTGCTTCACGGCCTCAACGATCATTTCCCGGTCAAACCCGGCGGATTTTGCCCGAAGCTGCAGCGTCTCGCCGCCGATATACACCGCGTCCGCGCCAAAGCGCAGGGCGGCGGCAAGGCTCTCCCTGTCCCCCGCGGGGGCAAGAAGCTCTGTGGTCATAACAGTCACCTTTTCTTTTCCAGTTTGGATTATATCATATATCCGGTTGTTTGTCAAGTAAAAATATAATAAAAATAATTAATTTTTTGTGAACACAGGGTATATCAGGAATTCGTATGTTCGGAGGGAAGGGATTGGAAGGGGAACCGTCAGGGTTCTCCTTCCGATTCAATCATCCGCCGCGGAGCGGCGGGCCGATGGGGTCATCGGATTACACACGCAATTATACCATGCGGGTGGGAAAATGCAAAAAGTTTTTATTTGCCTCTTGACGGGGGAGGTCTAATGTGTTAAACTTGGTCTAACGCATTAAACCAGAGGGGGTACAGCGATATGGACACGCCGAAGATTTTTGACAGCGAATATAAATTCTGCCTGATCCTGTGGGAGACGGAGCCCATCAACTCCACCGAGCTCGTGAAGCTGTGCAGGGAGCGGCTGGGGTGGTCCAAGGCCACCACCTATACGGTGATCCGGCGGCTTTCGGAGCGGGGGGTCATCCGGAACGAGAACGCCACGGTGACCAGTCTCGTCTCCCGCGAGGAGGCCCAGTCGGCGCGGCTGGAGGAGCTGATGACCCAGACCTTTGAGGGGTCACTGCCGGCCTTTGTGACGGCCTTCGCCAATCGCCGGGGGGTCACCAGGAAGGAGCTGGAGGAGGTACGCCGGCTCATCGACGAGTTTGAGGAGGGGAAGTAGATGGACGCGGTCTTTTTAAAGCTCCTGAACCTGTCGGTGCAGGCCGGGTGGATCGTGCTGGCGGTGCTGGCGCTCCGCCTGATCCTCTCCCGCACCCACGCGCCGAAATCCGTGCGGTGCGTCCTGTGGGGGCTGGTGGGGGCGCGGCTCCTCTTCCCCTTCTCCCTGGAGAGCGTCATCAGCCTGATGCCCGCCAAAGAGGTCCTCTCGGCCCGGACGGCGCGGTACGATCCGGCGCCCACCCTCCACACGGGGGTCCCGTTTTTGGACGACGCGGTGAATCCCGGCTTCTCCCAGGCCTTCGCCCCCGCCGCGCCGGCGGCCTCCGTCAACCCGCTTCAGGCGTACCTCTACGCGGCGGGATGGGTGTGGCTGGCGGGACTGGCGGTGATGGTCCTCTATTTTCTCCTCTCCGCCCTCTCCCTGCGCCGCCGGGTGGCCGGGGCCGTGGAGACGGAAAAGGGCGTCCGGGAGGCGGACAGCGTGCCCTCCCCCTTTGTGTTCGGCTTTATCCGGCCCGTCATCTACCTCCCCAGGGGGATGGACGGGGCCAGCCGGAGATATGTTCTGGCCCATGAGCGGGCGCATATCCAGCGGCGGGACTACCTGATAAAACCCCTGGGCTTTCTGCTTCTGGCGGTATACTGGTTCAATCCGCTTATCTGGCTGGCGTATATCCTGCTCTGCCGGGACATCGAGCTGGCCTGTGACGAAAAGGTGCTCTCGCAGCTGGGGGCCGGAGTCAAAAAGCCCTACTCCCAGGCGCTTTTGGAGGCGGTGACCTTTCACCGGCATGTGGCGGCCTGCCCGGTGGCCTTCGGGGAGGGGCGGCTGAAGGGGCGGGTGAAAAACGTCCTTCGGTGGAAAAAGCCGGCCCTGTGGGTGACGGCCCTGTCGCTGCTGCTGTGCGCGGCGCTGGCGGCGTGCTTTCTCACCGATCCCAAGGCCCCGCAATACGCGGGGAACTATGTCTACACCGGCAAGGCGTCCGATCCCCTGCTGGAGCCCTTTGTCATCACCCTCTGGGAGGACGGCACCTTCTCCTACATGGAGGGGCCGGCCAGCAGCTACATCGGCATGGGCACCTGGACGGAAAAGGACGGCGTCCTGACCCTGACGGACACCGCCGGAGCCACGGATCGGGTCTTTCTCTTCCGGTGGTCGGAGGAGGGCCTGCGGTTTGTCAAGGAGGGGTCGGACAGGTTCATCTATACCGACGTGCGGGACGGGGAGCTTTTTAAGGTCACGGATACGCCCGCCGCCAGCTTCTCCCCCCAGACTCCGGTCACGGCGGACACCTCCGCCGGCGGGGAGACAGCACTGCATCTGGAGGACGGCTGCCAGTTTGTCTACCGCAGCGGCGATCCAAGGGACGGCGGCAGCCGCGTCATCACCCTGAATCCGGACGGCACCTTCAACTACGACGGCGGCAGCCTCGCCAGCGTCGCCTGGGTGGGTACCTGGAGCCAGGAGGGGGACGTCGTTACCCTGAGAACCACCGGGTACGCATTTGACAGAACCGATCCCGACATGGAGCGGGAGATCGTCAACCGCTTTCGGATCGTGCCGGAGGGGCTGGCGTATATGGAAAGCGAGTCCTACGGGCTGATCTACGCCCCCACGCTGGAGGACGGGGCGGTGTTTGTGAGGAAGAATCCTTATGACGGAGACCGCGCCGTGGACGGGGAGATTACGGGGCTGAATTGACGAAACAGCTATGTGTGACGACGCATGGGCCGGACACCCGGCGGGGGATATAAGGTTTTCGCCCTTATAGGGCGGAGGGGATTTTACTTTTCCCTTTTTGGCTTTCCAAAAAGGGAAAAGGTAACAAAAGGGAAAAAGAAACCAGAGGGGGGATTTCGATTTCCCCCCTCTGGACACCCCCTTAAAACGACCAGAGGGGGGCTTGCGAGCCCCCCATCTGGATTCCCCCCAGGGAACGCCCGCGGGGGAGCAGACGCAACGCTATCGTTCACCACACGATCACAGCCGCAACAGCGCGGGCGAAGTAGGAGCTGTGGCTTTGACAATAGAGCTGTAAGCGGCTAAGCGAGTTAGGCGCTGAGACAATGCGACGACGCTCATGCGCGGATATGAAGGGGACCATGGGTATCGACTATTGCCGCGACAGCCGTTCCGCCGAAATATAGCTTGGGCCCGGTTTACCACCGGGCCCAAAATTTGCTTTTCTCCTCTTTGTTACTTTCTCCTCTTTTGTCAACACAAAAGAGGAGAAAGTAAGTCTTCCCCGCCCTTTTAAGGGAGAATATTTTATAAAACCCCTTTCCTCCGTCTTACAAAGTAAACGGTGAACTCAAAGACGATCATGCACAGCCAGCCGGCGGCGCAGGCGTAGGCCTCGGCCACGATGCCGTACCGGGGGACGAAAATCAGCACCAGGACGGTGCGGACGGATATCTGGATGAGGGTGGAAATCAGCACCACGGTCATGGAGCCCATGCCCCGAAAGAAGCCCTGGATGGCGTTGGTGACGCCGGGGAGGATGAAGAAGAACGCCTTGACGGTCAGGTACTCCACGCCCAGGGCGACGATGGCGGGGCTGTTGTCCGGGGCCAGCAGGCGCATGGCGGGGGCCTTCAGAAGCTGGACCAGGACAAAGATGATGGGGTAATAGACGAAAGAGATCAGCAGGCCCTGGCGGAAGGATTCCCGCACCCGCTCAGGTTTGCCCGCGCCCCGGTTCTGGGCGGCGCAGGTCATGATGGCGCTGCCGTTAGACTGGGTGGGGATGCGGGCGTAGTCGTCGATGCGGCAGGCGTTGTTGAAGGCGTCGATGGCGGTGACGCCTTGGAGATTGATGGCGCCCTGGATCAGCACCTTGCCCACGGGCTGGGCGGCCTGTTGGAGGGCGGTGAGGGCGCCGTTTTTCACGGTCTCCCCCAGAAGCGCCCTGTCCATCCTCAAATCCTCCCGCCGGAGGGACAGGTCGGGGACGCGCTTTTCGATCCACAAAACGCACAGCAGGACGGACACGGCCTCGGCGATGACGGTGGCAAGGCCCGCTCCGGCCACGCCCATGCGGAGGAGGGCCACGAAGAGCAGGTCCAGGCAGATGTTGACGGCGCAGGAGACCCCCAGGAACCACACGGGGGCGCGGGAATCGCCGATGGCGCGCAGGGCGGAGGAGAGGATATTATACTGAAAGGTGAAGAGGAAGCCCACGAAGATGACCCGCAGATACGTCAGGGCCATATCGAAGGAGCTGGCGGGGGTCTTGATGAGGCGGAGAAGCCGCGGGGCGAAGCTCAGCCCCAGCAGGAACACCGCCAGGGAGAAAAAGAGGCCGAAGAGGAGGGTGGTGGAGAACTCCCGCCGCAGCTTTTCCCGCTCCCTGGCCCCGTAAAAGCGGCTCATCAGCACGGAGGCGCCGATGCCCATGCCGGAGGCGCCCAGGACCATGACGGTCATGATGGGGTCGCAGACGCTGACCGCCGCCAGGGCGTCCTGGCCCAGATTTTTGCTGATGATGACGGAGTCCGCCGCGTTGTAGGTGAGCTGCATGATGTTGCCCAGGACCATGGGGACGGCGTATCGGAGAAGATGACCGGTCACGGAGTCCTGGGTCATGTCGCGCTTTGCCATTCTATCTATCCGCCTCCTTCACAGGATACCGGCCTTTATGGCGGGCCGGACGCCTTATCCCCGGCGCTGGTTCGGGTGATCCTCATAATATTTTTTCAGCACCTGGCCGGTATAGCTCTCGGCGCACTCCGCGCAGGCCTCCGGGGGGCCGGTGAAGACGATCCGGCCGCCGCCGTCGCCGCCCTCCGGCCCCAGGTCGATCAGGTGATCGGCCACCTTGATGACGTCCAGGTTGTGCTCGATGACCACCACGGTGTTCCCGGCGTCCACAAGCCGGTTGAGCACGTCCACCAGCTTGCGGACGTCATCGGTGTGCAGGCCGGTGGTGGGCTCGTCCAGCACGTAGAAGGTGGCGCCGGTGGAGCGCTTGGAGAGCTCGGTGGCCAGCTTCACCCGCTGGGCCTCGCCGCCGGACAGGGTGGTGCTGGGCTGGCCCAGCTTCACATAGCCCAGGCCCACGTCCTGCAGGGTACGCAGCCGGTCCGCGATGCGGGGGACGTTCTCAAAGAACTCCACCGCCTCGTCTACGGTCATCTCCAGGACCTCGTGGATATTTTTGCCCTTGTAGCGCACCTCTAAGGTCTCCCGGTTGTAGCGCTTGCCCTTGCAGACCTCGCAGGGGACGTAGATGTCCGGCAGGAAGTGCATCTCGATCTTGATGAGGCCGTCGCCCTGGCAGGCCTCGCACCGTCCGCCCCGAACGTTGAAGCTGAACCGGCCCGCGCCGTAGCCGCGGGCACGGGCGTCGGCTGTCTGGGCGAACAGCGCGCGGATATCGTTGAACACGCCCGTGTAGGTGGCGGGGTTGGAGCGGGGGGAGCGGCCTATGGGGGACTGGTCGATGTCGATGACCTTGTCCAAATGCTCAAGGCCAAAGACGCCGGTGTGCTTCCCGGCCCGTATGCGGGCCCGATTCAGCTCCGCCGCCAGGGTCTTGTAGAGGACCTCGGTGACGAGGCTCGATTTGCCGGAGCCGGAGACGCCGGTGACGACGGTGAGCTTGCCCAGGGGGAAGTCCACGTCGATATTTTTCAGATTGTTCTCCGCGGCGCCGGTGACGCGCAGAATCTTGCCGCTGCCGGGGCGGTGCTTTGCCGGGATGGGGATGAATTTCCGCCCGGACAGGTACTGGCCGGTGATGCTCTTTTCGTCCTTGACGATCTGGGCCGGCGTCCCGGCGAAAACCACCTCTCCGCCGTGGACGCCCGCGCCGGGGCCGATGTCCACGATGTAGTCCGCGGCCAGCATGGTGTCCTCGTCGTGCTCCACCACCAAAAGGGTGTTGCCCAAATCCCGCAGGCGCTCCAGGGTGGCGATGAGCTTGGCGTTGTCCCGCTGGTGGAGGCCGATGGAGGGCTCGTCCAGGATATAGAGGACGCCCATCAGGGAGGAGCCGATCTGGGTGGCCAGGCGGATGCGCTGGCTCTCGCCGCCGGAGAGGGTGCCGGCGGCGCGGGACATGGTGAGATACTGGAGGCCCACGCTCTCCAAAAAGCCCAGGCGCTCCCGAATCTCCTTGAATATCCTGTCGGCGATCATGTGCTCCTTCTCCGTCAGGGTGGGCTGGACCTCATCCAGGAACCGGAGGGCGTCGGTGACGGACAGGTCGCAGAAGTCGGCGATGTTCCTGCCGCCCACGGTGACGGCCAGCACCTCCGGACGCAGACGCTTGCCGTGGCAGGCGGGGCAGTCGTGGTCGGTCATGTACTGCTCCAGGTCCCACTTGGCGTAGATGGAGTTGGACTCCCGGTAGCGGCGCTCCAGGTTGGAGATGATGCCCTCGAAGGGGCGGGTCATGGTGGTGTGGCCCCGGTCTGTGATGTAGTTCAGGGTCAGGGCCTCCCCCTTGGTGCCGTAGAGCAGGACATCGATGACCTCGTCGGGCAGGTCCCGCAGGGGCGTGTCCAGGCGGAAGTGATAGCGCTTGGAAAGGGCGGTGAAGTACATCATGGCGATGGAGTCGTTTTTGATATTGCCCCAGCCGCTGGCCTGGATGCCGCCGTCCAGGATGGACAGGGTCATGTTGGGCATGATGATGCCGGGGTCCACCTGGCGCTGGACGCCGAGGCCTGAGCACTCCGGACAGGCGCCCAGGGGGGCGTTGAAGGAGAAAAAGCGGGGGGACATCTCCTCGATGGAGACGCCGCAGTCCTCGCAGGCGTAGTTCTGGGAGTAGGTCACGTCCCGGTCCTCCTCCGGCAGGTTGACGGTGACGATGCCGCCGGACAGGGCGCAGGCGGTCTCCACGGAGTCCGTCAGGCGCTGTTGAAGGCCCTCCCGCACCACAAGGCGGTCAATGATCACGTCGATGCGGTGCTTCTTGTTTTTGTCCAGCTTGATCTCGTCCTCCAGGTCGTGGAGCTCGCCGTCCACCCGCGCCCGCACATAGCCGGACCGTCTGGCGTCCTCAAAGACCTTGGTGTGCTCGCCCTTGCGCCCGCGGATCACCGGCGCCATGACCATGACGCGGGTGCCCTCCGGGAGGGCCATGATCTGATCCACCATCTGATCCACCGTCTGCTGGCGAATCTCCTTGCCGCATTTGGGGCAGTGGGGGACGCCGATATTGGCATAGAGGAGGCGGAGATAGTCATATATTTCCGTGACAGTCCCCACGGTGGAGCGGGGGTTGTTGTTGGTGGTCTTCTGGTCGATGGAGATGGCGGGGGAGAGGCCGTCGATGGCGTCCACGTCGGGCTTCTCCTTCTGGCCGAGAAACTGACGGGCATAGGCGGAGAGGCTCTCCACATAGCGCCGCTGGCCCTCGGCGTAGATGGTGTCGAAGGCAAGGCTGGATTTGCCGGAGCCGGACAGGCCCGTCAGCACCACCAGCTTGTCACGGGGCAGCTCCAGGTCGATGTTCTTCAGGTTGTTCTCTCTGGCCCCGCGGATATGGATACTGTCACGCATAAAATTCGCCTCGCAGGAAAAAAGATAAAATAAAAGGGTACGCCGCGGCTGATTTCAGCCGTAAATTTTATTATATCATATAAGAGAGGAAAAATAAAGTTCTTATTCCGAGAAGATTTTTTGTCTGATTTTTAGAATATTCTTATTTTTGTCATGAAATGGACATAAAATCAGTTTAAGATAGCAGAAGAATCAAATTGGGGGCAAAGCCCCAAAGGAGAGATCCTATATGACCTTTGAAGAAAACGAAAATCCCACCGGGCAGGACCCTGTTTACGGCGCGGAGAACCGGCCTGACGCGGCGCCGGAGGAACAGCCCTCCGTCCAGCCCCAGGACGCGGCCCCGTCCCGCGTGCCGCCGGTGCAGTCCTATGTGGATCAGCGGGAGAGCTGGCGGGACCCCTCCTATGAGGCGGCCTCCAGCGGCGAGGGGGCCTACTCCCCCGGCCGGTATGCCTACGGCGCCCAGAGCTGGCAGCAGCCCGCCCAGAAGCCGGAAAAGCCCAAAAAGCCCAGGAAAAAGCACGGCTTTTTGAAGGCCGTCTGCCTTGTCATCATCTGCGCCCTTGTCTCCGGACTTTGCAGCTGGGCCGTGGTGGACTATATGCTGGACCACAACCAGCTCCAGGGCGGCGGCAAGCAGGTGGTACTCAACCAGGCCAGCTCCATCTCCGGCACCCAGTCCGACGTGCCCGCCGCCAACCCCGACGGCGGGGCGCTGACGGGCAACCAAATCTATGAGCTGGGCCGGAAGCAGGTGGTGGGCGTCAACACCAGCCAGACCATCAACATCTTCGGCCAGACCACCACCCGCGCCGTTTCCGGCTCCGGGTTCATCATCAGTGAGGACGGCTATATCCTCACCAACTACCACGTCATCAGCTACGCCGTGGTCTACGGCGGGGAGCTGACCGTCCTCATGGAGAACGGCACCAAATATCCCGCCGAGGTGGTGGGCTTTATGGAGTCCAACGACGTGGCCGTCATCAAGATCGACGCCAACGGCCTGTCCCCCGTGACCCTGGGCGACTCCGACAAGATGCTGGTGGGCGAGTGGGTCTACGCCATCGGCAACCCCCTGGGGGAGCTGGAGTACACCATGACCCCCGGCATCGTCAGCGCCAGGGACCGGGTCATCACCACCAATGACGACATCACCGGCGCGGCCACCTCCATCAACATGTTCCAGATCTCCGCCGCCGTCAACCACGGAAACTCCGGCGGCCCTGTGTACAACTCCAGGGGCGAGGTCATCGGCATCGTCACCGCCAAGTACGCCGACGCCGAGGAGGGCATCGAGAGCCTGGGCTTCGCCATCCCCATCAACGACGCCGTCAGCATCGCCACCCAGCTCATTGAAAAGGGCTTTGTGGCCGGAGCGGGCCTGGGCATCAAGGGCACCGACACCACGGAGCTCTATAAGGCTTTCGCCATCGAGACCTACAACATCCCCAACGGGTGCTGCGTCACCGAGGTGACCGCCGGCTCCGCCGCGGAGGCCGCCGGTCTGAAGGCGGGCGACATCATCACGGGCTTCGGCGACAAGACCATCGCCAGCATGAGCGATCTGCAGCTGACCCTCCGCCGGTACTCCCCCGGCGACGTGGAGACGATCACCGTCTACCGCATGGGTGCCAATATGACCGGGGAGACCCTAAAGCTGACCGTCACCCTCCAGGAGAAGGTGGAGGAGCAGTCCACCGGCCAGCAGCAGTCCGGTCAGGGACAGGGCGGCAGCGGGAACCCCTTATGGCCCTGGTGGAATTAAATGTCAAAAAAGGCCGCAGGCCTTTTTTGGCAAAAGGGAACGTGCGTGTAATTTTCTCTGAATTTTGCGAAATTCAGAGAAAATTACCCTGCTGTCGCGCCGTCCGCGCCGCCGCAGGCGGCACAATCGGTGCGACAAAAGGGACTTTTTCCGACGCGCATGTCGCCGGAAAAAATATCGAATTTGAGTTTTTTGGCAAGCTGCCTGGCTTGAAAGGTACTTTCGGGCCAGGTATTTTTCTGTCTTTGTAGTTTGGAGTATATCATATCTTCGTCTATTTGTCAAGTAAAAATATAATAAAAATAATTAATTTTTTGTAAACAAGTTCCCGCTCTCCCGGCGGATGGCCGCCGGAAAAGGGGCCAGGGCTTTTTTCCGGAAAAAAGCTTTTCGCGGCGTACAGGCCGCCGCGAAAAGCATCAAACCGTTATGAGAACAAGCCGAGAGGGCCGCTACAGCAGGTCCCGTCTCACATACGCGGAGGCGGGGAGGATGTCGGCCAGCTGGATGAGGAAGGCGGCGACATCGTTTTTGTAATCCGAGCGCAGGCGGGTGGACGGGGGCGGCGTGACCCGCGGGAGGCTGAGGGTGACGGAGGCGCCGCGGCCCCATACGCTCTCCATCACGGCGCTCCCGCCGTGCATGGCGGCGATGCGCTGGACGATGCCCAGGCCCAGGCCCGCGCCGGCCTGGGGTTCAAGCTCCCGTACCGGGGAGGCGTAGGCGTTGAAAACGTCCCCCAAAAGCTCCGGACGGACGCCCCGCCCGTCGTCGGAGACGGTGATCCAGAGGCTGGACTTGCCCTGCTTCACCGAGACGGTGACGGTACTGCCGGGGCCGGCGTATTTGATGGCGTTGGACAACAGCTGCATCAGCGCCAGCTCCAAAAGCCGCCCGTCGGCCATGACGGGGATCAGCTCCGAACCGCAGCTGCACACAAGGGCGGGACGCTCAGGGGCCATCAATTCCGTGGCCGTGGCGGCCACATCCTCCACCAGGCGGCGCAAATCCAGGGCGGACGGCTGGGGCTCGCTGTCCAGGCCGCAGAACACCCGCGCGAAATTGTCCGCCATACGGGCCATGATGCAGGCGGACTTGTCGCTTCTGGCCACGCTCATGCCCAGCTCCGGAGGCACGCCGTCCAGGCGGTCATACATCAGGGAGATGGCGGTCAGGGCCGTCCCCACGCCGGAACGGATGTGGGCCGTGAACAGGCTCAGCGCCTTACGGGAGGCGTCGCTGTCCTCCGGCTGGGGCTTCAGGGTGAACAGCCGGAGGCCGTCCTGGCTGGCGGCGCGGACGGTGTAGAGGTCCCGGCCCACCCTGACGGAACCGGCGGCGTCGCCGGAGGCGGACGTCAAAAGGGCCGGATCGAACACCTCCGCCGCCGGTGTTCCGGCCAGGTCCGCCATCAGGAGACGCCGGGCGGCCCGGTTTTCAAAGGTGATGATCCCATCCTCCGCCGCCAGCACAGGCTCCGGCAGAGCGTCCAGCAGCGTTAATCCCTGTTTTTCGTTTCTTTCCATTCCCCCGCGCCCCGTCGTTGGGGCTCCTCCCGCTTTTTTATCTCTACATAGTATGCCACCCGCCGCCGCGCTGATTCCCCCGCGGCGTAAGGTGACGGGACAGCTTGTCAAAAAACTCAGATTATATATTTTTTCCGGCGGCATGTACGTCGGAAAAAATCCCTTTTGCCGCCCAAGTGTGCTAATGGGGTCCCCGCCGGGCCGCTGCCCGGTGGGGAGAGGCGGAGCGAAGTCCGCGACTGAGCCTTCGCGCTTGCGCGGAGGCGAGGTATCGCGACTTCCGCGACGACGACGGTGCGCGCAGGGCGACAGCAGGGTAATTTTCTATGAATTTCGCAAAATTCATAGAAAATTACCCGCACGTTCCCCTTGTCGGAAAAAGCCCGTCAGGGCTTTTTCGACAGTCTCTCCCGTCGCCTTAACTCCTGCAATGATAACAGAAAAACCGCCCGAATGCAACGCGGATTTGGCATTTTTGAAAAAGTTCGGCTTATCATAGAAAAAACTCTTTATTTTTTCCGCGGACGGGTTTATAATATTTATTGTTAAAAAAGTGCCAATGGGCACGGCGGGTCCAGGCGCTTTTTTCGATGAAAACCTATTAAAAATTTATTTTTTGGAGGTCTTTAAAATGAGCATCAAAATTGGTATCAACGGTTTCGGACGCATCGGACGTCTGGTGTTCCGCGCCAGCCTCGATCATCCCAATGTTGAGGTCGTGGGCATCAACGACCTCATCACCCCCGACTACATGGAGTACATGCTGAAGTATGACACCATCCATGGCCGTTTCGAGGGCACCGTCTCCCACACCGACCACTCCATCATCGTCAACGGCAAGGAGATCGCCGTCTTCTGCGAGAAGGACCCCGCCAACCTGCCCTGGGGCAAGGTGGGCGCTGAGTACGTGGTGGAGTCCACCGGCATCTTCCTGACCAAGGAGAAGGCCTCCGCTCACCTGAAGGGCGGCGCCAAGAAGGTTGTCATGTCCGCTCCCTCCAAGGACGACACCCCCATGTTCGTCATGGGCGTCAACAACAAGACCTACACCAAGGATATGGACTATGTGTCCAACGCCTCCTGCACCACCAACTGCCTGGCCCCCATCGCCAAGGTCCTGAACGACAAGTTCGGCATCAAGGAAGGCCTTATGACCACCGTCCACTCCACCACCGCCACCCAGAAGACCGTTGACGGCGTGTCCTCCAAGGACTGGCGCGGCGGCCGTGCCGCTGCCGGCAACATCATCCCCAGCACCACCGGCGCCGCCAAGGCCGTGGGCAAGGTCATCCCCTCCCTGAACGGCAAGCTCACCGGCATTTCCATGCGTGTTCCCACCCTGGATGTGTCCGTTGTTGACCTGACCGCGAACCTTGAGAAGCCCGCCACCAAGGCCGACATCTGCGCCGCCATGAAGGAGGCCGCCGAGGGCGAGCTGAAGGGTGTTCTGGGCTACACCGAGGACGCCGTCGTCTCCAGCGACTTCATCCATGATCCCCACACCTCCATCTTCGACGCCAACGCCGGCGTGTACCTGACCGACACCTTCGTGAAGGTCGTCGCCTGGTACGACAACGAGTGGGGTTACAGCAACAAGGTCGTGGACCTCATCGAGTATATGTACACCGTTGACCACGCCGAGTAATCCAACAAGTAAAAAAAGAAGCGCCGCGAGGCGCTTCTTTTTTTAGGACAAAGGCCAAAAATGGCCTTTGTCCTAAAAGGGGAACGTGCGTGGAAATGGGGCAAAATTAGAATTCTGCCCCATTTCCCCTGCCGTTTTGCCGCGCGCACGCCCCTTTGGGGCGTACACTCGCAAAACAAAAGGGGATTTTCGCGACGTACATGCCGCCGCGAAAATCATCAAATATTTTTTCAGGCAAAGGCCGGACGGCCTTTGCCTGAAAAGAGGATCATACCGCCTGGAAGCCGTTTTCCAGGTCGGCGAGGATGTCGTCGATGTGCTCCGTGCCGATACTGAGGCGCACGGTGCCCTGGGTGATGCCCTGCTCCGCAAGCTCGGCATCAGAAAGCTGGCTGTGGGTGGTGCTGGCCGGATGGATCACCAGGCTCTTCACGTCCGCCACGTTGGCCAGGAGGGAGAAAATCTTCAGGCTGTCGATGAACCGGAAGGCCGCCTCCTTGCCGCCGCGGATCTCAAAGGTGAAGATGGAGCCGCCGCCCTGGGGGAAGTATTTCTCATAGAGCGCGTGCTGGGGGTGATCCGGCAGGCTGGGGTGGTTGACCTTCGCTACCTTCGGGTGGTTCGCCAGGTACTCCACCACCTTCTTTGTGTTCTCGGCGTGGCGCTCAAGCCGGAGCGACAGCGTCTCGATGCCCTGGAGGAGCAGGAAGGCGTTGAAGGGGCTGATGGTCGCGCCGGTGTCGCGGAGCAAAATCGCGCGGATGTAGGTGACGAAAGCGGCGGGGCCTACGGCGTCGGCGAAGGATATGCCGTGGTAGCTGGGGTTTGCCTCGGCGATGGGGGCGTATTTGCCGCTGGCCTTCCAGTCGAATTTGCCGGAGTCCACGATGATGCCGCCCAGGGTGGTGCCGTGGCCGCCCAGGAATTTGGTGGCGGAGTGGACCACGATGTCCGCCCCGTGCTCGATGGGCCGGATGAGATAGGGCGTGCCGAAGGTGTTATCGATGACCAGGGGGATGCCGTGGGCGTGGGCGATCTCCGCCACCGCGTCGATGTCGGGGATGTCGGAGTTGGGGTTGCCCAGGGTCTCGATGAAGATGGCCTTGGTGTTGGGCTTTATGGCCGCCGTCACCTCGTAGAGGTCGTGGATATCCACAAAGGTGGTCTCCACGCCGTACAGGGGCAGGGTGTGGGCCAGCAGGTTGTAGCTGCCGCCGTAGATGGTCTTCTGGGCCACGATATGGTCGCCCTTTTGGGTCAGGGCCTCGATGGCGTAGGTGATGGCCGCCGCGCCGGAGGCAACGGCCAGAGCGGCGACGCCGCCCTCAAGAGCCGCCACGCGCTTTTCCAGCACGTCCTGGGTGGAGTTGGTGAGCCGCCCGTAGATGTTGCCGGGGTCGGCCAGGCCGAAGCGGTCCGCGGCGTGCTGGCAGTTGTGGAACACGTAGCTGGTGGTCTGGTAGATGGGCACCGCGCGGGAATCGGTGGCGGGGTCGGCCTGCTCCTGGCCCACGTGGAGCTGGAGGGTCTCGAATTTATAATTGGACATGATGTGTACCTCTCTTAAAATAATAAATTGTTTCTGTTCAGCCGGTTTTGCGGGGGGTACACATTCGCCCGAAGCGGAAATTGGCCCGCAGCTGCCGTTCCAGCAGAAAAGTCACGGCGGTCATCTCCTGTTAAATTCCTACATATTCAGTAGGTTAGTATGATTATAGTACGCTCTTTCCCGTCTGTCAAGGGGGAAGGAGAAAATTTCCGCACAAAAAAGCTTCCCCGAACCATACGGGGAAGCTTTTTGCGCGTCAGGTGCAGGCGGAGACGTCCACGAAGCCGCAGGCCTCGGCCACGGAGCGGGCGTCGATCTCGGCGTAGAGGGGGGCCAGGACGCCGTCGTTGGCCAGCCTGCGCATGGCCAGGACGGTGTGGTAGGCGTGCTCGATGATCATGCCCGGAACGCCCACGGCGTTGGAGCCGCGCAGGACGCCGTAATAGTCGCCGCGGTTGCCCTTCCGCCAGCAGACGAGGCCTGGGGCGGTGTCCGGGTCGGCCTTGTCGCCCATGTGGGGGATCGCCCCGACAGTGACGGGGCCGTAATTGGGCTGGTTCTCAATACCCAGGCGGTAATTCTCCGCCGCCAGGCTGAGGCCGGCCCGGTTGGCCATATCCACCACCAGCGGGTCGGAGCAGGCAAGGGTGTTGAGGATCACCGTGGGCTTGTTGATGTAGAGGGGCTGATACCAGGGGTCGCAGCCCCTGACGGGGTTGCCCTTGGCGTTGGTGTGGAGGGAGATGAACAGGTCGCACCCCTCGGAGAAGAGGCCGCGGTCCTCCACCTCGCTCTGGCCGTTCACCAGGCCGAAAAGCTCGATCTTCTCGTCCTCCCGCGTCATGCGCACCTGGATGCCGTACCGGTCCTCCAGGATATCCCGTAGGCGCAGGCCCACGTCCAGGACAAATTCGCACTCCCGGTAGGTCTTGCCGCCGTCGGTGCAGGCCCCGGAGGAGCCCAGGTAGTGGCCGGGGTCCACGCACACCAGGAGATTGGTGGCCGCGGCCACGTCTCCCGCTCCGCTGACGTATTTGTCCCTGTCGGCGGGAAGCACATCCACGCGGTAGAGGTACTGTTGGGGGGCGGTGGAGGCCAGCACGTCCAGGAAGGAGGTCTCGCCGCCGGCGTCCACTTTGCCAAGGCACCGCCAGCCCTTTTCGTCGGGGGCCTTGCGCATCACTATGTACCCGGCGGCCTGGGGCACCGCCTGCCAGGTCACCCGTATGCTGCCGGCGGTCTCCCGCCACGCCTCCACCTGAGAGACGGCCACCTCCGTTCTGTTTATGGACGGGAGCGGGGCCACCGGCCCCGGCCCCACCATGTCATCCGCCAGCGCCGTGGCGCAGAGCGACAGCAGGGCGGTCAGGGTCAGGATGACCGCGGGGAGCCTTTTGAAAAATCTTTTCATGACACGTCCTCCAAAAAAGGGAGTCGAAAAGCGTCGGATTTTGTCCTCGCCTATCATACCCTTTTTTGTGGGACTTGTCCAGTATTTTTTTAGCGAGTCCGCCCGCAAAGCCAGGCGCCGGTTCCGGCGGCCCCGCTCACTTCAGCGGCTTTGGATGTTCCCGGAGATCTCCTCCAGGGCCTGGGCGGCCTCCATGTGGCAGGAGGAGGTCCTGGCGATGTCCCCCAGGGAGATGACGCCCACAAGCTTTCCGTTTTCGGTGACGGGGAGACGCCGCACCTGGCCGCGGCCCATCAGCTCCGCCGCCCGCTCCACGTCCTCGTCGGGGTTGACGGAGATGACGCCCCTGGTCATCAGCTGTCCCACCGGCGTGTGCTCCGGGTCGTCCCCCACGGCCACGCATCTGGTGACGATGTCCCGGTCAGTGATGACGCCGTGGACGTGCCCGTCCTCGTCGCACACGGGCAGCGAGCCGATGTTGTGGCGGCTGAGGAGCCTGGAGGCCAGTCCGGCGCTCTCCTCCGGCGTGACGGAGACGGTGGAATCGCTCATAAGCTCGGATACCTTCATACATTTATCCTCCCAAACGGTTTTGCCCTTATTATGAACGGAACAGGCGGAAAATATACCGGTTGCCACCGGCGGGAAACCGCGTTATAATGATCATAAAAAAACACGCGGGGGAGGCGGCGGAAACGGACGGGGAAAAATATATGCGGGAGGCCCTTTTGCTGGCGCGGGAGGCCGCGGAGGCCGGAGAGACGCCTGTGGGGGCGGTCATTGTGGACGCCCAGGGCCGGATCGTGGGCCGGGGCCGCAACCGCACCGAGGCGCGGGACGCCACCTGCCACGCGGAGACGGAGGCCATACGGGACGCCTCCGCAAAGCTGGGCTGGCGGCTGACGGGCTGTTCCCTTGTGGTCACTATGGAGCCCTGCCCCATGTGCGCCGGAGCGGCCCTGAACGCCCGGTTGGACGCCGTCTATTACGGCGCGCGGGATACGCGGGCAGGCGCCTGCGGCGGCGTTTTCAACCTGTTCATGGAGCCTCTGGACCGGCATGTGCGGGTCTACGGGGGCATCTTAGAGGAGGAGTGCCGGCAGGTCCTGGGAGATTTCTTCAGGCAAAAGCGGCCATAAAGACTGTCCCCCGCCGGACCATAAATCCGGCGGGGGACAGAGACTGTCGAAAAAGCCCTGACGGGCTTTTTCCGACAAGGAGAACGTGCGGGTACTTTTCTCTGAATTTTGCGAAATTCATAGAAAAGTACCCTGCTGTCGCCCTGCGCGCGCTGCAAAGCGGCACACTTGGGCAACAAAAGGGATTTTTTCCGACGCACATGTCGCCGGAAAAAATGTCGAATTTGAGTTTTTTGACAAACTGTGTCCCCCGCCGGACCATAAATCCGGCGGGGGACAAGATAAGAAAAAAGGGAAAAGGAAAGGGATTATTGATCGGATAGGAGCACCGCCAGACAGACGGCGCCGGCGGGGTCGGGGGTGTCGATCCTGACGGCCTCGTTTCGGTGGGCCTCCAAGAGCTCCTCCGGCACGTCGTAGCCCACATCGCCATTGGCGAAGATATAGTCGGGGCCGGTCTGGGCGATGTCCGCGGGAAGCTCCCGAAAATAGGCCGCGGCCCGGATGCCGGTAAGGTCGTCCACACTGCCGCAGACGGCGGGCTCGCCGGGAAGGCCGATCTTCGTATCGGGGAAGAGGCTGACGGGCGTACCGGTATCGCTGCTGTAGGCGGCGATGCCGCTGTCCGAATCCGGCGTTTTGGCGTTGTGGGGCAGGAAGGCCACAGCCAACGCCGCGGCGGCGGCCAGGGCGCCCGCCGCGATGCCGGTCCAGCGCATTTTCACGGTCTTGCTCGTCTTTTCCGCGCGCTCCACCCCCTCCATGACGCCCCGCAGCAGGGCCTCCGGGGGGTCTTTTTCGATGCTCAGCGCGTCGTGTACGCCGGTGAGGAGCGCCAAAAGCTCCCGACACTCCCGGCACGTCTCAAGGTGGGCGCGAAGCTCCGCTTCGCCCTCCTCGTCCAGCGCGCCGTCAAGCCGCAGGCTGATAAGCTCTTCAAAATGTTCATGGTCAGTCATGACGCCGCGCCTCCTTATCATCGATCTGTCTTTTGGACTGTGTATCAAAGGAAATTGTTCCACGTTTTTTCAAAATTTCCGCCAGCGCCGCCCTGGCCCTGGCAAGACGGGATTTGACGGTCCCCTCCTCCAGGTCCAGCGCCGCGGCGATGTCCGCGTAGCTCATCTGGCGGTACTCCCGCATCAGGAGGATGCGCCGCTTGTCCTCGTCCAGCGCCAGCACCGCCTCCCGCACGGCCTCCAGCCGCTCCCGCCGCTCCACCTGCTCGTCCGGCGTGGGGCCGTCATCGGGCATTTCCGGCACGGCGCCCTCCTCGTCCGAGGACAGGGATATCAGCTTGCCCCGTCGGGATTTTTTGATGATGTCCATGCTGGCGTTGTAGGTGAGCCGGTAGAGCCACACCGACAGACGGCTCTCGCCCCGAAAGGCGCGGAGGTTCTGATACGCCTTTAAAAAGGTGTCCTGGGAGGCGTCCAGGGCGTCCTGCTCGCTGCCCGTCAGCTTGAAGGCCAGGTTGTAGACGTTCTTCTGGTGCTCCCGCACGATCCGCTCAAAAGCGGCGCTGTCGCCCGACGCCGCGGCGCGCACATCCCGCAGCTCCTCCTCAACCGTCACGCTCTCCCCTCCTCTCCTCGTCCCGCAGGAAGTCAAGCACATCCCGCGCGGCGGCCTCTACGTCCGAAAGCGTCTCCACGGACATGATCTGATTGCGGAAAAAGGCCGCCCTGGGCATCCCGTGGAGATACCAGGCCAGGTGCTTCCTGGCCTCCAGGCAGGCGGACTTCTCCCCCACATGGGCGCTGGCGGCCCTGACCTGCTCCAACGCGGTCATGATCCGTTGGGCCCAGCCGGGCGGCGCGGGAACCTCCCGCCCCTCCAGGGCCGCGGCGGCCTCGGCAAAAAGCCACGGGTAGCCCTGACAGCCGCGGCCTATCATCACGCCCGCCGCGCCGGTAAGCTTTAGTATGCGCACGGCGTCCTGGGCCGTAAACACGTCGCCGTTGGCAAATACAGGAATCGAGACCGCCTCCGCCACCCTACGGATGGCGTCCCAGTCGGCATGGCCGGAATACATCTGTTCCCGCGTCCTGCCGTGGACCGCCACGGCGGCGGTGCCGGCGTCCTCGCACATTTTGGAAAACTCCACGCAGTTGACGCTCCCCGCGTCCCAGCCCTTGCGGAGCTTCACCGTCACGGGCCTGTCGGAATGGCTGACCACCGCTTCGATGATCCTCCGGGCCAGCTCCGGCTTTTTCATCAGCGCCGAGCCGTCGCCGGCGTTCACGATCTTCCCCATGGGACAGCCCATATTGATGTCGATGATGTCGCAGCCGGAGATTTGGCAGACCTTGGCTGCCGCCTCGCCCATGCAGACGGGGTCGGAGCCGAAAATCTGCACGGCGGCGGGGTGCTCGTCGGGGCCCAGCTCCATGAGCTGAAGGGATTTTTTGTCCTGGTGCATCAGCGCCATGGAGGATACCATCTCCGTGACGGTGTATCCCGCCCCCAGGGACCGGCACACGGACCGGAAGGCGATATCCGTGACTCCGGCCATGGGCGCCAGCGCCAGCCGGGAATCGATATGGACCCTGCCGATGTTCACAGGCATCCCTCCATCCCTAAATTAAAAATTCGTAAAGCATATTGTACGAAATTTCGGGTCAAATGTCAAGAACCGCCTCGCCCCGTCAGGGCGGCGCGGAGGCGCGTGGTCCGGCGGGGCATTTTATGCAATTTGTGGCGGGCATTTTATGCAATTTGCCCCTTGAAACCCGCGCGCGGATGGTCTACAATACTCCTGTACTGTGCAGAGTAGGCCGGCGCGCGTTAAGTGCTCTGGGGACGGAGAGTTGCCCTGGGGACGAAGAAAGCAACGCTTTCGCGGTGCGCCTGCCGCATCCCGCTGCGACAGAGGATAGCCATATCTCCTGCCTTGTGGACATTTCTGCATGGAGGGAGGTATGTTTTTTATGAAAAAATGGAAAGAGACGCTGATCGAGTCGTCCCTTGAGCTGAAAAAGCTGCGGGTGCTCACCGCCCTCGCCGTCATGGGGGCGCTGTCCCTGGCCCTGAAGGCCGCCGACGTGGACATCGGGGGCTTCGCCTCTATCGGGTTTGCCGGCATCCCCAACCAGGTGGTGGATATGCTATTCGGGCCGGTGACGGGGACGCTCTTCGGCGGGGCGATGGACATTCTGAAGTTTTTCATCAAGCCCAGCGGCGCCTTCCACTTCGGCTACACCTTCAACGCCATGCTGGCGGCCTTCATCTACGGGTGCTTTTACTACAAACGGCCCGTCAGCTTCTGGCGCGTTTTGGCGGCGAAGGCGCTCATCGAGGTGGTGGTCAATTTGGGCTTCGGCACCCTCTGGTCGGCCCAGCTGTACGGGCGGGCGTTCCTGGCGGCGCTGAAGCTGAGGATCGGCTGGAGCCTCTTCATCAACTGGCCCCTGAACACGGCTGTTTTCTACCTGATCGCGAAGGGGCTGGAGAAGGCCGGCGTGTTCCGGCTCTTCAGGAAAGATCAAAAAGCCGCTTCCCGTTCTCCCATGTGACACGCGCCACATCCCCGGCGCTCATGCCCCGTATTTCGGCGATCTTCTCCGCCACCAGATGGACAAAAAGGGAGGAGTTGCGCTCGCCCCTGTGGGGCACTGGGGCCATATAGGGGCTGTCCGTCTCTATGACCATGCGCTCCAAGGGCATCTTCTCCACCACCTCCAGCACCCGTCGGGCGTTTTTAAAGGTGACGACGCCGGTAAAACCCAGATAGAAGCCCATGTCCAGCAGTATCTTCGCCGTCTCCCAGCTGCCGGAATAGCAGTGGATCACGCCCCGAACGCCGGGGTGGGCCTTTAAAATGTCCAGGTTATCGGCGACGGCCTCCCGCTCATGGACGATCACGGGCTTGTCCAGCTCCCGCGCCAGTCTCAGCTGTTCGCCGTAGACCCGCCTCTGGACGTCCCTGGGGGAGAAGTCATAGTGGTAGTCAAGGCCGATCTCCCCCACCGCCACGCACTTGGGATCGGCGGCCAGGGCGCGCAGCTCCTCAAGATACGCCTCCGCCGCCCCGGCGGCCTCGTGAGGATGGACCCCGGCGGCGAACAGGACGAAATCATACTCGCGGGCGATGGCCTGGGCCTTTTTCGCCGAGGCGATATCGGAGGCCGGGTCCACGATGAGCCCCACCCCGGCGGCCCTCATCTTCGCCAGCAGCTCCCCCCGGTCAGCGTCAAATTTTTCGTCGTCATAGTGGGCGTGGGTGTCAAAGAGCATAAACTTTTCCCCCATTTTGTGTGAAATTTGAAAAAAACTCTTGCAATCTTTCCAAAAGTATGATAGCATAGAATTCCCGCGAATGAAAGTACAATATTATCTTAAAAAGGATTGATTATTTTGGAAATCGCAATCACCATCATCCAGCTCCTCGCCTGTTTGGCTCTTGTGGTCATCGTCCTCATGCAGAGCGGCAAGAGCGCCGGCCTCTCCGGCGCCATCGGCGGCGGCAGCGGCGACACGTTCCTGGCCAAGAACAAGGCCAAGACCCTGGACGCGCGTCTGGCCCGACTCACCAAATGGGTGGCCGCCCTCTTCATCGTCCTGACCCTGGTGCTGGATTTCTTCGTAAAATAACGATATGCCCCCTGACCGGAAGCCGCAAGGCTTCCGGTCAGCTTGTCAAAAAACTCAAATTCGGTATTTTTTCCGGCGACATGCGCGTCGGGAAAAATACCTTTTGTCACACCGCTTGTGCCGCTTTGCGGCGCGGGCGGCGTGACGGCAGGAACCCCTTGGCTGAATTTCGCAAAATTCAGCCAAGGGGTTCCGCACGTTTCTTATTGGCATTGGAAGGTCGCTTTGCGGCCTTCAAAGCCAGAGAAGTTTAGTCCAGTGCCGCCGTGATGATGGCCATGGTATAGACCTCGTCGGCGTTGCAGCCGCGGGAGAGGTCGTTGATGGGGGCGTTGAGGCCCTGAAGAATGGGGCCGTAAGCGTCGTAGCCGCCCAGGCGCTGGGCGATCTTGTAGCCGATGTTGCCGGCCTCGATGAGGGGGAAGATGAAGGTGTTGGCGTAGCCGGCCACAGAGGAGCCGGGGAACTTCAGCTGTCCCACGGTGGGGCTGACGGCGGCGTCGAACTGCATCTCGCCGTCGATGGCCAGGTCGGGGGCCATCTCCTTGGCTATCTTCGTGGCCTCGGCGGAGAGGGCCACGGTGCCGCCCTTGCCGGAACCCTTAGTGGAGAAGCTCAGCAGCGCCACCTTGGGGTCGATGCCGAAGAGCTTGGCGGTCTTGGCGGTCTCAACGGCCACCTCGGCCAGCTTCTGTGCGCCGGAGATGGCGACGTTGCCCTCCTTGTCCAGGGTGTCCTCATAGGAGAGGTTGATGGCGCAGTCGCCCATGCAGATGGTCTTCAGGTTCTCCTCGCCGTGCTCACGGGTGAGGATGAAGGCGGAGGACACCAGATGCGCGCCGGGCTTCGTCTTGATGAGCTGGAGGGCCGGACGGACGGTGTCGGCGGTGGAGTAGGTGGCGCCGCCCAGGAGGCAGTCGGCCACGCCCATCTTCACCAACATGGTGCCGAAATAGTTGCCCTTCTTGAGGGCGGCGCGGCACTCGTCGGCGGTCATCTTGCCGCGCCGCAGAGCCACCATGGTGTCCACCATCTTGTCCATGTCGGCGTAATTGGCGGGGTCCACGATCCGGCTGTCGCCGATGTCAAAGCTGCCCTTGGCCGCGGCGGCCTTCACCTCGTCGGGATTGCCCACAAGAACGACGGTGAGAAGCCCCTCCTTCACCAGACGGTCCGTGGCCTCCAGGATACGGGCGTCGGTGCCCTCGGTGAACACGATGCGCCGTCCCGCGCCCTGAAGCTTTTTCTTAAGGTTGTCTATCATTTCCATGGGTATCTACCTCCGTATTTTTTTTGATGAAAACATTTTACCACTACGTCCACCGGTATGCAAGTGATTTTTACTCTTTATAAAGCCCCCGCAGCAGCTCGATCTCCTTTTTGTACCCCTCCAGCTCGTTGGGCGTCTCCAGGTAGAAGGGGAGCTTCCTCAGCGCCGGATGGTTGATGATCCGCGTGACGGCCTCCAGCCCCAGACTGCCCCCGCCGATGACCTCATGCCGGTCCTTGTGGCTGGAGAACGGATTCTTGGAGTCGTTCAAGTGGATACATTTGAGCCGGTCAAGGCCGATGACCCGGTCAAACTCCGTCAGCACCCCGTCCAGGTCGTTCACGATGTCGTATCCGGCGTCGTAGACGTGGCAGGTGTCCAGGCACACGCCCAGCTTGTCCGAAAGGGCCGTGCGGTCTATGATCTCCCGCAGCTCCTCAAAGCGCCCTCCCACCTCGGAACCCTTGCCGGCCATGGTCTCCAGCAGGACGGTGGTGCGCTGTTCCGGCTTCAGCACCAAATCCAGCGTCTCGGCGATCAGCTCGATGCCGCGCTCCGTCCCCTGACCCACGTGGGAGCCGGGGTGGAAGTTATAGTAGTTCCCCGGCAGCCACTCCATCCGCGTAAGGTCGTCGGCCATGGTCTCGCGGGCAAACGCCAGGGTCTCCGGCTTGGCGGCGCAGGGGTTGATGGTGTAGGGCGCGTGGGCCAGGAAGGAGTTGAGGCCCTTTTCCTCCGCGATCTGAAGAAATTCCGCTATGTCCGCCTCGTCCACAGGCTTGGCCCCGCCGCCCCGCGGGTTGCGGGTGAAAAACTGAAAGCAGCTGGAGCCGGTCCACAGGGCGTCCTGGGCCAGGGCGGCGTACCCCTTGGACACGGACAGATGACAGCCGATGTTGAGCATAAAATGACCCCCTTTTCTCATGCTAATTAAATGGGTATCAGTATCACCGCAATTATACAGGAACGGCGGCAGATTTTCAAGTCCCCCTGCCTCCTTCCGGTTGACACCGCCCCGCCGCGTCTGGTATACTTGGGAAAACCGGACGAAAAGAGTGATGCTATGTACACCCCCTCCGACACACGTTACGAAGCCATGCCCTACAACCTGGCCGGAACCAGCGGCCTGAAGCTGCCCGCCGTCTCCCTGGGCCTGTGGCACAACTTTGGCGACACCGCGTCCTACGACGCCATGCGCGCCCTCATCTTCACCGCCTTCGACTGCGGCATTACCCACTTTGACCTGGCCAACAACTACGGCCCCCAACCGGGCAGCGCCGAGCAAAACCTGGGCCGCGTCCTCCGGGAGGAGCTGGGCGGATACCGGGATGAGCTGATCGTCACCACCAAGGCCGGCTACGACATGTGGCCCGGCCCCTACGGCAGCGGCGGCAGCCGGAAATATCTGCTGGCCAGCCTGGATCAGAGCCTACAGCGTCTGGGGCTTGACTACGTGGACATTTTCTACCACCACCGGCCCGATCCGGACACGCCCCTGGAGGAGACCATGGGCGCCCTGGCCCAGGCCGTCCGGTCAGGAAAGGCGCTGTACGCGGGTCTCAGCAACTACGACGGGGCACGCATGGAGCAGGCGGCGGCGATCTTAGAGACGATGGGCGTCCCCTTCGTCATCAACCAGAACCGCTACTCCATCTTCAACCGTACCATCGAGCAGAACGGCCTGAAGGACGCCGCCGCCCGTCTGGGCAAGGGCATCGTGGCCTTCTGCCCCCTGGAGCAGGGCCTGCTCACTGACCGGTACTTAAAGGGCATCCCCGCCGACAGCCGCATTCGCACCGACGGGCGCTTCCTGAAGGAAAACGCGCTGACGGAGGAGAAGCTGGGGAAGGTCCGCGCCCTCAACGATATCGCCGCGCGCCGCGGCCAGACTCTGGCCCAGATGGCCCTGGCCTGGATTCTTCGGGACGGCGTGGTCACCACCGTCCTCACCGGCGCCTCCCGTCCCCAACAGATTTTGGACAACGTGAAGGCCGCCGGGAACACCGCCTTCACCGCCGCGGAGCTTGCGGAAATCGACGCCGTTAGCCTGTAAGCAGGGGCCGCCGCCCACGGCGGCCCACCGAATTACCGACAAACCCCGTGCGGGGCAAATCCCGTTTTCCGCGCCTGCTTCCCCGCGGGCGTTCCCTGGGGGGAGTCCAGATGGGGGTCGCAACCCCCTCTGGTCGTTTCAAGGGGGTGTCCAGAGGGGGGAAATCGAAATCCCCCCTCTGGTTGTTTTTCTCCTCTTTGTTACTTTCTCCTCTTTTGTCAACACAAAAGAGGAGAAAGTAAATCCCTCCGCCGCTCGGTGGAAATCCCTCCGCCCTGTAAGGGCGGACATCCTTTATAATCCCCCTATTGACATTGCCCCTTTATTGTGTTAAACTACGTATAACCGATACAGGTCGGAGCACGCCCGCATAAGCGGGAGGGACATTTCGCGTTTATCCCGTGAAGCGCAACACTGGCAATACAAGCTGCCGGCTCGCCCAAAAAATGGGCAGCCGGCGCTTTTTTCAGTCCCGGCCTGCGGAATAAAAAGATCGGAGCGGCTTGAAATGACAGTGCTTGTAATAGACGGACAGGGCGGAAAGCTGGGCAGAACGCTGGTGGAGGCCGTCAAAAAGGCGTACCTGGACGTGTTCGTGTGGGCCGTGGGAACCAACTCCCAGGCCTCCGCGGCCATGCTCCGCGGCGGGGCGGACCGGGTCGCCACCGGCGAAAATCCGGTGCTGACGGCCTGCCGCAGGGCGGACATCATCACCGGCCCCATCGGCATCGCCATGGCCGACGCGCTCATGGGCGAAATATCCCCCGCCATGGCCAACGCCGTGGCCCAAAGTCCGGCCCAGCGGGTGCTGATCCCCATGAATCTGTGCGATACCTACGTGGCCGGCGTCACCGGCGGTTCGGGGCAGATCCTGGAGGACGCCATCGCCCGCCTGGGTACATTGCTTTCCGACAGGAGGAATTGATTTGTCCACCCAAACCACGTTGAAAGAAAAACCCGCAAGCTCCCTGTTCATCCGCAGACTGGTGTTCTCCGCCATGTTTCTGGCCCTGTGTATGGCTTTGCCCTATCTGACCGGCCAGATCCCCCAGGTCGGCGCGGCCCTCAGCCCCATGCACATTCCGGTATTCCTGTGCGGCTTCGTCTGCGGCTGGCCCTGGGCCCTGGCGGTGGGCGCCATCGCCCCCCTCCTCAAGCACTTCGCCTTCGGCCCCATGCCTCCCCTCCTCACCGCCGTCGCCATGACCTTCGAGCTGGCGGCCTACGGCGCCGTTTCCGGCCTGCTGTACAGGCACCTGCCCAAAAAGAAGTGGGCCATCTATGTATCCCTCGTCACGGCCATGATCGCCGGCAGGCTCGTGTGGGGCTGCGCCCGGTTCGTCATCGCGGGCCTCCAGCACACCTCCTTCCCCCTCTCCGCCTTCTGGGCGGGCGCCGTCACCGAGGCGATCCCCGGCATCATCCTGCACATCGTCCTGATCCCCGTGCTGGTGATGGCCATGGAAAAGGCCCATCTGACGCTGAAAGACTGACCCCGTCCACCCCCTTATCCTGCCCTCCGCCCGCCGGCTCTTCCGCCGCGGGCGGATTTTATTCCCACAAAAGTGTCAAGAAATCGCGCCGGCGCGGGCCGAGATTCGGCCCTCTGCCAATTGACTTCCCCCCTCGCCTGTGGTAAAGTTTATTGTGAGTTTGTTTAACTAAAACGTTGAAGCGAGGGGAATCCGATGAAACTCAGGCCCACCTTATCCGAGCTCAAGGCGCTGGCGAAAAGCGGCGAGTACCGGGTCGCGCCGGTGTCGGCGGAGTTCATGAGCGATATGATCACGCCCATCGAGGCCCTGCGCCGCTTTCGGGACAGGCCGTGCTTCCTGCTGGAATCGGCGGAGGCCCAGGAGCGCTGGGGCCGCTACACCTTCATCGGCATCGACCCGGAGCTGTGCGTCACCGCCCGAAACGGCACGGTGCTGACGGAGCGGGACGGCCGGACCGTCTCCCGCGGCGCCGATCCCCGCGCCGTTTTGCGGGAGCTTCTCCGGGAGCGCCGTTCCCCCCGCCTTGACTATCTGCCGCCCTTCACCGGAGGGCTTGTGGGCTATTTCGGCTACGACTACATCCAGTACGCCGAGCCAAGCCTCAAGCTGAAGGCGAAGGACACCGAGGGCTTTCAGGACCTGGACCTGATGCTCTTCAACAAGGTCATCGCCTTTGACAACTTCCGCCAGAAGCTGACCGTACTGGTCACCGTCCCCCTGGACGACCCGGAGGCCGGCTACGCCGCGGCGGAGCGGGAGATCACCGCCATCGCCGCCGCTCTGCGGGGTCCCGTGGGGGCGGAGCCTCCGGCGGGCCGCATGACAAGCGGGATACGCACGCTTTTCGACGAAAAGCGCTTCTGCGCCATGGTAGAGCGGGCCAAGGAGCACATCTACGAGGGCGACATCTTCCAGGTGGTGCTGTCCAACCGCCTGGAGGCAGACTTCGAGGGCAGTCTCTTTGACGCCTACCGGGTCCTGCGCACCGTCAACCCCTCCCCCTACATGTTCTATTTCTCCGGCAATGAGCTGGAGATTGCCGGCGCCTCCCCGGAGACGCTGGTCAAGCTGGAGGACGGCGTCCTCCACACCTTCCCCCTGGCCGGGACGCGCCCGCGGGGCGCCACGGACGCGGAGGACAGGCGCCTGGAGGAGGAGCTTTTGGCGGACGAGAAGGAGCTGGCCGAGCACAATATGCTGGTGGACCTGGGGCGCAACGACCTGGGAAAGATCTCCGAGTTCGGCTCCGTGGAGGTGGAGCGGTACATGACCGTCCACCGCTTTTCCCACGTGATGCACATCGGCTCCACCGTTCGGGGCCGGATACGGCCCGACTGTGACGCCCTGGACGCCGTGGAGGCCATTCTGCCCGCCGGCACCCTCTCCGGCGCGCCCAAGCTTCGGGCCTGCCAGATCATCGACGAGCTGGAGGACTGCCGTCGGGGCATCTACGGCGGGGCCATCGGCTACATCGACTTTTCCGGCAACCTGGACACCTGCATCGCCATCCGCATCGCCTACAAGCGGGAGGGCAAGGTTTACGTCCGCTCCGGGGCCGGCATTGTGGCCGGCTCCGTGCCCGAAAACGAGTACCGGGAATGCGTCAACAAGGCCCGCGCCGTGGTGCGCGCCCTGGAGCTCGCCCAGGAGGGGATAGAATGATTCTTTTGATCGACAATTACGACAGCTTTTCCTACAACCTCTACCAGTACGTGGGGGAGCTGGGAACGGACATCACGGTCATCCGCAACGACGCCATGACGGTGGAGGAGATCGCGCGGCTGCGCCCCGCCCGTATCATCCTCTCCCCCGGCCCCGGCTGTCCCAAAGACGCCGGCGTCTGCGTGGAGGCGGCCAGGACGCTGGGAAAGACCGTCCCCACCCTGGGCGTCTGCCTGGGGCACCAGGCCATCTGTGAGGCCTACGGGGCCACGGTGGGCCACGCCAAACGCCTCATGCACGGCAAGCAGTCGGAGGTGACGCTGGATACCGCCTGCCCCCTGTTTCGGGGCCTGCCCGAACGGATCAAGGCGGCCCGGTATCACTCCCTGGCCGCCCTGCCGGAGACCATGCCCGATTGCCTTAAAATCACCGCCCGCGCCGATGACGGGGAGATCATGGCGGTACAGCACGTCCAATACCCCCTCTTCGGCGTCCAGTTCCACCCGGAGTCCATCATGACCCCGGAAGGAAAAACCATTCTGAAGAATTTTTTATCTCTGTAAGGAGTGTGGATCATGATCAAGGAAGCCATCGTAAAAATCGTCAACAAGCAGGACCTCACCTACAACGAGGCCTACGCCGTCATGAACGAGATCATGAGCGGCGAGACCAGCCAGACCCAGAACGCCGCCTTCCTGGCGGCCCTGTCCACCAAGAGCGCCAAGGCGGAGACCTCGGACGAGATCGCCGGCTGTGCCGCCGCCATGCGGGACCACGCCATGAAGGTCACCACCGACCTCCCCATCTTCGAGATCGTCGGCACCGGCGGCGACGGGGCCGGCAGCTTCAACATCTCCACCACCAGCGCCCTGGTGGCCGCCGCCGGCGGCATGAAGGTGGCCAAGCACGGCAACCGGGCCGCCTCCTCCAAATGCGGCACCGCCGACTGCCTGGAGGCCCTGGGCGTCAACATCGACCAGTCGCCGGAAAAATGCGTGGAGCTTTTGCGTGAGGCCGGCATGTGCTTCTTCTTCGCCCAGAAGTACCACACCAGCATGAAATACGTGGGGGCCATCCGAAAGGAGCTGGGCTTCCGCACGGTGTTCAATATCTTAGGCCCCCTCACCAACCCCGGCAGTCCCAAAATGCAGCTGCTGGGCGTCTACGACGAATACCTGGTAGAGCCTCTGGCCCAGGTGCTGATCAGCCTGGGCGTGGAGCGGGGCATGGTGGTCTACGGCCAGGATAAGCTGGACGAGATCTCCGCCTCCGCCCCCACCAGGGTCTGCGAGTTCAAGGACGGCTGGTTCAAGTCCTACACCGTCTCCCCGGAGGACTTCGGCCTTACCCGCTGTCAAAAATCCGACCTGGTGGGCGGCACACCGGCGGAGAACGCCGCCATCACCCGCGCCATCCTGGCTGGGGAGAAAGGCCCCAAGCGGGACGCGGTGCTGTTGAACGCCGGCGCTGCCCTCTACATCGGCGGCAAGGCGGAGACTTGGAAGGACGGCCTTGCCCTGGCCGCCTCCCTCATCGACTCCGGCAAGGCGGCGGAGACGCTGGAAAAGCTCATCGAAGTCAGCAACCGATGAATATTCTGGACAAGCTGGCCGCCCACGCCCGTGAGCGTGTGGAGGCGCGCAAGCGGGACTGCTCCGTAGACGTGATGCGGGAGCTGGCCCTGCGGGGCGCCCCCGCCGGCGGCGCGGCCTTTGAAAACGCTTTGAAAAAACCTGGACTCTCTTTCATCTGCGAGGTGAAGCGGGCCTCCCCCTCCAAGGGGCTGATCGCCCCGGAGTTCCCCTATCTGGACATCGCCAGGGAATACGAGGCCGCCGGGGCCGACGCGGTGAGCTGTCTCACGGAGCCCAAGTGGTTTTTGGGCTCGGACCAAATCTTCACCGACATCCGCGCGGCCATTCGGACGCCCATGCTTCGCAAGGACTTCACCGTGGACGAGTACCAGCTCTACGAGGCCAAGGTCATGGGGGCCAACGCGGTCCTGCTGATCTGCGCCCTGCTGGGCACAAAAACCGTCGAAAACTATCTGCGTATCTGCTCCACCCTGGGCCTGGCGGCCCTGGTGGAGGCCCACGACGGGGCGGAGGTGCGCTCCGCCGTCAGCGCCGGGGCTGGGATCATCGGCGTGAACAACCGGAATCTCAAGGACTTCACCGTGGACTTTGAAAACGCCGCCCGGCTGCGGGACCTGATCCCTCCCGCGTGTCTCTATGTGGCCGAAAGCGGCGTCGCCTCCCCCGCGGACGCCGCGGCTCTCCGCGCCCTGGGCGCGGACGCGGCCCTGGTGGGCGAGGCCCTGATGCGGGCTGGGGACAAGGGGAAGCTTTTATCTCAACTGCGGGAGGCCGCCCAATGACAAAAATCAAGATTTGCGGCCTTATGAGGCCGGAGGATATCCAGTACGTGAACGAGGCGAAACCCGATTTTGCCGGCTTTGTCATCGACTTCCCCAAAAGCCGCCGGAGCGTCACGCCCCGCCGCGCCCATGAGCTGCGGCAGAGGCTCTCGCGGGAGATCGCCCCGGTGGGCGTTTTCGTGGACAGCCCCGTGGACACGGTGGCCGACCTCTTCTTCTCCGGCGTCATCAGGATCGCCCAACTCCACGGGAGCGAGGACGAGGACTACATCGCCGCCCTCCGGCGGGCCGCGCCGGGCCTCACGGTCTGGAGGGCCTTCCGGATCGGCGCCCCCGCCGACCTGGCCGCGGTGGAGAAGTCCTCCGCGGACCTGGTGCTCCTGGACAACGGCCAGGGCACCGGCGAGGCCTTTGACTGGTCCCTCATCCGGTCCGTCCGTCGGGACTACATCCTGGCCGGCGGCCTGACGCCCGAAAACCTCCCCACCGCCGTGAAGGCCCTGCACCCCTGGTGCGTGGACATCTCCTCCGGCGTGGAGACGGACAAGCGCAAGGACAAATCCAAAATCCTGGCGGCGGTATCCGCCGCGCGAAAGGACGGAGACATATGACAAACGGACGCTTCGGCATCCACGGCGGCCAGTATATCCCTGAGACGCTGATGAACGCCGTCATCGAGCTGGAGGAGGCGTATGCCCGCTTCAAGGACGATACGGACTTCAATAAGGAGCTTACGTATCTCTTCAACGAGTACGCGGGCCGGCCCTCTCGGCTCTATTACGCCGAGAAGATGACCAAGGACCTAGGCGGCGCGAAAATCTATTTAAAGCGCGAGGACCTGAACCACACCGGCGCCCACAAGATCAACAACGTGCTTGGCCAGGCGCTTTTGGCCAAAAAGATGGGCAAGACCCGTCTCATCGCCGAGACCGGCGCGGGCCAGCACGGCGTCGCCACCGCCACGGCGGCGGCGCTCATGGGCATGGAGTGCGTGGTGTTCATGGGCGAGGAGGACACAAAGCGCCAGGCGTTGAACGTCTACCGTATGCGCCTTCTGGGCGCCGAAGTGATCCCCGTCACCACCGGCACCGCCACCCTGAAGGACGCCGTTTCCGAGGCCATGCGGGAGTGGACCCGGCGCATCGCCGACACCCACTACTGCTTAGGCTCCGTCATGGGTCCCCACCCCTTCCCCACCATCGTGCGGGACTTCCAGGCGGTGATCTCACGGGAAATAAAGCAGCAGCTTCAGGAGAAGGAGGGCCGCCTCCCCGACGCCGTCCTGGCCTGCGTGGGCGGCGGCAGCAACGCCATGGGGAGCTTCTACCACTTCATCGGCGACCCCTCCGTCCGGCTCATCGGCTGCGAGGCCGCGGGCCGCGGGGTGGACACCTTCGAGACCGCCGCCACCATCGCCACCGGAAAGCTGGGCATCTTCCACGGCATGAAGTCCTACTTCTGCCAGGACAAATACGGCCAGATCGCGCCGGTCTACTCCATCTCCGCCGGTCTTGACTACCCCGGCATCGGTCCGGAGCACGCCTGGCTCCACGACACGGGTCGGGCGGAGTACGTGCCCGTCACCGACGAGGAGGCGGTAAACGCCTTTGAGTATCTGGCCCGCACCGAGGGCATCATCCCCGCCATCGAGTCGGCCCATGCGGTGGCCCACGCCATGAAGATTGCCCCGAAGATGGACCGGGACAAGCTCATGGTCATCACCGTCTCCGGACGGGGCGACAAGGACTGCGCCGCCATCGCCCGTTACAGAGGGGAGGATCTTCATGAGTAATATCCACAGCGCCTTTGAAAAGGGCAAGGCCTTCATCCCCTTCCTGACCTGCGGCGATCCGGATTTGGAGACCACCGCCGCCTGTGTGCGGGAATGTGTGAAGGCGGGCGCGTCCATCATCGAGCTGGGCATCCCCTTCTCCGACCCCACCGCCGAGGGCCCCGTCATCCAGGGCGCGTCCCTGCGGGCGCTTCGGGGCGGCGTCACCACCGACAGGGTCTTCGACCTGGTGCGGGAACTGCGCAAGGACGTGTCCGTCCCCCTGGTCTTCATGACCTACGCCAACGTGGTCTTCTCCTACGGCGCGGAGAAATTCATCTCCGCCTGCCAGCGGACCGGCATCGACGGCCTGATCCTCCCCGACATCCCCTATGAGGAGCGGGGCGAATTTGCCCCCCTGTGCGAGCGGTACGGCGTGGACCTCATCTCCATGATCGCCCCCACCTCGGAAAATCGGGTGGCCATGATCGCGCGGGAGGCGCGGGGCTTCATCTACCTGGTCTCCAGCCTGGGCGTCACCGGCGTCCGGCAGGAGATCACCACCGACGTGGGCGCCATCGTTCGGGTCATTCGGGAAAATACCCGCCTGCCCGTGG
Source organism: uncultured Oscillospiraceae bacterium (assembly GCA_947626845.1). GTDB lineage: Bacteria > Bacillota > Clostridia > Oscillospirales > Oscillospiraceae > RUG626. Next base: position 36,253 of record CANQTW010000008.1, on the reverse strand, counting down.
CCGTGGGCTTCGGCATCTCCACCCCGGAGCAGGCCCGCAAAATGGCCTCCCTCTCCGACGGGGCCATCGTGGGCTCCGCCATCGTGCGGCTTATCGAGCGCTATAAGCAGGACGCCCCCCGATACGTGGGCGAATATGTCCGCGGCATGACCGAGCATCTCGATTACACTTAAATATTTTATTTCGTATATCAGGAGTGAATCTAAGCCGCGCAAAAAATTTTCGTGTGTCTTTTCTGTTTTTCTTTACAAACCCTCAAAAACAATTTATAATATTTGTATTATCCAAATAAGGCAAAATCAAACAACGGAGGGGGAGCCATGAACAAAACGATTCAAAAGCTGTTCGCCCTCACTGTGACCCTTCTGCTCATCACCGCCCTTCTGGCCCCGGCGGCTCTGGCCAGGGAAACGGCCCCGCCCGATATCGGCCTGACGGATGACGAGCGTGCCTTTATCGCGCAAAACGGTGTGTTCCGGGTGGGTTTCGTTCAGGACAGGCCGCCGGTGTCCTTTACGGATGAAAACGGCGAGCTGGCAGGCATGTCCAGGTACATATTCGACGAGCTGGCACGGCTTGCCGGCATCACGTTTGAATATGTGCCTCTTCCGGCGGGATCGGTCACCTACGACTATCTGCTCTCGGAAAATCTGGACCTGGTCACCAGCGTGGAGCGAAACTCGGAAAACGAGAGCGCACGGGGCATCCTCATATCCGAGCCCTACCTCAAGAGCCGCAAGGTGATCGTGGCCAGGCAGGACCTGGAATTTGACATGAATAAGAATCTGTCCGTTGCCGTGTCCAGCGGTTCCCAGACATTGCGCAAGGTACTTCAGACCACCTATCCCCGCTTTGACCTCATTGATTACGACTCCATCCCCGACTGCTTTGAAGCGGTGATCTCAGGGGAGAGCGATCTGATGATCCTCAACCAGTACGTGGTGGAGTACTGGTTCGGAAAGCCGGCATACGATGACCTGAAGGTCATTCCCGTCATGGGCCTTGACGAGCAGCTGTGCTTCTCCGCCGTAGTCACTATCGACGGCGTCATTGGCAAGAGCCAGAAGAACGGGCAGACGCTGATCTCCATCATCGACAAGGCCATTGCCAATCTCTCCGAGGAGTTTGTGGGCAGCGTCACCATCCAGGCCGCCATGGAAAACCAGTACGACCTGACCTTTTCCGACTTTCTTTATCGCTATCGGGCCGCCGTGACGGTACTCGCCGTCTCCGCCGCCGCCATCCTGGCCTTGGTCGGCCTGCTGACCTGGCAGGGAATGCGCTCCGCCCAGGCGCGGGCCGAGGCCCGCGCCAAAGACAGCTTTCTCTCCGCCATGAGCCACGAGATCAGAACGCCTCTGAACGGTCTCATCGGCCTCAACTATCTGATGGTACAAAATCTGAACAACGTGGACCGGATGGGGAAATATCTGGACCAGTCCACCGCCACGGCCAAATATCTTCTCCGTCTCGTCTCCGATATTCTGGACATGTCAAAGCTCCAGGAGCGGAAAATGGATTTGGAGCGGTCCAGAGTGGACCTGGCCATGCTTGTCGCCTCCGTCCGCGCCGTTACCGAGCCCGTCATGCGCGACAAGGGCGTGGCGTTTGACCTCACCGGGGACCTTCCCTACCCCGTGGTGGAGGGGGACGAGGCCAGGATACAGCAGGTTTTGATGAACCTTCTTGACAACGCCGCCAAATTCACGCCGGAGGGCGGGCATGTGACTCTCTCCATGGCCCAGAACACAGTCGAGGGGAACGGCGCCGTCACCACCGTCTTTACGGTCACCGACACGGGCCGGGGCATGAGCGAGGACTTCAAGCGGCGTATCTTCTCTGCCTTCTCTCAGGAGCTGGACACCGTATCCAAGGGCAACCAGGGCGCGGGCCTGGGCCTGGCCATCAGCCACGAGCTGGCGGCGCTCATGGGCGGGGATTTGACCTTTGAAAGCGAAAAGGACCGGGGAAGCACCTTCGTTTTTTCCTTCCCCGGAGCCGTACTCCCGGCGAGTGCGGAGGCCACAGGCTCGGAGAGTCCGGCCCTCCCCCAGGTGAAGCGTCGGGTCCTCATTGCCGAGGACAATGAGCTGAATCTCGATATTATGCTCGATCTTCTGGCCGAGGAGGGCTTCGACACCGTCTCCGCCCATGACGGCCAGGAGGCGTTGGAGGTTTTCAGGGAAAGCCCGCCGGGGTCCATTGATGTTATCCTCATGGACCTGCTCATGCCGAACCTTGACGGCTACGGGGCCGCCCGCGCCATCCGCGCCCTCCCGCGTGAGGACGCCGGGACCGTGCGCATCATCGCGTGTACCGCCAACACCTTCGCCGAGGACCGCCGCCGCGCCATGGAAGCCGGGATGGACGACTTTATCCCCAAGCCCGTGGACGTGGAGAAATTGATGGAAAAGCTCGGAGTCTGAACCAGATATTCAATCAAACGCTTTTCCTTGAAGATCACATCCGGCTCCTCTCTCCGAGGGGAGCCGGCCACGAGGCCGCCTGACGGGATACGATGCGTCCGGCCTCCGCCCATGGCAGATAGAAGGCGCTCGCGTCGGGACCGCTCCGAAGGAGCAGGGCTTATACCCCCGCGCGGGGGGTGGGGGTCTACCGGTATCACTTCACCGCCCCGGTACGCGGGTAAGTCCGTCCGCGGCATGACCGCCGCGCTGAACTGAAAAGCGTCCCAATTCGATCAGGAACGTTCCGGCGAAACACAACCGCCGGAACGTTTTCTATTCGATATAGACATATCCGGAGTATGAATGGGTAAAATTCGATCAACCGCCTTAACGGACAGTAGATTTCTACATATTTTGGTGGTATCATGATAAAGATCAGATAGGCGCTTTCCTGGAAAACCGACAGTAATCGGAAGAAATGAGTATATGACAATTTGGATTTTTGGAGGAAGATCAGAATGAAGATCAGCATAGATTTCGGACATCCCTATTTTGATGAAAAAGATATCTTCAAACTAACGCCCGATGATTTGAATGACTTTTATGGGGATGAAGATGCGGTGAATCGACTTAACCTGTTCTTTGTATTAGAGGCGTCGTTACACATGCTTCAGAGCGAGAACAGCTTGAAAGCCGCCGCCCGCTGCGCGTTTTTAATGGCGTATTATCTTTACATAGCATTGACACCTCCCGCGTCTTGGGAGTTGGCAAAGTATTATATCAATCGGGCAGTAGAATTGGATGAAACGCCGGAATACAACCAATGGAAAAAACTTATAGATGAGGGAAATTGACAACTTCCAATCTGTCAGTGGGTCTTTCGGCTCTGCCGGCGGCGAGTATATGCGCATGCTTCAGAAAATGGGCCATATTGAAACGGTTCCCTCGATGTGATATAATTTCAGCACGGCTTCTTCGAGAGACAAACCGGATTTATAAAAAGGGTGGGAAGGTTTATGTGGCGATATGCGAAGAGAAACGGCAAATTCGTATTTTGCTTTGGGCTGTCCAATTTACTTGCCGCCATTTCCTCCGTTCTTTTGGCCTATTTGCTGGGGGCGTTCACAAATGCGGCCATGGGCGGTTTGCAAATCGGCTTTCCGGCATTAGCGATCATCACCCTGCTCTATATCCTTTTGGATACATTTTTGAATTTCCTTATGGACTATACAAAGGAGCGGGCCATTCATCAAATCGGCAAGTCGCTGCGCTCAGACATGATCCGGCGAATCGAAAGCCTCTCCAACGAGGAGAAGCGGCAAAAGGAGAACAGCTTCTATTTGTCGCTGATCAATCATGATATCCCTACGGTGGAACAGGATTATTTCGGATCGCTGGGCGCTGTCTATTTTCAAATTTGCTGTTTTGGCATCGCGATAATTTCCGCCGTAAGGATTCAACCGGTCATGACGGTCATCATGCTTTTCATCAGCGCCATTCCGGTGATATTTCCAAAGCTGTCGGAAAAACCGTTGCAAAAAGCAAAAACGGAGGAACAGGAGGCCAAAAAGACCCACCTGCATATCGTGACGCAAATACTGAACGGGTATTCTTTTTTGAGGGTATTCAACAGTTTTTCCGGGATCAATCAAAAATACGACCAGGAGAACGATCAGCTTCTCCAAAAGAAAAAGCAGTTCAGCAAGATGAACGCTATCCTTTACGCGGGGGCCTTCGGCGCCGGAAATCTGGTGTTTTTATGCACATGGGTCTTTGGCATTTTCTTTGTCTCAAAGCACTATATCACCCTGCCGGAGCTCGTTGTGTTCTCACAGCTGATGACATTTGTGGCGGGGCCGATACAGATCATCAGCGAACGGTATACCTCCGTAGTCGCGGCGTCCGCCGTGTGCCATAAGCTTACGGCGTTTTTGGATCATACCTCGGAAGAAGAAGCTGACTGGGGCGAAAACGAGCTGTCTGACGTGCATGAGATCGCGCTGCGGGATGTTTCTGTCCGAACCAGGGAAAAGCCACTATTGCGCGGTGTGAATCTGACTTTGCAAAAAGGTGACCGGATCGCGGTTCTTGGCGAAAGCGGTTCGGGGAAATCCACATTGATACGGTATCTCGCCGCCTTGACAGGCGGCAGCGGCGCGTACTTGTTAAATGGACTCCCCATTCACTCGTATACTTACCGGGACTTTAGAAAGAACATCTCGTTATTGGAGCAGAGATCCTTTGTCTTTGACGCGACGGTCAGAGACAACCTGACGATGTTTGACAACAGCTACGCGGACCAGGAAAAGCTCACGAAGGTCTTAGCGGATGTGGGGCTGGGTCAATGGTACAGCGGGCAAAAGGACAAGCTGGATACGCGAATCGGGACAGAGGAGACGGGCATGTCCGGCGGTGAGGAGCGGCGTCTGAATCTGGGCCGCGCGCTCGTGAGACAGGCCAGCGTTTTGATTTTGGACGAGCCTACAACGGGCTTGGACATAGACACGAGACGCTTTGTTGAGAAGAAAATCACGGAGATGCAATGCGACATTTTGATCGCGGCCATTCATGAGTACTCCCCGGAGTTTTTGGAAACCTTTAACCGGGTGCTCATCGTAAAAGACGGCGAGGTTTTTGAACAGGCCGCGGAATGAGGCCGCCCGCCCCCTTTACACGGTCAATTTCACTTGTACATTTGTGAGAGGATAACGCATGGACTTTATGGATCTCTCCGGGCTTTGGGCCTGTGAAATACCGGGAAAACGGGGCTTTGTCCGCCTCCCCGGCACCCTGGACGAGGCCGGCATCGGCTTCCCTGACGCCGTCAAAGCGCCCTGGCACCCGGACGAGCAGGTCAACAAGGCCCTGTCCGGCTCCGGCGTCATCGCCACCCGCTTGACGCGGAAGGCGGCTTACGAAGGCCCCGCCGCCCTCACCCGACGGGTAAAGACCGCCCCTCCCGGCGGGAAACGGGTCTTTTTCGTGTGCGGCAGGGCCAGGGCGCTGAAGCTCCTTGTCAACGGCGTACCGGCCCCGGAGGTCGTTCCGCCCACCCTCTCCACGCCCCGGCGCTTTGAGGTGACGGGCCTGCTCACCGGGGATGACGAATTTAAGCTTATCTCCGACAACGCCTACCCCGGCTGGCCTCGGAGCGCCATCCTGGCCTCCTCCGCCGCCACCGATGAGACCCAGACCAACTGGAACGGTATCCTGGGCCGCGTGGGCCTTGTTTTCCACGGCAGCGCCTTCCTCTCCTCCCTGCGGGTCTACCCCTTAGAGGACCGGCTGGAGCTCCGCTGGACGGTGGACGGCGAAGCGAGCGAACCGGTGCGCTTCACCTGCGACGCCTTGGAGGCCCCCGCCACGGTGGACAGCGCCGCCGGGACGTGCCTCCTGCCTCTGCGGCGGGACGTGCGCCTCTGGGACGAGGGGGAGGGGAACCTCTACACCCTCACCGCCGCCCTGGGCGCGGAGCGTACCGCCGTCCGGTTCGGCGTCCGCTCCTTCACCGTCCGGGACGGGATGTTCGCCCTCAACGGGCGGAAGCTCTTTTTGCGCGGCGAGGCCAACTGCGCCGTCTTTCCTGAGACGGGCTATGAGCCCACGGACACGGCCAGCTGGCGGAGGATCATCGGGACGTACCGCTCCTACGGCGTCAACCATCTGCGCTTCCACTCCCACTGTCCACCGGAGGCCGCCTTTGAGGCCGCCGACGAGCTGGGGTTGCTCCTCCAGCCGGAGCTGTCCCACTGGGACCCCCGCGACGCCTTCGGGGACGGCGTGAGCCGCGCCTATTACAGGACGGAGCTGTGCGCGATCTTACACGCCTACGCCAACCACCCCTCCTTTGTGATGCTCTCCCTGGGCAATGAGCTTCACGCTGGGAAGGCGGGCCACGCCTTTATGGAGGAGCTTTTGGCCCTGGCCCATTCTCTGGACGGCACGCGCCTCTACGCCTCCGGCTCCAACAACGACTACGGACAGCGCAAACCCGACGCCGGGTCGGATTACTACACCGCCGGCTCCTATCTGGGCCGCCCTCTGCGGGCCGTCAATGCCGGCATGACCGGCTGGCTCAACGGGAAGGAGGCTCTGGACGCGGACTATACCCAGGCGGTAAACGCCCTACGGGAGGACTTTTCCGGCCCCGTCGTCTCCTTCGAGGCAGGGCAGTATGAGAGCCTGCCGGACTTTTCTGAGCTGGACGCCTTTCGCGGCGTCACCGATCCGGCCAATCTGCGCCTTGTGCGGGAGCGGGTGGAGGCGCGGGGCCTCCTGGCCCGCTGGGGGGACTACGTCTCCGCCTCCGGGGAGCTGGCGCGGCTCTGCTACCGGGCGGAGGCGGAGGCCGCCCTGGCCACCCCCGGCCTCGGCGGGATCAGCCTGCTGGGCCTCCAGGACTTCCCCGGCCAGGGCACCGCGCTGGTGGGGATGCTGAACGCCCATTTGGAGGCCAAGCCCTACGCTTTTGCCCGCCCTGAACGCTTTCGGGCGTTTTTCACCGGCGTGTTGCCCCTGATCCGGCTGAAGACCCGCTGTTTCGCCGCCGGGGAGGCCCTCGCGGCCCGGTGCCTGATGGCCAATTACGGCAAGACGGCCCTGGCGGGCGCGCCCTGTTGGCGTCTTACCGGCCCCGACGCGGAAAAAAGCGGCGTCCTGCCGCCTGTGACGGCGGCCCCCGGCGGCCTGACGGAGCTGGGGACACTCACCGTCCCCCTGGCCGGTCTCCCCGCTCCGGCAAAATACACCCTGACCCTCGCCCTGGCGGGGGCCCAAAATACCTATGACCTCTGGGTCTATCCCCCTGAGCCCGCGGTATGTCCCGCCGGCGTAACCGAGTGCCGGAGCCTGGACGGGGAGGCCTTGGCGGCCCTGCGCCGCGGCGGCGCGGTACTGCTGGCCCCCAACTCCGATGAAGAGACCCTGCCAGGATCTGTGAAGGGGCAGTTTTCCACGGATTTCTGGTCCGTGGGCACCTTCCCCCAGCAGTCCGGGGCCATGGGCTTTCTGATCGAGAAGGAGCACCCGGTTTTCAAGGCCTTCCCCACGGAGGCCCATTCCGATTTCCAGTGGCGCGGCCTCTCCGGGGCGAGGGCCGTGGCTTTGCCGGAGGGGGCGGAGAGCCTCGTCACGCTGATGGACTCCTACGCCTATCTGCGCTCCCTCTCCTGCCTGTTCACCTGCCGGTGCGGCGGCGGGCGGCTCATGGTCAGTACCCTGGGGCTTCACCATATCCCCACGCCAGAGGCCAACGCCCTGCGACGGGCCCTCTACGCCTATCTGGCCTCTCCGGACTTCCGGCCTGCGGGAGACGTGCCGCCGGAGGCGATACGCGCCCTTGTGCGGGAAACGCCGCTATCTTAACCTTCTGTGGAGCTGAGCGCTATGGAATACAGATTCAAACCCTATACCCCCACGCCCCTCCTGCGGGGCCATCTGCGCCTGGGCGGCGAGAACCTCCGGGGGGAGCGGATCGACGTCACCTCCCGGTATTTCGAGCGGGGCGGCAAGCCCTGGCTGCCGGTGATGGGCGAATACCACTTCGTTCGGGACAGTCGGGAAAACTGGCGCCGGGAGCTTGCGAAAATGCGGGCCGGCGGCATCGATATCGTCTCCACTTACCTCTTCTGGATCTACCATGAGGAGACGGAGGGGGACTTTGACTTCACCGGCGACAGGGACATCCGCGCCTTTGTGGAGGAATGTCAACGGCAGGGGCTTGAGGTCTTTCTCCGCGTCGGCCCCTGGTGCCACGGGGAGGTGCGCAACGGCGGCCTGCCCGACTGGCTCCTCCAAAAGCCCTTCCGGCTAAGGGAAAACGACCCTGGCTATATGGAGCTGGCCCGGAGCTGGTACAGGCATATTTACGACCAGGTGAAGGGCCTTTTCTACAAGGACGGCGGCCCCATCGTAGGCGTCCAGATTGAAAACGAGCTGGTCAACGCCCCGGAGCACCTGCTGGCCCTGAAAAAGCTGGCCCAGGAGATCGGCTTTGACGTGCCCCTCTGGACGGTCACCGGCTGGAACAGCCGGTTCGGGGCCAAAATCCCCGTGGACGAGTTCGTCCCCGTGTTCGGCGGCTACGCCGACGCGCCCTGGGCCCAGACCACGGGGGAGCTGCCTCTGTGCACCCATCACGCCTTCGATCCCCAGCGCAACGACTCCGCCGTGGGGATGGACCTTCTGGGCGGAACGGCCCCCGACGGCTGGCGCCTCCCCTATGAGCGCTACCCCTTCGCCACCTGCGAGCTGGGCGGCGGCATCCAGCCCACCCTCCACCGGCGGCCCGCCGTCAGTCCCATGGACGTGTACGCCATGAGCCTGGTGAAGCTGGGGTGCGGCAACAACCTGGCGGGGTACTACATGTACCACGGCGGCGTCAACAAGACCGGCAAAACCACCCTGCAGGAGTCCACCGCCACGGGCTATCCCAACGATCTGCCCTTTCTCAACTACGACTTCCAGGCCCCCCTCTCCCCCTACGGGGAGGAGCGGCCCCATTACGGGCTTTTGAACCTCCTGCACCTGTTCGTCCACGACTTCGGGGACATCCTGGCCCCCATGGAGCACGTTCCGGCGGAGGAATTTGTGCCGGAGACGGACGGCACGCGCCTGCGGTACGCCATGCGGACCGACGGGCGGGGCGGCTTCGTCTTTGTGAACCACCACCAGCGCCACCTGAAGCTCCGGGACGTGGAGGGCGCGGCGCTCCGGCCCCTGGACACGCGCTTCCCCGCCATCGACATCCGGGGGGATACGGCCTTTATCCTGCCCTTCAACCTCCCTCTCGGCGGCGACACCCTCCAATGGGCCACGGCGCAGCTCCTGTGCCGCGACGGCGATACCTTCTGCTTCGCCGCCATACCGAACATCCGGCCCGATTACGGCTTTGAGCACCACGGCGTTGTGTCCGTTTCCCCGAACGTTGTCACGGAATTTGAGGCGGGCTCCGTTCGGGTGCGCACCCTCCCCTGGGAGTACGCCCTGAAGCTCCGGCGGGTGGACGGAAGCCTGCGCTTTGACGACAGTCCCGCCCCGCGGGAGGCGCACTTCGCCCTTACCCGCTGCGCCGCGCCCGCCGTTCCGCCCCTCTACGCGGAGGAGCTGCGGCTGGCCGGAGCGCGGGAGATCGTATGGAACCGCCTGGAGGCGGCGGAGGATCGGGGCTTTGTCACGCTGGATTTTCCCTTCGACATCGCCCAGCTCTATATCGACGGCGTTCTGGCCGCCGATAAATTCTACGACACCCTTCCCTGGCGTCTTCCGGCCTCCATGCTCTATGGGCACGAATGCCTTCTCGCCTGCACCGCTCCCCGTTCCGGCGTGTATCTGGAGCCGTGACGGTTCAGTCTGTGCGTACTATACCACAGGCCAAAGCATTTGTCAAGCATTATTTTATAATATTTTTAATTATTTCTACTTTGCACAAAAATGCCGGACGGAAACGCTCTTCCGTTCGGCATTTTGTATAGTTCGTTTTTGGTTTTAATACTAATATCTATTTAAAAGGAGACACCGAGCGGCGAGAATTTTTCGCGTCAGGCAAGGAAGACGCCGCAGGGAATACTTTGTGTATTCCCAAGGCGGCTGACGCAGCATGGCACGAAAAAGGCCGTCGCGAATGTCTTGTTTTAATTAGATATTAGTATAAATCAGGGCATCTGCTCAAAATTTTTGTAATTGAACATGACGGGCTTGACCTTCGGCGTCAGGGGCGCGAAGGTATAGCCGCGCTGGCGGAGGGCGGCGATGAGATTGGGCAGGGCCTCCACGGTGGTGGCGCGGGGCTTGGAGTCGTGCATCAGCACCACGCCGCGAACCACGTTGCCGGCGCTGAGGACGTTGGCGACGATCTGCTCCGGCGGCAGGGGGGTCTTGGTGGCGTCCTGGGCCGACATGTTCCAATCGCAGGGGACGAAGCCCCGCCGGAGCATCTCGGCGACGATATCCTGATAGATGCCGTAATCGTAGCTGTTGGTACTGCCGCCGGGGAACCGGAAGCAGGTGGGGGTGACGCCGGTCTCGTCACGGATCAGGGTGAACACCTTGTACATGTCCTCCAAAAACGCCTCCACGCTGGCGTAGATGGTCTTGTACTCATGGGACCAGGAGTGCATCCCGACGGTGTGGCCGGCCTTCACCATGGCCCGCAGGGTGTCGGGGCTGGCCGCCCCGCTGCGCCCCACGATGAAGAAGGTGGCCTTGATGTTCTCCCGTTCCAAAATCTCCAGCACCTTGCCTGTCTGGACGGAGGGGCCGTCGTCGAAGGTCAGGTAGATGACCTTCGCGGGGGCCTGGGAGGCGTCCAGGGGCTGGGGCGCGTAGAAGTCCGGGTAGAGCTGCTGGTACGCCGGCCCGTCGGGGTCAAAGCGCGGCGTCCGGCCCAGCTCCTCGATCTTCGCCTGCGCCTCCTCCAGTTGGGCGGCCAGCGCGTCCCGCTCCGACGCGGCGCTGTCCAATTGGCCCCTCGCCGCCTCCAACTCCGCTCCTTGGCTGTCCAGCCGGTTTCGGGCGTCGGACAGCTCCTTTGTCAGGCCCTCGGCCTCCGCCTGGGCGCTGCCGGCCTCCCTTTGCAGGCTGTCCGCCCTGGCGCTCATCGCCCCCAGGGCCCTGTGCTCCCGAACGGCAAAAAAAGCCGGCACCCCCGCCAGCACACACGCCGCCAGCACCGCCGCCGCAAGCTTCCAGATGTTTTTCATGTCTCTCCCTCTTTCTCTCTGTGGGATACGATATTCATTCTACCACATGATTGTATCATCCATACATCGCAGCGGTCAAGAGAAAAAGGCAAGAAATGCGGCGGGAAGAAAGACGGCGCGGGCCGCCTGGAGAGGCGGCCCCTACGGTTTCTAAATCAGATTTTTGGAAATTCGATGGCAGCGGGTCCGGCCCCTGCGATTTACAGCGAATTGGCGCCCTCGGACTGGTCGTAGCGGAGGATGCCCGCCAGGAAGGCCAGCGCCAGGCCCTGGCCCCAGCCCTGAATCCAGTCGCGGCTGATGTTCCGGTAGCCGTCCCGGTCCCGCATGACAGCGGTGCCGCCGGAGACGTTCAGCACCCGCCCGTCCGGAGAGATGTTCCGGAGGATGCCGGGAATGGCCCGGTTGATGTACTTGATGTGCAGGGGATTGCCCTTGCAGACCATGGCGGCGGCGATGCCGGCGGAGGCGGAGACCTCCTCGTAGCTGTCCGGGTCGTCCAGGATGGTGCGCCAGAGGCCGTTCTCCGTCTGGCAGAGCTTCAGGGCCGCCAGCTGGTCGTTTAAAGAGCCGGTCACGTCCAGGAACTTGGGGTAGAGGTAGGCCTGGGGCAGACGGGCGCCCACCTGGGACATGGTGTAGGCCGCCCAGGCGTTGGCGCGGCCCCAGTAGAAGCCGGACATGTGGTCCTTGGTGATGTTGTTGTACCCGTGGTAATAAAGCCCCGTGGCCGGGTCCTGCAAATATTTGATGTGCCAGTACCACTGGTTGAGGGCGTCATCGATGAGCGCCTCATCGCGGAGCTCCACACCCACTCTCAGCATGAAGAAGGCCGCCATAAACAGCGTGTCGGCCCAGGCCTGTTCGGGGAAGTCGTTGTTGGCGGAGACGGTGTGCTGGAGGACGTGATCGCCGAAGCGCAGAGCGGAATTTTTGAGGTAGTCTATCTTGCTCATCACCACGTCCAGGTACTTCTTCTCCCCGGTGTGCTGGTAGAGGCTCAGGCAGCAGTGGCCCATGGAGCAGGTGTTCACCGTCCATGTGGGCAGGCCGATCTCCAGAAATTCGTCCACGCGGGCCCGCACGGCGTCCAGATATTCCTGCTTTCCCGTGGCCTCATAGGCCTCGCAGATGCCGTAATAGGCCACGCCGCAGGGCCAGTCCCAGGTCATATCCATGCGCATGGTGCGGTCCACCACCGCGTCCATGGCCTTCAGCACCTGCTCTTTGTCAAAATCAAGCTTCATAGCCGCCCTCCTCAGTCAAGTCTGAACACCGGCTCCAGCTTGGGCTGGGCGCCGGTGACCGGGTCCATCTCCAGCTCCAGGATGTCCTTCATGTACTCGTTCCACCTGTCCACCACGGGACTCTGGGCCTGGGTGCGCTCGGCAAACTCGATGCCCTTCTCGCACTCGTAGTAGCCGAAAAGCTCCTCGCCGTTGGCGAAAATGGTGTAGTTGCAGATGCCGGCGGATTTCAGCACCTCCACCATCTCCGGCCAGATCTCGTTGTGCCGGCGCACATACTCGGCCTTGCACCCGGCCTTGATGCGCCCCTTCCACGCCATGCGTTCCATAGGGAATACCTCCTGAATGAAAAAATTAACGTTTTTTCGCCCTTTCAGGGCGGGGTGATCGAAACCAACAACCGTTTTGGGGTAGATGATGTGGGAATTCGATGGACGGGTGGCCGAGGACGGCCACCCCTACTCGTCGTCGCACAAGCCGCTTAACCTCGCCCCGGCGTAAACGCCAGGGCTCAGTCGCAGACTTCGCTCCTCCTCTCCCCACCGAACTATCGTTCGGCGGGGGCCCCATCCCTACGGGATGCTTCCCCGCGGGCGATCCCCTGGGGGAGTCCAGATGGGGGTCGCAACCCCCTCTGGTCGTTTCAAGGGGGTGTCCAGAGGGGGGAAATCGAAATCCCCCCTCTGGTTGTTTTTCTCTTCTTTGTTGCTTTCTTCTCTTTTGTCAACACAAAAGAGAAGAAAGCAATCTCCCGCCCGCCTGTCAGGCGGGCCCCCTCCGCCCTGTAAGGGCGGAAACCTTACAAAACCTACCATTCCCCCATGGGACAGTGTATGTCCCTTTTCGCCGCCCTTATCTCCACAAAGCACCCGCACTGCATACAGGTGGCGTTGTTGAGGTAGGGACAGCTCCGGCACCGGTCCAGCCGCGCCTCAAATTCCGCATCCTTCGTTCTGACGTCCTCCGGAAGCTCGGCGCGGTAGGCCTTGACGCTCTCGTAAAGCTCCTGTCCCTCCGCCAGCTCCCGCAGAAGGCACCGGCGGCACCTTGTATCACTCACGGGCGATCTCAAAGGCGGCCACACTGCAGGCGGGCAGGGCGGCGGTAAAGCGCTTGTCCTCCACCCGGATGCCGCCCATGGCCACGGGCTTCACCGCATCGGGCCTGTCGAAGGTGTTATAGGCGCCGGGCTTGCCGGTGAGGAGCGTGCCCGTCACGGCGGACTTGGCGCCGATGGCGTCGGACAGCACCTCCAATGGCGCATCAACGGTGTCGGAGAGGTTCGCCGCCGTCAGCAGGAGCTTCCCGTCCGCGCCCTCGCTGGCGGAGACGTGCAGGTTGGGGATGCTCCAGTCGCCGCAGCTCAAAAGGCTTGTCTCGGCGTAGGTCTCGATCTCCCTGGCCCCCTGGTGGCCCTTGTACATGTCAAACACGTGGTAGGTGGGCGTGAGGAGCATTTTTGACCCCTCCGTCAGCACCATGGCCTGGAGAACGTTCACCGTCTGGGCGATGTTGGCCATCACCACCGTGTCGCAGTGGTTGTTGAAAATATTCAGGCTCACCGCCGCCACCAGGGCGTCCCGCATGGTGTTCTGCTGGTAGAGGAAGCCCGGATTCGTCCCCGACTCCACGTCGAACCAAGTGCCCCACTCGTCCACCACCAGGCCCAGGCGCTTTTTGGGGCTGGCCTTGCGGAGGACGCGCCCGTGCTCGGTGACAAGCTCCTTCATACGCAGGGCCTTCCGGAGGGTGGCGAAATACTCCTCCCTGGAAAACTCCGTGGCCGAGCCCTTGTGCTTCCACTCACTGCCGGGGACGGTGTAGTAGTGGAGACTCACCGCGTCGATCTGCTTTCCCGCGATCTCCGACACCTTCCGCGTCCACTCGTAGTCGTCCACGTTGGCGCCGGAGGCGATCTTGACGATCTTATGCTGCCGGTCATAGTTGCGCAGATAGGTGGAATATTGCAGCGCCAGGTCGGCGTACCGCTCCGGGCGCATGTTGCCGCCGCAGCCCCAGGCCTCGTTGCCGATGCCCCAGTATTTCACGTTGAAGGGCTCCTCCCGCCCGTTTTGCCGCCGCAGGTCGGCCATGGGGGACACGCCCGGCATGTTGCAGTACTCCACCCAGTCGGAAAACTCCTGGACGGTGCCGCTGCCCACGTTGCCGGAGAAATACGCCTCACACCCCAGCTGCCGGCACAGCTCCATGAACTCATGGGTGCCGAAGCGGTTGTCCTCGGTGACGCCGCCCCAGTTGGTGTTGACGATGGTCTTGCGCTCCGACACCGGCCCCACGCCGTCACGCCAGTGGTAGGTGTCGGCAAAGCACCCGCCGGGCCAGCGGAGGACGGGGATATTCAGCTTTTTCAGGGCGTTCACCACGTCCCGCCGGAGGCCGTTTTCGTTGGGGATGGGGCTGTCCGGCCCCACCCACAGGCCCTCGTAGACGCACCGGCCCAGGTGCTCGGCAAAATGGCCGTAGATGTTGCGGTTGATGGTACCGGCGGAGCGGTTGGGGTTCAAGATGATTCGCATCGGTAATATCTCCTTCAGTTATTCTCTATGGCGATGCCGTAAGGCGCAAGGGCGACGGTCCGAACGCCGCTGTCCGTGGTGACGGAGACGGTCCTGGCCTCCTGGGAATCGTTGATGACCACAAGCTTTCCCGCGTCGGGGAAATATGCGCACTCGGCCTGGGGGGAATCGGTGAGCCAGGGCTGGTCAAGGCCCCGGCCCGTGGCCCAGAGCATCAGGTTCAGGAGCATCCTAATGTTCTCAGGGGTCACCTGGAAGCTGCTGAGATAGACCCCGCGGCCCTTCCCCAGGGCGTGGGCAGTGACGGTGGGCAGGCCGTTCTCCGCCGCCAGCACCGCGGTGTCCGGGCCGGTGAGGTAGAGATGGTCCAGGCCCTTCACCCCCGCCCCCTCAGGCAGGAGGCCGGGGACGGTCTCCACGTCGAAGGTATATCTCCCGTGGCAGACCCGCGCGCCGGTGTCCAGGTCGATGCCCAGGACATTGCGCAGCTTGAAGTAGCCCCAGCCGCCGGGGGCCGCGGAGGGCTCCCCTACGCCCAGGAACACGCCGCCCGCGCATACCCATTTCGTCACCGCGGTCACAAGGGCGGGGTCGTTCCAGACCTCCCCGCCGCTCCAGGCGGTGCCGGCGCGGCCCGCGTTGATCAGCACGTCCACGTCCTCCAGCGCGCCGTTGGCCGCGTCCTCAAAGCTGATGAATCTCACCTCTACGGGCAGGCCGGAGAGGGCCTCGTCGATATGGATCAGGTCGTGCATATACGTCTCGTGGAAATGGCCCGACAGCGTCCAGGGCCGCAGCGCCCCCCAGGCGTGCACGACGGCCACCCGCAGGGGGAGCGTCGCCGGCGCGCCGCTCTCATGGAGGGCCTTGATGGCCCGAAACTCGTCGGCCACCTCCGCGATATAGTCCACAAAGTCCGGGAAGCCCTCCAGGAGGTGTATGTACCCGCCCAGGCCGATCCTGTCGATCTTGGCCCGCAGCAGCGCCCGCCGCACGTTGACCCAGTACTGCTGGGCGTCCCTGGTGGGATTGCCGCCCTCCATGAAGGTGGGCGCGCCGCCCAGGCCCACTGGGAAGAGATAGGGGTGGAGCCTCAGCTCGTGGGTCTCCGCCGGAACGCCGGCGCACAGCCGCGCCTCGTACCCGGAGAACACGCACTTGATGATGCCGTCAAAGCCGAACTCGGTGAAGTGCGGCCCGTAGGGCTCCACGCCCACCCAGCTGTCGTCGTAAAAGACGTAGGCCTTCTTGCCGTAGCTGTGCACCAAATCCGTGAGCTTCCGCCCGAAGGAGGCCACAAACCGCTGGGTGAACTCCATGTAGTCCCGCTTATGGGGCGTGGGCGGCATGTGGGTCACCTGCAGGTCGCCCCGGTTGATGAAATCCTCGGCGGTGAGGGCGTAGCCGTACTCCTTCTCAAAGTCCTCCAGGGCCTTCTCGCTGACGGTGAAATCATAGCTGCCCCAGTCGGTGAACAGCGTCCTGCACCGCTCCTGACTGCCCCAGATCCACACGAAGTTGTAGAACATGCTGGTGAACCGCACCACCGTGGTGGCCGGATGCTCCCTGCACCACCTGTCCAGGTAGTTGTAAAGATACTCCTGGGCCACGGGGAGGCGGGGGTCAATGGGCATCAGATGCTCGCTCTGCCAGGCGTTGGTCACATGGTTATACATGTTGATCTCCTCCCACAGCCTGTACGCCAGGAAGCTGACGGTGTAGGCGTGGCAGGGCACGGGGGCCGGCAGGATGACACAGCCGTTTTCATAGCTCCACCCCTCCCAGGGCACCTGGAGGCCGGCGGTCCTGTCCCATACCTGCCAGTACCGCAGGGACTTGTCACTGTCATTGACCCTGAACTGCTGGTCAAAGAACCCCGCCATCAGCCGGACCGTCAGCGGCCCCTCCCCGGCCAGCTCAGGCTCCGTGGACAGAAACGTCTGCTGCAGGCACTCCGGATGCTCTCTGCCGAAGGCGTTGTGCTCGCGGATGATGCAGATGGTGGAGTAGACCCCGTACCCGGCGTCTATGATCTCGTCGGACAGCTTGGTGCCGTCGCTGTCACGCACCACGTCCGCGCCCCATCGCTCGGCCAGCTTCAGCGTCAGCTTCTCGTACCCGGCCTCTCCCGGCATGGTAAATCCGCCTTTTGTATGCTCCATAGTGACTTCCTCCCCCATGGCTCAAAAATAATTTAAAATATTTTAAAATAATGCTTGACAAATGCTTTTATATATGCTATAATACGTTATGTCACAGGCCAGGGCATATCCGGTATGAGGCCGTAGTCCACAAGCTTTTTCACCTCTCCCGGCGGGGTATTGCCGTGAAGCTTCTCCGGCTCCGCCGGCGGGGCAAGGGGTGTCAGCGGCCCGTGAACGGGCCAGGCGGGGACATGGAAGGCGGGGATCAGTCCCGCCCGCAGAAGCTCCTCCGCCACGAAGCCCGCCGTCATATGGGCGCCGAAGTCGTTGGGGTGGGCGTAGTCGCCGGGGTGATACCACTTTTTCGCCCCGTCCATACCGGCCTTTTTCACCGCGTCCACGCTTTTGCCATGGAGGTCCAGCACGGGAACAGCTTCACTTTGCCCGATCCGCTTCATGGCGTCCGCGTAGGCCTCCAGAAGGTCGTTATACTCCGCCCCGCTCTTCCAGGTGTTCCGGGCCAGGGACGTGACCAGCACGGGAGACGCGCCTCTGGCGCGGAGCTCCCGGATATACCGCAGGAGATTCTCGGTGTAGCCCGTTTCGGCGGCCAGGTGGAGCCGCTTTTGGTCGTTGTGGCCGAATTGGATCAGCGCCAGGTCGCCCTCCCTCACCTGGGGGAGCATCACACCGTAGTGGCCCCGCTCCCGGAAGGTCTCGGTAGAGAGGCCGGAGTGGGCGTGGTTGGAGACGGCAAAGGCCGTGCCCGTATAGAGGGGCAGGACCTGGCCCCAGCCGCAGTAGGTCGCGCCGGGGGCGTAGGGCGTCTCGGCGGGCTGGTCGGTGACGGTGGAATCGCCCATTATAAAGATGCACGGCCCCTCAAAGGTTGAGATTCGGAGGGCCTGGAGTCCCGCGCCCAAAACCGTCAGATCGACGCTCACATCCTCGGCGCGGCCCAGATCGGCCACAGCCGCGTCCCCGCCGCCCACGGCGATGACGGGGGACACGTCGCAGAGGACCTCGACGGTTTTCGTCTCCCCCGCTCTCAGGGCGCCCCGCCACGCAAGGCGGCGGCGGGAGACAAAGACCAGCGCCTCCTCGGCGCCCGTCTCGGAGGAGAGGGTCACCGTGAGCCTGAACCGCCCCGGTCCGGTGTCGGCCTTGAACCAGAGGGGCAGGGTCCGGCCCCGCAGGTCCTCCGCCAGGGCGTCCGGCCCCGGTACGGCGTACACCGCGCCGCCCGACCTATGGAGGGCGGTGAGTTCGGCGTTTTTATACCACCAGGCGGGCGCGAAGCCGCTGTTGATCTCCGGGATCAGCAGCGACGGGAAAGCGGCAAGCTCCGCGTCCAGCACGAAGCCAAAGCCGCCGGGCGTGTATCTTTTCAGGCCATTCCCGCCAAAATCCGCGGAAAAAGGCACATTCACCATGGGTTTCACCTCGATCCAAACTCTGCGGGCCTGTGAGCGGACATTGGTATCAGAAGCTCACCAGCTGCCCCGCGGGGACCTCTACCTTCACCCCGTCCACCTCCAGCCAGACGCTTCGGGCGTTGGGGTTGTAGACCTTGTCCCCGGCGGCGGTGAACCGGAGCCTGCGGGCGTCCTCCAGGTAGTCCACGATCTCAATATTCGTGGCGTACCAGATGTCCTCCTTGCCGGACATCATGGCGCAAAATTCCTCCATCACGTTCCAGTTGTCGTAGATGGGGAACTCGAAGCTGTGGCCCCAGACGTACATCATGTAGAGATACTGGGTCTTGTGCATGTCCAAAAACTGCCGGCCCAGCTCCAGGAGCTTTCCGTTGTGGTGGCAGGTGCCCTTCCACTCCAGGAAGTCCGCGGGCATCCCGAAGCCGCCGGTGGTGGGGACCACCCTGGCGTATTTGATGCCCAGGGCGGGCAGGAGCGCCATGATCTCCTTAGAGTAGGAGCCGTTGGGGTAGGCGAGGCCCCGCACCGGCGCGCCCACGATGTCCTCCAGCTCCATCCTGTCCTGCAGGACCTGCCGCGCCACCTGCTCCATGGGGCACCGCTCGATGGTGGGGTGGGTGTAGGTGTGACAGGCGATCTCATGGCCGGCGTACAGGCTCTTATACTCGCTTACCGGCACCCTCTGAGGGTCGAAGAACCGTCCGGAATTTAAGTTGAAGGTGCCCTTGATGCCGTTTTTGTTGAAGATGTCCACAAGCCGGCGGTCCTCAAGCCGCCCGTCGTCATAGCTCATGGTCAGGACCTTGTGCTTCCCTCCGGGGAAGCAGGTGTAGATGTTTTTCAGCGCGGGACTAAGCATATCCATACCCCCTGTGATGGTATTTTTTCAAATGATCTCAGCCGCCGAAGGCCGCCCGAAGAAGGTCAAGGCGCGTATCCTGGCAGGCCTTCAGAAGATTGACAAAGATGTTGTCCATGTGGGCCGCGCCCGCCGCCGTCAGATGCACCCCGTCCGGCTGGAAGAACTCCGCCGTGCGCCGCGAACCCAGCTTCTCAAGGCTGAGGCGGCTGGCCTTGCGCATGTCGAGCACCGGCACGTCCAGCTTTTCCGCCGTTTCACGCATGGCGGTGCTGTACTTGTTGAGGCCGGCGAGGCCCTCCTGAAGCCCTAAGTCGGTGATGGGCGTCACCAGCACCGGCGTGGCGCCGCGATCCCTGGCCGCCCTGATAAAGACCTCCAGGTTGGCGGCGTACTCCTCCAAGGCGGTGTACCGCTCCGGGTGGGCGGGGTCGCAGTCGTTGTGGCCGAACTGGACGATCAGGTAGTCGCCCAGGGTGATGCGCTTTTCGATGTCCGCCAGCCGCCCCTCGGTCAGAAACTGCCTGGTGCTTCTGCCGCCCATGGCGCAGTTGTCGATGACGATCTCCGGGAGGGTGTACTGCCGCTCCTGCCCGAAGGGGCAGTCGGGGCGGTGGGCCTCCAGGGCCAGCTTGCCCCCCACGGCGGCGCGGCTCAGTGTCTGGCCCCAGCCGGCCAGGCCTCCGTCCTCCGGCTCGTAGGTCTGCATGGTGGAGTCCCCCGCCAGGTACACAGTGGGCCTGTACCCCATGCCCTTCAGCACATCCTTGAACTCCATATCCGAGGCGTAGTAGAAGGAGGGATACACCGGCTGGTTGTAGCAGTTGTTCTGCCAGGCCACGCCGCACCTGTACTGGGGGTCGTGCATCAGGGTGAAGAGCTTGTGGGGCGCGTCGCCGGTGTTGGTGTAGATGCGGATGGCGCTGTTGTCCGCGTGGCGCAGCAGGATCTCCTCCCGCCAGTCGCCGAAAATATCGGCCACCAGGCAGGGGGTGGCCTTGGTGTAGTGGTTGGTGCCGGTGCCCTCCGGCTCCAGCATCACGCCACGGCGCGGGTCCACCACCCGTCCTATGGCCGCCCCGGAGGCCCCCTGGCCCATATAGTCGGGGCCGTCGGTGAGCTGGGTGGTCATGTCCCCGGCCCAGAAGACGCGCATATTGGTGCTGGGGGCGGGGATGTCCAGCTTGTTGCCCTTGCAGTCAAAGACATCGTTGACCCACACCTGCAGGCCCCGCACGCCGTCGGCGATATCGCCGATCATGCACCGGCCCAGGTCCCCCTCGTAATACTGGCCGAAATAGACCTTTCCCGTCTCCGCGTCCCGGAGGGCGTAGCCGTAGGGGGCGTTTTTCCCCTCCTCGTAGACGTTGAATATCTCCTTCCCCGGCCTGTCCGGGTCGATATCCGCCACGTGCATGGCGTCCCCGTGGCCCAGCTTCGCGTCCCGTCCGTCGGGCAGCTTGCCGCGGGCGGAATAGAGGAGCGTCCCGTCGTGGTCGATGACCGCCGCGCCGTAGATCAGCTCCATGTACCCGTCGCCGTCGATGTCGGCGGTGGAGACGGAGTGGTTGCCCTGGCCGGCCAGCCCGCCCATGACGGGGGAGCTGCCGGTACGCTGGGTGGTGGTATAGTCAAAGGGGTTGGCCATGGGCATGAAGCCGGAGTCGGCGGCCCAGACCTTGTGGAATTTGTTCTCAAAGAAGTCGTAGGCGGCCACATACGCCCTGGTGTAGTAACCCCGACACATCAGCAGGTACGGGCGCCTGCCGTCCAGATACCCCACGCCGGCCAAAAACCGGTCCACCCGGTTGCAGGGCTCGATGCGCGTCCAGGCGTAGTCGCCCCACATGAGGCCGTCGTCGCCTCTGGCCGGCTCGTAGTGGATGGTGTCCAGCTCCCGGCCCGTGCCGTCGAACATGGTCAGATACTCCGGCCCCTCGTAGATGAAGCCCTCAAACTCCCAAAGCCTGTTGTGGGGGTCGCGGGCGGGGGCCCACTGGTCGATGAAGAAATCCGCCAGGGCCTGGGCCTCGTCCCGCTTTAAGGGATAGGGGTAGCGTCGGGGAATACCCAGGCACTCCTCCACAGTCTGGGGCCAGTGGCCGGCCAGCACCTCCGGGTGCCTGGGCCACGCCTCGAACATGTCCGCCACATGCCGGCGGTAATCCTCGGCGGAGCAGACGTAGTTGTCCTCATGGGACCAGCCGGCGTCGATGTCCTCCTGGGGCATGGTCACGTAGTCCCGGCTCTTGACGCTCCCGTCCGGGGCGTAGCGGGTCATCATGGTCCCCGGCGCGGTCTTGACGGCCATCTCGGCCCTGCCGTCGCCGTTGAAATCGTATACCATGAACTGGGTATAGTGGTTCCCCGCCCGAATGTTGGGGCCCATATCCAGCCGCCAGAGCTTCGTGCCGTCCAGCCGGAAGCAGTCCAGGATGCAGTGGCCGGTATAGCCCCGGTGGCTGACGTCGTGGGCGTTGGAGGGGCTCCACTTCAGGACGAACTCATACTCCCCGTCGCCGTCCATATCCCCCACGCTCATATCCGAGCAGTGGTAGGTGAACTCCTGTCCCGCGGGGGTGACGCCGCCCTGGGGGATGGAGAGGGGGATGTCGATATAATTCTGCTTCCAGGGCTTCACCGGCTTGCAGGGGGGGTCCTCCACGCCGGCGCAGACGGCGGCCACGGCGTAGGAATCCTCCGCGGTGCCCTTCCCGTCCCGGAAGCTGGTGCGGTCCGTGACCAGGGCGAGCCTTTCGCCGTTCTTGTATACGGCAAAATCCGCGCCGGCAAGGCCGGTGGCGGTGTATCCGTTGACCTCGCTCCGCAAAAGCCGCCAGCTGAGGAACACGCCCTCCCCCGTATCCACGGCCACAAGGCCCCGGCCCAGCTCCTCTAACTGCGGGCGGGAGAGCCTGCCCACGGCGGAGCGGACGGTGGGGCTTTCCGCCAGGACCGCGCCGTCAAGGCTCCTGGCCTCCACCTTCAGGTAGTAGGGGATGTCGGTGGAGCGGCGGAACACAAAGCGCGTACCCCGCACGGGGGGCAGGGGCTTCAGAATATGGGCCGGCGTGTCCCGGTCCGACCAGGAGACGGTGTAATAATCCGCGCCCTCCACGGCGTCCCAGGCGAGGGTGACGCTGTTGGCGGTGAGATTAGAGAGTGTGAGGTTCATATCCATAGTGACCACCTTATTTCAACCCGTAGGGCACGGGTTTTCCGTAGAGATTGGCTCTGGAGCCGGTGACCGTCAGCCGGAGCTTGTTCTGTCCGGCGGTGAGCAGGCCCGTCAGGTCAAAGCGGTGGGGCCCCCAGAAGGAGACGCCGGCGAAAACGCCGTTGACTGTCAGCTCCGCCATCTCCTCCGCCTCCAAGGTGAGAACGCCCTCCCCCGGCCCTGTCTCCGCCTCGTAGACCTTCACCGCCGCGGCGGGATCGTGGGAGACGAGCCTAAAGGCCGGCACGGGAAGCGCCGCCGGGGCGCGGAGCGCGGGCAGACCGTCAAACTCCGCCTCCGAGCAGGCGAAAAGCAGGAGGCTTCCCCGACGCGGGAGGATAAGGCGCCCCTCAAAGCGGGCGGCTTTGCCGCTCCACAGGTCGTATTGGCCGGCCTTTCCCCCAAAGGGGAGGGCGGCGGGGGTGTCGATATCCGTCTCTCCGGCGTTGGCCAGGAACACACATTCCGTGCCGCCTTTCCCGAACCGTATGGCCCGCAGTCCCGGCTGGGGCCGCGCCGTGCGGATATCCCGCTCCTGGGCCAGCAGGTCCCGACTCACCTGGGGGAAGCGGCCCTCCGGGTCGATGACGGCGGAAAAGCGCCGCTGGCCGCAGACAAGCCGGCCCGCCTCCACCCGACACCCGTCCCAGAAGCTTTGGGGCAGGTACATAAAACCGATCTGGTTTTCAAAGAGGGGCGCCACGGCCTCCGGCATCAGCTCCCGGTTGCGGCACAGTACCGCCACGGGGGCGCGAAGCTCCGTATCGGTCATCAGGCACGAGACGCGCCTTACATAGTCCGTCCACCGGCGGTAGTGGGGCCACCAGATGGAGTGGGGGCCCACGTCGGGGGGCCGCTCGTCCCGACGGCGGCCCAGGATGGAGTAATAAAAGGCGTGGAGTATGTACATATTGACGCCCCGTACGGCCAGATAGTCGATGAACCACTTGATATCCGCCGCCGTCATGCTCCAGGGGTTCTCCTCCCCGCCGCAGACGCCCAGGCACTCGTTGGAGTTGCGCCGGCGGCCCAAAAGCCGCGCCGCGTCGGCGGAGCATTTGCCCTGAACGGAGTCCCGGCCCGTCAAATCCCCCTTCTCCGGGGAGACCTGGCGGTAGACCAGGTCCTGGCCGGGGATATGGAAGTGGCGCTCCCGCTCGATATCGTCCGAGGAATCCGGGTGGCCCATGAGGGCGATCCCGTGCTCCTGACACCAGGAGGACAGGGCGGAATAGTAGACCTCATTCTCCCGCTCCATGATCATCCGCTCATAGAGGCGGGTGTCATCGTTCTCCTCCCCCGTAAAGAGGGCGAACAGGTTCCGAAGCTCCCCGCCGGCATCGGTAAAGAGCCTGGCAAAGCCCCGCGTCCAGGGCTTCATGCCGGTGACGCACCGGCCCGTGACGCTGGGCTCGTCGGTGAAAAAGCCGATGACGGTGGAGCCGAAATACTCCTTGAAGCGTCGCCAGTACGCCTCATGGGTCAGCTCGATGAAGCGGGCCACCGCGTCGGGGTTCAGAAGATCGGCGCTCAAAGGGGCGTTGGGCTCGAAGTCATCCTCGCCGTAGTGGACGCCGCGGATGGTGCCGCGGGTATGGCGGGCCGCCAAAAAGGCGCCGTCCTTCTCCGCCAGCACCTCGTCCCCGGCCTCCGGGGCCTCCGTCACCGTGATCCCCAGGCTGGCGTACTCCGGGTGGCCCGCCGCCACCTGGCCGCAGGCGGAGCCGGAGGGGTACATGCCCTCGTCATAGAACACCACCCGCATCCCCAGCTCCCGACAGGTCTCCAGGGCGGTGCGGATATAGGCGAAAAACCCGTCGGACAGATAGCCGATCCGGCGGGGCAGGCCCATACGGGGGTGGAGCACCACCCCGTCCACCCCATGGGCGTGGAAATCCGCCAGCTGGCGGCGCAGCTCCTTATGGGTCAGATCGCCGTTCAAAAACCAGAAGGGGATGGGGGAAAATTCCGGGCCGGGGTCCTTCAGCATGTCCAAAAGCCGCATATCGATCACCTCAAGACGGCGCGTCCGCGCTGTATACTATAACTATAAACCCGTTTTCGGATTTGTCAATTGCTTCTGCTGCCGATCCTTTCCCGTCAATCCTTATGGGGCGGGAGGGGGCCGGAGAGATATTTTTTGCCGCCCTGGCCGGGGTCATCGTTCCGGTGCTTCCAGCGGCGGGCGGTGCGGAAGAAGCAGACGGTATAGCCCACGCAGGCCACCACCCAGTAAACAAGCACCAGCAGGGCGAAAAAGCCGATAAGGGGAATGAACTCCAGCGCCACGTTGCAGGCGAAAACGGCGATGTAGGCCGTCACGGCAAGGAGCTTCCAGCGATCCAGCTGCTCCCAGCGGAGGGGGCACTTCTCCGTCTCTTCATACTCCCCCACGCCGCGGGCCAGGAGGATCAGGAGCCAGACGGTGCCAGCCGTCTCCAGGGCGCTGACGACCAGGCCCAGCAGGCCCGTAGGGGCGAAATAGTGGGCCAGGGCGGCGTAGACGGTCATGACGGCGGAGAGCCACAGCACGTGGGAGAAGGCGTAGGAGTTGGCCCGAAGCTTCCAGGCGCTGTAGGCGATCAGGGCGTAGCCCACGAAATCCGGCAGCAGGTCCACGGTGGGGCCGAAGACGGAGACCGTGAAGGAGCAAAAGATGAAGATAAGACCGACGGCGATGGGATACATGGCCGTCCCTCCCTTCGATGTTTGGATTCCCGCATTTGTGACGGACAGCAGATTTTTTGCCACGGTTCAGCGTCTGTCGCCTCTCACAAGTCCGGGAAAGGGCGTGCGCCGCGCCTTTCGGCGCGGCGCACAAGGAGGTGGGATTGTATGGTATCTGTGTCAGATCAGCCCTGGTTGGCGTGATAGAGATCGTTGATCTCCTGCTTGATAGCGGCGCCACCGCGCTGCTCCCACTCGGCCACAGCGGCCTGGAACTGCTCCCAGGTGTCAACACCGGCGCAGTAACGGACCTTGGCGTCGTTGAGAGACTGAGCAATGTTGGTGTTCTCGCTGACGTAGGTGGGGGACTGGAGCTCGTAGGCCGCAGCCACATCGACAACAGCGGCCTCCTGGGCGACCAGCATGGCCGCGGTGCAGGCAGTACCGGCAGCGTCATCCTTGGCCTTAACAGAGTCCTCAAGGATATAGGGCAGCATGGCCTGGGCCTGGTTGATGCCCTGGCTGGGCAGCAGGTTGGCGTCGCCGCCGATGTCGGAGACGGCGTAGCCGTTCTCGTCGATGTGATAGGTCACGCCCTCGATGCCGAAGTCGGCCAGAGCGCGCATCTCCTTGTCGTTCATCTTATCCAGGAACGCAAGGCAGGCCTTCACGTCATCCTCGGTCTTGGCAGCGGCCTTGGTGATAAGGAAGCCGCCGTTATACACTTGGGTGCAGGCGGTGTGGCCGTTGATGGCGCCAACCATCTGGACCCAGGCGTTGGTGGGATGCTCAGGATCGGGGGACGTACCGGTGACGGAGGGGATGTTGGCATCGCCGATGTAGTAACGCCACGCGCGGCGTCCGCCGGAGTCGAGGGTGTCCACGAACGCGCCGGCCTGGCCCTTCTGCATGGCCTCGCCCCAGCCGTCAGTACCGACAGACGGCCAGTCGGGACGGATGATGTCCTCTGCGGTCAGCTTACGGAGCCAGTCGCAGGCTTCCTTGAACTCGGCGGTCTCATGGACAGGAACAAGGTTGCCGTCCTGCTCCACCCAGCCGACGCCGCAGCCGAACCAGGTGAAGATGACGTCCATCCAGCCCAGATAGGAGCCGTTGACCTCAAGGCCGTAGGTGTCCTTCTGGCCGTTGCCGTCGGGGTCGTTCTCACGGAAGGCCTTGAGCAGCTCGTACACGTCGTCCACTGTCTTGGGGGGTTCGGTGAAGCCGAGCTTCTCAGCCCAGTCGCCGCGATAGCTGAGGCCGTAACGGCCCAGAGAACGCATCTTGGGGATGGCGATCACGCCGCCGTTGACGGTGAAGATGTCGCGGATACCGTCGGACATGGTGGCAAGGTTGGGATAGTCGCCGGAGTCAAGATAGGGCCCGATGTCCCAGAAAGCGCCGTTCTGGGCGGCCTGGATGATGGTGGTGGAGATGTTGCCGGAGAAGGACAGGATCATGGGCATGTTGGCCGGGTCAAGCAGGGTCATGTTCATAATGTCGCCATAGCCCTCGGCGTTGACGAAGTTCCACTCAGGGGAGACGCCGGTGTAGTCCTCGATGGCCTTCTGGACAGCGCCGTCGGTGTCGCGGGCGTCGGTCATCTCGTTGCCGTAGTTGCTGATGAGCATGATGGAGACGACAGGCATACCGTCCTTGGTCTTGGTGTAGTTGGCCGTCTGGCCGTCGTCACCCTTGCTGGTATCGTCGTTCTTGCTGGTGTCGCTGCCGCCCTTGCTGGTGTCGTTGCCGCCCTTGGTGGTGTCGTCGCCGGTGCCGCCGCAGGCGACGAGGGCGAAGACCATCACGAGAGCAAGCAGGAGCGCGATGATTTTTTTCATTTTCATAAAATATCCTCCTATTGATATTTTTATGTATTACAAGCGGCCAGGGCCGCCGGTAAACGGGGCATCAGCCCTTCACGGAGCCGACCATAACGCCGGCGGTGAAGTACTTCTGGATGAAGGGGTAGACCACCAAAATGGGGACGGTGGCCACCACGGTGGTGGCGTTGCGGACCGCCTTTGTGGGGGGCTGGCCCCAGACGCCCCAGTCGATGGCCTGATCGGGCAGGTTGGAGGACTGCATGATGACGCGGCGAAGCACGATCTGCACGACCTCCTTGTTGGCGTCCTGAATGTACATCATGGCGCCGAAGTAGCCGTTCCAGTGGCCCACCGCGTAGAACAGGGACACGGCGGCCAGCACGGGGCCGGACAGGGGGAGCATGATCTTCACGAAGGTGTAAAGATCGTTGGCGCCGTCGATGATGGCGGCCTCCTCCAACTCGTCGGGGATACCGGAGAAGTAATTCTTGATGATGATCATGTTGAACGCGCTCATGGCGCCGGGGAGCCACAGGGCCCAGAAGGTATTCCTGAGCTTCAGCAGCTGGGTGATCAGCAGGTAGCTGGGCACCATGCCGCCGCCGAAGAGCATGATGACGATGACCATGTTCATGAAGAAGTTGCGGCCCTTCAGGTATTTACGGGAGAGGGGGTAGGCCATGGTGCAGGAGACGAACATGTTGATGGCGGTACCCACGACGGTGACGATCACGGAGTTTTTAAGTCCCCGGAACACCGAGCCGTCCTTCATGATGTAGGTGTAGGCGTTAGAGGAGAAGGTCTTGGGGATGATGAAGAAGGAGCGCTCCAGGATCTCCTTCTCCGTGGCGAAGGAGGAAGCCAGCACGTAGAGGAACGGGAGCACGCAGATGAGAGCCGCAAGGCCGGTGATGATGTAGAGGATGACCTGGACCACATTATCGCCGGGGGAGCGGTGGTTGAAGCCGTTGACGACTTTGTCTTTATTCTTAGCCATAGTCTCCGCCTCCCATCAATAAAGTCCGGACTCGCCAAGGAGCTTGGCGCACTTGTTGGCGCCCAGGACCATGACCAGGCTGACCACGGATTTGAAGAGGCCGGCGGTGGTGGCCATGGAGTACTGGCCGTTGGAGACGCCCTTTAAGTAGACGTAGGTGTCGAAGACCTCGGCCACCTTGGCGTTCATGGAGTTGCGAAGCAGGAAGATCTGCTCGTAGCCGGTGTTCAGCAGGGCGCCCACCTTCATGATGAGCATGATGACCACGGTGCCCTTGATGCCGGGCAGGGTCACGTGCCACATCAGGTTCCAGCGGCCCGCGCCGTCGATCTTGGCGGCCTCGTAGAGCTGCGGGTCCACGGAGGCCAGGGCGGACAGATAGATGATGGTGCCGTAGCCGGTCTCCTTCCACAGGTTCTGGCCCAAAATCAGGGGGACGAAATATTTGGGCGACCCCATGACGTTGGGGGCCTTGCCCGCGCCCACGACGCTCTCGATCATCTTGATGATGAAGCCGTCCTGGGAGTTGAAGAGCTGGACGGTAAGAGCGTACACGATAACCAGAGAGACGAAGTGGGGTATGTAGACGAAGGTCTGGCTGACGCGCTTGAACCACATGCAGCGAAGCTCGTTGAGGATCAGCGCGAAGATGATCGGGGCAGGGAACGCGACCAGGAGGTTCGCGAAGGAGATAGCCAGGGTGTTGCGCAGGAGCATCAGGAAGTCCGTACCCATAAAGAGGTTACGGAAGTTCTTGAAGCCAACCTTTTCACTGGCGAGAAGGGCGTTGATAAGTCCGCCGGCGCCGGAGTAGGGGTTGAAGTTCTCAAAGGCCATCACAAGTCCGCCCATGGGCAGATAGCAGAAAATCAGCATCCACACAACGCCGGGGAGCAGCATGATATACAGCCAATAGTGCTGTCTGAGGGCCTTGCCCCAGGTGTTGCCGGTCTTTTTCTTCTTGACCGCAACGGGCTTTTCAAGGGTGGCGGCTGCCAAATTGCTCATTGTATTCCTCCCTTTACTACTCATTTTTTGCCGGACGGACGGTCCGCCCGGAAGCGTAGACGCGCCGCGCCTGACGGCCCCTCTCCGATCCCTGCGCCGGCAAAGGACCATCAAGCGGAGCTTGCTCCGCTTGCACAAGGGGACGGCCGTCCCCTTGTTATGGTATCTTATATTTTAGCGCTATACTTCCCTTTCTTCTCTCCATTTTTGAGGTTATATTGTGCAATTTCGATTTTTTATACTGGAAAAATCAAGATGATTTTTGTTAAAATCACCTTTTCAGGGCCTTGAAAAACCGGCTTTTTGTGATAATTCCGCCAAGATATTTGTGCAAAGTGTATATAAAATGTTAAAAAATTTGTGCGGAATGACAAATTAAAGTCGTTTTTGCAAAACCCTATGGCAAAGGGCGGCGGAGGGTGGTACAATATCTGTATTCACGGATAATTTTCAGGAACAACGCCAAGGAAGAGGGGGGAAGAGCTATGCCGAGGCCGCCCAGGGAGGTCATGGAGTGCCGGGACTATGTACTGCCGCCGGAATTTCCCGTGATGGTACTGACGGGGGAGGAGTGGCGCATTTCGGACAAGAGAAGTCCGGTGCTCCATTTCCACACCCACATGGAGATCGGCATCTGCCACACGGACCGGGGCGTTCTGGGCTTCCGGGACGGGGACATCCCCTTTGAGGCCGGGGACGTGACCGTCATCGCCGCCGGCACCCCCCACACCACCTGCTCCGCGCCGGGAACGGCGTCCAAATGGAGCTATATCATGGTGGACCCCATACAGCTCATCGATCCGACCACCTCCTCCATCGAGCTGCCCGTAGCGGAGATGTACACGAAGGTCCTGTACAATTTCAGGGCCATCGTCTCACGGGAGCAGGACCCGCTTTTAGGGATGCTGGCCAACGAGGCCGTTCGGGAGATCGTGGAGCAGCGCCCCTATTACCGGCGGTGCGTGCGGGCGCTGCTGGATATCATTTTAAATAAGCTGTGCCGTCAGGCGGAGGACCGGGAGCCGGAGAAGGGCGAGAAGCCCTTCCACATCTCCCCCGCCCTGCGGTTCGTGGACAGGCACTACATGGAGGACCTGCGGATGGACGACCTGGCGGCGGCCTGCAAGATGAGCACCAGCTATTTCCGGCGGGTCTTTACGGAGACCATGGGCCTGGGGCCGCTGGAGTATCTGAACCGGGCCAGGATCACGCGGGCCTGCGGCCTTTTGCAGACGACGGACTCCTCGGTGCTGGAAATCTGCGAGGCGGTGGGGTTCCGGTCCCTTTCCAGCTTCAACAGGCACTTCTCCGCCATCATGGGCCAGCCGCCCACGGTCTGGCGGAGCAAAATCCACGCGGATATGCCGGTGAGCCTGCGGCGCTATACCGGCTGGGTCACGCCGCCCAGGTAGCACTGTCGAAAAAGCCCTGACGGGCTTTTTCGACAAGGGGAACGTGCGGGTAATTTTCTATGAATTTTGCGAAATTCATAGAAAATCACCCTGCTGTCGATTTTTGCGCACGGCCCGCGGGGCCGCACACGAAAATCGACAAAAGGGATTTTTTCCGACGTACATGCCGCCGGAAAAAATATATAATCTAATCTGAGTTTTTCGACAAGCTGGCCCAGGTGACGGACGGGCCCGCCGTACAGAGAAAAGAGGAGACTTGGACATGAGCTTTTTCAATAATTTCGCCGGTATGGGCCCCGAAGGGGGACAGGCCCCGGAGCCCAGGACGGCCCTGGGGCGGTTCTGGCAAATCTATTCCCGCCACACCCTGGGCCTTTTGGGGGCGGGGATTTTGGCCGCCGTGACGGCCCTCGTCTATATCGCGGCGCTGTTTCTGGGCATCACCAGCCACGGGCTTATTTTCGTGCTGGTGGGCGGGCCCCTGGGGGGGATGCTGGCCATGCCACAGATCATCGGCGTGGCGGACACCGCCCTGCGGGCCATCCGCGGCGAGGCGGGCTTCTGGTGGATGAAATACCGCCAGGCCTGGAAGCGGAATCTTAAGCAGTCCCTGCTCTTCGGGTTCCTGGTGGGGCTTTTGTGCCCCTTCCAGTATTTCATCCTGCTCCACACCAAGGGCGTGAATCTCTTCGTCTTTGTGCTGATGCTGGCGGGCATGTTCATCTCCGTCTCCGTGGCAAGCTGGAGCGTGCCGCAGATCGCGCTGATGGAGCTTCCCCTGGGGCGCATCCTTGTCAATTCCCTGACCCTGTCCGCCCAGCACCCCGTCAAGACCCTGACCGCGGTGGCTGTCACCGTGCTCTACTGGCTGGCGATGGAGGTCACCTATCCGTTTTCCCTGCTGCCCTATATCCTGCTGAACTTCTGGCTGCCCATGCTCATATGCCTTATGACCCTGTGGAGGCCCATCGACGAGGCCTTTGACATCACCGGCAAGTTGGAGGAGCTTAACGAGAAAAAGCGCGCGGAGGAGAAGGCCGCGCGGGATGCGGAGGGAAAGGACGAATAAATGGCAAGCGAATATCTGAAATGGAAATATAAGGACGTCAAGCCCGACGAGAAGCCCGTCTACACCAAAAAGGAGCTGCGGCGCAACTGGTGGGACTACAATCTTATCTGGGTGATCGTGGGGATCGTGGCGGCCATTTTGCTGTTTTTCCTGATTCGGGACATCTTCTTCCGGACGAAGCCGGACTACGAGGTGGCGCTGATCACCGCCAACGCCCCCGCCGAGGAGACTCAGGACGCCCTGAAGGCGCGTATCGCCGAGCTGGGCGAGGACCTGAACGGCGACGGGAAGGTGGTCGTGGCGCTGAACATCTACGCGGTGGATTTCAGCGACCCCGACGATGATTACAGCGACATGGAGCTGCGGGAGGCCGTGATGACGCGGCTGACGGTGGATTTGACCTCCGGGGACGTGTATGTGATCTTGGCGGATCAGCCGGAGG
Organism: uncultured Oscillospiraceae bacterium; assembly: GCA_947626845.1. Lineage (GTDB taxonomy): Bacteria > Bacillota > Clostridia > Oscillospirales > Oscillospiraceae > RUG626. The sequence goes on along the minus strand of CANQTW010000008.1, from coordinate 4,285 downwards.
CCTTTCAGGCGCGTTTCGGCATCCTGGCGTATCTGGACGGCACAGCTCCGGACGCGGAGGGTGACCGGTACGACGCGGCGCGCTGGCGGGAGATGGTGTACCGCTGGGAGGACTGCCCGGTGCTGAAGGGCATGGACCTGGGGACGTTCACCCGCTTTTTGGACCCCACGGAGGCCCCCATCGACGGGCAGACCGCCATGGAGGGGCTGTATGTGGGCCGTCGGGGCATCTTCTTTGACGAGGACCGGGAGCGCTTCGCCGGAGCGGAGCGACTCTGGCAGGCGTTGACGGTGGGCGCCGTCAGGACGGAGGCGCAGGGATGAGCTTTACCCTCTGCGCGGGGACGGCCATCGGGCCTTATACGGGCGGCGACTGCCCGGAGGCGGTGGAGAACGCCGCCCGCATCCTCCGGCGGGACCTGGAAAAACGGTTCGGCCCGGCGGAGCGCCCGGTAAACGCCATCGCCCTGGAGAACGCCGTCTTTGACCGGCCCGAAGCGTTCACCGTAGAGGCCGCGCGGGGGGAAATGGCGGTACGCGCCGGGGACGCCCTGGGGTTTGTCTACGGGCTTCTCTATATCTCCGAGCACTTCCTCGGCATCCCGCCCTTCTGGTTCTGGATGGACATGGACATCGGGCGTATGCCGCCGGTATCCGTGCCGGACGGGACCTATACGGGAGAAAAGCCCGCGGTGCGTTACCGGGGCTGGTTCATCAACGACGAGGTGCTTCTGAAAAAATGGGCCGTCCGGGGGGATTTCGCGGAGCCCTGGCGGATGGCCTTTGAGGCCCTTCTGCGGTGCGGCGGCAACATGGTCATCCCCGGCACGGACAAGGACGGGCGGCTCTACCGGGACTTGGCCTCCTCCTTCGGCCTCTGGCTTTCCCACCACCACGCCGAGGCCCTGGGGGCGGAGTTCTTTCTGCGGGAATACCCCGATCTGGAGCCAAACTACGACGACCACCCGACGCTTTTCCAAAAGCAGTGGGAGGACGCGGTCAAGGCGCAGAAGGACAAAAGGGTGGTCTGGTGCCTGGGCTTTCGGGGCCAGGGGGACGCGCCCTTCTGGGCCTATGATACCACGGGAAAATACGGCACGGACGAGGCCCGCGGGGCCATGATCTCCCGGATGATCCGCCTCCAGCGGCGGATCGTGGAGAAATACGTATCCCACCCCGTCTTCTGCACCAATCTCTACGGCGAGGTCATGGAGCTTTACGCCCGCGGCCTTGTGGAGCTGGACCCAGACGTCATCAGGATACGCGCCGACAACGGCTTCGGCAAAATGGTCACCCGCCGTCGGGGCAATCACGACCCCCGCGTCTCCGCCCTGCCGGATACGCCGGAGGCCCACGGCGGCATCTACTACCACGTCTCCTTCTACGATCTCCAGGCGGCCAACCACATGACCATGTTCCCCAACAGCGTGGATTTCTTAAGCGCGGAGCTGGACAAGGTCATGGAGAAGGGCCTTTCGGAGTACTGGATGATCAACTGCTCCAACATCCGGCCCCACGTCTACATGCTGGACGCGGTGCGGAAAAAATGGTTCGGCCAGGCCCTCGACGGCGACACCCACAGCCGCGCTTTCGCGGCCGTGTATTTCGGCGGCTCGGAGGCCGTGGCGGCCTGTTACCGGGCGTACAGCGCCGCCCAGCTCCCCTTCGGGCCGGAGCCGGATCAGCACGCCGGGGAGCAGTTTTACTGCGAGATCCCCCGGATGATCGTCCACCAATTCTTTATAGATCGCCTCTCCCCCGCGCCGGGCCTCCGGTGGCTGACGGAGGCGGGGACGCTTTCCGAGCAGGCGCGGTTTTTCGGCGATCTCTGCCGGACACAGGCGCCCAAGCTCTTAAATCTGTGGGAACGGTGCGAAAAAAGCGGCGCGGCGGACATCACCCTCCACGCGCGTCTGCAGGCTTTAGGCGCCCAGGCCGGGGCGCTCCTGGGCGACGGCTTTGAAAAGCTGGAAAAGCAGGACATGCTGGCCGCCTTTATGGCCTTCGGGGACGCCGCCGAGTGCTTCCGGGAGGCCGCCGAGGCCCTGAAAGGCTGGGAGAAGGGCGTTTTTCGGGGCTTTACCTTCAACGACTGCTTTGCCGACTACAAGCACACCGCCTACATGCTGGAGAAGCTGATGGGCTGTGTGCGGGAGCTGGGGGATTCCCCCGCCCACGACAGGTGGTACAGGCTGGCCTATATGGACAGGCGCGACAGGCCCATCCGGGTCCTGCTGGTGGAGGACAACCACCCCACGGACCGAGAGCTTTATTTGCGATTCAAAAAACGGAAGGAGCAGGAAAATGGCTGAGCTCAACTACGCCGCCACGGCGAACACCGTCACCCTCTGGTGGGAGAAATCCGCGCCGGGGCCGTACTCCGTCAATTTCGGCGGGGAGACCAGGGCCACGGAGAAGACCCATCTCACCTTTGAAAACCTCCCGCCGGACACGGGCTTTCGGGTGTCCGTCCAGGCCGGGGACGCCGTTCTGGGGGCCATGACGGTCCGGACGGGGAAGGTGCGGGCGCGGCTGGACGTACGGGACTTCGGCGCCGTAGGCGACGGGGCCGCCATGGACACCGCCGCCCTCCAGGCCGCCATCGACGCCTGCGGCCCCCATCAGGAGGTCTACGTCCCCGCCGGTACATACATGACCGGCGCCCTGCGCCTCCACTCGGATATGGCCCTCCATGTGGACGAGGGCGCCACGCTTCAGGGCACCGCCGACCCCAGGGACTACCTGCCCCGGATACCCAGCCGCTTTGAGGGCATCGAGCAGGAGTGCTATTCCAGCCTTCTCAACCTGGGCGAATTGGACCACACCTCCGGCCCCAACTGCAAAAACGTGCTGATCTACGGGCGCGGGACCGTCGCCTCCGGCGGGCAGGAGCTGTGCCTCAACGTCATCGACTCCGAGCGGGAGCGTCTGCGGGAATTTCTGGCCGCCAACGCGGAGCTGGTGGCCTCCTGTGAGAACGACCACACCATCCCAGGTCGGGTCCGCCCCCGGCTCATCAATATGTCCAACTGCGAGAATATCCGCATCTCCGGCCTGACCCTGAAAAACGGCGCCAGCTGGAACCTCCACTTCATTTACAGCAAAAAAATCGTCACCGACCACTGCACCTTCCTCTCGGAGGGCGTGTGGAACGGCGACGGCTGGGACCCGGATTCCAGCGAGGACTGCACCCTGTTCGCCTGCCGGTTCTTCACCGGCGACGACATGGTGGCCGTAAAATCCGGCAAGAACCCGGAGGGAAACGAGATAAACCGCCCCACCCGGCACATCCGCATCTTCGACTGCGAGAGCGCCTTCGGCCACGGCATCGTGGTGGGCAGCGAGATGAGCGGCGGCGTGGAGGACGTGTGGGTGTGGGACTGCGACCTGGGGCAGGCCATGCAGGGCATCGAGATCAAGGCCACCCCCAAGCGGGGCGGCTATGTGCGGGGCCTGCGGCTCACGGACTGCGCCGTGGCGCGGGTGCTGATGCACACCGTCCCCTACAACGACGACGGCGTCCCCGGCCCGGACCAGCCCCTCTTTGAAAACTGCCTCTTCGAGCGGGTGCGCATCCTGGGCCAGAGCCTGGACCACGACCACGTCCTGCGCCGGACCCCCGCCATCGAGCTGGTGGGCTTTTCACAGCCGGGGCACGAGATCAAAAACATGACCTTCACCGACTGCACCCTGGCGGAGGGCAATCTGGGCGTCATCCTGCAAAAATGTCAGGGACTGACGTTTAAAAATTTAAAGTGCGAATAACCTTCGTTCAGGGAGGCGTGCGTTCGGCTCCCGTTCCCTTGCCGAAAAAGGAAAAAGCCCTGACGGGCTTTTTCACAAGCTTATTTTTTCCGCTCCCGGTACTCCCCCGGCGTGCAACCGTAGAGCCGCTCAAAGCGGCGGTAGAAAAAGGCGGTGTTCTCATAGCCCACGCTGACGGCGATATCGGCCACGGATAAGTCCGTCTCGCCAAGGAGCGTCACGGCCCGATTGAAGCGGGCGGTGTGGAGAAGCTCCGTAAAGCCGCACCCCGTCCGCCTTTTCAAGAGCCGCGTGAGGGCGGAGGGGGTCATGTCCTGCTCCGCCGCCAGGCCCCCCAGGGTGCAGTGGACGTCCTCCTCGATCCTCCCCAGGGCCCAGAGGGTTATGGCCTGCTCCCGGTCCCGGCGGCCTGAGATAAGAAGCTTTTCCGCCCGAAGGGACAGGTGGCGCAGCAAAAGCTCCAACGTGGCCCGCTGAAGCTCCTGGCGGCGGGAATCGGCCCCCTCCAGCTCCAGGAGCAC
>CANQTW010000007.1 GCA_947626845.1 uncultured Oscillospiraceae bacterium | reverse complement strand
CCGGGAATCTCACCCCTCCGAGGATCTCTCCGAGCTGCCCCCATTGCTTGAGTCTGTGGCTGGGCAGGGGTATCATTGTAGGCGGACGGGGTCATGGCGCGGCTTGCCAAAGCCGGTGCGGTTCGGATGGTTCATACGCTCGCTTCCTTAAAGGCCGTCTTTTTATGTGACCTCAAAGATCACACAGGAAGGTCTTGGCGCATCCGCCCGCCGCTGTCCCTTTCGGGGACCGTCCGCTAAAGTTATCCAGTTGCCGGATATGAAATTGTCAAAGAACATCAGGGGGTAAATTTACCCCTCTATTATCCATCCCGAAAAATCCGCAAGTGACCAAGAGATTTTTGAAATTTTTTTCTATTTATCCCGGTTTCTGCTTTTCGGTATTGGACGGCATGAGAATTATTTCGCCCCTTCACCCAACAACGGACAAAAATCCGTAAATCACAACTCCCCTCCTTAATTTTTTGAAGAAGAAAGAATCGGGGCGGTGGGTAGAGGGCAGGACAGGAAGATTGTGCCGCTTAAGTGCCCTCACTCTTACCTATTGCCGAATTTTTTTGAAATCGTCAACCAAAAATCCGAAAAATTTTTAAAGAATACAGATATTTGATTGTGCGCTTCTTAGAAACGGCTTACTTATCCTGAATTGAACTGCTGCCCTGAAAGTATTTTTCCGATGAAACAAGAGAGGGTGGATCGCCAAAGAGCAGTGAGGGGCCGTTTCCGCTTCCACTTCTATTACCACAACTCGCAGGGCCTCAAAGTGGAATTATTTTTTAAAATTAAAATATTTTTTTGTTTTCCTCGACCATTTCTCCGGTATGGCACATGAGGGCCATCACTCCCTTTCACTTTACAACGGACAAATTTTCCGCAAATCACACCCCCCCTCTCAAAAAATTTTTTGAAGAAGAAAGAAACGGGGCGGTGGGTAAAGGTGTTTGATGAAATATTTCGGATTTGAGAGGGCAGAACAGGAAGATTTGCCGCTTAAGTGCCCTCACACTTTCTTATTGTGAAAAAATCTCAAAATCTATGCCCTCATTTTTCAAAAAAATTAAAATAATTTGATGAGGGCGGCGGCAAAAGGGACGGCATAATGGCCATCACACCCCTTCACTTTACAACGGACAAACTGTTCGCAAACCACAACCCCCTATTTCCGAATTTTTTGAAATGGCTTGCGTATCCCGAATTGAACTGTTGCCATGAAAGTATTTTTCGGATGAAACAAGAGAGCGTGAATCGCCAAGGAGCAGTGAGTAGCTGTTTACCTCTCTACTTCTATTACCACAACTCACGGGGGCAAAAACCGAACTTATTTTTTAAAATAAAGATATTTTTTGTTTTCCTCGACCATATCTCTTCGGTATGGCGCATGAGGGCTATCACTCCCTCTCACTTTACAACGGACAAAAGAAACGCCAGAGTTAACCCTTCTCCGAAAAAATTTTTGAAAGAAAGATACGGGTGCTCATCCAGCTTAAAGCGGATAGGGGCGTGGCGCACCCTCTGTTGCCCTGTCAAGACTTTTCAATTACTCTCACATTCCCCTATTGCCGAATTTTTTTGAAAATTATAACCCCCTATGGTCAAAAAAATTTTTAATACAAAAGATTGATTGCCAGCGTAGAAATGGCATATTCGCTTATCTCTGATTGAGCCGCGTTGCAGGCTGACTTATTTTTTTGCAGTACGGACATTCCTGGGGGAAAAAGAAGAACCGATGACTTGTGATTTCTCACTTGTCATCGGTTCTTCTTATATTGTCTTGAGCCTTTTCTCGCGCGGCTTACTCAAGACCATTCAAAACTTTATGCAATAATGCCTTTAGCTGCTCCTTTTCATCATCAGTCAGCCCAGTGCCGACAGTCTCCGGGTCGGTTTCTCCGTGATGGAGAATATGACCGCATCTCTGAAGCAAGTCGGCGATCGTATTGGGGTCCGCGTTAAAGCCGTGTCTGCCGGGTCTGTGAAAAGAATGCTCGTGGCCATTTTCTCTCCGCGCAAAGCTTTCTGCGGCTTTTCCGGGTCCTCAGCCGGTTCCCGGACAAACGCCTCTCCGCATCCGAAGGATGGATTTTCGATTCTGCACCCACAGGGCAACTTTCTTCAAAAAAAGAGGTTTACGCCACACTTCCTGCGGAAATGTGGCGTAAATTTGTTTCTCAGTGTTACGGTTTCCACTCATCCACCCATCGAATGACGGGCTTCTCGCCCTGCCACTCTATGGGCAGCCAGACGTAGCGGGACGCGGCGGTGTTTTCCGGGTGGGTTTGGAGCGTGCCGGGAAGGGGCGTCACCGGGCGGGGAGTTGTGTCCGGCTTGTAGTCCTTGAAGTGGCGCTCCATACCGGCTATGATCTGCTTTGCCATGGGTTTCACATACCACTGGGGCATCCACCTGTCGGCGCAGGCGATATAACGATCTGTACCGGGGATTTGAATGACAGATGTGATCTGGGAGGAAAAGCTGGTGTTGCTCTTATCGTCAATAAACGGGTCGCCCAGGTCCCGGTATTCCCCGTGGGGGTCCGTGAAGACGCAGACCTTGGAGGGGTTGGGGTAATATCCGCTGGTGCCGCTGGTAAAGAGATACCGCTTGCCGTCACGCTCAAAATAGGTGGGGGCCTCTCGCGTCAGCGGCGGCAGGAGACCGTCGTAGTGGACGCTGTACTTGCCCGTCACGCCGGTGTAATCGTCGGTGAGGTCGGCGCAGATGAGCTGAAAATGGGGCCGCTCGAACCAGATGTAGGCTTTGCCGTCGGGGTCGGCGTGGAGGCAGAAGTCGCCGGTGTCCATGTCCAGAGGCTTGTAGATCTTACGGGCGAAAGTGTAAGGCCCCTCGAATTTGTCCGCCGTCAGCACGGACATGAACTGGCTGACCTCGCCGCCCATGATCTTCAGCCACGCCACATATTTCCCGGTCTTTTTGTAGTAGAGGATGTGGGGCCGGTCCATGCAGTAGGTGGGGTGGAGCGGACTTGTCAGGTCATTGGGCTCCGGCGGGATAATGAGCCCCCGGTCTGTCCAGTTCATCAGGTCCGGGGAGGTGTAGAGCCGCACGCCCCAGTGCCAGACGGTGTTCTTTTTGCCGCCCACAGTCTTCTCCTTGTTCTCGCCGTACCAGTACCACAGCTTTTCCGCCTCGTTCCAAAAGACGGAGAAGCCGTGAGCCTGGATGGACTTGCCTTGGGTGTCGAGCCAGGGCTTGCCGGGATATATTCTGTTATACGTCATACTCGTACACCCCCGCTGTCACCGTCTCCGTCCTGCCGCCGACGCAAATCGTTGCCGTGCAGTTGGCGGGGACGGTGATTTTGTAATGTGTGCCGCTCTCTGTCCGCTCCCAGGCGGAGCTGACCGGGCCGTAGGGACTCAAATATTCCGCCGACGCGCGATCAAGGCCCGGTCCGGGGGTGGGAGCGATACGGAAGCTCCGCTCGCCGGTCACCCGGATGCCCGCGCAGGTGTCGAAAAGCCACTGGCACACAGCGCCTGGGGAATAGTGGTTCTGGCTCAAATCGCCCTCCCAGTTCTCCCAGATGGTGGTGGCCCCGTCCAGCACCTCCGCCAGCCAGCCTGGCTTTTCGGTGTTCAGGAGCATCCTGTAGGCCGTCTCGGCCTCCCCCGCCTCCGTCAGCACCGGGAGCAGGAACGGCGTGGAGAGAAAGCCGGTGCCCACCCGGTAGTTGTAATTCTCCACCGCCTTTTTGAGCCGTGTCTGGGCGTTCTTCTTCGTCTCCCCGTCCAGGAGGCCCAGAGCCAGGGGCCGGACCAGCTTGGCCTGACGGTCGGTGTCCAACTCGGCGTATTTCGGGTAGGCGGACTTTGCCCTCTCCGCCGCCTGACGGAGCTTTGTGGCATATTCCGGCTCCAAAAGCTCGGCGATCTCGGCCATGGTGGTCATGGCGAGATACAGATACGCCGTACACTCCTCCGGGTGCTTGGCCTGAGCCCCGTAGACCTGATCCCGGAACTCCTCCGGCTCCAGCCACTCGCCAAGGTGGATGCCCTTCTCGTAGTGCCCGTCCTTATCTACGCTCTTTAAGAGGTATTCCGCGAAATTGCGCATCATAGGCCAGCAGATTTCAAGCAGCTCCCTGTCGCCGTACCGCAGATAGTACCTCCACGGGATCAGGTACACCGCGTCCGCCCAACCCGCGGAGGAGCCGGTGGACTTATACATCATCTCCACGCCCTCGTAGGGCAGCACTGCCGACAGAAGGCCGTTTTTGTACTGGGAGTCTCTCATGTCCCGGAGCCACTTGCGGAAGAAGGCGGCGGTGTCACAGAGGTACGCGCCGGTGTCGAAGAAAATTTGTGCATCCCCGGTCCAGCCCAACCGCTCCCTTGTGGGGCAGTCGGTGGGGATGTCCAGGAAGTTGCCCTTCATGCTCCAGAGGGTGTTCTCTAAAAGGCGATTTACGCGCTCATCGGAGCATTGGAACGCGCCTGTCCGCTCCATGTCCGAGTAGACAGCGACGGCGGAAATAGTCTCAAAGTCCGCCTCGCCGATGATCTCCGCGTACCGAAAGCCGAACACGGCAAAGCTGGTCTTATAGTGATCCACGCCACCGGAGCAGGTGAAGCGTATTTCCTGCAAAGGCGTCCCCACCGTCTCGCCGGGGGTCTTGCCCGTCAGGAGCTTTTTCAGCATGGTTGTCTGGGTCCAGCCGCCCGTGGGCTTTTGCTCCTGGATGCCGGAGAGGTCCACGTGCCCGTCCTTCACCACCTCGCCCATGCGGAGGGTGAACATCTGTCCGGGCCGCCCCTTCACGGTGAATTCAAGATACCCCGCAATATTCTGCCCGAAGTCCAAAATTTGACCATCCCTGGTGGGGACAAACCGCTCGTGCTCCCGGACGGGGACGTTATCGGAGGCGCAAAGCTCCACGCCCTTCGGCCCCTCGACTACCTTGGCGCTCCCCAGATAAGTGGGTGTCATCCGGGTGTCGTACACCTCGCCGTCCTTCAGGTCCGCGAACCGGATGGGCCCGTTGTTGGACCAGGCCCACGTCTCGTCGGTACTCACAGTTTCGGTGGTTCCATCCTCATAGGTGATCTCAAGATGCGCGATCACGCTGGTCTGCCGTCCGTAGACATCCACCACTCCGTAGGCCGCCGAGCTGCCCCGGAACCAGCCGTCGGCCAGCCGGAGCTCAAGAGTGTTGTCCTCCGCCATCAGCGCCGTCACGTCGTAGGTCTGGACCTGTATCCGCTTGCGGTAGTCCGTGATGCCAGGGGCAAGGATGTGATCCGCAAGCCGCGTGCCGTTGAGGATCACGTCGTAAACGCCCCTGGCCGTGGCGTAGAGCCGTGCCCGTTTTACGCTCTTTTTCGCGGAAAACTCCTTTTTGAAGCAGTCCACCGGGTATCTCCTGCCCTTTTTCGGTGCGACGATGCCGCTGATCCATTGGGCACTCCAGTCGATGGATTCCAGAAGTCCCAGCTCAAAGGACGCGCTCATTGACTCACCGGGGACACCGTTTTCATCCCAGAGGGTGACGGTCCACTCTACCCGGTCCCGGCTGTGAAGGGCTTCGCCCTCATACGGAATGTGGGTCATGCGGGAGGAAGCGACCTTCCCGGTGTCCCAAACCGCCTCGCCGTCCCGCGCCGCCGTGATCTGATACGCCGTCTGGGTGACGCCGCCCTCACAGTGCCAGGAAAAGCGGGGGAGGGGATTCCCCAAACCGATGGGGTTTTCAAGATATTCCGTTCTCAAATGGCTTGCTTTCATATGGCACCTCACTTGTGCTTGATGACGGCGCTTGCGCTCATTTTGCCGTCGGAGGCGGTGACTGTCAGATCGCCCACGCCCATGCGGACAACGGCGAGCGCCCTGCCGTAGTAGGTGGTGTATTTCCCCGCGTCGAACCGTTCCTCTGTCCGTGGGTTGGCGGAGCCGAAGGCCAAAAGCTCGCCGCCCTCCACGGTGACGGCAGCGGCACTGTCCGCGTTGGACTCTACCACACCGTCCGCATCTGTGATGGACACGGGGATGTATACGATCTCGCCGGTTCCAGCCTCCAGAACCTCCGGCGCGACCGTGAGTCGCAAGGCCCCGTCAGCGGAGGTGAGAATACTCCTCCCCATTTCCCGCCCAGAGGCATCAAAGCTTACCGCCTCCAGCCTGCCGGGGTGATAGGCTGTCTTGAATACCGCCTTGCAAAGCTTGGTTTTCTTCCTTCCAAGGGACTTGCCGTCCTGAAATAGCTCGACTATGGGCTCACATGAATAAATCTCAATAACAGCTTTCTTCCCCTCACATCCCCGCCAGCTCCAGGAGGGGATGGCGTTGGTGCCGCGCCAGACCATTTTGGCAGGCTTGCTGTCGTGGTTGATAGGCTGAACGGCGATCTTGGGCGCGTCCAGATGTCCCCATGCGGCTTGTGCCAGAAACAGCTCCCCGTTGGGGTCGCCCAGTATGTCCATAGCCCCGGTGTCCGCCAGCAGCCAGGGATAGGGCTTGTTGAAGCCCTTGCTGTCCGGGGTGTAGCCCCAGGCCCCCAGGCCCGCTTCGCCCAGGTAGTCCCAAGCCGTCCACATGAAATCTCCGATGAGATAGGGGTATTTCTTCACCATCTCCCAGTTCTTCGCGATGTCCTGGGGGAAGGTCTCACTGCCGAAGATGAGCCGGTCCGGGTGGAGCTTGCCGTCCAGGGGGTAGCGCCCGGAGGCGTAGTTGTAGCCGCAGATGTCCAGGGCGTCCATGACGGGGCTCACCGCCTCATCAGCCTTTTTGGAGTTGGCGGACTTGTTCATGCCGGTGCCCACCATGTTGGTGACCATGTTGAAAAGGGTCGAGTTCATCCCCGCCATGGCCTTGTCGCCGGACTCGTCCCGACCGCCGCCCTCCTCGTCGTAGACACCTTTGCCTTTCTTCGCCGAGGCGATGATCATCAGGTTAAAGCCCCCGGTGACGGGCCGAGTGGGGTCGGCCTCATGGAGCAGGGACACCATCTCCCGTGCGGCCTCCACGCCCTCGTCTCTGGCGGGCTCGCTGACCTCGTTGCCGATGGAATAGAGGATGACACTGGGGTGGTTGTAGTCCCGGTCCACCATGGCCCGCAGGTCTGACCTGTAATTCTCTCGCCACTGGGAGGCGTAGTCGTATTTGTTCTTGTGGTTGTACCACATATCCCACGCCTCGTCCATGACGTACACGCCCAGTTTGTCGCAGGCGTCCAGCAGGGCGCGGGAGCAGGGGTTGTGGGAGGAGCGGATGGCATTGAAGCCCGCAGCCTTCAGCATCTTCACCCTTCTGTACTCCGCCTCGTCGTAGGTGGCCGCCCCAAGGATGCCGCTGTCGTGGTGGACGCAGCCGCCCCGCAGAAGGGTGGGGACGCCGTTGACATAGAGGCCCTTATTGTCCCAGGTGATCTGCCGGATGCCGAAGGGGATGTCCTGGCTGTCCGCGCCGCTGGTGACGTGGGCTGTATAGAGATTTGGAGTCTCGGCGCTCCACAACTTGGCGTTGGGGATGGTGAGGGTAAAATCCGTCCCTTCTCCGCTGATGTCCTCCACCTCCACTGTCACGGGCTTTGGAGATTGGACCCGGATAACGGCGGGATCAATCGTGACGGTGCTGATCTTCACGCTCTCCGGCTCTATGCTCTCCGCCGGCACCTGCCAGAGCCACACCGGGCGGTAGATGCCCGCGCCGGAGTACCAGCGGGAGTCCGGCTGGTCCCGGTTCTCGCACTCCACCCGGATGACGTTCTCGCCGGCTTTTAGAAGCCCATCCAGATTTATGAAAAACGGTATGTACCCATACGCCGTGCCGCCCGCCGGTTTCCCGTTGACCGACACCCTGGCGTTCTTGTAGACGCCCTCGAACTCAAGCACAAGGTGCCCGTTCTCAAACCCCTCCGGCGCTGTAAATGTCTTTTCATAGACATACGCCCCGCCGGGAAAGAACGCCTGGGCGCTGCCACTAGGATTTTTGGCGTCCCGCTTTTCATGGATCATCGCGTCATGCGGGAGCGTCACAGGCTGACCATTGCAGGTCCAGCCAGTATTGAAGCTCGTTTTTTTCATAGCATCCTCCTCACAGATTCTCGCCGTTTAAACGGATGACCTCGGCGTAGTGGCGGCGGCTTTTACTTCTTCTTGTTGGCTTTCGCCTCAGCTTTTTCTTTCGCCTGCGCGATTTTCGCCTGATACTTGGCTTCTTCGGTCTCAAAATCCAGGCCGCGCTTGGCACACCGGGCTTTGAGTTCCTCGATACGCTTTTCTTCGGCCTTTTTGTCCTGCTCGGCCTGCTCGATGACGGCTTTCTCCTCGGGGGAAACATAGACCTCGCCACGGGCGGCGGCCTCCGCCTTGCGACGGGCAATCAGCTCCTCGTGGACTCTCGGAAGGTGGTTTTCCACCTTAAAGAACACCATGATCAAGGACATGCACAAGAGGAGTATCATCGGCACACCCACATAGGCAAAAGTGATAAAGCCCTGGGTGGCGGCGTTCTGAACGTTATAAACACCGGCGGAGACCTCGTAGGGTGCCACATAGCCAGTGGTGGTCAGTCCTAAGTTGAAAAGCCCCTGACCTATTCCTACGGAGACGGTCGCCACGATGGTAAATAAGGACGCCGTAAGACCGTCTGCCCGGACATTCCGCTCACACTCAATATAATCCAAGGTGTCCGCCATCAAAGCGCTGTACACATAGGAGGGCAGCCAGCCGATGGCGTAGACAAGAGAGCCCACCAGCATGACGGCCATGCTGTGACTGCCAGCCCAACACACAGCCTCAGCCACCGCAGCCATCAAAAAGCCGATGATCATGACCGTGCGCTTGCCGTACTTTTTCACCAGCGGCCACAGGAGAAAGACGCCAAAGCCAAGGGGCGCCTTACCCACGGCGGAAAGGATCATCTGGGTGGTTCCGTCATTATATGTACCCAGCACCCAGTTGCAGAAGTACGGGAGAGAGATAGTCATAATGTTGCTCATGACATGGAAGCAGAACATAAACAGGATCATCAAAATCCAGTATTTAGAGGAGAAGCAGACCTTTAGTTGTTCCGTAAAGGGAACAGTCTTCTGCTCACCGACGCTGACGGCAGCCTCTGTGACGCGCTCCTTGGTGAAGTAATACTCAACGACGGTCAGAGGCAGCGCCACAGCGGCCAGGATGCTCATAGTCAGGACCCACTTGTCATAATCCACGCCCAGCGTCGGCAGCAGGACCGCTGGGAACAGCAGGGACACGATGACACCTGGGAGCATATTGCTTCCCATGTTGGTAAACAGGGAAAGTCCGTCCCGCTGGCGGACGTTGTTGGTAGACAGGGGAACCATCAGTGTGTGGCTCATGTTGAAGATGGTGTACGCGAAGGAGAAGAAAAGATTATAGCTCAGAGCAATCATCACGATCTGCCAGATGCTGTGCTCCCTGGGAAGCCGGAACATCAGAATGCAGAACACGGTCATGAGCGGCGCGGAAATGAGAATCCATGGACGTGCCTTTCCCTGACGAGTGCGGGTGCGCTCAATGATTTGTCCCATAATCAAGTTCGTGATGGCGTCTAGCACCTTGGAGAGAATGGGGAACAGCGTCAGAAATGCCGCCACCCAGGGAAAAGCGTTCGTTAAGTTCAGAACATCCGTATAGAAGACGTTTATGTACCCGATAATGGTGAAATTCAGGATATACGCGCCCATGGGGCCGAGAAAATATCCCAGCCACTTTTCCGGACCGGTGGTATTTGCGGAACGAACACGGGAGTCAAGACGCGGGGATGAGAATACGCGCGAAAGTAAAGATTCCTTCATTTTTCTTCCTCCTCTATAATATTGGAAACGCTGTTGGTATTATAATCATAGCAGAAGAAGGAAAAAAGCGTTATCAAGAATTTGATAAAAATATAATCTAAATATCTATCATTTAAAAATAGACATTCAGATTGAAAGAATAGCGAATTTGTGATAGAATAAAACGTAGATCTGCTCTATAATGAACGCAACAATTCAGATTCGGAGGTCCATATGAAACTCCAACCAAACGCCAATATTCCGAAATTTCTCCAAGCGGTGCAAAAGTGCCACGGCTCGGTGACTTATGTGACGCAAGAGGGAGACGATTTGGATCTCAAATCCGCACTGGCCCAATTTGTGTTTGCCGCCGTGATTGCCGGAGAGTCCGAGCAGCTTCACGGCGAGATAGAGTTTGAGGATATGACGGACGTCCCCTCTCTTCGGGGGTATCTTGCATGAAGGGAGGCGCGTGAGCATTGGACACGTCTGAGTTGGATGCCCGTGTGGAGCTTTTTTCGAGTATGCTCCTATGCTGTCATGACCTCTACCTCTGGCAGTATGACAGCGGCTGGCATCTTATTAAAAGTAATTGCCCCCACGAGGCGGCGGTGAACAATCTCTTCACCTTGCTTCGAGGGGACGATTCCATTCGGCTGTCCCCTGACGGGAATGACACCCCCATACTTATGTCCAACGAAATCGGTATGCTGTGGGTCCTCCAGCCGCGTTTTGAGGGTGAGGAGCTGGGGCGCTCCTACGTCCTGGGGCCGGTTTTTCTTGACACCGTGTCCCCGAAGAATTTGGAAGCGCAGCTTTCCCGCCGGGGCATGACGGCTACTCTGCGGGAGCAGGCGCGACAGTTTTTGAATGGGGTACCGGTCATATCCCTGAATCGGGTCTTTGAGTACGCCATCATGCTCCACCACTGCGTCACAGGCGGACGTGTGGGCGTCAATGATTTGAGATACGATGACAGTAAGCTCAATAAAGCGACTCCAGAGCTGGAGGAAACTGTTAGCGCCCACGGAACATTTGAGGCGGAGCAGGAAATGCTGCGCATTGTCCGTGAAGGGGACATCGCCAACTTCCGCGCACAAATGGACAGAATATCCGTTACGGGCCGCATGGGCAAGCTCAGCCGCGATGACGTGCTGCGGCAGATGAAAAACGCAGTCATCACCTGCCTTGTCCTGTTTTCCCGCGCCGCCATGGAGGGCGGACTTGACCCGGAGGTCAGCTACGCCCTCTCTGACAGATACTTTCAGAGCATTGAGGCGTGCCGATCCGTACCCGACCTTGTGGAGATCGCACTCCCCATGCAGGAGGACTATGTTCTGCGCGTCCATCAGTGCCGCACAGGCGGCCTTTCCCGGCCCATTCAGGCCCTGTGCGACTATATTGACCTTCACCTAGAAGAACCGCTGGATCTTGCCTCCCTGGCGCAGCGTTCAGGCTACGCGGAGTACTACCTGAGCCGGAAGTTTAAAAAGGAGACGGGGCTCGCGCCCAGCGACTACATCCGCAAAAAGCGTTTGGATCGTGCGGCCCACCTCCTGCGCTCGACCCAGGAGGATATCCGCGAGATTGGCGCGCGACTCCAATTTTGCTCTCAAAGCCATTTTTCGGATAGTTTTCGGAAAACATATGGGGTGACACCTTCGGAATACCGCGCAGGAGCTTCTGCCTGACTACTAATTTCAGGAATTCGACTAATGGAAAATGCTCTAAATTGGATATAAGATCAAGGACGTCCCAACCGGGGCGTCCTTTAGTTTTTTATTTCATCAGCTCATCGCTGAGCCGCATGATCTCCGGCGCGAGCTTGGCCCTCTTGCGTTTGACCATGTGGTTGTAGATGGGGTAAGCCGCGATGACGCCGATGATGCCGACTACGCCTACCGCAATGCCCGGAATGAAATAGGCTTCCCAGCCGGGTAGCATCGCGCAGCACATCCCAACGCCAAGCAGCAGGGCGCTGATGATCCCGACGATCAGCGAGACGACGGTTGCACCCTTTGTGGCGCTTTCGTCCAGACGGCGAAGCCGCTCCATAGTTGTTTCTTCTTTTGTCGGGGGCGCATATTTGTCCCGAATTTTCTTGATTTCCTCCTGCTCCTTTGCGGAATAGGTATAGGTGAAGGTTTCTTTCTTTTCTTCCATGATCCATTACTCCTTTCAGGATTCTGTGGATATTGTAGCAGTCAACTGTTTGCAAAACATTCAAGTTATGTTTGAGAATTGTTAAATTCAATCTTTTTAAGATTTTTATTTGCCCGCCAGATCATGTAAATTGCCATACCAATCACGATGGTACAGACGCCGCCTCCTGTCGCGGCAGTCATAACCTGACGAAACAGCGGATCATCGTCCCCGCCGAATTGTGCCAGCATTGCGGTTTCCAGCGAAAGAATGGACACCATTGCCGCCACAAGATTGATTGCCTTGGCCGCTGAAAGGATTGGACTTTTATGCTTGCGGGTCTTTACGATATTGATTACGGCAACTATGACAGCGTAAAAGGCATACGCGGCCATCGCATATATGAGCAGTCCCGGATAATCAAAGCCCCGGTTCTGATGCACCATAAATACAACTATCCCGGCAAGCGCCTGATTCATGAACAAAAGCATAATTCCGCACAGCCGGTAACGGCGCAGCTCCGATGCTTCATCCTGCACATTCAGCCGCCGCACGAGCATAAAGCGCATCACGGCCAGCAGGATGTAATAAAAAGCCAGCGCGATGAACCACAGGGAGCGGTACATGATACCCGATACCAGCTTCATGACGATATACAAAAGATTGATGAAAAAGCCCTGATACAGCGAGACTCCCGCCCGGAAGCGCACGTCGGTCATGTATTTTTCGCCCACCTTGGTGGAGCGAAATTTTTTCATCAGCGGGTGATTGGAGGCAAATTTTCTCACACCGCCGATTATCGTGTTGATATAAATGAATCCCGTAATAGTAACAATCAATGCGTAAGCGGAGGCAATATAGGAGGCATATTGCAGGATAGGATTCTGAATGTCGAACACCGCCACTACAATCACAAAGCCATAGCCCAAAAACGCCGCAACTACCGTCCAAATAGGGGGCAGGCAGAATATCCTTTTAAGAAGCTCCTTGAATTTCTCCATTCGCTGCCCTCCTGATTTTCACGGTAAAGGTACTGCCTTTTCCGACTTCGCTCTCTACGGAAATATCCCCGCCGACAATATCCACCACCCGCTTGACAAGCGCCAGCCCCAAGCCGTTGCCCTGCGTGGCATGGGAGGTGTCGCCCTGATAGAACTTTTCAAAGATATGTTTGCCTGTTTCCGGCGAAATACCACAGCCGGTGTCTGATACCCGGACGGTGGCATAATCGCCTTCGGTTTTCAGTGTCACGGACACTGTGCCGCCGATTTCCGTGAATTTCAGGGCATTGGAGAACAGATTGTTCCATACGAGAGAAAGAAGCTCGTCATCCGACTGAACGATCAATTCTTCCTCAATGTCCGTCTCAATGTCGATGTTCTTTTTCTCCCATGTGCTTTCAAAATTCAAGAGGCACTCGGCAAGCTGCTCTCCGAGATTGTACCGTTTCACGGCGGGATAAATCTGCTGGTTTTCCAGCCGATTTAGCTTTAGAATATTGGTGATGAGGTCAGCCAGGCGGCGGGACTGCTCAGTAATAGCCTTCGCATACTCCATCCGCTGTGCTTCGGTCAGATCGGGACTTTGGAGCATGGTGCCGTAATTCTGCATGACGGCCAGCGGCGTTTTCAATTCGTGGGACACGTTGGCGATGAAGTCTGTCCGCAGCGTCTCCACGCCGGAAAGTTCCTCCGCCATGCGGTTGAAGTAGTCGATGATGGTGTCGAAGCCCGACCGTTCGTTTATTCCGTGGTAGGGCTCGATCCGTGCGGTAAAGTCCCCCTGCATAAGTTTTTCTGCCCCCCGCACGATCCGCCGCACCGGGCGTTCCACCATATATTTCCGACGCACGCCGTCGATTATGGTACACAGTAAACTCAGAAAAATTACATTGCCGAATGTTGTGACAGCGGCCAGACGAATCTCCCGCTCGGTATAGGTGATCTCCATGGAACCTGCCAGCGTATTCAGGAACAGCAGCATACAACAGGTGATCACAAAGGACATCAGTAGAAAAAAGGCAACATAGCTTCTCAAAGAGAACAGGAACCGCCTTAATCTTGAATCCGATTTCACAGTATCACCGCCTTATAGCCTAAACCGTGAACGGTTTTGAGTTCAAATTCTGTACATTTCTCAAACTTCCCCCGCAGCTTTGTCATGTAAACGTCAACCGCTCTCGGCGCAGTATTTGTTTCCGCGTCCCAAAACTCGTCCATGAGCTGGGTACGGGTGAAGGTCTTGCCGGGATAGGACAGCAGCTTGTAGATGATATTGAACTCCCGCGTTGTCAGGGATATTTCCTCGCCGTCATAGACCGCCGTACGCTCGTCCATATCAAGCCGCAGCTTGCCGATCTCCAGTTTGTGAGAGGTGGCGACCTTTGCTCGCCGCAGCAGCGCCCCGATCCGCAGAAATAGCTCGTCCAAGTCGATAGGCTTGACCATGTAGTCGTCGATCCCGATTCGATAGCCCTTCTGCTTGGACGCAAAATCATCCCTCGCCGTCATAAAGAGGATGGGTATATCCACGTTAAGTGAGCGCACCGTTTTCGCAAACTCATAACCGTCGATACCGGGCATCATAATATCGGAAACGATCAGGTCAAAGGTATTTCCGTACATAGCATCGTAGGCTTCATTTGCGGAAAGACACCCCACGGACTTATAGCCGCTGTTGTTCAGAAAAGAACAAACCGTGCGGTTCAGGTCTTTGTCGTCCTCCACCACCAATATCTGAAACATGGATAGGCCCCCTTGCGTTTTTTCTTATGATAACACACAAATGTTAAAGTTTTGTTTAAGTTTCGGGCCTTTCAAAAATTTTCTTATTGTCCGGCCTCATCAGCCGAGTGATAATGGCGATCAGCGGATACGCTATGATCTGTACGCCGATAACGCAGAAGATGATGAATGTCTGGATAGCGTCATTCTGTACAGGGATTATGTCTGCCGTTGGGGCCTGGTAGCCCAGATGGGAGATACCGAAATTGAAGATACACAGCGCCACGCCACCCATGATGGTAACGATGCAGTTGAACACGGAGGAGGAGAACCCGTCGCACCGCTGGCCGCTGACACGCTCCACGTCGTCCAAGGTGTCCCCCAGCATACTGGAGACCATGTAGGTGCTTGGGATGAGGCCCAGGGCCCGGATAAATTGACCTGCCAAAACCACAGCAAGGCTCCGGGGATTTACAAGGCACAGCCCCGCCCCCAGGGTGGAGACCGCCATGCCCAGCATCATGGAGTTTCGTTTTCCCAGCTTCTTTGCCAGAGGGTTGCACAGCAGGAGCCCCACACCCAGAGGCGCCTGCCCCAGGGCGTAGAACAGCGCCTGGGTGTAGCCGTCGTTGTAGCTGCCCAGCACCCAGTTGCAGTAATAAAAGGTCCCTGCGCTAAAGAGGGCGTTGCTCAGGTTGATGACCGTCAGGTAGACCATCAGCACCACCCAGTTCCGGCTTTTCACACAGCACCGCAGTTGGGCGGAGAGACTCACCTTCTGGCCGGGTTCCGCCGATGCTTGGGTGACCCGTTCACGGGTGAAGAAGAACTCCATCAGTATGAGCGGCAGGGAGACGATGGCCAGGACCAACGCCACGGCGATCCATCGCTCCACCGCCACGCCCATGAAGGGCACCAGCAGGCAGGGGAACAAAATCGCCACTAAGGACCCCGCCGCCATGTTGGGCGTGTTGGCCACGGTGGAGAGCTGCTGACGCTCCGCCGGGTCGTTTGTCGCGAGAGGAACGAGCAGGGTGTGGGCCGTGCTGTACATGGTGAAGGCCACGGCGTAGAAAAGGGTGTAGCTTGTGAAGATCCAAATGGCGGTGAGGTTGTCATTGCCCGTAGGTACCGCGAAAAGCAATATGAGGCAGACCACCATCAGCGGCGCTGAAAGGAGAATCCAAGGGCGGGCTTTGCCCTGCCGGGACTTCGTGCGGTCCACTACCAGCCCCATGAAAATAAAAGTCAGCACGTCCAGCACCTTCGCCACAATGGGGAAGGTGCTGATGAACATCCCGCCCCAGATGCCGCCGATTTTCAGAACATCGGTGTAGTAGACGTTTAAGTAATTACTCAGGATGGAGTTCATCACCACCACGGCGATGGGCCCCATAAAGTGACCAAGTATTTTTTCACGGCCGGTCACCCTATCGGCGGGCACACGGCTGTCAAAAGCTTTTGAAGAAAGCAGTCCCGGCTTCATGGGTCAGCCCTCCTCTTCCGTCAGGATCATCCGAAGCTTTGCCTCCAGCACCGCGATGTCCCCGCCCAGTTCCCGAAGGCCCATCCGTGTTAAGAGAGGGCGCAGGGCCAGGGTAATGGAACAGCCGAACAGCCCCAGAAGGAGCGAGGTCGTGAACAGAATGTGCAGTCCCAAGTGCAGGAACAGAAAGCTGAGGCCGATGCAGGCCGCTCCTGCCATGCCCACCAGGACCACCCGCTCCAGATAGTATCGCTCCACCCTCCTGTCGATGGCCTCAATCTCCCCCAGCACCGCCTGACACCGGGCCCGCTTTTCCGCCTGAGCGGCTGACTCCTCGTCCTCCCGAACCCATACCGTATTCGTCACGGGTGATGTGTCGCTCTCCCTGGAACGGCTGGCTTCCATCCAGCCAAGCACCTCGAAGCACTCCGCCGTCAGGGCCTCCCGCTCCGCACGGACCTGTACCGTAAGTTGTTTCATAAGGCTTCTCCCCCTCTTTCAAAAGAATTATTAAAAATTTGCGCCGCACAGTGAAAACCGTGCGGCGCGTGATGGGGATTTAATGTTTCCCGGCGGCCTCACGCTGGGCCTGTTCCTCCGCGAGACGCTTCTCTGCGTCCTCCACGGTCTCCCCCTCGTGGGTCAGAAACTTCCCAACGAAACCGTCCTCGACCTTTTTGAACGCGCCGGTCACGCCGTCCTCGACTTTCTTATAGCCGCCCACAACGCCTTCTTCAATCTTCTTGTACCCGCCGACAACTGCGTCGGCGATTTTTTCGTTTGCCTTTTCGAGCTTTTTCATGATAATTACCTCCGTTTTTTAGTGATCTCTCACTTGCTGATTGTATTGTACCGCCGAAATGTTTGCGAAACTTTCAAGTTTTGTTTGAGAAATATTAAAATTGATATTTTTACACCAAACTTGTCTTGTTCAGCACGATCTTACTTACCACACCAAGTCCAATGCTGAACAGTACGCCGCCAGCGAAACACATGATCACGTTTATGAGGCCGGAGTTAAGTGGCGTTATCATCGGGACCATTGTGTAGAGCAGCATAGAAGCCATTAGTCCGCCTACAATGGAAAGCCACGTTTTACTTTTGGCTGCGACGCTGATCAGCAAGCTGATCCCCACAAAAACAGCCACCATAAAGAGCTTTGACAGCATACTCATGACCACACCGCCTATGCCGAATCCCGTTGTGTCAAAAGGCAATCCAGCTATGGCTCCGCCAAAAATCGCTCCGGTGAAGTAGGCAAGGAACATCAGAACGCTCCCGATGAAGCAAACCACCGTTTTGGAGATCACATAGTTTCCCTTCTGCGCCCGGATCGTAAACAGGTTCTTTGCATAGCCGCTGCGGAAGTCCTCCGCCACGAATACTCCCACGAGGATGACAACGAAGAAATAGAGCATATTGATGTTGCACATACTCGTCAGGCTCATGTCCATCATACCGCCTTCGCCCGGAAGTGAGCCAATGGTCTGCCAGGTGTTTTTGAAGCCCTCTATGACTGTTTCCGCGCCGGTCTGCGGATCAACCGTTACGCTGCCGTCCATCATCGTTGTCATCACAAGGATCAGGATCGGCATAACGAGGCAAATACCCATCATGATATAGAGAAACCGTGTCGTAAACATCCGGCGCAAATCCACCGCCAGCATACTTTTTACCCGATTTGTTTTTCTCGCTGTACCTGCCATGGCTCACGCCCTCCTTTCTTTCATCAGGTCTATGTAGTATTCTTCCAAGCCGATTTTTTCTGTGCTGATCTCGCTTACCGTAATACCGTTTTCATAGAGATAGGTGACGATTTCCTCTGGCTTGGCCTGATCGTACACGCGGATATGCTCGCTTTCATCTTCCTCCACGCGGGAGTATTTGCAGGACAGCAGCGCCTTTGCACGGCTGTTCTGCGAGGAAGTCAGTGAGATATAGGTGCGGCACCCGGCTTCCAGCTCCGCGGCGGTCATCTCACAGAGCATTTTGCCCTGACGGACAATGCCATAATGGGTGGCGATCTTTTCAAGCTCTCCGAGGATATGAGAGGAAATAAGCACGGTGCGGTTTTTATCCCTCGTGATGTCCACCAGCACCTCCCGCATGATCCGCATACCGTCGGCGTCCAGACCGTTGATTGGTTCGTCCAGCACCAGCAGTGCCGGGTCGCCCAGCAGCGCCATAGCAATGCCGATGCGCTGCTTCATACCGAGGGAGCAGTTCTTGAATTTGTTGGAGGCCGCGCCTTCCATGCGGACCAGCTTCAAGACCTTGCCGATTTCTTCTTCCGGCTTTTTCAGTCCGAGATTCGCCGCTTGGAGCATCATATTGCCCCACACGCTCATGTTGGGGAAACAGCCGGGGGCTTCGATCAGTACACCGATTTTCGCCCGCACATCTGGATCGGTGTAGTCCTTGCCGTACAGCTTGATCGTGCCGCCGTCTGACGGCATCAGGCCGCAGATGAGCTTTTCGGTGGTGGATTTGCCGGAGCCGTTTTCCCCGATAAAGCCGTAGATTGCGCCGGCGGGGACGGTCATATTCAACCCTTTTAAGGCTTGCTTACTGCCAAAGTTTTTTGTAAGTCCTCTGATTTCGATTGCATTCATGCCTGCCACCTCCTTAATACACATCGCATCTCGACAGCACAAGGGAGCCGAGCAGATTATAAATGACTGTCCATGCCATGGAAACAACGACGCACACAAGCATGGTCACAAGATTGCTGGAAAGGCAGGCATACACCGAAGAACCGTACAGGAACACGTTCAGGAGCGAATTGTTGCCGATGATGGCCGCCGCGCCGATGATAGGAATACCTGTGCCGATGAAGAACGAAGCCGCCACTGAAATTCCAAAGTAGCGCCGGAAGATCACATTGAGGAAGGTATAGAGGCTTGCCCAGCCAAGGCTCATGACCATCTTACCAAGAATGGCGATGAGTAGCGATCCGACGTTGACCTCAAAGGACAGCCCTGCGACCATTCCACCGACCACGCCGCCGATGAGATAGGTCACGCACATACACGCCATAGAGAACGCGCTGACCAGAGATTTTGAGATCATGTAGTCCCGCTTTTTGGCGTGGGTGGTGAAAAGCTGCTTCACATAACCGCTGCGATAGTCGTGGCCGATGAAGATGGATACCATGATGCCGCCAAAGATAAACACCATATTCATGTTGGCATATTCGCCGATGTTATGGACAATGTAGAGCGGGGAGTCCGCTGCCACAATGTTCCAAACATTTGTGTATAAGGGCTGGGTGACAGCGCCGTCCGATCCCGTCATCCCCGTCATACTAACGATCATGGCCGGAATGATTGCGGCAATAGCAAGGAAGATGTAGAACATCGGCGTATGGAACAGCCGGTAGAAATCCACGCCCAGCATACCACGGATTCGCTTGCCAAAGCTGGGATTTTCAAATTTCAGTTCATGTGTCTGTGCCATTTTCTCACGCCTCCTTTTTGCTCATCAGTTCGATATAGTATTCTTCCAGACCGATCTTGTTCTTTTTGATCTCGCTGACCGGGAAGTTGTTTTGCATCAAAAGCCCCACAATACCCTCCGTATCGTCCACATCGTAGATACGGATATAGCCGTCCTCTGCCCGAACATCCGGGAACTTCTGCCGCAGAAGTCCGAAAGCCCCCTGCATATTCCGCGTTTTCAGCGAGGTGAACACCTTGGCTCGGCTCTCCAAATCCTTTGCGGAAAGCTCCTGAATCATTTTGCCCTGTCGGATAATACCGTAGTGAGTGGCGATCTTCTCCAGCTCTCCGAGGATGTGAGAGGAAATGAGGACGGTGCAGCCATATTGCTGGGTGATGTCAACAAGAATCTCACGCATCATTTTCATACCCTCGGCGTCCAGACCGTTGATCGGCTCGTCGAGAATCAACAGGGCGGGGTCGCCCAAAAGCGCCATAGCGATACCGATGCGCTGTTTCATGCCGAGGGAGCATTTTTTGAATTTCAGTTTTGCGTTGTCCTCCATGCGGACGATCCGCAGTACACGGTCGATTTCGCCCGCACGGTCAGAAAGCCCCAGATTGATGGCCTG
This sequence comes from uncultured Oscillospiraceae bacterium, assembly GCA_947626845.1. Lineage (GTDB taxonomy): Bacteria > Bacillota > Clostridia > Oscillospirales > Oscillospiraceae > RUG626. Next base: position 81,771 of record CANQTW010000007.1, on the reverse strand, counting down.
CATCATCAGGTTGTCCCACACACTGGAATTTGGGAAACAGCCGGTGTTCTCAATGAGCGCCCCGACCCGCGCCCGTACACCCGCATTTGTGTATTTTCGGTCGAACAGTTTAATACTGCCCTTGTCCGGCACCAGATGGCCGCAGATCAGCTTCTCCGTGGTGGATTTGCCGCTGCCGTTTTCTCCGATGAAGCCGTAAATGGCTCCCACGGGGACGGTCATGTTCAAGTTGTCCACGGCATACAGACCGCGAAAGCTTTTTGACAGCCCCCGAATTTCGATTGCGTTCATTTTGCCTGCCTCCTTGCTGTTTCCAATTAGTTCGCGGCCTGCCTGCGGCGAAGGATCGCTACAACAGCTCCGACGATGCCAAGCACAGTGGCGACGATTGCGGGAATGATACATTTTTTCATTTGGGATGCCCTCCTTTGATTTCATTTGTGCCTTGATTATAGCGCCTTGATGTTTGAGAAATTTTTGAGTTTTGTTTGAGAAATATTAAAAATTGGATTTCACACAATCAGGGCAAAAAGAAAACACGAGAATTTTTCTCATTGGGGCTTGAAATTCCGCGTTCAATCTTTTATATTGCTACTTACGCCACTCAAACATGTCCGTAGCTTAAGCTGGAAAGTGTGTCAGAATCCGACTCTGGTTATTTTGCCAGCAAAGCTATCGTTCTACAAAAACCAGCGGCGGGCAAATGGTATCGCCTGCCGCCAACGATATTTATTTCCGCATGGACTGACTCTGATTCTATCATGTGGCAACCACATGATGACCTTGCATAGCTTTATGATATAGGTAAGCCGCCCATGAGCATCTCGGCCATCAGTCTCGCCCCCAGCGTGAAGGCTTCACGGAAGCGTTTTTCCTGAATGATACAAGCAACCTCAAGCCGTTCATCCTGAATGTCTTGAAACAGGACTTTTTCCTGCTCATTCAGGCTTTCCTCAAGCTTATCCTCGCTTTCATGAAACCGCTTCAAAATATCCTTTGCCTCCGGCGTAAGCCTGCCCATCTGCTCGACAGGGCAAATGTTGCCGTAGTAAAGCTCGTTTATGACGCTGTCCATTTTCAGCCCCCCTTTGGCAACACACAATACCGCAGAGAGGCGAAAAAGTCGAGAGAAATATGATCGTCAAAAGGGAGAATCGCTTTTCCATCCAGATGGTTTTTGATGGGCAGAGAGAGCAATATAATCAACCGAAAAACAGATATGAAAGTGAGTAATATCTACTTCTTCCTCTGTTCTATATTCTCTGTTATACTGGGTCCTTCAAGGGGGGTCACTGTGAACCTCCCCCCGGTTCAGCAAAAGCGCGCAGTCGCCCCTTGGCGGGAGGCTGTACGTTTTTTGTGTCACGGCTGGATGGTTTTTCGGAAAATCTGTGAATGGGACAAACCTCTCTTTTAGTATAATGCTCTTGACATCGGTTTATACTTTGTATATACTACTTGTAGGAGGTGGCTGAGATGTATGCTACGATTCAAAAATGGGGCAACAGTCAAGGCCTGCGGATTCCCAAGACAGCCCTTGAGTCCGTGGGCCTTCGGGAGAATGACCGCGTGGAGATCGTCCAAGTTGGGAACTGCCTGCAGATCAAGGCCGCAATCCCTCGGCAGCACCGCACGCTGGAGGAGCGCCTGACTGCGTTCTATGGTAAGGACGCGGAGGAGCTTGGCCGTATCGACACGGAGCCCGAGGTCGACTGGGGCAAATCGGAGGGCGCGGAGGCATGGTGAGTATTTTCGAGCAGGGAGACATCGTCTATCTTGATTTCGACCCGCAATCCGGTCACGAACAGCGCGGGCGGCGTCCGGCGCTGGTAGTCAGTAACAATTTATTTAACCGCGTGAGCAGTCTCACTATGGTGTGCCCCATCACTCACACGGACAAGGGCCACCCGTTCCATGTCCGCCTGGACGACCGCACAAAGACAGACGGCGTTATCCTCTGCGACCAGGCGCGGATGCTTGATCTTACAAGCCGCAACGCCTCCTTTGAGGAAAAAGCCCCGGAGGACATCACCGCCGAGGCTGTGGATCTGATCGTAGGATTTGTGGAGATGAAATAGCGGTTAGGAATTGCAGACGCTATATAATAATCGGCGGGGAAATTCCCCGCCCTTTTTTGTGCTCGTTTAACCCATGCTCTGATTCATCTTCTCGTCCTCATGGTCGTCCGGCTTGTGGCCCATGGCGATGCGTTTCTCCTGGAGCTCGCGCCGCCGCTTACGGTCGATGTGAAGCCCCATGTGGGTGGAGTCCTGGGCTGTGGTGTCACGGAAGATGTTCGCCATGTGGTGGAACATCCGCAGGGCGGTCAAGCCGATGGACGGAGTGCGTATGTCGTTTAAGTGGTCCAGGAAGAATTGTGCATAACGGTTTCCCTGCTCCGCCGATTGGGGAAGATAGTACACCGCCGCTTCTCTGTCGGGCGGCACATCCCGGCCCAGCAGATAAAGCTTGCCGAGGACGTACTGCGCATACTGGTTCCCCTGCTCGGCGGAGGCTCTCAGATATTCGACGGCTGTGTCCACGTCCTTCTCCGCGTTTTCCCCAGCAAGATAGACCTTGCCCAACGTGTACCGGGCGTACTGGTCACCGGCATCGGCTGCATATTTGAGCCAGAGGATGGCCTCGGTGGACAGGCCGGCAGGCAGCAAGAGCTTTCCAAGAGCGTAGGCAGCGCAAACTGTACCGCGCTCCGCGGATTTCCGAAACCATCCCTCGGCCTTTACCCAATCGGCGACGACGCCCAACCCATCGCGGTACACCTTACCCAGCTGATGGGCGGCAATCGTGTATCCCTCATCCCACAGACGCTCCAGCATTTCAATGGCGAACCGCTTTTCGTCCGTGTCCGCGTCCTCATCGTAGAGCTTTTTCTTCGCTCTGCGGTATCGCTCGGCCTGCTCATAGATCTTGTGGATGCCGGAGGTCGGAGGCGGTACTGTCTCCGCGCTCTCCGGCTCGTCGTCCATGTCCCCGTCCTCGAACGTGACTCTGCGCTCGAAGAGCTTCAGCACCTCGCGGATCACCATATTCCGCACGGGTTTGAACTCCTTCTGCTGGGACAGCGGCACACGCTCCGGCAGGTCGTCGGTGTAGGTGCGGACCACCTCGTCCTGCATGTCCTGCCAGAGAGAGTACGCCGCCACGACCCTATCGTCCTTTGCCAGCTCGTCCACGATCTCGTCGACGACGCTCTTGACCCTCGGCGGCAGGTAGCCGTCCCTTGGTGGTCTTGAGCTTCTCTGCCAGCTCGCCGATGAGCTGTTCCAGCCGCTCGCTGACACCAGTCCCGCTGTTCATGGAGGCAACCAGCTCCGCCATCCGCGCTTGCGCTGACTTCCCAAGCGCATTTCGGTACTCGGTCTTTCGTTCGTAGGCGTGCAGCAGATCCTGCTCGAAGACGCGCGTTGCAAACGCGGACTTGATGTCCCGGATGCCCTGCTTAGTGAGATACCCTTCCTTCGGGTTGGAGGAGAACACAACCATGTGTATGTGGACGTGCTTCTCCTTCTCGTGCAGCGCAGCGTACCAGCGCAGATGCTCCAGCGGTATCCTGTACCCCTTCGCGATCTCCTGAGAGCACGAGTTGACCAGCGCCCTCCAGTTATCCACGTCGGTGTAGCCCAGCCGCTCCGCGTCCTCACGCCGCAGCGACACCACCGGCGTCCACACAATGCCGGGGTGATTCGCCACCTCCTCCACGGCCTTGCTAAGATTTTGCACCTTCCCGTCCTTATCCCACAGTCCGTGGTCGCCATCGCTTTGGACGCCGGGACGGTGGGAGACGTAGTCCAGATAGTTTTCGCGCTTGTCCATGGAGTCGATGAACTGCTCCCACACCTGGTCGATGAAATCCGACGCGGCGTCCTTGGTGTGCATGGAGAGGTAGTCCTCATACTCCGCCAGCTCTTTCGACTGAGGAAACGTTTTGACGAGCCGCAGGATATACTCGCGCTGTTTCTCAGTGGCAGCCTCCGAGCCACGCTCCGACCTGAGCAGGTCCACGCCGTCACGTGTAGCGATGTACTTGGTGCGGTGCGCTAATTTGGACTTGTCCTGCCCTCCCTTGAGATAGGGAGAGATAAAAATCAGCTTGGCCACTTGGTATCATCCTTCACGGGTATGCGCCTCTGCACATCCAGCGCGTGGTCGAAGCTGACCTGACCGCAGGTCTTCTTCACCTCGTCTATTGCGAACGCCCGCAGAGCTTTTCGGTCGATGTCGTCCACCCGAAAGTGGGCGGCAATGGTGTGACAGGCCATGTTCAGCTCCACCGCCCACTTGAACAGCAGTGCGCGGAGCCGGTTATTGTTGTTCTCCAAGATGCCACGGATCATGGATGACAGCACAGGGCCCAGGAAGTTGGAGGCGTCGTTGGACTCCAGGTAGCCCACGTAAAACGCGAGGGCGTTGTCGATGAACTCGCTGCGCGTTTTACAGTTGTCCCGTTTCATCCAGTGGTCAATGTCCTCGATGGCAGTGGGCCGGAGCCACACCGCGGTCCTCACCTTGTTGTTTTCATTATTTTCCAATATTGTCCTCCTTCTGCCCGTGACACCGCCAAAGCCCTTGTGTCACGGGCGTTTTCAGCCCCAAGGTGTACCTGAAACCGGGGCAGCCGTTTTTACCGACCACCCCGGTGAAACTCAAAAAAGCCCCGCACTGCGGGGCTTTGTGGCCGGGAGGTGGGCGCTTGCGACCACCTCCCTTTATCTTGTTCGATAATCGAACGGGGCTAAAAGCCTGAAAACGGCATCTTGACCTCGCCCCGACGGCGGCTTAAAAAGCCGCTCTTGTTTTGCGTGGCGCGCCTGCCCCATGCAGAGCGGGAAAGCGGCACACGCGGCGACCAGCGCCGCGACAGCGTGGCCGTGCGCTTAGTACTGAATCCATACGCCGCCGCTGTCACCACTCTTGCCTTCAGCACGCTCCTACAAGATTTCTTCTGTAGCTTCTCAGCCTGATTCGTTTGCTCACCCCGGAGCGGTGATTGGCTCGCGCCATCTACACCGTTGTCACTCGAACTGCAGGCAGTGCAGGTGCAGAGGACGAGTCCCGATTTTGGTGACCCGTCAGGACAGAGGAGCACCTGCTGGTGTTAGTCTTTCGTCCTCGCGGGGAACACGGAGCACCCGTTGTATGCGAGTCTGCATTTCACAGAGACCACTCGACTCGCTGACATAGCAGATGGTGAATCTATGCGAGTGCCATCACAACGCATCCTCCGGGGAGATGGCGGGGAGACGCAACCATCTCCGAACAGAGAGTGGATCGAATCAGTCAATGCAGAGAGCCTGGTTTCTCTCTCCGCACTTACTCAACATCACGGCGTAGTGGAGTGCGTCAGAGACATTGACTCAGAAAAGCGCAGAGGGACGATCACCGCGTCCTCTCGTCCCTGAGTCAGTGACGCGCTGTCCTCACAACTTCTGTCAGGTCCATCCCAGTACCCTCAGCGCGCTGATGTACTTCCGGCATGGTGTTGACTGACGGTAACCTCGCAGCATTGTGAGGAACACGGAACGTCTCTGTCACCGACACGGCAGAGGGATGACATGCCACTGGACTGTCTCCAGCGTCTCCGCTTAACCTTCTTGCGAGCAACCGTGCATCTGCTGAAGGGCGTGACGTGTTAGGACTGCTCACCAATCCGCAATCTCAAGAGACCGTTCCACAGATTCTCTACCCGGCCTGTCCTCCCGCCAGCACGCCAACCCGGTCTCGGATTTCTCGACGCTCAGTTCGTCTTTTTCATATGTCGTCCTCCTCTCCCTCGTCCGACTCGTCCTCCATGTACGGACAGTCCTCCCCGTCACAGCCGGCGCAGATCTCGTTGGCTCGCTACCTGAATTCATCGGCAAGAACGACGAGGCTGCCCATGGCTTCCCGCAGGTCGTTGGCGGACATCTGCTTTTTCGTGACGGTGATCGCGCTCCCGGAGACATGGGCCTCCAGCTCGTCCGCCCATGCGAGACCGGCCTGCCTGAGCATTTCAGCAGTGAGCCGCGCATCTCCTGATGTACTTCTTTCAATAGTGGTTTTCATTTCACACCTCCTCGTATAATAAGATTTGGCAGAAATTTTGTAAGTGTTATCTGTCATTCACTCCGAAAAACCAGCAGGCGAAGGGATGCCCGTGGTACAATAGCTGTAGGACAGCAGGGACAAGTTCTTATTCCTCCCGTTGCGCCGCAAGGCGGCTTCATGCAAAGTCAGTCCCCCTGGACCGGAAGTAAGCTGCAAACTCATTAGCTGTTTGCCGGAAGCAAGACCGCCCTTTCAGCAGTGAGGGCTTTCGCATCGGCTCGCTCCGGAATGATTCTAATACGCGAGGTTGCTGACGCTCCGGTTACCATGGGTATCCCTTTGCCTGCTGGTCCTGAAATCCCACTGCGGGGAGGTGAAAAATATGGATCCACTTTACGTTGGCATTGATGTGGGAAGCAGAAACAACGTGGCTTACCTCATGAGACCGGACGGCAGCAAGTATGGCAGCTTCTCTTTACAAAACAACCGGGGCGGTGCTAAACTGCTGACAGAGAAGATCGTGTCGGCGATGGGGGCTATGGGACTCCGCGATGTGGTCATCGGCATGGAATCCACCTCTGTCTACGGAGACAGCCTGGTATACGCGCTCCGGGAGGATGGGAAGCTGAGTCAGTTCCAAAGGAAGCTCCATGTCCTCAATCCCAAGCAGGTCAGGAAGTTCAAGGAAGCCTACCCGGACCTGCCCAAGAATGACTTTGTGGACGCCTTCGTCATCGCCGACCATCTCCGATTCGGAAGGATCGGGAAGGAGGTCTACATGGACGACTACCGCTACAAAGCGCTCCAGACGCTAACCAGGGCCAGGTTTTACGCGGTCCAGAATCTCACACGGGAGAAGCAGCGCTTCGCCAACTACTTATTCCTTAAGTGCTCCGGCATCGCCCAGGCCAGTGGAATCCCGAACACCAGCGCCACGACACTGTCCCTTATGGAGCATTTTGAAACCGCCGACGACTTGGCAAACGCGGATTTAGAGGAGCTTGCCGCATTTATCTCTAAAGCGGGACGTAGTCGGTTCGATGACCCGGAGGCTGCTGCCAAGGCCATTCAGGCAGCTGCCAGAGGCTCCTACCGTCTGCCCAAGACGGTGAACGACTCGGTAAACCAGGCCATGTCCGTTTCCATCGCCGCCATGCGCGCTCTGGAGAGCCAGATCAAGACGTTGGACAAGGCCATCGAACAGCAGTTTGAGATCATCCCTAACACGTTGACCTCCATTCCCGGCATCGGTAAGGTCTACTCCGCCGGTATCATCGCTGAGATCGGCGACATCAACCGGTTTCAGTCCCAGGCCTCTGTCGCCAAGTACGCCGGCCTTGTCTGGACCCAGCACCAGTCCGGTGAATTTGAGGCCCAGCACACCCAGCTCATCAAGTCCGGCAACCGTTTCCTCCGCTACTATCTGCTGGAAGCCGCCAACTCCGTGAGAAGATGCGACTCCGAGTTTCGGCGCTACTATGACCTCAAGTTCAAGGAGGTCAACCAGTTCCAGCATAAACGCGCACTCGCTTTGACTGCCAGAAAACTGGTCCGGCTTGTCTTTCGACTGCTGAAGGACAACCGCCTGTATATCCCACCGGAGGGCTGAATTAAAGCTCGACGCGCGGACGCTGCCAGCCCTGTTTCAAAATTCCCCTGGGGCAGGGCTTTGGTTGTTGTTGCCTTTTCCCCTAGTTACTGCTCTTTTGGGGTACTTCTTTCGCAAATTTTCTCTTATTGTATTCTTGACTTCACACCATTGGACTTTCATTGTAATATGTCATTTTAAAACCCGAAGAAAATTTCAGAAAATTTTCAACCGCCTGATGCTTATCTGATGCAAACCCCCTGATACTTGTGAGAAATTCGTCTCATAAGTTATCCAAAGTCTCCGCAAAGTGAGAATACCGCAACTTGTGAGACGGGAATGTACTGAGGAAACGCTTCTCCCCTGCCTCATAACCCGGAGGTCGTAGGTTCAAGTCCTTCCCCCGCAACCATGAAAGTGCCGGATTTCAATGAAATCCGGCACTTTTTATGTTCTATTTGGCGCTTTATTATAATGGTTTGCACATAAGCATACGGAAAAGGGACTGCGGCTCAACTCTCAGCACAGCGGAGCGATGAGGCGGAGGAAGCCGTCCACCAGCCATTTGCCAAAGGTGACGCGCATGTCCTCCAGCTTGCGCTGGCGTGATTTGGACTGGGTGTCAAGATAGTCGGCCTTGAGATCGTCCAGCAGAGAGGAGCGGTAGAACACCGTATTGTTCTCAAACTGCAAAAACAGGCTGCGGTAGTCCAGATTCACCGTCCCCACAGCGCCGGCCTTGTCGTCCACCAGACACGCCTTGGCGTGAAGGAAGCCGGGGGTGTACTCAAAAATCTTTACGCCGGCCTCCAACAGGACGGGATAGAAGCTCCTGGTCATGCGGTAAACGATCTTCTTGTCGGGAATACCCGGCGTGATGATCCGCACATCCACGCCCCGTCGGGCGGCGCGGACAAGGGCGTCCAGCAGCGCCTCGCCGGGCAGCAGGTAGGGGGTATAGAACCAGGCGTATTTTTCCGCCTGGGCCAGAAGGTCAATATACAGCTCGTTGGTAGTGGCTTCGGGGCGCAGGGGCGAGTCGTAATAAGGGAGGACAAGGCCGTCCGTCCGGGCACTCTCTCCGGTGGGGGCGGTCAGATAACCTGCCGGCACCGGATCTTTCGTAAAGGCGTTCCACAGCTCCGCGAACATCCGCGTAAAGCTGCGGGCCGCCTCGCCGCGGACCATGAAGCCGATGTCCTTCCAGTGGCCGAAGCGGGTGATGTGGTTGATGTACTCGTCCGCCAGATTCACGCCGCCGCTGAAAGCGGTCTTGCCGTCGATGATCATCATTTTCCGATGCGTGCGGCAGCTGACCGTCCCGCTGACATACAAAAGCGGGTTGAAGGCCACGCATTGGATGCCCCTCTTCCGAAGCGCCTCCGCGTCCTTTTGGGTGTAGGTGGAGATACTGCCCAGATCGTCGTACAGTACCCGCACATCCACGCCCTGGGCGGCCTTTCGGGCCATGACCTCGGTGAGGGAGTCCCAGAAAAGCCCGTTTTCGATGATTAGATACTCCACAAAAATGAACTTCTCCGCCTTTTCCAGCTCCTCCAGCATCCGGGGGAACATGTTATCGCCCAGGGGATAATATTCCGTCTCCCGACCCTGTCGAAGAGGCAGGCCCGTGTCACGCTGGATCAGGCGGAGCGTTTGGGCCAGCCGCCCGTCCTCTTTTTCCAGCGCCTCATAGAGCGGGCCGGAGGTGTCCTCCTCCGGGGGCAGGGGCGCGGCCTTTTCCATTCGCTTGCGGATAGGCGCCATGGAGTGCTTGTTGCCCAGCATAAGGTACAACAGCGCGCCCGGAAGCGGGAAAGTCAGGATCAGCAGAAGCCAGAGGATGCGGTAGGTGGACTCGTCCCGACGGGTCACCAGATACAGCACGAAAAGCAGGGCCAGAATGCCCAGCACGATGCTTATGGCCGTGGCCCAGGGCCTCAGCCAGGTAAAGAGGAGCAGGTAGAGAAGCACCTGCAGCACGATTGCCGGAAGCACGGCTGCCACACGCCGAATCACCATTTTCATATCGATATCCCTTCCTCTTCTCCGCCGTCACGGCGGTCATTTCCGGAATGAACCCCGTTATTTCGCCTTGATGATCTGAATGGACAGGACCAGGGTCTTGATACCGGAGATCAGGATGGATACGCCGATGAGCATCCCCACGGAGAGCATGGTGATCATGGGCTGGAATATACACACAACACCCAGGACCGCCGTGGAGACGCCCAGGAGCATCACCACCAGCCATCCGGCGGTGCGCAGTTCATTGGGAAGCTCCTGATTGAGCTTGCGGAGCTTCAGCGCTTCGGCGATGCCGGTGATGCCGTAAATCAGGAGCCACACCGCGGCGGCGTAGGCGATGACCATATTGGTGGCGAACTGGGCGAAGACATTGACCAGGATAAAGCCGCCGAACAGAACGCCGGCGATGCCGCCCACCAGCTCCCAGATACTGCGGCCTTCCCTGCCCGCCGCGTAGCGGAAGATGGCGGAAACGCCGGCCACCACAATGGCCACGCCCGCGATCCAGCCCAGGGAGGCAAAGGTCTCCACCGGCGTCACCATGCAGTCCACGCCGCAAACGATCATCAGGATGCTTAACACGATCATCAGTACAGTCATAAGAACAATCTCCTTTTTTCTGAAAATTCATTTGAAAATCACAAAAGGCCGTCCGGCCTTTGTCCACAGGTTGGTATGGGCGTCTCCCGTCCTCCGGTGGGGAGGACGGAGGACGCGAAGGGGCCGTGGGAACAGGGGCTGGCCGCGGCAAGCTGTCCGCCGGACCGGCCCGTTGACCCTCTCCTTTCAAAAATCCTCCATATCAGCGGAGAGGCCCCGTATGACGCGAAAGGATATGCCGCCGCGCCGAAAGGACACAAAGCTGTGGATCAGAAGAGCTTCAGCATGGGGGCGGCAAGCTCCTCAAAGCTCTTGCCCGCTATGGTCCAGGCCAGCATGGCCTCGGCAATAAATTCGGCGGTGAACGCATCAGGACAAAGCCCGCGGATGGGGGCGGCCAGCTGGGCCCGGAGCAGGGTGTGATATTTGGCGGAGATGGCCGTAAAGCCGCTGACCTGAGCGTCACGGAAAATGCCGCCGTGCAGCTTCAAAAACGCCAAAAGCTCCCGATGCACGGTACGCAGGGCGGTCTTCGGCGTGTCGCCGGGTTTGGGCTCCATGGCCGCAAGCGTTTCTTTCCAGTCGGCCAGAATAAAGGCCGCGGCCAGATCCTCCTTGGAGGGGTAGTAGTTGTACACCACGCCGGGCTGACTCCCAGGGCCTCCGCCACAGAACGGATGGTCATGGCTCCGTAGCCGGACTCCATGCACTGCCGCCGTGCTTCCGCCGCCAGCTTTTCCGCCAGTCCCTCAATGATCTTGGGCACCGGGATCACCTCTTTTTATGAACACGTTCATTTTGACATTATACGACGGGCCACACCTTCTGTCAAGATGTGGGCATTGAATGAATATACGGAGCAAAATCCAGCTGGCATTTTTGTCCAATCTCTTGAATCCGGTGAAAATATGTGCTATTATAAGCAAAAGGTAAAAATCCCCGCTTGATTTATTATGGAGGTGTTTACTATGCCGGCAGATAAATCGGAAAAGACCGCGGCTGTCAAAAAGACCGCCGCCGAACCCAAGACCGCGCCTGTGAAAAACGTCAAGGCCGCCGCGGAAACCAAGGCGGCGCCCGCCAAAAAGACCAAGGTCCCCGCTGAGCCCAAGGCAGAGGCGGAGAAGAAGCCAAAGGCGGTCAAGGCGAAAAAGACCGAGACCGTGAAGAAGGCCGCCGCGGAAGCTGCTCCCGTAGGAGCCGTCCCCGTGGAATCCGCTCCTGTGGAAGCCGCTCCTGTGGAGGAGCCCGCGGAGACCACCCCCAGAAGAAGCGTGGCGTTTATCGGCTCGGAGTGCTATCCCTTCGTCAAGACCGGCGGCCTGGGCGACGTGATGTACGCCCTGCCCAAGGCGCTGGTCAAGCACAACTGCGATGTGAAGGTCATCCTGCCCCGTTACCGGTGCATCCCCTGGGAGTACCAGCAGAAGATGGTCTACCGGGGCGCCTTCGGGATGGACCTGTGCGCCGACGGGCGCTCCTACTACGTGGGCATCATGGAGTACGTCTGGGATGGCGTTGTCTATGACTTCATCGACAACGAGGAGTTTTTCAACAGCGGAAACCCCTATACCAATCTGGTAGACGATATCCCCAAGTACTGCTACTTCGCCAAGGCCGCCCTGGCCGCCCTCAACTACATGGACTGGATACCCGACATCATCCACTGCCACGACTGGCAGGCGGCGCTGGTGCCTGTGTATCTGAGGACGCTTTTTGATAATACAAAGCTCTCCCGCGCCAGGACCATCCTGACCATCCACAACCTGAAATTCCAGGGTGTGTACAACATCCCCACCATCAAATACTGGTCCGGCCTGCCGGATTATGTGTTCAACAAGGACGCCCTGACGGTGAACTGGGTGGACGCCAACATGCTCAAGGGGGGCCTCACCTACTCCAACGCCATCACCACCGTCAGCCCCACCTACGCCTGGGAGATCCAGACGCCCGCCTACGGGGAGAATCTGGACCCCCATCTGCGGTATCACGCCGGGAAGCTTCGGGGCATCGTCAACGGCATCGACTACGACATCTGGAATCCCCAAACCGATAAGAACGTCCCCCACAACTACGGCGCTGACGACGTACTGGAGAAAAAGAAGGCCAACAAGCGTGCCCTCCAGGAGGAGCTGGGCCTGCAGGTGGACGACGGCAAGCTGGTCATCGGCCTTATTTCCCGCCTCACCGACCAGAAGGGCCTGGACCTGGTAAACGCCATCATGCCCCAGATCGTGGACGAGTACACCCAGGTGGTGATCCTGGGCACCGGCGATCCCATGTATGAGAACTCCTTCCGGTACTATGAAAACGCTTACAGAGGGAGCGTCTGCTCCTGCATCATGTACGACGAGGCCCGCTCTCACCGCATCTACGCCGGCGCGGACGCCCTGCTGGTCCCCTCCCGCTTTGAGCCCTGCGGCCTGACCCAGCTGAACGCCATGCGCTACGGCACGATCCCCATCGTCCGTGAGACCGGCGGCCTCAAGGACACCGTGGAGCCCTACAACATGTTCACCAACACCGGCAACGGCTTCACCTTTGACCGCTACGACGCCGGCCTCCTGCTGGACGCCATCAATCGCGCCAAGACTCTCTACTTCGAGAACCGCTGGTGCTGGGATGAGATGGTCCGGCGGGATATGGACAAGGACGTCTCCTGGGACAGCTCCGCCGCGCAGTATAAGGAGCTGTATCTTCAGCTGACCTGACCGTATCCCTTCTTCTTCCTTGCGAACAGTAAAAACCTCCCGGAAACGGGAGGTTTTTTAGACTGTCGGAAAAAGCCCTGACGGGCTTTTTCCGACAAGGAGAACGTGCGTGTAATTTTCTCTGAATTTTGCGAAATTCAGAGAAAATCACCCTGCTGTCGCCCTGCGCGCGCCCCAAAGGGGCACACTTGTGCGACAAAAGGGATTTTTTCCGACGCGCATGTCGCCGGAAAAAATCGAATTTAAGTTTTTTGTATAATGAGAACGTAGATTTATTCGTCCAAAAGTCCGTCCAGCTCGTCGATAAGGCCGCCGAAGAGCTTCAGCGCGTCGTTCACCGGCTGGGGGGTGCTCATATCCACGCCGGCGATTTTCAGCAGGGAGACGGGGTCGGTGGAGCATCCGCCGGAGAGGAACTTCAGGTAGTCCCGCACCGCCTCCGGGCCGCCGGTGAGGATGCGCTGGGACAGCGCCATAGCGGCGGAGAAGCCCGTGGCGTACTGATAGACGTAGAACCGGCGGTAGAAGTGGGGGATACGCGCCCACTCCATGGCGATCTCGTCGTCCACCACCATGTCGGGACCGTAGTAGAGCCGGTTGAGCTCGGCGTAGATATCGCAGAGCCGCTGGGCCGTCAGGGCCTCGCCCTGCTGTGCCAGGGTGTGCGTCTTAAGCTCGAACTCCGCGAACATGGTCTGCCGGTAAAGCGTGGTGCGGAACTGCTCCAGGAAGTAGTTGATCAGCACCGCCCGCTGGCGCTTGTCGCCGGTGCGGCCCAGGAGATACCGCATCAGAATGGCCTCGTTGCAGGTGGAGGCCACCTCCGCCACAAAAAGCACATAATTCGCGTACACCGTGGGCTGGTTTTTGGTGCTGAGATACGAGTGCATGGCGTGGCCCATCTCGTGGGCCAGGGTAAAGGCGCTGTCCAGATTGTCGTTGTGGTTCAGCAGGACAAAGGGATGGACCCGCGCGCCGCTGGAATAGGCGCCGGAGCGCTTGCCCTCATTCTCGTAAATATCCATCCAGCGGCCCTCAAAGGCGGAGCGCAGGACGCTGTTATACTCCTCGCCGTATACCTTCGTGGCCTCCAGAACGTCGTTTTTCGCCTCCTCAAAGCTGATAAACCGATCCGCTTCAGGGACCATGGGGGCGTAGATGTCGTACATATGCAGCTGGGAAAGCCCCATGGCCTTTTTCCGCAGGGTCACATACTTGTACATCTTGTCCAGGTTCTGATGCACCGCCTCCAGCAGATTGTGATACACGCTTTCGGGGATCTCCGAGGGGAACAGGGCCGCCTGCAGGGCGGAATCATACTTGCGCGCCCTGGCAAGGAATACGTTCTTCTGGACCTCCGCGTTCAGCATGGCGGCCAGGCCGTTTTTATAGCTGGCGTAGGTGTGATAAAGGGAGTCGTAGGCGTTTTTCCGCAGCGTCCTGTCGGGGCTGGACATCAGCGCCAGGAAGCTACCGTGGGTGACCGGGTGTTCCGTGCCCTGGCTGTCAAGGGCGGCAGGGAATTTCATATCCGCGTCGGAAAAAGCGTTGAAGATTTGAGACGGCCCGCGGGAAACCTGGCCGATGGCGGCCAGCAGATCCTCCTCTGGCTGAGAGAGGGTATGTTCACGGCCCCGGCGGGCGCGGGTGAGATACCGGCGGTACTTTTCCAGGTTCGGCTCCTGGGCGTAGAACCGCTCCAGCGTCTCCTCAGGAATGGCGTTGATCTCCGGCCCCTCAAAGGCCGTGGCGCCGCTGAGCTTCACCCCGAAGCTGGCAAGCCTGCCCTGCATGGCCTGATAGACGGGATTCGCCGTGTCCTCGTCGTGCCGGAGCATGGGATAGGAAAACACCGGGTCCAGCCGCTCCTCCGTCTTTTCACTGAGCTCCAGGAACGCAAGAAGCGTCCCCGCCGACTCCCCCAGCCGGCCCCGGTAGGCCGCGGCCTGGGCGGGGATCTCCTGGCACGCCTCAAATTCCCTCTCCCAGGCCTCGTCACTGGGGAAAAGGTCCTCGACGCTCCAGCAGGTGGCAGGGTCCCGTTCGGCCCGCGTAACGATCCGTTTTTTATCTGCCATTTTTCCGTCCTCCGTCATAGTTGATAGGGATTAATTTTCTGTGTCACTCGATCCCCGGCAGCGGCGCCGGCTCCGGCATCAGTACCCTGGCAAAAAGCGTCACATCCCCGGCGGGAAGCGTCCTGTCCAGCTCCCTCCTGGCTCGGTTCAGGGGAAAAAGATAGGCGTTCCCCTCGCTGTCCTCCAGATACTGCCGGCAAACAAAGGACCCATCCGTCAGGAAGATGCCCACATCCCCCGGCGCCAGGGGGCCGGGACGGGCGGCAAACACCGGCTCGCCCTTTTTCAGGTACGGCTCCATGGTGTCGTCCGTCATAATCACGCCAAATTCCGTCCCCTGGGGGACAAGGGCGGGGTCGCGGAAGCTCATTTCGGCCATTTTACGCCTTGCCCGCCAGCTTGAAGACGTCGGAGGAGGCGCCCATGACCATGATGTGATCCCCCTCACAGAAGATGTAGCCGGGGCCGGGGGCGGCCAGGATTTTCTCGCCCTTCTTGATGGCGATGATGTTGACGTTGTGCTTTTTCCGCACGTCCACACCCACAATGGTATCCCCCACCCAGGCCCTGGGGGGATTGATCTCGTAGATGGCCACATCCTCCGTCAGGGGGATGAAATCAAAAATGTTGTCGGAGTTATACCGCACGGCCACGCGCTCGGCGATCTCCCGTTCCGGGTAGACCACCTCGGTGGCGCCGATCTGCTTTAAGAGCATCTCCTGGATATCCTGGGTGGTCTTGGAGATGACCCGCTTGGCCCCGTGGCGCTTGAGAAGCGCCGTAGTCACCAGGGAGGACTGAAAATCGTCCCCTGTGGTCACAAAGCACAGGTCAAAATTCTCCACGCCAAGGGACTCGATCACCGGCTCCTTGGTGCAGTCGCCGATGGAGCACTCGGTAAACTGGTTGGCCATCAGCTCCACCAGCTCCGGGTCCTTGTCCACGATCATCACGTCGTTGCCCAGCTCCTGCATCCGCACCGCCAGATGGCGTCCGAACCGGCCCAGGCCGATCACCAAAACGGACTTCATACTATACCTCCTGTCAACCGACCAAAAGCTTGCCGGTAGGGAATTTCATAGGCGACGCGCCCTGCTCGCCGGTGAGGGCGATGGCCATGGTCAGGCCCCCGATGCGCCCCGCGAACATCAGCGCCGTCAGAATGAGCTTGGCGCCCACGCTCAGGGCCGCCGTGATCCCGGTGGAGAGGCCCACGGTGGCGACGGCGGAGATCACCTCAAAAAGCGCGTCCCGCAGGGCCACCGCGTCCAGTGCGCACAGGCCGCAGGTGGCGGCGACGATCAGCGTCAGATAGATGACCACGATAGCCGTGGCCTGCCGCACCGTGTCGTCGTCGATGCGGCGCTTGAACACCACCGGAGGCGACTTCTTCATGGACGCGGCGGTGCAGATCAGCACCACGGCCACGGTGGTGGTCTTCAGGCCGCCGGCGGTGGAGCCGGGGGAGCCGCCAACGAGCATAAGCACCATGGTGAGCAGCGCCCCGGCGTCGGAAAGGGACGCCATGGGCACCGTGGCAAAGCCGGCTGTGCGCGGCGTCACCGCCTGAAAGAGCGCCAGGAGCAGCTTGTCTCCCAGGGAGCTCCCCGCGAAGGCGGCGGAGTTTTCAAAGAGCAGAAAGAGCGCCGTGGGAACGGCGATCAGCGCCCCCGTCATCACCACCACTAACTTTGAGTGGAGCTTTAAATCCTTGAGCCTGAATTTTGTGTTAATCAGGTCATCCCATACGATAAAGCCCAGGCCGCCGATGACGATCAGCGCCGAAATGGTCAGCACCACCAGGGGATCGGTGGCGAAAGCGGAGAGGGACGCGCCGCCCCTGAAATCGCCCATCAGATCAAACCCGGCGTTGCAGAAGGCGGAGATAGAGTGGAAAACGGAGAACCACAGGCCCTTTCCCCAGCCAAAGAGGGGGACGAACCGGACAGCCAGCACAGCCGCGCCGGCGGCCTCAAAGAGAAAGGTGCCCTCAAAGAGCCGCCGCACCAGCTTCACCACGCCGCCGTAGCTGTCGTTGCCGGCGGCCTGCATCAGCATACGGGTGTCCGCCAGACTGGCCCGCTTGCGCACCATGGAGAAAAAGCCCGTGATGATGGTCATGGCCCCCAAGCCGCCCACCTGGATGAGCAGGAGGATCACGATCTGCCCGAAAAGGCTCCAGTACCCGGCGGTATCCACCACCGCAAGGCCCGTGACACAGGCCGCCGAGGTGGCGGTAAAGAGACAGTCCACATAGGGCGTCCACACGCCCGACGCCGAGGAAAGCGGCGTCATGAGCAGAAAAGACCCCAGCAGGATCACCCCCAGGAAGCTCAGCACAATGAGCCTCACCGGCGTGGCCCGGCGTCTTATTTTGGCGTTCACCGCGTCACCTCCCCGCAAAATCGAACAAAATTTATTGTACCGCATATAAACCGAAAAAGCAAGGAATTAAATGTTAATTTTGTTCAAACGAATACTCGACTAAAAACAGACGCCGAGCGGCGAGGATTTTTCGTGTCAGACGAGGAAGACTGCGCAGGGAATACTTTGTGTATTGCCAAGCAGTCTGACGAAGTATGACGCGAAAAAGCCCGCCGCAGAAGCGGAGGGCTTGTCAGCGGAGGGCTTGCTCGTGCAGTTTCTTCAGCACCGCCTGAAAATAGGCCGGCAGCTCACATTCCACCTCCACGCTCTCCCCGGTGGCGGGATGTACAAAGCGCAGCTTTTTCGCGTGGAGGCACTGGCCCTGAAGGCCGGGAACGGGCTTTTTTGCCCCGTATACGGTGTCCCCCAGGATCGGGTGGCCGATGTGGGCCATGTGCACCCTGATCTGGTGGGTGCGCCCCGTCTCCAGCCGGCAGCGGAGGTGGGTACAGCCCGGAAAACGCTCCAGCACCTCCCAGTGGGTCACGGCGGGGCGGGCGTTTTTCTCCGTCACGCACATGCGCTTCCTGTCGGTGGGGTGACGGCCAATGGGGGCGTCCACGGTACCGGTATCCTCCCGCAGATTCCCTATGACCACGCATTCGTAGGTCCTGGACAGGGTGTGATCCTTCAGCTGTTCCGCCAGGCACTTGTGCGCCCCGTCGTTTTTGGCGGCGATGATCAGCCCCGATGTGTCCTTGTCGATCCGATGGACGATGCCTGGTCGCAGAACGCCGTTGATGCCGCTGAGCTCTTTCCCGCAGTGGGCCATCAGGGCGTTGACCAGCGTCCCGCCGGCATGGCCGGGGGCGGGATGGACCACCATGCCCTTGGGCTTGTTGACCACAATGACGTCCTTATCCTCGTAGACGATCTCCAGCGGGATATCCTCCGCCGCGATCTCCGGCGCCTCCGGCTCCGGGATATCCAGCGTAAGCACCTCCCCCGGCTCCGGGCGATAGCTCTTCTTCACGGCCTTTCCGCGGCAGAGGACGCGCCCCTCCTCCAGGAGCCTCTGGACAAAGGCGCGGCTGAGCTCCGGCATGGCCGCCGCGATCAGGGCGTCCACCCGCCCGGCTTCAGTTACCGTCAGTGTCGCCGTCATGTCGGGCCTCCTTCAGCGCCGCGGCCTTTTTCGCCTTCTCCTCCCTGAGAGAGCGGAGGATATACAGCAGGCAGAACAGCACCGCGCCCACGTCGATGAAGCTGTCGGCCAGATTGAACACCGCGAAGCGCACAAATTCCGGGTTGAGCATATCCACTACATAGCCAAGGAAGGCCCGGTCGATAAGGTTCCCCACGTCGCCGCCCAGCACCAGGGCCAGGCCCAGCTTCTCCCAGCCGGTAAACCTGCCCTTGAAAAGGAGCCAGATCAGCAGCGCCGCCACAGCGCCGGAGACCACAGCCAGGACCCAGGTGTGGCCGGACAGCATGGAGAAGGCCATACCGGTGTTGCGGATATGCGTCAGGCCCAGAACGCCCGGTATCAGCTCCACATATCCCTCCAGGGGGATATGGCTGACCACCCAGTATTTAAAAAGCTGGTCCGCGGCACAGCAGGCCGCCGCGATGAGAAGATAAAGCATACATACCTCATTATACTCACAGGGGCGGGTCAAAAACCCGCCCGCTGTCTATCATATTATGCCTTAGAGATTCTTAACAACGTCTGCGCACCTCTGGCACAGCTCCGGATGGTCGTGGTCACAGCCCACGGTCTCCGCCCTGTTCCAGCAGCGCAGGCACTTGGGCGCGTCGCAGGGGGCCACCTCCACGGTCACGCCGGGGAAGCTCTCGCCGGGAAGGCCCGCGCCCTCGCCGTATACCACGTTGACGCGGGAGACGATGAACATCTGCGCCAGGTCCATCCCCACCAGCTCGTCAAAAGCCTCCTTCGCCGCCGGGGCGATGTACAGCGTCACCTGGGCGTCCAGGGGCTTGCCGATGGACTTGTCCGCCCGCTTGAGCTCCAGGGCCTTCAGCACGTCGGCCCGGAGGGCGATGAGCTTATCCCAGCGCCGGGCCTCGGCCTCGTCAAACCGGCACTCCGGGTGAACGGCGGGCATATCGTTGAGCATCACATGGAGGCCGTTGGCGCTCCTGTCGTGGGGCATGGCCTGCCAGATTTCGTCGCTGGTGAAGGCCAGGATGGGGGCCAGGAGCCGCACCATGGCGTCCAGGATGGCGTAGATGGCGCTCTGGGCGCTGCGGCGGGAAAGGGAATCGGTTGCGTCGCAGTAGAGCCTGTCCTTGATGATGTCCAGATAGAAGCTGGACATCTCCACCACGCAGAAGTTGTGGACGGCGTAGGTCACCGCATGGAACTCGTAGCGCTCATAGGCCGCCAGGCATTTTTCCACCAGGGCGTTCATCTGCACCATCGCCCACTTGTCCAGCGGGAGCATCTCGTCAAACGCCACCAGCTCATCCGGGTCAAAGCCGTTGAGGTTCCCCAGGATGTACCTGGCGGTGTTGCGGATTTTCAGATACTTGTCGGAAAGCTGCTTGAAGATGTTCTCCGAGCAGCGCATATCGTTGCGGTAATCGGCGCTGGCGGCCCAGAGGCGCACCAGGTCCGCGCCGTACTTCTTGATGATGTCCTCCGGGGAGATGCCGTTGCCCAGGGACTTGTGCATCTGCCGGCCCTCGCCGTCCACGGTCCAGCCGTGGGTGAGGACGGTCCTGTAGGGCGCGCCGCCCTTGACCGCCACGGCGGTGAGGAGGCTGGACTGGAACCAGCCGCGGTACTGGTCGCCGCCCTCCATGTAGAGGTCCGCGGGCCAGCACTGGGGGGCGTCCAGCTCCATACTGGCGATGTGGGTGGAGCCGGAGTCGAACCAGCCGTCCAAGGTGTCCGTCTCCTTCTCAAAGTGGTCACAGCCGCACTCAGGGCACACAAGGCCCTCCGGCGCCAGCTCGTCCGCGTCCAGCTCGAACCAGGCGTTGGAGCCGCGCTCCCGGAACAGCTCGGAAATCTTTTCTATTGTCTCCTGGGTGCAGATGGGCTTACCGCACTTCTTGCAGTAGAGCACCGGAATGGGCAGGCCCCAGTGGCGCTGACGGGAGATGCACCAGTCCGCCCGCTCGCGGATCATGGAGCTGATGCGGTCACGGCCCCAGTCGGGAAGCCAGGTGACGGCCTCGGCGGCGCGGACTGCCTCCTCCTTGAAGGCGTCCACGGAGCAGAACCACTGGTCGGTGGCGCGGAAGATGATGGGGTGCTTGCACCGCCAGCAGTGGGGATAGGAGTGGGTGATGTTCTCGCTGGCTAAAAGCGCCCCGCAGGCCACAAGGTCATTGTAGATGGGCTCGTGGGCCTTCAGCACGTCAAGGCCCTCGTATTTTCCGGCATCCGCCGTGAAGCGTCCGGAGTCGTCCACATTCACCACCAGATCGCGCCCGGAGGGGATCTGGGGATATTTCTGGCAGACAAAGAAGTCATCCGCGCCGTAGGCCGGGGCGGTGTGTACGCATCCGGTGCCGGCGTCCAGGGTCACGTGGTCGCCCACGATCACAAGGCTCGTCTGGTCAAAGAGGGGGTGCTGGGCGGTCATCAGCTCCAGCTCCGCGCCCTTGAACTCGGCCAAGACCTCGACAGCTTCAAGGCCGGCCTTTCTGAGGACGGACTCGGCAAGCTCTTTCGCCATGATGTACACCTCGCCGTTGCTGGCGCGGGTCAGGGTGTAGTCATAGCCGGGGTTCAGGCAGATGGCCAGATTCCCCGGAATGGTCCAGGTGGTGGTGGTCCAGATGACGAAATATATGTTGTCAAGGGGCCCGTAAGCCGAGAGCTTCCCCAGGTCGTCCTTGACGCGGAATTTTACGAAAATCGTGGTGACCGGGTCCTCGGCGTACTCGATCTCCGCCTCGGCCAGGGCCGTCTCGTCGTGGGGGCACCAGTAGACGGGCTTTTTGCCCTTATAGATGTACCCCTTGCGGTACATCTCTCCAAAAACCTTGACCTCCTCGGCCTCGAACTTCGGGTCCATGGTCAGGTAGGGCCGGTCCCAGTCGGCCACATACCCCAGGCGCTTGAACTCGTCCCGCTGGATGTTCACAAAATTCTGGGCGAACTCCTGGCAGGCGGAACGAAATTCCGGTACGCTCATGGCCTTGCGGTTCAGCTTCTGCTGCTTGATGATGGCCGATTCGATGGGCATCCCGTGGTTGTCCCAGCCGGGGGTGAAGGGGGTCTTATAGCCTGTCATGGACTTGTAGCGAACAATGAAGTCCTTGATGGCTTTGTTGAGGGCGTGGCCCATGTGCAGATGTCCGTTGGAGAAGGGCGGGCCGTCGTGGAGCACAAAGAGGGGCTTACCCTCGTTGCGCTTCAGCATCTCGTGATAGAGATCAATCTCGTTCCACCGCTCCAGCATCCCCGGCTCCCTGGCCGGCAGGGAGGCGCGCATGGGAAAGTCCGTTTTCGGAAGGTTGACTGTCTGGTTGTAATCCTGTGGCATGTTCGGAGTTCCTCGATTTCCTGACTGATTATCTTACGGCTGCCGCGGAAAAAGGCCGGACGGCCTTTTTCCGGCGTACAGGCCGCCGGAAAATAGATATATTGTTGGATAAACGGTTATTTATCCTTTTTTCCGCCCTTTTTCTTAGGCTCCTCGTCCTCGTAGTTGGCGCCGAAGCGCAGGTCGGAAAAATCAAACTTGGGCCGGGGCGTGGTCAGCTCGTCCTCCTCATCCCAGGCCATTCGCTTGGTCTCGCCGTCGCCGGAGTAAAAGCGGCGCACGGCGTCGATGTCGATGCGGCGGGTGGCGGCGGTCATATCGTCCGCGGCGGCCTCCTTGCTTCCGCTCTTTTCGGCGGGCTCGTCCGGCTCCAGCTCCTCGCCCAGGTCCACGCCCTCCGGGGGCGCCGGGGGCTCGGCGGAAAACGCCGGCGCGGGTTCAGGCTCTTCCTTCGCCTGGGCCGCGGGCTCCGCCTCCGGGGCGGCCTCCGGCTCCGGCTCGCTCTCCTGCTGGGCGGCAGGGGCGGCGGACATACGGACACGCTCCGGCTCCGGGGAGAAAACAGGCTCATGGGCCGGTTCCGCGGGCTCGGCGGGCGCGGACGCGACTCCGCCGTACTGGGCGTTCACGGAGTCAAGCTTCTCCAGAAACGCCTCATACTGTCCCAGGATCTGTCGGGACGCGGACACGAAGGCGGCGGTCTTGACCTTGGCGGCCTCCAGCTTCATATCCTCATGGGTGATGTCCTCGGCCGCCTTGGCGCGGGATTCGTCGGAATCGCGGGCGGCGGCGGCCAGCATCTCGTCACATTTCACCTTTGTCTCGGCCATCATATCGTCGCTCATCTTCTGGGCGGTCAAAAGCGCCATGCGCATGGCGTCCTCGGTGGAGCGGTATTCCTCCACCTTCTCCACCAGGACCTTCAGCTTGCCCTTCAGCACCATATTGTCCTTGTACAGCGTGGCGTAATCCGCGGCCAGCTGTTCCAGGAACTCGTCCACGGAGGTCATATCATACCCGCCGAATACAGCCTTGGGAAGCTCCTTGCTCTCGATATCCTGAGGTGTCAACATGCAAATCAACCCTTTCGTGTCGTCGTCGCGTCTGCCGCCGTCTCCGCTCCGGGACAACTCCCTGCGTCTCGCCGGCATCGCGCCGCCTGTCCGGACATGTCAGGCCTCAGCCGCGCCGTCCGGTTTTTTCTGTTTTCTATTTTGATTTAAAAATAAAGCCCGTTGTTCTCCAGCTCGTCGATCAGGTCGCCCATGAGGTTTACGTTGTAGGGCGTGATGAGATAGGTGCCCTGGGCCACCTTCTTGATCTTTCCGTCCTGGGCAAAGGCCACGCCGGAGAGGAAGTCCAGAAGTCTGCGGGAGACGTCCTTGTTGGTGGATTCCAGGTTCAGCACAACGGTGTGCTTGTCCCGGAGATGCTCGGCGATCTCCGCGGCGTTCTCAAACTTGTCGGGCTTCACCAGCACCACCTGCAGCTGGGTGGTGGCGTGGATGTTCACCACCTTGTTGGCGTCGCGCCTGTCCTCCGCCATATTGCCGGTGGGCACGCGCGTGGGCGCGGCGGTACGGGGCGTCACAGGGATCTTCTCCGGCGCGCGGGGTGTAAAGTCCTCAAATTCGTCCTCTTCATCGTCATAGGGCTTGGTCAGTTTCTTGAGCTCGTTCAGAAGTCCCATTTGTACAGCCTCCAAAAAATTTGTTTATTATATATTGCTTATTTCTTTATGCCTCCGGCGATGTGATGATCGCGGGAGCGCTTTTGGGCCGGTCTTGCGGCTGCCGCCGCGAAGAGGCGCTTTACCCCTTAACGTACCGCTGTCCGAAGATGGCCGTACCCACACGCACCATATTGGCTCCGCAGGCGATGGCCTCCTCAAAATCGGCGCTCATCCCCATGGACAGAATACGCATACTGACATTATCGTATTTTTTCGCGCCGATGTCAATAAAAAGCTTTCGCATTTGTTCAAAATATTGGACAGTTTTTTCCTTTTCCTCCCCCGCCGGGGGGATCGCCATCAGCCCGCGGACGAAAATCCCAGGGATTTCCGCGGCTTCGGCGGCCAGCCCGTCCAGCGCCTCCGGCAGTACGCCGGACTTTGACGCCTCCCGGCCAATATTCACCTCTAAAAGCACGTCCTGCGTAATTCCCAGCTCTTCGGCCCGCTTTCCTATGAGCCGGAGAAGCGCCGATGAGTCCGCCGACTGGATCAGGGCCGTCCGGCCCGCCACAGCCTTCACCTTATTTTTCTGAAGATGCCCTATAAAATGCGCCGTCGCGCCGGCGTAGGCGTCCGCGGCCAGCTTGCTCTCCAGCTCCTGGACCCGGTTCTCGCCAAAATGGCGGACGCCGCCGTCATAGGCGGCCCGCACGCACTCAGGGCCGTTCATCTTGGAGGCCGCCACCAGCACGGCCCCGTGACCCGCCTTTTGCGCGGCGGCGTTTACCCGCTCCAGGACCCGCGCGGCGCTGTCCCGTATCTCCATAAGGCTCCTGTCCACGCCTATCCCTCCACGACTGCGCCGGAATAAAGCTCTTTTGCCCGGACGATGATGATATCCCCCACCCGGAGGCCGTCGCGGGCCTCCTCTACCATGTAGTAATCGCCGTTTTCCGCGATGATGTTCACCGGAACGGCCACGGCGGAAATGCCCTGGAGCACATAGACCACGTTCTCGATCTCGTCCCCGTCGGTGAGCACATGGACGGCCTCCCTGGGTACGCTGATGCCGGAGAGGGTGCCGAAAATGATCTCCGCGGTGGCCCCCCGGAGGGCCGCCACGTCCTGCATGTACTTATCCGAGGAGAAGACCACGGCGCACACGCCGTCCTCCGCTGGACTTATGCTCTCCACCAGCATGGTCAGCTCCTGGGAGTAGGTGCGGGAGAAGGCGAGCCGCGCGTTTTTGCCGATGGTCAGCTTACGGGCGCTCTCCTCGTCTATCTGGGTGGCGTAATACCACCGGATGCCCCGGATCAGCCGCCCCACCACGCTGTCGCCCACCTCTCTGGGTCCGGAAAACAGGTTTTTGTACTGCGTCACGGTCAGCTCCCGCATATCGTCGGGGGTGACGCTCTCAAAGCCGTCGGCGGCAAAGGAGAAGGTGCCGGCAAACGGCGCCGTCACCCGCCCCGTGTCCGACGAGGCACTCTCGCTCAGCCGGTGAAGCTCCTCCTCCAGCGCCGCGATCTCCTCCGCCTCACTGCCGGTGGCCAGGGCGGTGCCGTAGATGATGTAGGCGTCCACATCCTGCTCGATCTCGTAAAGCCCGCTCAAGTCCCCGCCCGTCACGGCCCGCGCCAGGGAGAGGATGGTCTCTTTGGAGAGCTCGTCCTCGCTTTTGCCGTTTTTCAGGGCCGTCAGCTGGCGTATTTTCATCTGTATCTCGCTGATCTGCTGGGCCCGCTCCATCGCCGCGGAGCCGGAGTAGCGGATGGCCACGGTCTCGCCGCTGGCCAGCTTCGCCCCCTCCGTCACCGTCACGGCAACGTTGGAGCCGGAGGCCGTCAGAAGCTGCTCGTCCCGGACGATGTATCCCGACGTCTCCAGCCCGTCATGGAGCTCCATGCCCGACGCCGTCACCGTCCGCAGCGGGTCCCGGTAGCTGGAGATGAAGGAGATTCCCAGGTAGCACATGATGGCGATGAACACAAAAACCGCCACGAATTTGATGATCGCGTCGCTCCGCTCCACGCCCCGGCCTCCTTCCGCCTCTCAATAAGCACTGATAACCTTTGAATTATATCACACTTTTTTCGATTTGTCCAACATATATTATGTCATCTTAAAAATAATCCCCCCGGCGGCAAACTCCCATCCGGGCAAGGAGATAAAACAACTCCAGGAACAGGCCGCGGCCTGTTCCTGGACCCTTTTTGTCTGACTAAGGGGACCTCCGAACCAATCGCCGCGCCGCTCCCGGCGGCACTTCGATTTATTCAGAGGTTCCCTGAACCCGGAACCGCGCTTACCGGAAGGCCGGCTCCCGCTCCGGCAGGACCTCCGGCTCCTCCTCCAGCTCCGGGATGTTGAGGGACTTGGCCGGGGCGATGGTGGAGATGGCGTGCTTATACACCATCTGCTGCTTCCCCTCGCTCTCCAGCATCACCGTGAAGCTGTCAAAGCCCAGCACCGCCCCGCGCATCTGAAAGCCGTTCACCAAAAACACCGTCAGCGGCGCCCGCTTTTTCCTGGCCTCGTTCAAAAAGGAATCCTGAATATTCAACGCTTTTATCATATGTAAGCCGCCTTTCCGCGCTTTGCGCGCTTTATATATTTTTGGAACCTCTCGTGTTCCTTCGGCCCTTCCGGGCCTGCGGCTTACAGTTTATACCAGCTCCTTCAAGAAATTTGTCGAAAGAGACACGGCCTTTTCAAAATCCGGCACTTTTTCAAAAATGACATCAAGCCTGTCCTCATACCGCCTGCACCAGCTGATCTGTCGCTTGGCGTAGCGCCGGGACTCCCGCTTGACGGTCTCCACGGCCTCCTCCAGGGAGCATTTTCCCGCCAGGGCCGCGCAGATCTCCTTATAGCCGATGGCCTGCATGGCGGTATGCTCCGGGGTCAGGCCCATCTCCAGGAGCTTTTTCACCTCATCCACAAGCCCCCGCGCCATCATACCGTCCACCCGCCTGTCGATGCGGTCATAGAGATCGGCCCTGTCCGCGTACCCCAGGACGACGGTTTTCGCCTCGAACCGCGGCGGCGCGGCCCGCGTCTCCCGGTCATGTCGGGAGATATTGCCGCCGTTTTCCGCGATCTCCAGCGCCCGAACGATGCGCTTTTTGTCGTTGGGATGGAGCTTTCCCGCCCGCTCCGGATCGGCAAGCGCCAGCTTTTCCAGCATCCGCTCCCCGCCCAGCGCGTCGTACATGGCCGACAGCTCCTGCCGCAGCGTGCCGTCGCCGGGGCCGCGCTCAAAGTCCCAGCCGGAGACAAGCGCCTCGATATAAAGGCCCGTACCGCCCACGATGACGGGGACCTTCCCCCGGCCCAGAAGCTCCCGGCACACCGCCGCCGCGTCCTCCACGTAGCGGGACACGGAGTAGCTCTCAAAGGGGCTGACCACGTCGATCATATGGTGGGGCACGCCCTCCGTCTCCTCCGGCGTGGGCTTGGCGGTGCCGATGTCCATGTACTGATACACCTGCATGGAGTCGGCGGAGACCACCTCGCCGCCCAAAATCTTCGCCAGCCGGACGCCCAGGGCCGTCTTGCCGGTGGCCGTAGGCCCCGTGATCACGATCACCCTGTTCATGCCCGCTTGAAGCTCCTGTCCAGCTGCGCTTTCGTCAGCTCCACGCTGACGGGCCTGCCGTGGGGACAGTAGCGCACCGCGCCGGAGAGCACCGCGTCGATAAGGCCCGTAAGCTCCCTGGGGTCCGTCCGCTTCCCGGCCTTGATGGCCGCCTTGCAGGCCACGGTATGGAGCACGTCGTCCCGCATGGCCTCCACGTCCCGCCTGCCGCCGGTTTTCAGCTTCTCCGCGATCTCCTCCAGCATCCCGGCGGGGTCGGACAGGTCCATGTCGATAGGCACCTGCCGGAGGGCCACACTGCCGCCGCCGAAGTCGGAGAACTCAAAGCCCAGCTCATTGAGAAGGGCCTCGTTCTCCGTCAGCGTCCCGGCGGTCTCGCCCCCCAGGTCGCACACCAGGGGGGTCATGAGCATCTGGCCCGCGGCCTGGTGCTTTTGGCTTTTCAGCCTGTCAAACAGTATCCGCTCATGGGCGGCGTGCTTGTCGATGAGGAAAAGGCTGTCGCCCCGCTCCACGATCACATAGGTGCCCAGGGCCTCCCCCACATACCGCCAGTCCCGCCCCGCGGGAACGGACGCCGGGCCGGGATTGGCCTCCTGAACAGGCTCCGGGTCCGGGAGGGGGATGAAGGTCTGGGCCTCGCTGACGGCGTCCCGGAGCGTGACCGCGTCCTCCAGCTCCGCCTCGCCCCTTTTCATGGACGTCTGAGGCCCGATCTGGGCGGGCCGGATGGCGGTTTTGAAGGCCGCCGGCGCGCCGTATTCGGTGCGGAAGGTGTCGGCGGTGACCCGCTTATAAAACTCGTCGCCGGACTTCACATTGGCCCTGCCTACCACAAAGCCGCCGGAGAGGGGCTGTCTCCTCCCTCCGCCGGGGGCAAAGACCTGATGGCCGGGGATATCCCGAACCTCCACGGGAGAGCGCAGCGCCGCCTCGGTGCTCTTGGACAGCTCCAGCTCCCCCGGCTTGTCCTCCCGCTCCAGAGCGCCCCGGACAGCCCAGTAGACCGCGTCAAAGGCCGCCCGCTCGTCGGCAAAGCGCACCTCCATCTTGGTGGGGTGGACGTTCACGTCCACGGCGTTCAGGGGCATGGTCAGCTCGATAAGGCACACCGGGAACCGCCCGGTAAACAGGGCGTTTTTATAGGCCTGCTCCACCGCCGCCTGTAAAAGCTTTGATTTGACGAACCGCCCGTTGATGAAGAAAAACTGCCAGGACCGGTTGCCCCTGGCCGCGGCGGGGGTGGACGTATAGCCGCTGACCTCCATGCCCTCCGTCTTGCCGGATACGGGCAGCAGCCCCCTGGCAAACTCCCGGCCCAGGGTGCAGTAGGCGGCGGACTGGAGCCGCCCGTCGCCGGGGGTGTGGTACTCCTCCCGGCCCTCCCGGATGTAGCGGAGGGAGATCTCCGGATGGCTCAGCGCCAGACGCACCACGGCGGTGGTGACGGCGGCGCCCTCGGCCCTGTCGTTCTTCATGAATTTCTGCCGCGCCGGGGTGTTGAAAAAAAGGTCCCGAACGCAGATGGTGGTCCCCGCCGGGTGGCCCGCCGGACCCTTGGCGGTCTTGACGCCGCCCTCCAGCACAAGCCTGGTGCCCTCGGCGGCGCCCCGCTCACAGGTAATCAGCTCCACCCGCGACACGCTGGCGATGGCCGCCAGCGCCTCCCCCCGGAACCCCAGGGTGCCGATGGCCTCCAGGTCCCGCTCCGTCCGCAGCTTGGAGGTGGCGTGGCGCAAAAAGGCCGTCTCCACATCCTCCTCCGCGATGCCGCAGCCGTCGTCGGTGACGCGGATCTCCGCCATACCGCCGGAGCGTATCTCCACGGTGACGGCGCCGGCACCGGCGTCTATGGCGTTCTCCACCAGCTCCTTGACCACGCTGGCCGGCCTCTCCACCACCTCCCCGGCGGCGATGAGGTCCGCCAGATGGGGCGGCATTTCATGTATCTTTGGCATAGTCTTTCCTCTCTGCTGTCAAAAACTCAAATTCAATATTTTTTCCGGCGACATGTGCGTCGGAAAAAATCCCTTTTGTCGCACAAGTGTGCGCTCCGCGTGCATGCAGAGCGACAGCAGGGTGATTTTCTCTGAATTTCGCAAAATTCAGAGAAAATTGCCCGCACGTTCCCCTTGTCGGAAAAAGCCTTAACAGGCTTTTTCCGCTATCTTATCTATATATTCTCGTCAGGCCCTTCACGTTCACCGGGTCCACGTCCATGGTCACGGTGTCCCCCACCCGGCATTTGACGTCGGTGACGTCCAGGATGGTGTGCGTCATGCCCACCTCGCCTACGATCCTCAGCTTGGCGTTCCCCAGCTTCACCGTGGGGCGCCGCCGCCAGGCCCTCAGCATATCCCACACGCTCTGGCCCTGCTCGTGGCGGGTCATGCCGAAGCCGTGGTAATAGCCCACGGACACCACCGCCAGCCGCGCCGGTTTTTTCAGCGCCAGGCCGCCTACCCGGTGGCCCTTGGGGAACCAGCCCACCTCCTCGATGCCGGCCTCTATGTAGCCCACCTTGGTCAGGCCGGGGGCGGCCTTTCCGGCCACGCGCCCGGAGAAGGCGGTACCCACCCGCACCGCGTCCAGCAGGTCGAAATCATAGGCGAACAGGGCCGCGGAGTCGCAGATGTGGGCCATCCCCGTCTCAAATCCCTGCTTATGAAGGACCTCCAGCACCTGCTTCAGGGCCTCCAGCTGCTGGAGTGTGGCCTTGCGGCTCTTCCAGGACTGGGCATAGGAGGAAAAGACGCCCACCACCGCCAAATTGGACATGAAGCGGTAGATGTTGGCGATCTTGTCCGTCTCCGAGACGATGAATCCGTACCGGCCAAGGCCGGTGTCGATCTTGATCTGCACCTCCACCACCGTCTTGTGCTCCTCGGCAATGCCGTTCAGGGCCACGGCGGCCTCATAGGAGCCGACGGTACAGACCACGTTCAGGTCGATCAGCTCCCTCAGCTCCTGCTCGTCGGCGGTGGAGCGGAGCATCATCAGCGTCTCCTCGGTGAAGCCCGCGTCCCGCAGGGCCCTGGCGTCCCTGGGATCGGAGACGGCAAAGGAGCGGATACCCTCCTGCCGGAGAAGCTTCGCCGTGGCCACAAGGCCCAGGCCAAAGGCGTCGCCGGTGAGATCGGCCCAGATCTGTACGCCCCTGGCCCTGGCCTTCACCGCGTCCAGGTTCGATTTGATGGCCGCCTTGTCGATGACAAGATTTTTCATATGTTCAACCTCCCCGTCAATCAGGTAAACGCGCAAGGGATCAATTTACTGATTATTCTACACGATATTATACACGATAGTTCTTGTAAATTCCACTTATTTTTGTTAAAATACCATTACAAATAAAATGATACCGGAGAAATTGCCGTATGAAGCAGAGAATTGAGATCACCGCCCAGGAGCTGGCCCGCCAGCGGGACATCATGGAGCGGGTGGCGGAGCTGAACGCCGGCCTGGAGCCGCCTCCCCTGGCGCTGGTGGACACCTACGGCTGCCAGCAGAACGAGGCCGACAGCGAGAAGCTCCGCGGGATGCTGAAGGCCATGGGCTACGGGGAGACGCGGGACGAATACGCCGCCGACGTCATCGTCATCAATACCTGCGCCGTGCGGGAGCACGCCGAACAGCGGGTCCTGGGCAACGTGGGCGCCCTGACCCACACCAAAAAGGCCCGGCCCAGCCAGATCATCTGCCTGTGCGGCTGTATGATGCAGGAGCCGGGGATGGCGGACAGGATCAAAAATTCCTACCGTCACGTCCGTGTGGTGTTCGGCCCCCATGAGCTGTGGCGCTTTCCGGAATTTCTTCTGCGCCAGCTCCAGGGGGAAGGGCGCATCTTTGAGACCGCCCCTTCCGACGGCTGTGTGGCCGAGGGACTGCCCTCGTCGCGGGACAGCGCCGTGAAGGCGTGGCTGCCCGTCATGTACGGGTGCGACAACTTCTGCTCCTACTGCATCGTCCCCTATGTACGGGGACGGGAGCGGTCAAGGCGTCCGGAGGACGTGCTGGAGGAGGCCCGCGCCCTGGCGGCGGCGGGGTACAAGGACATCACCCTCCTGGGACAGAACGTCAACTCCTACGGCAAGGACCTGCCGGAGGGGGTGGATTTCTCCGACCTGATCGCCCGTATCAACGATATCCCCGGCGATTTCCTCATCCGCTTCATGACCAGCCACCCCAAGGACGCCGGTGAAAAGCTCTTTTCCACCATGGCGAACTGCGAAAAATGCGCCCGCCATATCCATCTGCCCTTCCAGTCGGGATCGAACCGGGTGCTCTCCGCCATGAACCGGCGGTATACGCGGGAGGCGTATCTCGACCTCATCCGTATGGCCCGCGCCTATATGCCCGACGTGGTGCTCACCTCCGACGTGATCGTGGGCTTCCCCGGCGAGACGGAGGAGGAATTTGAGGACACCCTGCGCCTCGTGGAGGAGGTGCGCTTCGACGCCCTCTTCACCTTCATCTTCTCCCCCCGGACTGGCACCCCGGCGGCAAGGATGCCCGACCCCTTCACCAGGGAGGAAAAACAGCGCCGGTTCGACGCCCTGGTGGCCCTTCAGAACCGGATCTCCGAGGAGAAGCACCGGGCCTATGTGGGCCGCGCCCTTCGGGTGCTGGTGGACGGACAGGAGGGGGACTATCTCACCTCCCGCACCTCCGGCGGCAGGCTGGTGCGCCTGCGGGCGGACGCCTCCCTCACCGGCACGTTCCAAACCGTCAGGATCACCGGCTCCAACACCTGGGCGCTCTTCGGGGAGCTTGTGTGACACGGAGAGCGAAAAGCTTTATGCCGGGCTTTGCCCGTTCAGCTTGTCAAAAAACTCAAATTCGATATTTTTTCCGGCGACATGCGCGTCGGAAAAAATCCCTTTTGTCACGCAAGTGTGCTAATGGGGCCCCCGCCGGGCCGCTGCCCGGTGGGGGAAGGCGGAGCGAAGTCCGCGACTGAGCCTTCGCGCTGGCGCGGAGGTGAGGTATCACGACTTCCGCGACAACGACGGTGCGCGCAGCGTGACGGCAGGGCAATTTTTTCTGAATTTCGCTAAATTCAGAAAAAATGCCCGCACGTTCCCTTTGTCGGAAAAAGTCCCTCAGGGCTTTTTCGACAGTCTCGACGGGCTTTGCCCGTTTCCGCATATTTCGCGCAGACTATGAAAGAAAGAAGGCCCGCGTATGCCTGAGATCACGCCGATGATGCGGCAGTACAACGCCATCAAGGCCCAGCACGGCGACTGCATCCTTTTCTTCCGGCTGGGAGATTTCTATGAGATGTTCGACGAGGACGCCCGCCTGGCCTCCAGGGAGCTGGACCTGACCCTCACCACCCGTGACCGGGGCAAGGAGAAGGAGGAGCAGGTGCCCATGTGCGGCGTGCCCTATCACTCCTCGGAGGCCTACATAGGCCGCCTGATCGCCAAGGGCTACAAGGTGGCCATCTGCGAGCAGATGGAGGACCCGGCCCTGGCAAAGGGCCTGGTGGAGCGGGATGTCATCCGCATCATCACCCCCGGCACCGCCACCGACGCCTCCATGCTCACCGACGGCGCCTCCAACTACATCGGCGCCATCTGCATCGAGGACACCGGCGCCGCCGTCTGCTTCGCGGACATCTCCACCGGCGAGATCAGCGCCCGCTCCTTTGACGCCGGCTCCTCCGCGCGCATCGTCAACGAGCTGGGCCGCTACGCCCCCTCGGAGCTGGTGCTGAACACCGGCGCGGCGGCCAGTCGGGACCTGACGGCGGTGCTGAGCACCTGGTTCCACACCCTCTCCCAGACGGCGGAGGAGCGGTTTGAATACGCCGCCTGCGCCGGTCTTGTGTGCCGCCAGTTCGCCGTGGACTCCCTGGACGAGCTGGGCCTGGGGCAGGAGACCCAGGCCGTGCGGGCCATCGGGGCCCTGCTTAGCTACGTCACCGAGACCCAGAAGGCCGACCTGAGCTATATCAACAAGCTGGATTTCTACACCGACGGGCGGTATATGGAGCTGGACCTGCAGACCCTGCGGAATCTGGAGCTGCTCTACAACATGCGCACCAGAGAAAAGCGCGGAAGCCTGCTCTGGGCCATGGACAAGACGAAAACGCCCATGGGCTCCCGCCTGATCCGCTCCTGGGTGGCCCGTCCCCTGCTGTCCTTGGCGCCCATCAGCCGGAGGCTGGCGGCGGTGAACGAGCTAACTTCCGACAGCGTGGCCCGCGGCGAGCTGGCCGGTGCCCTGCGGGGCATCGGGGACATGGAGCGCATCATCGGCAAGACCGTGTTCGGCACCGTCAACTGCAAGGACCTGACGGCCCTTTCCGCCTCCATAGCACGCATCCCGGAGGTGCTGGCGCATGTAGAGGGCATGACCTCCCCCCTGATGCAGGAGATTCGGGCCATGGATGACCTTGCGGACATCAAAAACAGCATCGACGAGACCCTCTGCGACGATCCTCCCGTCTCCGTCCGGGAGGGCGGCATGGTGCGGGCCGGATTTGACCCGGAGGTGGACCGCCTGCGCTCCCTGCTTCGGGGCAGCAAGACCGCCCTCTCCGAGATTGAGGCCAGGGAGAAGGCCCGCACAGGTAAAAAACTGCGCATCGGCTACAACAAGGTGTTCGGCTACTATATCGAGATCCCCCGCGCCCAGTCCGAGGACGTGCCGGAGGACTACATACGAAAGCAGACCCTGGTCAACTGCGAGCGGTTCATCACCGAGGAGCTGAAAAACCTGGAGGAGGAGCTGCTCACCGCCGGTGACCGGCTCAACGAGCTGGAGTTCAAGATCTTCTCCGGACTGCGCCGGTCCATCGCCGGCCAGGTCCTGCGGGTCCAGTCCACCGCCCAGGAGCTGGCCAGCCTGGACGTGCTGTGCTCCTTCGCCCAGTGCGCCGCCGACTACAACTGGTGTATGCCGGAGGTCACCGCCGAGGGCGGCATCGACATCGTGGACGGACGCCATCCGGTGGTGGAGCTGACCCAGAAGGACACGCTGTTCGTCCCCAACGACACCCATCTGAGCCCCCTGGGGGCCGATACCGCCATCATCACCGGCCCCAATATGGCCGGTAAATCCACCTACATGCGCCAGACCGCCCTCATCTGCCTCATGGCGCAGATCGGCTCCTTCGTCCCGGCCAGGACGGCCCGCGTGGGCCTTCTGGACCGGGTGTTCACCCGCATCGGCGCCTCCGATGACCTGGCGGGGGGCATGTCCACCTTCATGGTGGAGATGAGCGAGGTGGCCTCCATCCTGAAGGCCGCCACGTCCCGCTCCCTCATCCTGCTGGACGAGATAGGCCGGGGCACCTCCACCTACGACGGCATGGCCATCGCCAGGGCGGTGCTGGAGTACTGCGCCGACAAGCGCCGGCTTGGCGCCCGCACCATGTTCGCCACCCACTACCACGAGCTGACGGCCCTGGAGGGGCAGGTGGAGGGCGTGAAAAACTACAACATCTCCGCCAAAAAGCGGGGCGACGAGCTGATTTTCCTGCGGAAGATCGTCCCCGGCGGCGCCGACGACAGCTACGGCGTGGAGGTGGCCAAGCTGGCCGGCGTGCCGGACGCCGTGATCCGGCGGGCCAAGGCCGTGCTGGCGGACCTGACCGCGGGCAGGGCCTCCGCCGTCCCGGCCCGCATGGCCCTCCCGGAGACCGGGCCGGACCAAATTTCCCTGGGTTCCTTAGTGTCCGACCAGGTGACGGAGGAGCTGCGGAACCTGGACATCAATACGCTGACGCCCCTGGAGTGCCAGGGCATTCTGGATAAACTGATCAGGAAGGTGAGATCATGAGCGCGAAAAAGCATACCGGCGCAGGCTTCCCCTACCCCATGACCTATGTGGAGCTGATCCTGGGGTGGGTATATGTATTTGTCCACATGTTCGCCATGGCCTATATCCTCTCGGCCCTGAACGCCTATGTGTTCCCGCTGATGGGCTTCCGCCTGGGGGAAACCTGGCTCAACCTTTTGTACTACGCCGTGGGGTTCGCGTATCTGCTGGGCTTTCTGTTCCACTACCTGCGGGAGACCTTCGCGGATATGTGCGCCAACTTCGGAAGGACCGTCATCGCCGTGCTGGTGGGCTTTATCGCCTATGTGTTCCTGTCGAACCTGGTCAGCCTGGGCCTCCAGTTCTTCCTGGAGAACCTGACCAACCCCAATTCCGCCGCCGTCAACGCCTCCACAAAGCTCAACCCCAACAAGATGCTGGTCATCGGCGTCCTGCTGGCGCCCATGGTGGAGGAGACGCTGTTCCGGGGCGTGGTGTTCGGCTCCCTGCGGCGGAAAAACGCCGTCTTAGGCTATGCCGTCTCCACCCTGCTCTTCGCCGTCTACCACCTGTGGAGCTATATGGTCTACGACTTCCACCCCTCGCTGCTGCTCTACCTGCTGCAATACCTGCCCGCGGGGCTTGTGCTGGGGTGGGCCTACGACTACTCCAAGACCCTCTGGGCGCCGGTGTTTTTGCACATGATGATCAACTACGTGGTCATCACCGTCCAGGTGGGCTGAAGGGGCCGTTTGCTTCCGTATAGCCGTATTATAATATAATCTTAAGCATGTGTCAAGCATTATTTTTGATTATTGCGAAAATTGCATAAATAAGCGGACGGGACAGCCGAAGCTGTCCCGTCCTGGTTTTTCCAATAGTTTATTTCCTGGGCAGGTAGGAGACGGGGTCTACGCTCTTGCCGTCTACGGTCATGGAGAAGTGCAGGTGCGCGTCCTCCGCCGTCTCATAGAGGGAGGTGGCGCCCACGGAGCCGATGACGGAGCCCATGGTCACGGCGTCGCCGACCTTGACGGTGGGCATCCCCGCCAGATTGGCGTAGGTGCTGGTGACGCCCGCGCCGTGGTCGATGGTGACGACGGTGCCGCGCCCGTCGCCGGAGTCGGCCACGCTTGTCACCGTGCCGTTGCAGCAGCACAGCACCCGCGTGCCCAGCTTGGCGGCGATATCCACGCCGTCGTGGACGCGCCAGTCGCCCATGGTCTCACTGTAGACCAGCTTGTCCGGGGAATGGCCCTTGATGATCTGGCCGGAGACGGGCCACAGGAAGGTCAGGTCCTTCACCGTCTTGGCCGCCGTATCCGGCTCATGCTCCGGCTCGTCCTGGCCGCCGGAGGTGTCCTTTTCCGGCGTATCCGTGACGGTCAGCGCACCGGCGCTCCCGCCGGTCTTGTCCTCCGGCTTGTTAGGCTCCTGGGTGAGGTCCGGCTTCTGACCGGAACTATCCGGGGCGGTGTCCTTTGTCCCCGTGTTCCCGGTTGTATCCGGTGCGGGGCGGGTGGTGTCATTCTCCTGGGGATTTGTGCTCACGTCCCCCATAACGTCAAGATAGTCCCCCTCATCGCCGCCGGCCAGGGGCGACCACCGCGAGAAAAGCAGCAGCCACGCCGAGATGCCGATGATGGCGACGCACGCGAAAAGGACTATGTAAAAGCCCTTGCCGCTGAGGAACTCATCCGCCATCTGCGAAAAGCTCTTCCTCTCGTGCATCGTTTTACCTCCAAAAATGCGGTTTGCCCGCTCTTGTTAAGGCGGCGGGAGTTGGACCCGTCACCTTACGGAGGTAGTATGGGCCAACGGGGGAGGAAATATACATATTTTTTGAAAAATCCCCGCCTTAAAAGGCGGGGGGAATTTACTTTTCCCTTTTTGGCTTTCCAAAAAGGGAAAAGTAACAAAAGGGAAAAAGAAACCAGAGGGGGGATTTCGATTTCCCCCCTCTGGACGCCCCCTTGAAACGACCAGAGGGGGGCTTGCGAGCCCCCCATCTGGATTCCCCCCAGGGGAGCGCCCGCGGGGAAACATCCCGTAGGGGCGGGTTCTAAACCCGCCCGCGGCGGCCCGATTTTTTAATACGCGGCGGAGCCGCAACCGTTTTGAATGGGGCACACCGGAAATTCGATGGGCCGCCGTGGGCGGCGGCCCGTACGATTTCTTAAATAGATTTTCGGAAGGAAGGAATCAGAATGTGGGCTGGGGCGGGAGGGCGTTGAGGCCCACGGCCAGCTCCTCGTCGGTGGGGATATGGTCGGTCATGGTGCCGTTGTTGAACTGCTCGTAGGCCACCAGGTCGAAGTAGCCGGTGCCCGTGAGGCCGAAGACGATGTTCTTGGCCTCGCCGGTCTCCCGGCACTTGTTGGCCTCGTCGATGGCAGCCTTGATGGCGTGGCTGGACTCCGGGGCGGGGAGGATGCCCTCGGTGCGGGCGAAGAACTCGGCGGCCTCGAAGACGGCGGTCTGCTCCGCGCTGACGGCCTCCATGTAGCCGTCGTGGTAGAGCTGGCTGAGCACCGGACTCATGCCGTGGAACCGGAGGCCTCCGGCGTGGTTGGGGGAGGGGATGAAGCCGGCGCCCAGGGTGTACATCTTGGCCAGGGGGCAGATCATGCCGGTGTCGCAGAAGTCATAGGCGAACTTGCCGCGGGTGAAGCTGGGGCAGGAGGCCGGCTCCACGGCGATGATGCGGTAGTCCCGCTCGCCCCGAAGCTTCTCGCCCATGAAGGGGGCGATGAGGCCGCCCAGGTTGGAGCCGCCGCCGGCGCAGCCGATGATGATGTCCGGGACGATGCCGTATTTATCCAGGGCGATCTTTGTCTCCAGGCCGATGACGGACTGGTGCAGCAGCACCTGGTTGAGGACGGAGCCCAGGACGTAGCGGTAGCCGGGGTTGGAGGTGGCCACCTCCACGGCCTCGCTGATGGCGCAGCCCAGGGAGCCGGTGGTGCCGGGGTGCTCGGCCAAAATCTTCCGGCCCACATTTGTCTCCATGGAGGGGCTGGGGGTGACGGAGGCGCCGTAGGTGCGCATGACCTCCCGGCGGAAGGGCTTCTGCTCGTAGCTGACCTTCACCATGTAGACCTTGCAGTCCAGGTCCAGGTACGCGCAGGCCATGCTCAGGGCGGTGCCCCACTGGCCGGCGCCGGTCTCGGTGGTGACGCCCTTTAAGCCCTGCTTCTTGGCGTAATAGGCCTGGGCGATGGCGGAGTTCAGCTTATGGGAGCCGGAGGTGTTGTTGCCCTCGAACTTGTAGTAGATGTGGGCGGGCGTTTTGAGCTTCTCCTCCAGGCAGTAGGCCCGCACCAGGGGCGAGGGGCGGTACATCTTGTAAAAGCCCCGAATCTCGTCGGGGATGGGCACCTCGCGGGTGTCGTTGTCCAGCTCCTGGGCGATGAGCTCGTCGCAGAACACCGGCGCCAGATCGGCGGCGGTCATGGGCTGGAGGGTGCCGGGGTTCACCAGCGGCGCGGGCTTGACCTTCATGTCCGCCCGGACGTTGTACCAGTTTTTCGGCATCTCGTCCTCGTTGAGGTAGATTTTGTAGGGGATCTTCTGGTTTTCCATGTTTTTTGCTCCTTTCCGATTTTACCAATACCTTAGTCTGGCTGTTCCGGGGCAAATAAAAAACGTCTTTGTCCCGGAAAATTCGGGACAAAGACGTGAAGTCTCTGCGGTGCCACCCAAATTGACGCTTTCGCGCCCACTCACGGCCAACTTCCATCGGCCACGCCCTGTAACGGGGGCATCCGTCCCGGCTACTTGCCCAAAAGGCTTTCGCTTCGCCCTCCTCAGTCCATTCGCCGCGCCCTTTACTGCCGCCATCCCACCGCCGGCGGCTCTCTGTGAGCAAGTGTGCGAGGTTACTCCTCTGAATCATCGGTTTATGGGTGCATATTAATACATTAAATCGAGTTTGTCAAGAGGGTTTTGAAAAATCCTGAAAAATTCTTTTCGCCGCGGCGCCTACGCCTCCGTCAGCACGTCCGCCAGGCACGCGCCGAAATACCGCACGGCGGTGAGGGCCTCCTTGAGGGTGTTGCCGTTGGTGCCGATCTCCGCGATCAGCGACCCGGTGGTGGCGTGCTGGTTATAGCGGTACTGGGAGATCTTCAGGGGCCGCGCCAGCGTGGGATAGTCCGTCACCATCTTATGCTGTATCTTCAGGGCGAAGGTCAGGTTCTCCCGCCAGTTGGGGTGGTTCAGGCCAGAGGAGTCGGAGCCGCAGATGAGCATCACCTGGGCGCAGGGCTCCTCCCCCACGCCGGCCACGGTCTTGTAGAGCTTCCCGTCCCCCTCCAGGGCGTCCCGGTGGAGGTCGATGACCACCTTTATCTCCGGGTTCTCCTTGAGATGCGCCTTGATGGAGGCCAGAGAGCGGTCATAGGAGCCGTTGTAGCTGGGGTAGTCGTAAAGCTCCCGGTCATGGATGACGGTGACGCCCCGCTCCGTCAGCACCCGCTCCAGCTCATCCCCCACCCGCACCACGTTGAAGCGGGTGTCCTCGGTGCGGGAGGGGTCCGAGGCCACGTAGATATCCTCCCCCGCCGGGTTATAGGCCTCGGAGCCGTGGGTGTGGATGATCAGCACAGCCGCCCCCGTGGCGGCGGAAAATTTCAGCGGCGTCTCCAAAAGGGTCTGAAAATCCGGCGTGTATTTGGACTTGTTCTTCACATAGATCCCGTTCCCGGCGTCCAGATACCCGCTGCCCTTGCCCAGGATGGTGGTGCCGATGGCGTCCCGCTCCGGTATCTCCGGGGCGGGCGAGGAGCCGGTATCGCCCTCCGGCGATGTGTCCGGCGGGGCCGCCGTGTCCTCCGCCGCGGTATCCGGCGGGGACGGGGCGGAGGTGTCCGTGTCCTCCGGCCCGCCTCCGGAGGCGGGAGCGCTCCAGAAAAGGCCGCTCCCGTCGGCGGTGTCCTCCGGCGGGGCCTCTGTGTCCTCCGCCGCGGAACAGCCCGGCAGGGCGGCGCGCAGCGCCAGCGTCCCGGCGTCCGGCAAGGCCAGGGACGCCCCTGGCAGGGCCAGGGCCAGCACTCCCGCGCCAATGCCCTCCGGCAGGGCCCGCGCGCCGCCGCCAAGCTCCGCTATGCCCCGAAGGGCAAGACAAACCGCCAGCACGGCGGCAAGCCGCGCCGCCACCGTGCCGGGACTGATCCTCTTCGCCGGTCTCCTCATTCCCCAGGCCTCCTCATTGGTATCGACTCGCTGGGGAAGACTATGCGCGAAGACGTGAAATTATGATTGCAAGCCGCGCCCCGCTGGTTTATAATAGAGACAGCGAAACGCAAAAGAAAGGAAGAGAACCATGGAAAAGGTATTCATTCCCCACGGCGTCTGCTCCCGCCGGTACGACATCATCTTAGAGGACGGCGTCATACAGAATATCACCGTCGAGGGCGGCTGCAACGGCAACCTCAAGGGCATCTGCGCCCTGCTCCGGGGCCAGCGGGCCGAGGACGTGATCCCCAAGCTCCGGGGGACCCAGTGCGGTCTGCGCGGCACCTCCTGTCCGGATCAGATCGCCATCGCCCTCCAGGAGGCCCTGCAGGAGGAGGCGGGCGCATGAGGCCTGTCTTTGCCAACACCTTCAACGTCACCCACAACAAGGGCAAGGCGGAGGTGGCGCTGTCCTTCGCCCACATCTACACCGACCACAACTTCTCCATGAAGCAGGGGACCCTCACCGACGTGTCCGCCCAGGTGGCCGACGAGGTGGCCAGCGTCCTCATCACCCGCGACGGCCTGGTGGCCCTGACGAAGCTTTTGAACCGCGTGATGGACGACTGGGGGATAGACGTTGCCGAATGAGATACACCACCGTCATCTTTGACCTGGACGGGACGCTCCTCAACACCCTTGAGGACATCCGCGCCAGCGTCAACCATATCCTGACCAAGTACGGCTTTGAGCCCCGCTCCATCGAGCAGATCCGGCGGGCCGTGGGCAACGGCTCCGGCGTCCTGCTGGAAAAATCCCTCCCCCAGGGGCGGGATACGCCCAACTTTGACGGGCTCCTGGAGGAGTATGTCGCCTGGTACGAGGCCCACAACGCCATCAAAACGGCGCCCTACGAGGGCGTCGCCGACACCCTCCGCGCCCTGGCGGCCAGCGAGCACAAGCTGGCCGTGGTCTCCAACAAGCCCGACGCCAACACCAAGGCCCTGGTGCGGAAATTTTTCGGCCCCTGGGTCTCCGTGGCCATCGGCGAGCGCCCCGGCATCGCCCGCAAGCCCGCCCCGGACACGGTGAAGGCCGCCATGCGGGAGCTGTGGAGCTATCCCTACGAGACGGTCTATGTGGGGGACTCGGATGTGGACCTCAAGACCGCCCGCGCCGCCGGCATCGACTGCATCAGCGTCGCCTGGGGCTTCCGCACCCGCGAGCTCCTCACGGAATGCGGCGCCAGGACCATCATCTCCAGCCCGTCGGAGCTGCTGAAGTTAGTGTAGTAACAGATAAAAAAAGCGCCGGAAAAGGCCGCAGGCCTTTTTCCGACAGCAAAAAAAGCGGCCCGCCAAACGGCGGGCGCTTTTGCTTATGCGTGACGAAGCTCCTCAAAGCAGGCGTCGCAGATGTTCTTCCCCTTGTGCTGGCTGAGATTTCTGGTCTTCCCGCAGAAGATGCAGGAGTCCTCATGCTTGGCAAGGATGATCCGCTCGCCTTCCACATAGATTTCCAGTGAATCCTTCTCAGCGATGTCCAGGGTCCTGCGCAGCTCGATGGGGATGACGATCCTTCCGAGTTCGTCAACCTTTCTAACAATGCCGGTAGATTTCATGCTGATCCCCTCCATAAATAGTTCGCCGGCTTATTCCTTTTTGGGATTTTCCGAGTATGCGCCCACAGGGCGCCCCACAGCCGCGCCCCGCCGAAGCAATAACCGGCGCGCGATCCCACAGGACACCTTTTTCGCTTTATTCAGAATTTCCCTTGCATTTATTGTAACATTTTATCGGTATTTGTCAACCGATTTTCCAGATATTTTTCCAAAAAATACGCAAAAAACTCAAAAATTGTATCAATCCGAGGCCGGTTTTGGGGGATTTTTCAAATTTTCCGGCATTTTTTTGGAATACTTTGGCGATTTAGCTTTTTCCAATTTTACAGGATAACGCATTTTTCGCCGGCACTTGCAAAAAGGGGATAAATGGCCTATAATAAAAAGACGGATTCCTTTTTTGCGAGGTAAAGATCATGCCCATCAAGATCCCCAACGAGCTGCCCGCGGCCCAGACCCTCCACGACGAGAACATCTTCGTGATCCCTGAGACCAGGGCCGTGACCCAGGACATCCGCCCCCTGCGGATCGCTCTTTTGAACCTGATGCCCACCAAGATCGCCACCGAGACGCAGATGGCGCGGCTTTTGGGCAACACCCCTCTACAGGTGGAGCTGGAGCTGTTGCAGACCAGCACCCACAAGGCCATGCACACCGCCCAGGACCATATGATCGCCTTCTACAAGACCTTCGACGAGGTGCGCGATCAGCGCTACGACGG
This sequence comes from uncultured Oscillospiraceae bacterium, assembly GCA_947626845.1. Taxonomy (GTDB): domain Bacteria; phylum Bacillota; class Clostridia; order Oscillospirales; family Oscillospiraceae; genus RUG626. The sequence continues at coordinate 39,277 of CANQTW010000007.1, read as the reverse complement.
CCTGGTGATCACCGGCGCGCCGGTGGAGAAGCTGGCGTTTGAGGAGGTGGACTACTGGGAGGAGCTGTGCCAGATCATGGAGTGGAGCAAAAAGAACGTCTACTCCACCTTCCACATCTGCTGGGGCGCCCAGGCGGCCCTCTACTACCACTACGGCGTGAAAAAATACCCGCTGGAAAAGAAGCTCTTCGGCGTCTTTCCCCATGAGGTGGAGTACAAGCGCTCCATCCTGATGCGGGGCTTTGACGACGTGTTTTACGCCCCCCACTCCCGCCACACCACCATCCGGCGGGAGGACGTGGAGAGCATTCCCGGCGTTAAGATTTTGGCCTCCTCCAAGGAGGCGGGGGTCTATGTGATGTCCACCCGCGGCGGGCGGCAGATCTTCGTCACCGGCCACTCGGAATACGACCCGGACACGCTGAAAAACGAGTATTTCCGGGACCTCAACCAGGGCCTGCCCATCGAGGTGCCCAAAAACTACTTCCCCGACGATGACCCCACCCGCGAGCCCATCGTCCGCTGGCGGGGCCACGCGAACCTGCTCTACTCCAACTGGATCAACCATTTTGTCTATCAGGGAACACCCTATGACCTGATGGACATCAAGTGACAGGGGGCTTATCATGGACAAATTTTTCGATACGCTGGACAAGGTCCACTTCGGCGGCATGACCCTGGGTCTCCTGCTGGGGACGGTCCTGCTCCTGATCGTCTGCGTCCTCATCCGGCGGGTACTGCTGAAGCTGACGGACAGGGCCCTGGCCAAAAGCCGGCTGGACAGCGCCATCAAGGGCTTCATCCGCTCCGCCGCCGGGGTGGTGCTGTGGATTCTCACCTTCCTCATCGTGGCCGACAAGCTGGGCATCCCCATGACCAGCCTTGTGGCCATCCTCTCGGTGGTCTCCCTGGCCCTCTCCCTGTCGGTGCAGAACATCCTGACCAATCTCTTCTCCGGCATCACCATCCTGGGGACGCACCCCTTCTCCGCCGGGGACTGGGTGGACATCGGCGGCACCGCCGGCACCGTGAAAAACGTGGGCCTTTTCTACACCATCCTGGCCATGCCCGACGGGCGGGAGGTACATATCCCCAACTCCACAGTGGCGGACTCCAAGGTGGAGAACTTCACCGCCCACGACAAGCGACGGGTGGACCTGGAGGTCTCCGCCTCCTATAACGACGAGACCGAGTCCGTCCGGATCGCCGTCCGGCGGGCCATCGACCGGACGGAGGGCCTTGTGCTGGAGCCCGCGCCCATCATCGCCGTCAAGAGCTACGACGACTCCGCCATCACCTACATGGTGCTGGTGTGGGCCGAGACCTCCAAATGGTTCGCCGCCAAGTGCGCCCTGACGGAGAACATCCGCGAGGCCTTTACCGAGACGGGCGTCACCATGACCTACCCGCACCTGAACGTCCACCTGGACAAATAAAGAACCGCTCCGCCGCCCCCCGCGGGGACAAACCAGAGAAGGAGGCACACCCATGGTACATACCCTGGAAAATATCCTGCACTATATCATCAGCTACGGTATCCTGCTCTTTGAGTATGTGGGCGTCATCGTCCTCATCATCGACGGCATACAGGGCATCATCGCCTATATCAAGCGGGACCCCGGTATGCGCCTGAACCTGGCCCAGGGCATGGCCACCGCCCTGTCCTTCAAGCTGGGCGGCGAGATCCTGCGCACCGTCATCGTCCAGACCTTCCAGGAGATCGCCATCGTGGCCTGCATCATCCTCCTGCGCTCCGCCCTCACCTTCCTGATCCACTGGGAGATCAAGCACATGGAGCAGACGGAAACGCTGGAGGAGAAGAACGCCGAAACTCCGCCGCCAGCCTCCGGCGAATAAAAATGCCCGCCTCGTGACAGTATAAAGCCCCGCCGGAACGCTTTTCCGGCGGGGCTTTTTGGACGTTTTGAGGGTCGTCAAAAAATATTTTTAAATACTTAAAAATAATGCTTGACAAATGCTTATGTTTGTGGTATAATACGTATATTCCCGAAGTGCCGGTCACGCTCCGGCGATGATCCCCCGCATATCGTACAGGCCCGCGGGCTTGCCCACCAGGAATCTGGCGGCGGTGAGGGCCCCGTCGGCGAAGAGGGAGCGGTCATGGGCCTCGTGCTTCAGCTCGATGGTCTGGCTGTCGGTGGCGATGCAGACAACGTGCGTGCCCGGCAGGTTGCCCATGCGGACGGCCTGGATGCCGATCTCGTTTTTCGCCCGCTTGGCCATGCCTGACCGGCCTGTGTTCAGCACGGCGTCGGGCCGAACCTCCTGGATGGCGCGGCCCAGCATCAGGGCGGTGCCGGAGGGGGCGTCCAGCTTGCGGTTGTGGTGGGCCTCCACGATCTCGATATCCGCCTCTGGGAACAGGGCCGCGGCGCGCTTTGCCAAGTCGGCCAGCAGGGCGATGCCCATGGACATGTTAGCGGAGAAAAAGACGGGGATTTTTTGGGCCGCGCCGGTGATGGCGGCCTTTTCCGCCTCGTCGTGGCCGGTGGTGCAGAGCACGACGGGGACGTTTTTGGAGACGCACCAGGCAAGAAGCGCCGGCGTCAGGGTGTGGTGGGAGAAATCAATGACCACATCCGCCGTTTCCTTCACTTCCTCCAGGCGGCTGTACACCGCGCCGCCCTGTGAATAGACGTCCACCCCGGCGGCCACGGCCATATCCTCGGCCTGCTCCACCCGGTTGATGACGATGCTCCCCATGCGTCCCAGGGCGCCATAGACCAGTACGTTTATCATGTCGGTCCTCCTATGTGCGTTTACGCGCTTTTCTCTTTTCTGTTCGCCGCTCCGGTCACATCAGGCCGTGACTGCGCATCAGCGCCACAAGCTTTGCCCGGTGCTCCGGCTCCATGGGGGTCAGGGGCAGTCTGAGGTAGTCCTCGATGATCCCCATTTCCGCCAGGGCGGCCTTCACCGGGATGGGGTTGACCTCGGAGAAGAGGGCGTCGATCAGCGCCTTATACCGGCACTGAAGCTCCGCCGCGCCACGGATGTCGCCGGCGTCGAATTTCCGCGTCATCTCCACGGCCTGACGGGGCATGATGTTGGACAGGACCGAGATGCACCCGCTGCCGCCCATGGCCATCATGGGGACGGTGATGTCGTCGTTGCCGGACCATATGGCGAAGCTGTCCCCGCATTTGGCGCGGATCTCCACCACCGTGGCCATATCGCCGGTGGCCTCCTTGATGCCCGCGATCTTCGGGTGCTTTGCCAGCTCTACGCAGGTGTCGGGCATGATCTTCATCCCCGTCCTGCCGGGGACGGAGTAGACGATCATAGGCAGGTCCGTGGCGTCGGCGATCTTATAGAAGCTCTGGACAAGGCCCTTCTGGGTGCACTTGTTGTAATAGGGCGTCACGCACAAAAGGGCGTCCGCGCCCACCTTTTGAGCCTTTACGCTCATCTCCACCGCATGGTCGGTGTAGTTGGAGCCGGTGCCGGCGATGACGGGGACGCGCCCGGCCACCCGGTCCACGCAGTACTCGATGACGTCTATATGCTCCTCGTCCGTCAGCGTGGGCGCCTCGCCGGTGGTGGCGCAGACGATCAGGGCGTCGACGCCGCCCTCCAGCTGAAAATCCAGCAGCCTGGCCAGCGCGTCATAGTCCACGCCGGACTCGTTCATGGGCGTCACCAGCGCCGTGCCGATGCCTCTGAATATTTCCCTTTCCATGGTCATACCTCCAAAAGATAGTTTCCGATGACACGCGCGTCGAAAAAGCTCACCGGGGCTTTTTCCGACAGCCTCAAAAGCCTGTCAAGGCTTTTTTGAGTATCTGTCCCGCTCCGCCACCGCCAGGGCGTCGCAGCGGTTGTTCAGGTCGTTTTCGGCGTGGCCCTTCACCCAGCGGAAGGTGACGGTGTGGGCGGCCAGAAGCTCATCCAGCCGCTGCCAAAGCTCGCTGTTTTTCAGCTCCCCGTCCTTTCGCCGCCAGCCCCTGGCCCTCCAAGCGCGCAGCCAGCCCTCATTGACGGCCCTTTCAATATATTGCGAGTCGGTGTAAAGCGTCACCTGACAGGGGCGCTTCAACAGCTCCAGGGCGTTTATGACGCCTAAAAGCTCCATCCGGTTGTTGGTGGTGGACGCCTCGCCGCCGGCGATCTCCTTCCGGTGAGTTCCGGAGAGGAGTACCGCCGCCCAGCCGCCGGGGCCGGGATTGCCCGAACAGGCCCCGTCGGTGTAGATGGTGACCTTATCCATCCAACGCCCCGTTTTCAGCCTCCGTCTCCGGCACGGCGCCGGATTCGGCGGCGCCCGCGTCCGTATCCGCGTCCTCGTCGCCGGTCTCCTCGGCCTTCTCGGTGGTGGCCACGGAGAGGAGCCTGGCGCCCTCGGACACCCGCATGAGGCGGACGCCCTGGGTGGCGCGGCCCAGCACGGAGATGGTCTCCGCGCCTGTGCGGATCATGGTGCCGTCCTCCGCCAGGAGCAGGACGTCGTCGGTGTCCCGAACCACCTTGATGCCGGCGATGGGGCCGGTCTTTTCGGTGACGTTGTAGTTTTTAAGGCCCATGCCGCCGCGCTTCTGGGGCGTGCCGTCCGCGCCGCGGACATACTCGTCGATGGGGGTGCGCTTGCCGTAGCCGTTTTCGGTGATGGTCAGGAGCATCCCGCCCTCGGAGGCGTTCACCGCCCCCACCACGAAATCTCCCTCCCGGAGCCGGATGCCCCGAACGCCCACGGCGGTACGGCCCATGGAGCGCACGTCGTTCTCGTTGAAGCAGATGGCCATCCCGTCGTGGGTGGCGATGAGGATATTGTCGTCCCCGTGGGTCTCGCACACGGCGATGAGGGTGTCCCCCTCGTCCAGGGTGATGGCCCGAATGCCGCTGGCGCGGATATTTTTCAGCGCCTCGCCGTCCAGCCGCTTGGCGGTGCCGTTCAGCGTCACCATCACCAGATAGCGGTCATTGGTCTCGATGTCGGAGGTGTGGATCATGGCCGTGACCCGCTCGCCGGCCTCCAGCGGCAGGACGTTGACGATGTTGGTGCCGCGGCTGGCCCGTCCGGCCTGGGGGATGTTGTAGCCCTTCTTCCGGTAGACCCGTCCCGCGCTGGTGAAGAACAGGATATAGTCGTGGGTGGAGCAGGTAAAGACGGTGTGGACGAAGTCCTCGTCCCGCAGGGTCTGGGCCTTTATGCCCTTGCCGCCGCGGTTCTGGGCCTTGTACTCGGTGACGGGCATCCGCTTGATGTAGCCGGCGTTGCTGAGGGTGAAGGCGCAGTCCTCCTGGGCGATGAGGTCCTCTAAGTCGATCTCCTCCTCCACGTCCTGGATCTCGGTGAGCCGCTCCGAGCCGTACCTGTCGCGGATGGCGATGAGCTCCTCCTTCAAAACGCCCCGTATCTTGTCCTCATGGGCCAAAAGGTCCTGATAATAGGCGATCTTATCCTCGATCTCGTTATACTCCGCCTGAAGCTTTTCCCGGTCAAGGCCCTGAAGGGCGCGCAGGCGCATGTCCAGAATGGCCTGGGCCTGAATGTCGTCCAGGCCGAACCTGGCCATCAGGTTCTCCTTGGCGTTGTCGTAGCTTGTGCGGATGATGCGGATGACCTCGTCGATGTTGTCCTGGGCGATGAGCAGGCCCTCCAAAAGGTGCGCCCGCTCCTGGGCTTTTCGCAGGTCGTAGCGGGTCCTGCGGGTGATGACCTCCTCCTGGAAGGTCAGGTACTCGGTGAGGATATTCCGCAGGGGCAGTATCTTGGGCTGTGTCTGGTCGTCGGTGAGGGCCAGCATGATGATGGAGTAGCCCGACTGCATGGCGGTCTGGGTGAAAAGCTTATTGAGGACCACCTGGGCGTTGGCGTCACGCTTCAGCTCGATGACCACCCGCATACCGTTCCGGTCCGTCTCGTCCCGGATATCGGAGATGCCCTCCAGGCGTTTGTCCTTCACCTGGTCGGCGATGGTCTTGATCAGCTGGCGCTTGTTCACCTGGTAGGGCAGCTCGGAGACGATGATGCGGGTGCGGTGATCCTTCCCGTACTCCTCAAACTCCGTCCGCGCCCGAATGACGATCTTCCCGCGGCCCGTGGCGTAGGCCTGGCGGATGCCGCCCCGCCCCATGATGATGCCGCGGGTGGGGAAGTCCGGCCCCGTGATGTGCTCCATGAGGTCAGAGAAGGTGGCGTCCGGGTTATCCAGGAGACACACGCAGGCGTTGATGACCTCGGTGAGGTTGTGGGGCGGGATATTGGTGGCCATACCCACGGCGATGCCGGAGGAGCCGTTCACCAAAAGATTGGGGAAGCGGCTGGGCAGGACCTTGGGTTCCTTTCTCGTCTCATCAAAGTTGGGGTCCCAGTCGACGGTGTCCTTGTCGATGTCCCGCAGCATCTCGTCGGCGATGCGGGACATTCTGGCCTCGGTATACCGGTAGGCCGCCGGGGGGTCGCCGTCCACGGAGCCGAAGTTGCCGTGGCCGTCGATGAGGGGCGCCCGCATGGAGAAGTCCTGGGCCATCCTGACCAGCGCGTCGTAGACGGAGGCGTCGCCGTGGGGGTGGTAGTGGCCCAGCACGTCGCCTACGGCGGTGGCGCACTTCTTATAGGGGTTCTGATGGGTCAGACCGCCCTCGTACATGGAATAGAGTATGCGGCGGTGGACCGGTTTAAGCCCGTCCCGCACGTCGGGGAGCGCCCTGCCGATGATCACCGACATGGCGTACATCTTGTAGCTCTCCTGCATCTCGTGGACAAGCTCTGATTGGGTGATGACCTGATCCGGGAACAGGATGTCCTCCGGCTTGTAATCTCTGTTATGTGCCATATAGTACCTCTTAGTAGTCCAGATTCACCGCGTACTGGGCGTTCTCCTCGATCCACGCCTTGCGGGGCTCCACTTCCTCGCCCATCAGGACGGTGAAAATCTGATCCGCCGCCACGGCATCGTCTAAGGTGATGCGCCGGAGAGTGCGCTTCTCCGGGTCCATGGTGGTCTCCCACAGTTCGTGGGGGTCCATCTCGCCCAGGCCCTTGTAGCGGTTGATATCCACCTTGGCGTTGGGGTTGTCGGCCCGCATCTCGGCGGAGATCTGATCCCGCTCCGGGTCGGAATAGGCCACCCGCTGCTGTTTGCCGCGGGTCAGCTTATAGAGGGGCGGCACGGCGGAGTACACATAGCCGTTTTCGATGAGGGGGCGCATATAGCGGAAGAAGAAGGTCAGCAGGAGCGTGCGGATATGGGCGCCGTCCACATCGGCATCGGCCATGATGATGATCTTGTGATAGCGGAGCTTGTCGATGTTGAACTCGTCCCCAATGCCGGCCCCCAGGGCCACGATGAGGGGGTAGAGCTTGTCGTTGCCGTAGATTTTATCGGCCCTGGCCTTCTCCACGTTCAGCATCTTGCCCCACATGGCCAAAATCGCCTGGAACCGGCTGTCCCGGCCCTGGATGGCCGAGCCCGCGGCGGAGTCGCCCTCCACGATGTATATCTCGCAGAGGGAGGGGTCCCGCTCGTTGCAGTCCTGGAGCTTATCGGGCATCTGGCCGGACTCCAGCCCCGTCTTGCGGCGCACGGACTCGCGGGCCTTCTTGGCGGCCTCACGGGCCCGGTTGGCGGTAAGGGCTTTTTCGATGACCGTCTTCCCGAAGGCCGGATTCTCCTCCAGGTATATCTCCAGCTGCTCGGAGACGATGGAGTCCACCAAGGAGCGGATGTCCGCGTTGCCCAGCTTGGCCTTGGTCTGGCCCTCGAACTGGGCGTTGGTGAGCTTGACGGAGATGACGGCGGTGAGGCCCTCCCGGCAGTCCTCGCCGGAGAGCTTGTCATCCCCCTTCAGCTGCCCGATCTTGGCGGCGTAGGCGTTGAGCACCCTTGTGAGGGCCGTCTTGAAGCCGGTCTCGTGCATACCGCCCTCAGGGGTGTGGATATTGTTGGCGAAGGAGACGAGCATCTCGTTGTAGCCGTCGTTATACTGGAAGGCGATCTCGGCGATGGAGTCCTCCTTGCCGCCGGACATGTAGACCACATCCTCGGAGAGGGGCGTCTTGTGGAGGTTCAGATACTCCACGAACTGCCGGATACCCCCTTCGTAGTGCATATCGTCGAAGATGAGCTCCTCGGACCGGTTGTCCTCGATGCGGATGCGCAGGCCGGCATTCAAAAACGCCTGCTCCTGCATACGCTTGTGGAGGATCTCGTAGTCGTATACCGTGTCGTCGAACATTTCGGGGTCGGGCTTGAAGGTGACGGTGGTGCCGGTGTGATCGGTCTTTCCCACCACGGTCAGAGGCTCGGTGATGTCGCCCCTTGAAAATTTCATCTCGTAGATTTTCCCGTCCTTGTGGACCTGGACCTCCAGCCACTCGGAGAGGGCGTTGACCACGCTGGCGCCTACGCCGTGGAGGCCGCCGGAGACCTTGTAGCCGCCGCCGCCGAATTTTCCGCCGGCGTGGAGGACGGTGAAGACCACCTCTAAGGCGCTCTTGCCCGTCTGCTGCTGGATATCCACGGGGATGCCGCGTCCGTTGTCCACCACGGTGATGGTGTTGCCGGGGTTGATGGTCACCTTGATGTGGTCGCAGCAGCCGGCCAGCGCCTCGTCGATGGCGTTGTCCACGATCTCATAGACCAGGTGGTGAAGTCCGGAGGAACTGGTGGAGCCGATGTACATGCCCGGACGCTTGCGAACGGCCTCCAGTCCCTCCAGCACCTGGATTTGACTGGCGTCGTATTCCTCGGTGATCTTGCCTGTGATGCCTGTGGCTTCGGTGAGTTCTGCCATGGGAAATATGCCTCCAAAAAATCAGTCGTTAAGGATATCGTCGGGATCGAGGTCCCCGTCGCTGTGGGGATCGTCAAAGGGATCGTCGCCCATGACCTCCATGGGACGGATACGGCGCTTGTCCTTGGCCGCCTCCACGGCCTTGTGGATAAGCTCCTTGACCTCCCTGGGGTTCTTTACGTTCTCTATGTCCAGATGGGGGCAAGAGGCGTCGGAGGAGTAGATGCACACGGTCCCCACGCCCATCATCCGCTGGCCCAGATTCATTTTCAGGTCGATATCCCTGATCCTGTACAGCAGGACCTCCTCGCTCTTGATGTTGAGAAAGCCTTTTTCCAAAAATATCCTGTCCTCGGACAGGCTGTACTTGGTAAAGGTCAGGGGCATTCCCAGGACGCGCTTTCTGTCCTGCCACGTCTTTTCAATGGGGTCCATTTTGATTTTAGCCATAAAAATGCCTCCTTATAGTCGCACTATACTTAAATAAATTCCTCGTCCGCCGCCCGTTTGAAGAGGGTCTGGGAGGAAAGCTGTGTCAGATACACTTTGTTTTTTCCGTTTTCGCTGGTGACGGTGAACGCCTTTGGCAGGTCATCCGCTACGGTCTCGGCGTTCCCCTCCCGCTGGGCGCGGTTCAAAAATTCACGGGTGATCTTTGAGGTGGAGGTGTTGTCCAGATCAAAGATGCCGATGACGGTTTTCTCCCGGACCACGCAGTCCTGGCCTAAATGCAGATACATATACGGTGACCTCCGGAGCGGGACGGGTGACCGGTCCCTATGAAAGGATGGCGCCGTTTTCCACGGTCAGCACCCTGCCGCCTGTGCGGGCGGCGATCTTCTCATCCTCACAGCAGGTGATGAACACCTGTCCGCCGCCGATGCGGTTCAAAATAAAATCCTGCCTGGTCTCGTCCAGCTCCGAGAGCACGTCGTCCAGCAAAAGCAGCGGGTACTCGCCCCGAACCCTCTTGTGGAGCTCCAGCTCCGAGAGCTTGACGGACAGCGCCGCGGTGCGGGCCTGTCCCTGGGAGGCGAAGGCCCTGGCGGGAGCGCCGTTGATCTCGATCTCCAGATCGTCCTTATGGGCGCCGGTGAGACACAGGCCCGACGCCAGCTCCGCCTCCCGGTGGCGGCGCTGGTGCTCTAAGATCATGGGCAGCAGCTCGTCCGCGGGACGGGTCGGGTCATCCACGGTTTTGACGGTGGTGTAGCGCAAAGACAGCTCCTCGCCGCCGGAAAATTCCCCGTGGATGCGCCGGCACTCCGGCGCCAGGGCCCTGGCGAACTGCGCCCGCATGTGGATAAGCTCAGCGCTCATTTTGGCCAGCCGGACGTCATACTCGTCCAAAAGGGGCAGGAGGGAGGGCTTTTCCTCATAGTCCCGCAAAATTCTCGTTTTCCCCTCGTAGGCCCTGTTGAACTCATTCAACGCCGCGGCGTAGCGGGGCCGCAGCTGGCTGATGCAGTCATCCATGAGCCGGCGCCTCTCCGCGGCCCCGCCGCGGATCAGCTCCAGGTCCTCCGGGCAGAACAGCACCGCGGAAAAAAAGCCGGAGAAGGACTGGGCCGTTTTCTGCTTGACGCCGTTGACCAGCATCTCCCGCCGGCGGCCCCGGTGGAGAAGGAGCTCGATCTTATGCTCCCGCCCGCCGCTGAAGCCCTGGGCGTACAGTCGGGCCTCGTCCCGGTCAAAGCCCAAAAGCTCCCTGTCCGACCTGGTGCGGAAGCTCCTGCCGGTGCAGAGCAGGTAGATGGCCTCCAAAAGATTTGTCTTTCCCTGGGCGTTGAGGCCGGAGATAACGTTGATTTCCCTGGAAAAGCCGGCGGAGGAATCGGCGTAGTTGCGAAAGCCCCGCAGCTCTACGCGGTCTAAATACATGGCGCCTCCGTGACCTGGAACACCTGTCCCTCCAACTCCACCCTGTCGCCGGGACGCAGCTTCTTTCCCCGCTGGGTACAGACTTCGCTGTTGACCTTTACCGCCTCCTCGGCGATGAGGTTCTTTGCCGCACCGCCGGATTCCACGGCGTTGGCCAGCTTCAGAAAGGAGTCCAGCTTGATCGTCTCCGTGGTGATGGGGATGTCCTCCGCCTCCGGGCGCTTTATCCTGGCCCTGACCTTAACCCTCATTTGTTCTCAGCCTCACGGGAAGGATCATATAGAGGAAGTTCTTCTCCCCCTCGGCGGGGGTGATGACGCAGGGGGAGACGCTGGTGGACAGCTGGAAACGGATATTGTCCGCCGGAGCGGCCTTCAGGGCGTCCAGGATGTAGCGGTTGTTGAAGCCGATCTCCAGCCCCTCGCCGTCCCCGTCCACGGCGCACTCATCGGAGGCCTTTCCCAGGGTGGTGGCGGTGGAGACACGCAGCTTTCCGTCGGAAAACTCGCACCGCACGGGGCTCTTGAATTTGTCGCTGATGATCAGGGACACCCGCTCCACGGTGTCGATAACGTCCCGGCGGTTGGCGCCGATGCTGTATTTGCCTGTCTGGGGGATGGAGTTGCGGTAATTCATGAACTCCCCCTCCAGCCGGCGGGCGATGAGCAGATTACTGCCCAGGGTGAACATCACGTGGGAGGAACCGAGGGTGATCTTCACAAGCTCGTCGGACTCTCCCGCGATGCGCTCCACCTCGGTGAGGGCCGCGCCGGGGACCACGAAGGATATCTTGCCTACCTCGGTCTTGGCCACCCGCTCCCGTCTCAGCGCCAGCCGGAAGCCGTCTACGGCCACCACCGTGAGGATGTCGTTATCCACCTCGAAGAGGGCGCCGGTGTAGATGGGACGGGCCTCGTTGTCCATAACGGCGAAGTTGGTCTCGGCGATCATGGACTTGATGTCCCGCTCCTTCATATAGATGGAGTTCTGATAGTCCGTTACCGGCAGCTCCGGGTATTCATCGGCGGACAGGCCGGAGAGATTGTACTCGCTCATGGCGCAACGGATGTTGATCATGCACTTCTCGTTGACGGTGATATACACCACGTCATCGGGGAGACGTCGGATGATGTCGCCGAAGAGGCGGGCGTTGATGACGATGGAACCTGGCTCCGTCACGTCGGCGGCGACGGTGGAGCGGATGCCTGTTTTCTGGTTGTAGCCCCAGACGGTCAGGTCCGAAGCGGCCTCGATGAGAAGGCCCTCCATGCTGGGTACCGCGCTCTTGGTGGCGGCGGCGCGGGAGGCGATGGTCACGGCGTTGGCAAGCAGTTCCTTTTCGCAGGAAAATTTCATTGTCCGTTCCTCCTTGAGTGGTAATGAAAAAAATATGGAATAGAATACAGAAAGAAAGAATATATTTATATCTCAGCAGTAGCCGCCGTAGTACGGGGGATTCTGTGGAAAGCGGCGAAAAGGGGCGTAAACCGTAAGAAAAATCGAAAAAAGCGGCTGTGGAAAAGCGTGACGGTTTTAAACAGAAAAAAGAGAAGCTCGGAATTTTCAACCGAAGGGGGAAAGACCGCGCTGTGGAAACAGGGGGAAACTGTTGAAAGCGTTACAGGTTATGGGCGTTGATGTTGGAGGTGATATCCTTCACCTGCTGGGCGAACTCGCTGTCGGATTCAACGTTTTTCTCTATCTTCTGGATGCTGGACAGGACGGTGGTGTGGTCCCGTCCCTCGAAGATGGCGCCGATGTCCTGCAGGGACAGATTCGTCAGCTTGCGGATCTCGTACATGGCGATCTGCCGCGCCAGGGCGGTGTTGCGTGTCCTGCGCTGGCCCTTCAGGTCTTCGGGGGACAGGGAGAAATATTTGGCCGTCTCCCGTATGATATCCTCCGGGGTGGGCACATAAGCGGACTTCTGGCGGAACATATCCTTCAGGAGCTTGGCCACCTCGGAGACGGTCAGCTGGACGTTCATCAGGTCGCTCTGGGCCCGTATCTTCAAGACCGCGCCCTCCAGCTGGCGTACGTTGGAGGTCATGTTCTCGGCGATGTAGTTGACCACGTCGCTGGAGAGAGCCAGTCCCAGGGACATGGACTTGTTTCTCACGATGGCGGCGCGGGTCTCAAAATCCGGCGGCTGGATATCCGCCTGCAGGCCCATGCCGAGCCTGGACTGGAGGCGTTCGGTCAGGTTGGGCATGTCGGAGGGGGGCCGGTCCGAGGTGAAGACCATCTGCTTCTTGGCCTCGTAGAGGGTGTTGAAGGTGTGGAACATCTCATCCTGAGTGGAGGCCTTGCCGGCCACGATCTGGATGTCATCGATCAGCAGAAAATCGGCGCTGCGGTATTTCTCCCGAAATTCCACGTTCTTGCCGGTCTGGATGGCGGCGATAAGCTCGTTCATGAAGTCCTCGCCCCGTACAAAGACCACGTAATATTCCGGGTGCCGGAGCATCACCTCATGGCGGATGGCGTAGAGGAGATGGGTCTTGCCGAGGCCGGAGTCGCCGTAGATGAAGAGGGGGTTGTAGCTGCGGGTCTCCCCCTTGGCCACGGCCAAGCTGGCGGCGTGGGCGAACTTGTTGGAGGGGCCCACCACGAAGCGCTCGAAGGTGTACTCCTCGGAATCCGCCTCGTCCGTCTTTTTCGTCTCCTGCTCCTGGGCGGCCTCCTCCCCCACCAGCGTGACCTCCATATCCCCGGAGAAAATCTGGCTCAGGGCGGCCTTCAGCGGCTCCATGAAGCGGGCAAAGATGACGCTGCGCTTGAATTCCGAGGGGACGCAAAGCGTCAGGCCCGCCTCGGAAAAGCCCACGGGCCGGCAGTCCCCAAACCAGGTGCTGATGGCCACGGACGTGAGCTCCTGCCCCATCAGCTCTAAAACGCCCGCCCAGATTTCGTCTAATGAGTTCATATCTATCCAACCTTTCTCGCCGCTTTTCCCCGCCCCGCGGAGCCAAAATGGCGATTTCCCGGCATCATACAGTACCCTCTATTATAGCAAAAAACGGCCTGGATTGCAAGCTTATTTAGCGAATACAACGGTCAAAATCAGAATTTGTGTAAAAAAGAAAATCCCCGGCGGAAAGCCGGGGAAAAAGGGATCGCGTATCAGTTTTTCAGGGAGTTGACAGGCGCGGGTATCCTGCCGCCGCGGCCTATGAACACGGCGGGGGAGGCGGGATTGACCCGCATGATGGGCGCGCGGCCCAGAAGGCCGCCGAAATCCACGAAGTCGCCTACGGTCTTCCCCGGCACGGGGATGACCCTGACGGCGGTGGTCTTCTGGTTGATCATGCCGATGGCCGCCTCGTCGGCGATGATGGCGGCGATAGTCTCGGCGGAGGTATCGCCTGGGAGAGCGATCATGTCCAGGCCCACGGAGCAGACGCAGGTCATGGCCTCCAACTTCTCGATGGTCAGCTTGCCCGCCGCCGCGGCGCGGATCATGCCGGCGTCCTCGGAGACGGGGATAAAGGCGCCGGACAGGCCGCCCACGTTGGAGGAGGCCATGACGCCGCCCTTTTTCACCGCGTCGTTGAGCATCGCCAGGGCCGCCGTGGTGCCGGGGGCGCCCACGCTCTCCAGGCCCAGCTCCTCCAGGATATCCGCCACCGAGTCCCCCACGGCGGGGGTGGGGGCCAGGCTCAGGTCCACGATGCCGAAGGGGACGCCCAGCCGCCGGCTGGCCTCCTGCGCCACCAGCTCGCCCATGCGCGTCACCCGAAAGGCCGTCTTTTTGATGACCTCCGCCGCCACGTTCAGGGGCTGGCCGGCGCATTTTTTCAGGGCCGAGTGGACCACGCCGGGGCCGGATACGCCCACGTTGATGACGCACTCCGGCTCGCCTACGCCGTGGAAGGCCCCGGCCATAAAGGGGTTGTCCTCCACCGCGTTGCAGAACACCACCAGCTTGGCGCAGCCCTGCCCCTGGCTAATGTCCGCGGTCTCCTTGACGATCCGCCCCATCAGGGCCACGGCGTCCATGTTGATGCCGGTTCGGGTGGAGCCCACGTTGACGCTGGAGCAGACCCGCTCGGTGACGCGCAGGGCCTCCGGGATGGCGCGGATGAGCTTACGGTCCCCCTGGGTGAAGCCCTTCTGCACCAGGGCGGAGAAGCCGCCGATGAAGTTGACCCCCACGGTTTTGGCGGCCCGGTCCAGCGTCTGGGCGAAAGGGACGTAATCCTCGGTCTCACAGCACTCGCAGGCGATGGCGATGGGCGTCACGGAGACGCGCTTGTTGACGATGGGGATGCCGAACTCCCGCTCGATGTCCTCGCCGGTTTTCACCAGCTTTTCGGCGCGGCGGGTGATCTTGTCGTATATCCTGTCGCAGCAGGTTTTCAGCTCCGGATGTCCGCAGTCCCGCAGGGAGATGCCCATGGTGACGGTGCGGATGTCCAGATGCTGCTGGCTGATCATCTCGATGGTCTCAAGAATTTCACTTGTCGTTATCATGGCAATACCTCAGATGCGGTGCATGGCCTCAAAAATATCCTCGCGCTGGATGCGTATGTCCAGCCCGTGCTCCTGGCCGTCCTTTTTGAGGATGTCCGCCAGGGCGGCGAAATCCACCTTGCACCCGGCGGTATCCACCAGCATGATCATGGTGAAATATTCCCGCATGACGGTCTGGCTGATGTCCAGCACGTTCACGCCGTTCTGGGCCAGAAGGGAGCACACGTTGGCGATGATGCCCACGGTGTCCTTGCCGATAACGGTCACGATGGCTTTCATAGATGATGTTCCTCCCTAACCGATTTGTTAAAAATTCAAATTCAATATTTTTCCGGCGACATGCGCGTCGGAAAAGGCCCAGACGGGCTTTTTCCGACAGGTTTCCTATACGCTCAGCTCGTCGATGGTCTTTTCAAAGGCGTCCATGAAGGTGTCCAGAAAATAGTCCACCTCAGGCATGTGCATGGCCCGCAGCTTCAAAAGGGTGGACGAGGCGGCGGATTTGAACTCCAGGTTGCCGGTCTTCAGCTCCTCCACGCATTTTATGTAGGCCGAGAGCTTGTCGGCGGCCTTGACGATGTCCCGGACGCCGCCCTCGTCCCGCAGAAGCAGGTCGTATTCGGACCGCATTTCGGCGGGCAGGCCGCTGACCAGCTTTTCGATGGCGCCTTCCTCCACCCGCTTGTAGGCGGCCTGCATCTCCGGGTCGTGGTATTTTACCGGGGTGGGCATGTCGCCGGTGAAGATCTCCGGCGCGTCGTGGAAAAGGGCCGCGGCGGCGCACCTGTCCGGGGAACAGGGCACGCCCATCACGTCCCGGCGGATCACCGCCAGGGCGTGGGCCAGCACCGCGACCATGTGGCTGTGCTCCATCACGTTCTCCCGGTCAGCGTTGCGCATCAGCGCCCACCGGTCAATGTTCTTCATACGGGAGATCAGGGCGAAAAAATTGTAGGTCATACGCTACACCTCCTCAAAAACCGCGTCGATGGTTCCCCCGCCCAGCACCAGCGCCCCGTCGTAGAGGACAGCGGCCTGACCGGGGGTCATGGCCCGCTGGGGCGCGTCGAAGGTGAGGCGGACGCCGCCGTCACAGCGCTCCGCCGTGCAGAGCTGCTCCGCCTGGCGGTAACGGGTCCTGGCCGCGCCTCTTACGGGCAGACAGGGGGGCTTGGTGATCCAGTTGAACTCCGTCACCAGGCAGGAGCGGGCGTAGAGCCCCTCGGCGAAGGAGACGGTGACGGTGTTCTTTTCCATATCCTTGCTTTTCACATAGAGCGGCCTTTCCGCGGCGATGCCCAGGCCGTGCCGCTGGCCCACGGTATAGCCCGCGGCGCCCCGGTGGACGCCCAGGACGCGGCCGGCCTCGTCCAGAAGCGCCCCCGGCTGGCTTTTTTGACCGGTATAGCGCTCCAAAAACGAGAGATAATCCCCGTCGGGGACAAAGCAGATATCCTGACTGTCCTTTTTGCGGGCGTTGAGGAAGCCCTCGCGGGCGGCGATTTGGCGGACCTCCTCCTTGGTCAGCTCCCCCAGGGGAAAGAGCGCGCGGCGCAGCTGCTCCTGGGTGAGACAGGCCAGCACGTAGCTCTGATCCTTGGTAAGGTCGGCGGCCTTCATAAGCGCCGGACCGTTGTCCGTCTCCACCCGCCGGACGTAATGGCCGGTGGCGACGCGGTCACAGCCGATCTGACGGGCGTAGTCCAGCAGGCGGGAGAACTTCATATACCGGTTGCAGTCGATACAGGGATTGGGCGTCCGGCCCCGCCGGTACTCGCCGGCAAATTTGTCGATGACCAGCGCCCGGAAGTCCTTTGACAGGTCCAGGGCCACATGGGGGATATCCAGCCGCGCGCAGACGGAGGCGGCGTCCTGCACGTCCTCCACGCTGCAGCAGGTGCTCTCCCCGGCCAGGTCCAAAAGGGCGTTGTCGAAAAGCCGCATGGTGACGCCCACGCAGTCAAAGCCCTGGGCTTTGAGCAGATACGCCGCCACGGAGGAGTCCACCCCCCCGCTCATGGCGACTAAGACGCGGTTGTTCATGCCACGTTGGGGCTTTCCCGCATGGCCAGGATCGTTTTTTCGATGAGCTCGTCCAGCTCCCAGCCCAGGGCCTCCGCCCCGCGGGCGATCACGTCCCGGTCACACCCGGCGGCGAATTTCTTGTCCTTGAATTTCTTCTTGACGCTCTTGACCTCCAAATCGTCCACGCTCTTGGAGGGCCGCATGATGGCCACGGCGCCGATAAGGCCCGTCAGCTCGTCGGCGGCGAACAGCACCTTCTCCATCATATGCTCCGGCTTCACGTCCGAGCAGATGCCGTAGCCGTGACTCACCACCGAGCGGATGACGGACTCGTCCACGCCGTTTTCCCGCAGGAGCTCCGGCGCCTTTTGGCAGTGCTGATCCGGATAGAGCTCAAAATCCACGTCATGGAGAAGCCCCACGGCCTTCCAATAATCGGCCTCGGCCTCAAATCCCAGGGCCTTGGCGTACCACGCCATCACGTCGCCCACGACGCGGGCGTGGGTCAGGTGGAACTCGCCCTGGTTGTATTTTTTTGTGATCTCATAAGCTTGCGCAGGGGTGGGGATCATTCCGTTTTCCTCCTTTTTTGCAGATATGCGGAGACCTTTCTGACGATCAGCGCGGCCAGGAACCCGAAGAGGATGCCCAGCAGGGCGCCGCAGATCACGTCGGTGGGGTAGTGGACGTAAAGATAGAGGCGCGACACGCCGATGACCACGGCCAGTACCCCCGCGGGGACCCACCAGCGGCATTTGCTGAAAAAGAGCGCCCCCACAAAGGAGAAGGAGGCCGCCGCGTGGCCGGAGGGGAAGGAGTACTCGCCGGGCTTGGGCACCAAAAGCTGTATGTCGGGATTCACCACATAGGGCCGCGTTCGCGCCGCCAGGTTTTTGATGAGCCCGTTGACCAGGGCCACGTCGATCAGAAGCGCCACCGCGCAGGTGAGCCCCAGCCGTCGGGTCTTGGGAAAAATCAGAAGCGCCAGGGTCAGGACGATCCAGAAGATGCCGGCGTCCCCTAACTTTGTGATCAGCGGGAAAAAGACGTCGCCAAAGCCGGTGCGGAGCGTCTGTATCCAGTCCAGAATGCCGATCTCATATAGATTCAGAGCCATGGAATCCCTTCTTTCTTCCCGGAAAAGGGGCCGGCCCCTTTTCCGGAAGTCTTTTTAGTTAAATGATGTAATCGTTCCCCGCCTGGGCCGGGGCCATCAGGTCGGCCACGGTGACGGAGTTAAAATACCCGTTCAGCACGTCGTTCAGCCCCTTCCAGAGCTTCAGCGTCCGGCACTCCCCGGCGCGGGGACAGACGGCGGCGCCCTCCTCCAGACACGCCACCGGGGCCAGGGAATCCTCCGTCAGGCGCAAAATCTCCCCCACCGTGTAGAGGGACGGCTCGCGGGTCAGCTTATACCCGCCGCCCTTGCCCCGCAGACCCGTCAGGAGTCGGGCCCGCACCAGCGTCTTTAAGATGCTCTCCAGATACTTTTCGGAGATCCCCTGCCGTTGGGCGATCTCCTTCAGCGGGATGTATCCTTCCCGCCGGTGCTCCGCCATATCGATCATGACCCGCAGGGCGTACCGCCCCTTGGTGGAAATGATAGCCACAGGCCTCCCCCCTTTAGTAACCCCATTATACAACAGGGTTGATGGTTTTTCAATCAAAAAATCTCAGGGACCGCCGGACAAACCGCCGCGCCGCCATTTATTTTTCGGTCCCTATAAAAAACCCCTTGACAAACGGCGGGCATGGGGGTATAATCCCAATAAACCTATTGAAGAAGTAGGTAATACACATTCAATTGTTGATTTTCTCTCAGGAGGGTATGAAAATGGCAAACATCTACACCTCCGCCGACCAGCTGATCGGCGGCACCCCGCTTTTGGAGCTTTCCCACATCGAAAAGAAGCTGGGCCTGAAGGCCAGACTGTTGGGCAAGCTTGAGTATTTCAACCCCGCCGGCTCGGTGAAGGACCGGATCGCCAAAGCCATGATCGACGAGGCGGAGAAGAGCGGCGTCCTGAAACCGGACTCCGTCATCATCGAGCCCACCTCCGGCAACACCGGCATCGGCCTGGCCATGGTGGCGGCGGCCAGGGGCTACCGGATCATCATCGTCATGCCGGAGACCATGAGCGTGGAGCGCCGGCAGCTGATGCGGGCCTACGGGGCCGAGCTGGTGCTGACCGAGGGCGCCAAGGGCATGAAAGGCGCCATCGCCAAGGCCGATGAGCTGGCGCGGGAGACCCCCAACGCCTTTATCCCCGGCCAGTTCGTGAACCCGGCCAACCCCGCCGCCCACAGGGCCACTACGGGTCCGGAAATCTGGGCGGACACTGACGGCCAGGTGGACGTCTTTGTGGCCGGCGTAGGCACCGGCGGCACCGTCACCGGCGTGGGCGAATATCTCAAGGAGAAAAAGCCCGGCCTCAAGGTGGTGGCCGTGGAACCGGACACCTCCCCGGTGCTCTCCGGCGGCAAGGCCGGTCCCCACAAGATACAGGGCATCGGCGCCGGCTTTGTGCCGGAGGTGCTGAATACGAAGGTCTACGACGAGATCGTCCCCGTCAGCGCCGCCGACGCCTTCGCCGCGGGCCGGCTTCTGGGCAGGACCGAGGGCGTCCTGACGGGCATCTCCTCCGGCGCGGCCCTTCACGCCGCCATTGAGGAGGCCAAAAAGCCCGAAAACGACGGGAAGACCGTGGTGGTCCTCCTGCCGGATACCGGAGACCGGTATCTCTCCACGGAGCTTTTCGCGTAAAAAGATTTCGTAATGTTCACAAAAAAATTAATTATTTTTATTATATTTTTACTTGACAAGTAATCGCCTCTGTGGTATACTCCAAACCATAGAGGCGATTGCTTTTGTGTTTCTATTTGCAAAACCGGTGTTTTCCGATGGTCAGCAGGTACGGCCTTGACCAAATCCACTTGCTGGTGGCCGTGGCGGGGTTGAAGTAGTAGATAGCGCCGCCGGAGGGGTCCCAGCCGTTGAGGGCGTCGCGGGCGGCCCGGTAGGCGCTTTCCGCCACAGGCTGGTTGAACTGGCCGTCGTCCAGGCAGGAGAAGGCCCCCCGCTGGTAGATGACGCCGGACATGGTGGAGGGGAAGGAGGGGTGCTCCATGCGGTTCAGGACCACCGCCCCCACCGCCACCTGGCCGCTGTAGGGTTCGCCCCTGGCCTCGGCGGAGATGAGCCGCGCCAGCAGGTTCACGTCGGCGCTCCCCCCGGAGGAGCCGGACGCGCCGGAGGGCAGGCCGATGGCCGCCAGGGTAGCGGGGCCGGCCACCCCGTCGGGGGTCAGGCCGTTGGCCTTTTGAAATTTCTTCACCGCCGCCTCGGTGCCGGAGCCGTAGACGCCGTCCACAGCGCCGGCGTAATAGCCCCAGTCGGACAGGCGCTGCTGGAGCTTTTTCACCGTCTCGCCGGAGGCGCCCTTCTTATAGCTCTCCGCTCCGGCTTCCGGGGCCGTCTGAAGGAGCCCGATGAGGGCGATATTCAGGGCGAAGAGCACGGCCAGCCCCCAGAGGAGCTTTCTTTTTTCCATATCAGTACCTCCTTCTCAGCTTCCCCACGGCCATGACCGCGGGAATGAGTATCGCGGCCAGCAAGAGATTGACAGCGGGGACGATAAAATCCGACCAGCGCTGAAAGGCGAAGGCGTTCCCTGCGATGAGGAAGGCCGACGCGCCGGAGAGGGCCGCGCTGGGGACCACAAAGACGGCGCGTTTTTTCACGCCGGTGACCGTCCTCCATATCTCCGCCACGATCATCAGCACCGCCGCCAGGAAAATAAAATCGGTGACGATCCATATGGTCACCACCACGGCCTCCACCCGCTCCACGACGCCCAGGACCTTGATGTTGCGGATGACCATGAAAAAGGCGTTCTCCATGGCGACGGCCAGCTTCTCCCCCAGGGTCCCCAGGGTGAAGAAGGTCACGCCGAAGGCCACCAGGGCCAGCATGATAAGCCAGGGGAACCGGTTGGGCCGCTGGGACTTGGGCCGCCGGACGCGCCCCGCCAGGAAGAGGAAGTAGGCGGAGGCCGCCATCACGTCAAAGATCGGCAGGGCCCCATAGGCCATCCCCTTCAAGTCCCGGTAGGTCACCGGGAGCAGGTGGGCGGCGGACACGTCCGGCAGGGCCGACAGGAGCACCACGGCGATCACCGCCACCAGAATGGGCATCATTATCTCCGCCGTCCGGGACAGGGTCTTCGTCAGGCCCGAAGCGGTGAAAAGCGCCACCGCCAGCATGACGGCGACGAAGATCGGCGTGTTGCCGTTGGGATAGACGGTGGCCAGGAGCCGCTCCGCGGCGGAGCGGGCGATGAAGCCGCCGTAAAAGGTAAGCCACAGCGCGCATAGGATATCGAAGAACCGTCCCACCACCGGGCCCAGCCCCGCCACGGCCATATCCGCCAGGCCCATGTCCTCCGGGGCGTTTTTACGGGTCCAGCGGGTGAAGGCCACCAGGGCCGCCCCCGCCGGGAGGGCCAGCGCCGTGGACAGCCACGCGGACCGGCCCGCGAACAGCACCGCCGAGGCGGGCAGTATGCGGATCATGGGCGACAGGAGGCTCACAAAGATGAGCACGCTCAGCTGCCTTTCAGTGATTCGATCAGTTTTTCCCACGGGTTTTTGTCCTCCTTCCCGGATAGCTCCGGCGGGTCGGCGATATCGTAGGTCCTGGCCAGGACGCCGCTCCCCTCCACGGTCACGGGAAGATCGGGAAAAACGTCCTCCCAGGCGTCGGGCATATCCTCAAATTTCAGGGGCGAGGAGCGCCGGATCACGCCCTCCAGGTCCAGGTAGTCCAGCTTCAGCTCCTGGCTGCGCCGGACGGCGGCCCGTACCGCGCCGGTCATGATCTCCGTAAGCTCCCGCTCGCACTCCCGCCTTACGGCCTCGTCGGTGATGTCCGCCTCTCCGGCGATATTGATGACGTTGGCCCGGAGGCTGAGCTTGACGCGCAGCTCCGCGAGACGCCCGTCTTGGTCAAAGACCGGCTTCATGTCCGTTTCCGCCAGGTCCACCGACACGGTCACGGCGGCGTCGGGGAGCGCCAGGTCCACGTTGCGGGACTTGTATTTGCCCAAAAGCAGGATGACGCCCAGGGTCTCCTCGTCCGTAAGGTACTGGCAGACCGCCCCGTCCTTCACCACGGCGAAGCCCGCGGGCTCCAGATTCAGGTCCCCCCTGGCCTCAAAGAGCTTCTCCTCCTTCACGCCCCGGACGCACTGGATCAGGGCGCAGCCGTTGTCCGCCATGGACGAGGCGATCTCCCTGGCGGTGAAAAAATACCCCTCTCCCACCTTGGCGATGTTCAGGCTGAGGCCGGCGATGGTGTCCGAGGCCGGCGTATCGGAGCCCGACAGGCCCGCCAGCAGGTCCCTGGCCGTGCCGTCCCGGACGATGAGTATGCCGGTGTCCAGGCGCATCTCGGAGAAGCGCTCCACGTAGTCAAGGCACTCCCGTATGCTGATCTCGGCCAGCTCCTCGCCGATGAGCATGGTCTCGGTGTGGGAGAGGATGGCCTCCCGGCCCAGGGGCATGAGGATGAGCTTCCCCATGGCCACGCCCACGGAGGGGCCGGACCGTTCATACATACGGGCCTCGGACTGCTCCCCGGCGGTGCCGTAGACGGACACATTCACCCCGTCGCCATCCCGGTCCGCCGTCACCGTGCGCACAAGCTCGATGTTCTCCAGCCGCCGGTAATTTGAAAACAGGGTGAGTCCCGAACAGCTTGTGGCCGTAAGGGCGAGGCCCACGGCCAAAAGCGCGCAGATCGCCTTTTTCACAGCTTTGCCTCCCCTCCGCCGCCGGTTTTCAGCTCCGGCTCCCGGTCACGCTTCACGGTCATGCTCCTGCGGAAAAGGGCCCGGCTCAGGTGCCGGCCCTCGCTGCCGGCGAAGGGCGACATATAGGGCACGCCGTAGCTCTCCAGGCTGGCCAGATGGTAGACGAGGATCGCCGAGGCCGTAGCCACGCCGAACATCCCCAGGGCGATGGCCGCCAGCACCAGCAAAAACCGGCAGAGGCGCAGGGCCGAGCCCATGTCCTGATTGGGCATGGTGTACCCGGCGATGCCGGCCAGGGCGATGACCACCACCACAACCGGGGAGACGACGCTGGCCTCCACCGCCGACTGGCCCACGATCAGCGCGCCGATGATGCTCACCGTCTCGCCGATGGGGCTTGGCAGGCGTATCCCCGCCTCCTGCAGGAGCTCGAAGGCCAGGAGCATCAGGATGACCTCCACCGCCGTGGGGAAGGGTACCGAGGAGCGGGCCTCGATCATGGACTGCATCAGACGGGTGGGGATCATCTCCTGATGGTACATGGCCACCGCCACGTAAAAGGCCGGCGCCAGGAGCGTCAGGAACACGGCCAGATACCGCAGGAGCGTCAGGGCGGAGGCCACGATGAAGTGGCCGGAGTGGTCCTCCGGCACCTTCATGAACTGGGAAAAGGTCCCCGGCACCAAAAACCCCAGGGGCAGGCCGTCCACCAGGATACCCACCCGCCCCTCTAAGAGGTTCATGCAGAACTTGTCTGACCGCTCGGTGCTGATGACCTGGGGAAAGGGGGAGCGGTAGTTGTCCACGATATTTTCCTCGATGACGGCGCTTGTCAGGACCCCCTCGGCCCTGATCCGCTCCAGTCTGCGGGAGGCCTCGGCCACGATCCCCTCGTTGGTGAAGCCGTCGATATAGATCAGCGCCGCCGCCGTATCCGCCCGCTGTCCCAGGTGGAACTCCTTGATTTTAAGATGGGCGTTGCGCACCTTCCGGCGCACTAAGGTGGTGTTGATCTTCATGGTCTCCACAAAGGCGTCCTTGGCCCCCTTGATGACCTTCTCCTCCTTGGGGGCGTCCACGCTCCGGCGCTGGGGGCTTTTCACCTCGAAGGTCACCGCCGTCTTCTCCCCGTCGAAAACAAGGGCGCAGAAGCCGTTCAAAAGGTCCCCCGCCAGCTCTCCCAGCTTGTCCCGCCGCTTGGCGGTGTAGACGTACACCGACCCGCCCAGGAGCATGGAGACGACGGCCTTGATGTCCGTCACCGCTCCGAAGCGCTTCGGGTCCGTCAGGGGCCGGATGACCTGCTCCGCCACGTCGGAACCGGACACCAGCCCGTCGATGAAGCACAGCCGCGCCAACCGCGCCGTGTCCCCGCCGATGTGTACGTCCCTGGCCTCAAAATCATAGCACCCCTCAAACACCGTCTCCAGCGCCGCCGCGGACACAGGCGCGCCGCTCTCCGGCTCCGGCGGCGCGGGGGTCTTGGCCTTTCCTTTGAGCATCGAACCGCCCTCCCGTCAAAATCGTCTTTTCCTCCCTATTTTGACCGGATGGTGAAACAAATAATTTTGTAATATTTTCATGAACGAACGGAAATCCATTGACACGCATCACATTAAATGATAAAATCATGCGAAAGATGAATTAAAAGACGGATCAAAGGTGGAGTTGGCATGTATCTTGAGACCGAAAGGCTCATTCTGAGGAGAATGACCGCGGAGGATTTTGAGGATTTTTATGAATACGCCCCCGACCCGGAGCGGTGCCGGATGATGGGCACCTATCCCCTCCATTCCCGAAAGGAGGCGCTGGAGGCCTTCCAGTGGCTGCTGTTTAACGAAAAGCGCTTTTACGCCATCGTCCTGCGGGAGGAGAACAAGGTCATCGGCGACATCGAGGTGCAAAATTACCCGGAGGAGGCCGTCAGGCCGGAGCTTGCGGGGAAGACGGGTCGGGTGCTCAGCTTTTGCGTCTCCCGCGCTTACCAGCGGCGGGGGTACGCCGCCGAGGCCCTTCGGGCGCTGATCGGCTACCTGTTCGAGAGCCGTGGCGTGGACTACATCGTCAGCGGCTACTTTGACTTCAACGGCCCCTCCGCCGCCCTGCATAGGAAGCTGGGCTTTCGGTTCTTTGCCGTCTCCGACGTGCCCCTCCCCGACGGCACCCACACCCGCGGGACGGAGACCGTCCTGTTTAACCCCTCCGCCCCGGAGGTCTACCGGGGGGAGGTGTCGGAAAAATAGGTCCGCCCCGCCCTCTCTGCCCCAAAATTCCCGTTTCCGGCTGCCAGCGCCTTACAATTCTTGCAATTACCGTTACGGTTGGCAAAGCGGCACACTTGCGCGACAAAAGGGATTTTTTCCGACGCGCATGTCGCCGGAAAAAATCGCATTTGAGTTTT
The DNA here is from genome assembly GCA_947626845.1 of uncultured Oscillospiraceae bacterium. Lineage (GTDB taxonomy): Bacteria > Bacillota > Clostridia > Oscillospirales > Oscillospiraceae > RUG626. The sequence continues at coordinate 13,930 of CANQTW010000007.1, read as the reverse complement.
TTGACAAAACAAAATCGGGACAGCTTCGGCTGTCCCGATTTTTGCCTGTCCGCAAGGCCGCGGACCTTATGCCGATTTATAGTCCCTGACGAAGGTCACGGCGGCGCCCAGGGGCCGCTCCCCCTCCCGGAGCTTCAGGGAGATGGCGGGCTTCAGCCCCGCCTCGATTTTGATGCGCCCCTTGTAGAAGGGCAGCGCGTAGAGCCGGCTCACCCGCTCCATTTCAAAATCCTTAATGGCGAAAATGAGCCGCCCCTGCTTCTGGCTGATCTCGCTGATGCCCGTGTCCGCCGCCTCGCCCCGCAAAAGGGCGATGTGGATCAGGGAATTGACCTCCGGAGGCGGGTCGCCGAACCGGTCAATCAGCTCGTCGGTCATGTCGTCGGCGTCCTCCTCGGTGCGGATGTGGGCGATGCGCCGGTACAGGTCCATGCGCTGTTCCGCGCTCTGGACGTATTTTTCCGGGATGTTGGCGGACACCGCCAGATCGGCGGAGCACTCCGGCTTTTCCGGGACCTTCTCGCCCTTCTCCTCCTGTACGGCCTCCTCTAAGAGCTTCAGGTACATATCGTACCCCACGCTCATCATGTGGCCGGACTGCTCCGCGCCCAGGATGTTCCCCGCGCCCCGTATCTCCAGGTCGCGCATGGCGATCTTGAAGCCGGAGTTGAACTCCGCGAACTCCCGTATGGCCGTGAGGCGCTTTTCCGCCACCTCCGTCAGCACCTTGTCCCGCCTGAAGGTGAAATAGGCGAAGGCGCGGCGGCTGGACCGGCCTACCCGGCCCCGTATCTGGTGGAGCTGCGCCAGGCCCATTTTGTCCGCGTCCTCGATGATCAGCGTGTTCACGTTGGGGATGTCGATGCCCGTCTCGATAATGGTGGTGCAGACAAGCACCTGGATATCTCCGGCCTGCATGGCCTCCATCACCGCGCCCAGCTGCTCCTCGTCCATCTTCCCGTGGGCCACGGCGATGTTCACGCCCTCCACCAGCTCCCTGATCCTCATGGCCGTGCGCTCGATGTTGTCCACCCGGTTGTGGAGGTAGTAGACCTGCCCGCCCCGGCCTATCTCCCGCCGGATGGCGTCGGCCAGGACGCCCCAGTCGTGCTCCATCACATAGGTCTGCACCGGCTGGCGGTCCGAGGGCGGCTCCTCGATGGTGGACATATCCCGCACCCCCGAAAGGGCCATATTCAGCGTGCGCGGGATGGGCGTGGCCGACAGGGTCAGCACGTCCACCTTTCGGGCGATCTCCTTCAGCCGCTCCTTGTGCTGGACGCCGAAGCGCTGCTCCTCGTCCACCACCAAAAGCCCCAGCTTTTTGAACCGCACGTCCTTCTGTAAAAGCTTGTGGGTGCCGATGACGATATCCACCGTGCCGTCCTCCAGTCCCTGGAGGGCTTTTTTCGTCTGGGCGGCGGAGCGGAAGCGGCTCAGCACCTCGATGCTGACGGGGAACCCGTCAAAGCGGCGCGCCGCCGTCTGGTAGTGCTGTTGGGCCAGGACCGTGGTGGGCACCAGGATCGCCGCCTGCTTGCCGTCCATGACGCACTTCATCACGGCCCGCAGGGCCACCTCCGTCTTGCCGTAGCCCACGTCCCCGCACAGCAGCCGGTCCATGGGCACGGGGTTTTCCATGTCCGCCTTGATCTCCCGAATGGCCCGCAGCTGGTCGTCCGTCTCCTGATACTCAAAATTGTCCTCAAATTCCCTCTGCCAGGGGGTGTCCGGGGAGAAGGCGTAGCCCGTGGCCTTCTGGCGCTCGGCCTGGAGCTTCAAAAGCCCGTCCGCCAGGTCCTTCACCGCCGCCTTGGCCTTGGTCTTGGCCCGCGCCCAGTCGGTGCCGCCCAGCTTGGAGAGCTTCACCGGCGCGTCCTCCCCGGCGCCGATGTATTTGGACACCACGTCCAGCTGCGTGGCGGGGATATAGAGGCTGTCCGTGCCCGCGTAGGCGATCTTGATATAGTCCTTCATGGCCCCGTCGATCTCCCGCTTCACCATCCCGGCGAAGCGCCCGATGCCGTAGGCCTCGTGGACCACCAGGTCTCCGGGCGAGAGGTCGGTAAAGCTGTCCAGCCTCTGCCGGTTGGAGGGCAGCTTCTTTTTGGCCTTCCGCCGGAAAAGCCCCTGGCTCAGCTGGCCCTCGGTGATCACCGCCAGCTTCATGCCGGGGTACTCCAGCCCCGCGCTGAGCGCCCCCACGGCGATGACGCACTGGCCCCTCTGGGGCAGGGCCGTCAGGTCGAAATCATAGGCGGAGCTGACGCCCTTCTTCGCCAGGAACTCGTGCAAAATCTCCCCCCGCCGCCGGTCCCGCGTCAGGACCAGGACGGAGTAGCCGGTATTTTTATAGTGGGCGATGTCGCTGGCCGCCGTCTCCAGGCTCCCGCCGTAGCTGGGCAGCTGCTTGGCGGTGAGGGACGCCAGCGTCCTGGGCCGGAGCGGGTACTGGCTGGCGGTAAAGGAGGCCATCATCACCACCGGAAAATCCGACAGCCGCTCGGTGACGGACTCCCACGCCTCCATGAGCCGCTCCGGCCCGCCGTCCATGACGTTGGCGTCCTTCAGGCTCGTCAGGTCCTGCCCCAGCTGCCAGGTGAAATTCTTCGCCCGCTCGGAGAGCCGCGAGGGCTCGCACATCACCACCACCGCGTCCTGGGGGATGTAGTCCAGCGCCGTGGCCGGCTCGAACATCAGGTCCAGATACCGGTCCGTGGCCGGAAGTCCCCGGCCCTCCTTGATCCGGTTCAGGTCCGCCAGCACCGCCTCCAAAAGCTCCCGCTTGACGCTCTTTTTCTTCATGAGGCGCTTCCCGTAGGCGTCCATGCGCTGGACCAGGCCCTCCGGCCCGCCCTTGGCCGCCGTCACCGGCGCCTCCCTGGCCGGCAGCAGGAGGCAGGCGTTCAGGTTCTCGATCCGCCGCTGGCTGGACACGTCGAAGATCCCCATGGAGTCGATGTCGTCCCCCCAGAACTCGCACCGGACAGGGTACTCCATCGCCGGGGAAAAGACGTCCAGGATGCCGCCGCGCAGGGCAAACTGCCCCGCCCCCTCCACCTGCTCGGTGCGCTGGTAGCCGGCCTTGACCAGCGTCTCGGTGAGCTTTGAAAGCTCGAAGCTGCCGCCGGTTTTCAGCTCCACCGTCAGCGACTCCAGCACGTCCGGCGGCATGGTCCTCAGCATCAGCGCGTCGGGGGTGGCCACCGCGATGACCCCCTCCTCCGACGCCAGCCTGTGAAGGGCGGCGATCCGCGCCCGCTCGCCGTCCCTGGACACGCCCTCCGCGTTGTAAAAGCTCAGGTCCCGTCCGGTGAGGATGGCCGGGGACACCCCCGTAAAGCCGTAAAGGTCCTCCGCCATGCGCCTGGCCTCGCCCTCGTCGGCGCACAGCGCCACCAGGGGCCTGCCCGTCTCCAGATACACCGCCGCCGCCGCGTGGGCGCGGGGCAGCGCCCCGGCGCCGCTGAGCAGCGCCGGACACCTGCCGGCCTCCAGCGCGCCCAGGATTCGCTGTACCGACTCCTCATTGACGATAGATTTAGTAAGAATTTCCATTTTATAGCCTTTTCCTGCCACGCCGAAAGGCCCCGATGCGCCGCATCGGGGGGATTCGACGGTATTTTCAGATTATTCTGTCTCCCGCCAGCTCAGACTTTCCGCGTACACAAAGCTTGTAAGGTCGTCTATGCCGCTCTTTCCCGGCGAGAAATCTGCCCAGTCCGCCCAGACGATGAGCCTCTTTCCCTCCGTCCCCGGCACGTCCTCATGAAAAGCCAGGTGCGCGTCGTAGATGATGCCGTCATCCCGCTGGTCGTATCCCGTGAGGCTCGCCTTGTGCACGCCGGTAAAGCGCAGCTCCAAGGGCATTTTCGTCCACTGGCTGTGGAGGGTTATTGTCAGCTCATAGGTCTCCGGCTCGTAGCTTAAAGCCATCGCTCCGGAGGCGTCCACATATTGGCCTGTTTTGAAGCTTGCCGATACGAGGCAGGTGTCGTGGAATCCGCGCACGAGTCGCATCAGCGCATCAATGTCGTTTTGCGTCTCTATCCGTTTCCAATCTCCCATGTTCGCTTTCTCCGTACTTACCTATCGAATTCCAATGCCGCCCTCCCAAAAAAGGTTGCGGCTCTGCCGCGTATTTCATTCGTGAGCCGCCGTGGGCGGCGGCCCTTACGGCGTTTTAGGGTAAATTATTGGAAATTCGGCGGGCGAGTTTTAACCCGCTCGTCCTTCGCCGCCGCGGGTTCAGAGGGGCCTTTTCTGGATGGCCGCCCATCTTCTGGGGTATCTCTCCGGCGTGGGGGCGGTCTTTTCGATGACCGCGATCCGTCGGGGGATGTCCGTGCCGGGGAGGGTGTAATCGTGGATTTCGGTGAAAACGCCGCCCAGGGCCTTGACGGTGCTTTCGGCGGCCTTCAGCTCTTCGTCGGTGTCGGCGGATTTCAGGGCCAGGAGCCTCCCGCCCACCTTCACGAAGGGCAGGCAGATTTCCGCCAAAACGCGGGTCTCCGCCACCGCCCGCGCCACCGCCACGTCATAGGCCTCCCGGTGGGCGCTCTCGCGGCCCAGCTCCTCCGCCCTGCCGGTGAGGCAGGCGCAGGGGAGGCCCAGCTTCTCCGTCAGGGCCGATAAAAACGCCGTTTTCTTCTCCGTGGCGTCCAGGAGCGTCAGCCGCAGGGACGGTTCGGCGATTTTCAGCGCCAGCCCCGGTATCCCGCCGCCGGTGCCCACGTCGATGACGGTTTTTCCCGCCAGCTTTGTCCGGCCCAGGACGGCCAGGCTGTCCAGGAAGTGGAGCCGCGCCGCCTGGTCCTCCCCCTCGATGGCGGTGAGGTTGAACTGCCGGTTGGCCTCCGTCAGCGCCGTGTAGTAGGTCCGGTAGAGGGGCAGGGCGTTTTCAGGCAGGGAGATGCCGAGGGCTTTTGCGCCCCCGGCAAGGATCTCTTCCAGCATCTTATTTCTTCTGGGCCAGCAGGTCGCGGATCTCGGTGAGAAGCTTCTCCTCGTTGCTGGGTTCGGGAGGCGCGGCGGGGGCGGCGGCCTCCTCGGCCTCCTGCTTCTTCTTCAGCCTGTCGGAGGCGGAGTTGAAGGCCTTCATGATGCAGAACACCACCAGGGCCAGGATGATAAAGTTGATGACGGCGGAGATGAAGTTGCCGTAATTGAGGGTGTTGGGAGCCGCGTCCGCCGCCACCTTATAGAAGGTGGGGAGCTTCAGGGTCATGGAGGAGAAATCCACGCCCCCCAGGAAGATGGACACGATGGGCATGATGATGTCGTTGGTAAGGGAGGTGGTGATGGTGCTGAAGGCGCCGCCGATGATAACGCCTACGGCCAGGCCCAGCACGTTGCCCTTGTTGATAAAGGCCCTGAATTCCGCGAAAAACTTCTTCATGGTATGTACTCCTTTCTGACAGAGGGGACTTACGCCTCTTCGGGCTTGGGCGCGTCCGCTTCCGGCTCGTCCTTATCCACGGTCACTTCGATGGTGATGCCGCCCTCGTCCTCCGGCTCCTCCTGGCTTTCGCAGCAGCAGTCCTCCTCACAGCAGCACGCCTCCTCGTCCGCGGCCTTGTCCTTGAGGAGGCCGGGCAGGAGCTTCAGGGTGAGATTCCCGCCCTCGCCGTTTTTCACGTAGGTACCGGCCCAGGTGGCCGCCTTGAGGGTGACGGTGCCGGTCTCCTGATCCTTCTTCACCTGATAGGGCGCCACAGCCGCCACCGCCGCCGTGCCGATGAGGATCTTCCAGATTGCTTTCATGTTGTTTTCCTCCTAATATAATTTAATTATTTAATGGACTAATTTTTATACCGCCCTGGCCTTCTCCAGCTTCTCTTTTCCGCCCATGTAGGGGCGCAGGACGGCGGGGATGGTGACGCTGCCGTCGGCCTGCAGGTTGTTCTCCAGGAGGGCGATGAGCATACGGGGCGGGGCCACCACGGTGTTGTTCAGGGTGTGGGCCAGGGTGATCTTCCCGTCCGCGTCCTTAAAGCGGATATTGAGCCGGCGCGCCTGGGCGTCCCCCAGGTTGGAGCAGGAACAGACCTCGAAATATTTCTTCTGTCGGGGGCTCCAGGCCTCGATGTCGCAGGACTTGACCTTCAGATCGGCCAGGTCGCCGGAACAGCACTCCAACTGCCGCACGGGGATATCCAGGCTCCTGAACAGCTCCACGGAGTACCGCCACAGCCTTTCGTACCAGTCCATGGACTCCTCCGGCCGGCAGACGACGATCATCTCCTGCTTCTCAAACTGGTGGATGCGGTAAACGCCCCGCTCCTCCAGCCCGTGGGAGCCCTTCTCCTTGCGGAAGCAGGGGGAATAGCTGGTGAGGGTGTGGGGAAGCGTCTCGGCGGGGATGATCCTGTCGATGTACCGCCCGATCATGGAGTGCTCGCTGGTGCCGATAAGGTACAGGTCCTCCCCCTCAATCTTGTACATCATGGCGTCCATGTCCGTCTGGCTCATGACGCCCTCCACGATAGCGCCGTGCATCATAAAGGGCGGGATCATATAGGTGAAGCCCTTGCCGATCATAAAGTCCCTGGCGTAAGCCAGGACGGCCTCGTGGAGGCGGGCGATGTCGCCGATGAGGTAGTAAAACCCGCTTCCGGCCACCTCCCTGGCGGAATCCAGGTCGATGCCCCCGAAGCGCTCCATGATCTCCGTATGGTAGGGGACCTCAAAATCCGGCACGGCGGGTTCTCCGAACCGCTGGACCTCCACGTTGGCGCTGTCGTCGGGGCCGATGGGAACGGAGGGGTCGATGATCTGGGGGATCTGCATCATCACCGCCCGCAGCTCCGCCTTGTATTTGTCCTCTAAGGCCTCTAACTCCGCAAGCCGCTCCCCGTCCGCCTTTACCTCGGCCTTGATCTGCTCGGCCTCGGCGGCCTTGGACGGGTCCTTTTTGGCCTGGCCCATCAGCATCCCGATCTGCTTGGAGAGCTGGTTCCGCCTGGCCCTCAGCTCGCTGGCCTCGTTGATGGCTGAACGGTTCAACTTGTCCAGCCGCGCCGCCTCGTCCACCAGGGGGAGCTTTTGCTCCTGGAACTTCTTTTTGATATTTTCCCGCACCAGGTCGGGATTTTCTCGGATAAGTCGAATGTCGATCATGTCGCGCTTCCCTCTTTATTTCATGTTTTCAACGTAGGCGTTGTAGATGTTTAGATACGCCGTGTCCAGATTGGCCTTTTGTACCTCTAACTGAGCCAGGATGCCGCTGACGTCGTCCCCCTCCGTGGACGACAGAAGCGCCGCCAGAAGGCCCAGGGCCTCCGTCTTGTTCCGCTGGGTCTGAAGCTCCTTTTCCAGGGTTTCCTTTTCCAGTTTGGCGGCCTCGTTGGCCTGCTCCAGTCCCGCCTGCTCCGCCAGCATGGTCTCGATGCTCCGGTTGGCGGCGTCCAGGTCCTCCTGAAGGGCCTCCAAGTCGTCCTCCTTCTGGTCCAGCTCGTCCCGAAGCTTCTCGTTCCTGCTTTGAAGCTCCTCTATATTCTGCAGGACCTGGGCGGTCAGCTCCCCGTGCTGGGTGGTCAGGTCCGCCAGGGCCGAGTTCCTGTGCTCCTGGATGAAGTAGGTGATCAAAATCAGCAGCAGCGCCACAACAAACAGCACCGTGGTGTAAATGAATACGGATATCTCCCGCTTTTTCAGTACCTTGGGGTTTTTCTCCTCCGGCTTTGGCGGCTGGGCCGTGCCGGCGTCCTGCGGGACGCCCTCGGTGGAATCTCGTCTTTTTAAATCCATTCCCGCACCTCTCTGAGCGATCTGAGCATCTGGATGAGCCGCTCAAAATCGTCTCTGCTGTAATAGTCTAATTTTACACAGCCGTCGTCCTGGCCCGCGTCGATGCGCACCCGCCGCCCCAGGCGGCGGCTCAGCTCCGCTTCCAGCTCGGTCATGTAGTCGATGCCGTCCTCCCCCAGACGCGGGTTTTTCTTCTCCCGCGGTTTCCTGGGCTTGGCGTTCATTTTCTTCGCCAGGTCCGTCACCTGCCGGACGGACAGCCCGTCTCTCACAGCCAGCAGGGCCAGGCTCGTCTGGGCCTGGGGATTGGATACCTCCAAAATGGCCCTGGCGTGGCTCAGGGACAGCTCCCCCGACTCCACCAGCACGGCGGCTCCGTCGGAAAGCTTCAAAAGCCGCATGGCGTTGGTCACGGCGGGCCTTGATTTTCCCACCCGCTCGGCCACCTGCTCCTGGGTCAGGTTGAAGTGATCCATGAGCTTTTTGTATCCCTTCGCCTCCTCCAAGGGGTTCAGGTCCTCCCGCTGGAGGTTTTCAATGAGGGCCAGCTCCGAGGCCGTCTGCTCGTCCGCCTCTATGATGGATACCGGCACCTCCGTCAGCCCCGCCAGTCTGGCCGCCCGCCACCGCCGTTCTCCGGCGATGATCTGGTAAAAGCCCTTTTCCATGGGCCGTACCGTTATGGGCTGGATCATCCCGTGCTCCCGTATGGATTCCGCCAGCTCCTGAAGCTTCTCCTGGTCGAATTTCTCCCGCGGCTGTCCCCGCCGCGGTTCGATCTTCGTGATCGCCAGCTTCTGCTGGGAGGCCGGCTCCTCCCGCATGGTCTCCTCGCCAAAGAGGGCGCCCATGCCTTTTCCCAGACCCTTTGCCATCACTTCTCTCCTCTCTCGTTCCTCTCCATAAGCTCCCTGGCCAGGCTCAAATAGGCCTGGGAACCCTTGGAGGCGTAATCGTAGGCCATCACCGGCTTACCGTGGCTTGGCGCCTCGGAAAGGCGCACCGCCCGCGGGATGACCGTCCTTGTCACCTTGTCCTTAAAATACTTTTTGACCTCCGCGGCCACCTGCATACTGAGATTGGTTCGGGAGTCGAACATGGTCAGGACTACCGCTTCGATCTCTAACTGCGGATTCAGCTTCTTCCGGATGAGCCGCATGGTGCTCGTCAGGTCCGACAGCCCCTCCAGGGCGAAATACTCGCATTGCACCGGCACTAAAACCGTCTGGGCGGCCACCAGGGCGTTGAGTGTCAACAGCTCCAGGGACGGCGGGCAGTCGATGATCACATAGTCGTAGTTGTCCCGTATTTTTTCCATGGCCCGCTTTAATATGTATTCCCGCTCCGGCAGGTCCACCAGCTCGATAAGCGCGCCGGACAGCGCCCGGTTGGAGGGCATCAGGTCCCCGTACCTGGTCTTTACCACGGCCTCCGCCGGCTCCGTCCCGATCAGCACCTCGTAGGTGCCCGTCTTGACCTTGTTTTTGTCCACGCCCATGGCGGAGGTGGCGTTGCCCTGGGGGTCCGCGTCTACCAGCAAGACTTTCTTCTTTTGCAGGTGCAGGGCGCAAGTCAGATTGACCGAGGTGGTGGTCTTCCCTACCCCGCCCTTCTGATTTGCCACCGCGATGACTTTTCCCATGTTCCCCTCCGATGATCTGTACGGCCTGAAATTGGAATCAGGCTTTGCCTTTGTGGTTATTATACTCTATGTCACCGTATATTTCAAGAGTTTCCATCCAATGTTTCACGTGAAACATTGGATGGTCTATCCGGCGGGACGCCCGCAATGTTTCACGTGAAACATTGCGGGCAGGGCCGGAGGCGGGGTCAGCCCAGAAACATGTCCACGTCGCTGACCGTCAGGCCGGAGTGGACGGCCAGGTTGATGCCGTAGGCCATGAGTCGGGAGATGTTGCGCACCTGGGAGTCGATCTCCCGCGGCGTTACGATCATCCCGCCGCTCCGCTCCCGGAGGGCGGCGGCGTCCAGCTCCACGCCGGCCTGACGGGCCACGTCCAAGGTCAGGGTGGCGGCATCCACCACCGTGGGGACGCCCAGGGCGATGACCGGCACGCCCAGGGAATCTTTGGACAGCGCCCCGCGGGCGTTGCCCACGCCGGAGCCGGGGACGATGCCGGAGTCGGCGATCTGTACCGTCCGGCAGACACGGTCCATGCTCCGGGAGGCCAGGGCGTCCACGGCGATAAGGGCGGCGGGCCGGATCTCCCGAACCAAGGCGCCCACCACGTCAACGCTCTCCACGCCGGTGGTGCCCAGTACCCCCGGTTCCAGGGCCGCCAGGTCGCCGAACTGGGCGAAGGCCTCCCCCATCTGCCGCTTCAGGTGGCGGGTGACCAGGGTACTGCCCACGACCAGGTGGCCCACCGCGTCAGGGGTGATGGCGGGATTCCCCAGCCCCACCACCAGGACACCGCCCTCCACCTGCCCCAGAAGCTCCCGCAGGATCTCGGCGATGACCTGGGCCCCGGCCTCGAAGGAGTCATCCTCCCGACGCAGGAACCGGCCCAGCTCCACGGTGATGTACCGCCCTTTTGGTTTACATAATTCATCTGCCGCTTTATCGCCGAAGATGCGGACGGAGGTGACGGGGAAGCCCCGACGGGACTCGCTCTTCTCCTCGGCGCCCTCCAGCTCGGCGAAATTGTCCTCATTCCAGATGCGTCTGGCCTCCATGGCCAGATCGGAGCGGCGTGAAAGCATGGAAATACCCCCATATCTTGTGCGTTGAGAGTAGTATTTCCACAAAAACAAAAAAAGTGCGTGATTGTCATAAAAATTTTTAAAAAGGGCTTGAAATTTTTCAAAAAGAATGGTAAAATACACTTCCGCACGGGTGACGAAATCACATTCGGATCGCCGTGACTTTATAGGAGGAGGTGGCCAGATATGCCCAATATCAAGTCAGCGAAGAAGCGCGTTCTGGTCGGCAAGGTGAACAACGCCCGCAATAAAGCCGACAAGTCCGAACTGAAGACCGTTCTGAAGAAGTTTGACGCAGCAGTGGCCGGCGGAAGCCGCGGCGAGGCCGAGAGCGCCTATAAAGTCGCGGTCAAGGCAGTGGACAAGGCGGCAGCCAAGGGTCTGATCCACAAGAACAACGCGGCTCACAAAAAGAGCAGCCTTGACACAAAGCTCGCGACCCTCTGAACAGATATAAAAATCCGCTTCGGAAAACCCGAAGCGGATTTTTATATCTGTTTGTGTTTGCGCATTATAAATAGAAGCATTTAGTTCCTAACGGGTTTTGCAGCGTCTTGAAAAGCGGGAATTTACTTTCTATGTTTCGATAAATACAATACGAGATCATCGTCATTACAGCAGTCACGATACGGCGCACAGATCTGATCTTTATACCAGACACCGCTCCCGTCCGGAATGTATCCCCGCTTGACGTACATTCTCTGGGCGCTTCCGTATCCGCTGTGCAGTCCCACTCCCAGGTATACCACGTCCGAATAAGAGAACGCGATCTGTTCCGCAAGGTCCATGAGCTTACTGCCAATGCCTCTGCGCCGGTATTTCTCCAGAACGCCGAAGTCAACGATCTCCGCATAGCCCCGATTTGCGAACGCGCCGCTCTTGGCATCGGGATAAACGTTAACATATCCGGCGACGCTGCCATTCCATTCGGCAACCAACGCAATCGATTTGCCCTCGGCCTGGTGTCTCAGCCGCATTTCATATTTATCGACTGTCGCATCCCAGCCCTGCGCGATTTCTTCCTCTGTAATGATCTGGGCGTCGCTCTGCCGCAAATCTCGAATGACAATTCCATCTTTATTATAATAGACCATGCCCGTATCTCCTTAAACGCCGACCTGGCAAACAGGTGTCCGCCCGAAAAGTACCCTTTATCACCCAAAGCTGACACGGTTCAGCCGCCGGCGTTTCACCAAAGAAGCCGGTGCGTGGGCGGTCAATCGCTCGGTATGCAGTTTTGATGTCATTTTATCTAATAACAAGCAGGGATTCATTTGATAGAACTGCCGATGTTCAATTCCCGCCGCCAATGTGGGGGTACGCCATCGTCAGCCCAGTACTCGTCAACGGATACGATTTTTTCCTCCTGTATGCGAATAAAAGAAACAACATGAAATGACATTGAGCGGTCTTTTGGATAAACCCGCACGACTGTGATCGTAGTGTCTCCGGTGGTTTCAATGCGCTCGATCTCCCCGTCCCATTTGCCGGGGTATTCGCAATTCGCTCGGACAAACTCGTCAACAGTGAAGTGTTCATTCGTGCAGTGCCAGTTCACATAGGCGTCATCCCAAAAGTATTTCCTTATACTATCTTCATCCTGTTCTAAAACCGCTTTCCAAAATTGCTCTATCATAAAGTGTCTCCAACTCGAAAATCTGATTTCTATTTCAGTCTTGCCTGACAGGGTAATACGTGAAGCGAGGGATGCTTTTTGAATTTCAGAGTGTACTGCTCCCCGTTTTTCATGTGAAATGCCGCGACAGGGAATACGATCCACTTCCAGGTTATTTTTTCAATCTCATTCCATGGCAAGACAAGATTTTTATATTGTTCATTCGCTGTAAGTTTTTGCGTCCTATAGGTGACAGAAGGCCCATCCAAATACAATCCGCCGCCTAATATTCCGTCGCGGCATAAGCTGCACATAAAGGCTTTTCTCATTTTGGCGCCCTTCACAGACGCCGATCTGGCGAACAGGTGTCCGCTCGGCGTAATCGTATCCCATTTTTCACGGTTTTTTGAAGAGCGGGAAGATCATTGTAAAATAGGAGATCATATTATACCCCGCGTGGGCTGTGATGCAACAGGCGACTGAACCTGTCCGTATGTACAGCAAGCCTAAGACAACGCCGCAGATCAGCGCGGAGAGCGTTTGGACCATGTTGAAATGGAGCAGCGCGAAAGCCGCCGAGGACAGGACAAGCGCGGTCACTTTTCCGCAGCTGCCCGTTAACCCGCCGAGCAAAAAGCCCCTCATCAGCAGCTCCTCCATGAACGGCGCAAGGATACAGACCTGAAGGAAGCTGCTCACCGGCGCTTCGCGCAGTGACCTGAGAGTCTCCTGATAACGTTCCTCGCTTCCCGGAAGAATTCCCTCAAATAGGGGGTCTAAAAACCTGTCCAGAAGAAAGTACAGCGCAGCCGCACAGCCTGCCGCCAGGAGCATGCCTTGAAGCGTGACGCCGTAGGCCAGGTCAGGCTGAAAACGGCCTTTTGCTTTCAACAGAAGCAAAAAGCCGCCCATACAGAGCGCGACTGAGATCAAATTCAAGAGTCTGGCGTGACGGGGCGCTATTCTTCTCCATACCGCTACATCCAAAAGGGTATAGAATATCATAACGCCGAACCACGCGAGGACCCACAAAGCGCCCTCGCCGATGGAGATACCGCGCTCCATTTCCTCTGCTCCCCTCACAAAACCGCAAATCCGATGATCAGGAGCAGGGACAGGGCCATACGAATGATGTGATGCTGTAGGTGGAGCTGTCCGCTCTTTTTCCCGTTCCAGATCGCGGCGGCGCAAATGGCGATACACCCAGGCAGGGCGATCACCCAATCCATCCGCTGTTTCAGTAAATTGCTTATAACGGCGGCCTCAGCTTGTCAAAAAACTCAAATTCGATATTTTTTCCGGCGACATGTGCGTCGGAAAAAATCCCTTACGTCGTTCAAGTGTGCCCCTGCGGGGCGCGCACAGGGCGACAGCAGGGTAATTTTCTCTGAATTTTGCAAAATTCAGAGAAAATTACCCGCACGTTCCCCCTTGTCAGAAAAAGCCCTGACGGGCTTTTTCTGACAGTCTCAGGCCGCCGCGGGATTTTTCCCGCGGCGGCCAGTTTTATGGAGGATTGGGGGGTGCGCGATTTGGGCGCTAAACCGCCTGGTAGACGAGGTAGGCGATCAGGGAGAGGAGGAAATAGACCGCGCCGGCCAGGAGCAGGCTCCCGGCGCCCTTGCGTTCGGAGGCTTTACGCTGGCGGTATTCGTCCATGGTCTCCTTTTCCCCGTTGTGGCGGAGAATGGGGAGGGCCGTCTCCAGGGCCGTTTTGATGCCGTAGCCGGTGACGTCGAAGGCCCCCTTATTGCGGACGCCCCGTATGCCGCCGATGCCCAGAAGGAGCACGGCGGCCACGAAGAAGCCGTCACACACGCTTCTGGCGGCGCCGTATTCGCG
>CANQTW010000006.1 GCA_947626845.1 uncultured Oscillospiraceae bacterium | reverse complement strand
CTAGTTACTACTCTTTTGGGCTACTTCTTTCGCAAATTTTCTCTTATTGCATTCTTGACTTCACACCATTAGACTTTAAAAGTTTGATAAGGATATAATGTCTATATAAAACATCAGGTTATCCGCATGGAAAAGTTCCGGGAACATATAATCCAAGGAACATTGATATAAACCAAAATAATCCATACGGGAGGTATGAATCATGCTCGAACGTGTACCTGAAATACTGACCTTCAGGGAGTGCAGGGATCTCTTAAAAATAGGCAAAAACAGCCTCCTCACCCTCCTCCACACCAAAGAAATCGCCGCCTTCAGGATTGGGAACAGATGGAAAATCCCAAAATCGGCGGTGGTGGAGTTTATTAGATATCGGGGATAAAATAAGGACGGAATTGCTCAAAACGAGTAATTCCGTCATTTGTAAAGAAAAGATTTATTCATATGTAACATCAAGGTTGTTTGCACTGTTTCGAGCACAACATTACTCCCATAGCCATAGGAATCTATTAACGACAATATAGCACAACACTGGTCTGCATATAATTAGCAGTTAATTAGCAGTCCAGTGTTGTGTTTGTTCCTGTCGTCAATCACATCTTACCATGTCGGCGTATAGTCTGTACCGTACTTATCCAAAATGTCCTGTCCTACAATGGAAACGGCATTCTGGGCTTTCTCCTCGGAGGCCTTATCAATGATTCTATTGATTTGCTGCACGACAAAAACCAAGTCCATAAAAGGCGCTCTATCATCCTCGGGGACTTTTTCCGAATCTGGCAGGAAATCTTTGTACTTAGATGCTGATAAAAACTCAAGCAGTACATCCATTTCCTCGTCATACATCTCCTGCTTGTCATACAACAACCGATAGAGATTCATCTTGTTGACCCCGGCAGCAGAGCCGTCATACTCAAATTTTCCATAAAGCTCCTCAATTTGAGCTTTTGCCTCGTCGTACTGGCCGTTATTGATTTGCTCGACAATAGCGAAATATTCCTCATTTGACGGGACCTCAGCCTCTTTGCCGCCACAGGAGGCAAGGCATAAGGATAACGTTATGACGCAAAAAAGGATAGAAATACTCTCTTTCATATTTTCCTCCGTTTTTCCCTGTTGTATTGTCGAGGCACCTCAAATTGAGAAGCCTCGGTTTTTTACCTTTATTGGTGCATCTCAAATTCATAGTGGAAACCATTTGATCCGTCCTGCTCAAGAATGACGCTGATCGTCCCATTTTGATTGAGATCGATGGTTATGACGGTTCCCTCGCTGAGTTCAGTCGGCACTCCCGGAGAGACGTCGCCGCTCTCCACCATCAGGCCATAATTCCAATCGAGCTTACAGAAATATTCTATCTCGTTTGGTAGGACGAGCAGGGAAATACTAATGCCGTTGGTGTCCTCGTAAAAATCTCCCTGCCAGGTATACAGATTGTAGCCCGAGTAATCACCCTCGAGGAACTTGGCGTCCCGTTCCACAGTGCCAATAAAGGTTCCGGCTTCGGTGACCTCCATAAACATACTGTCATTGGGCTTATAAAAGTGGAACTCGTAATATATTCCGTCCGTTGTTTCGCCGGAGTAATCGCTTTGAGTTATTCTGAAAAGGTCGCCGCCCAGATATTTTTCGCCGTCTATAATAAAGCCAAAGGTCCCGTCACGGCTGGGATTGGAGTTATCCAACTCGACATAATATCCGTTTTGGCTGTCCGTGTAGTAATTTCCGGAGACATCCCCCGGGTCTGATGACGGATCGTCAGTGACGTTTTGTGAAGGCGGCGTAGTCTCCTCATCCTGAGACGGGGGTGGAGTGGTGTTGCTGATACCAAGATCCTCCTGGGCTTGAGTGAACACCTTCTCCATAAGTCCTGCCAGCATGAGTACACTCTGCGGAACATCGTTAAAGCTCAGAAATGTGGGTTCAAAGGTTCCGGCGTTGGTATCCAGCACGAATTGTATGAGAGCCGTAACCTCAGTATCCGCATAGAGGCACCTGCCGGTGAATTCCACCACGTCCACATCGTCAATGGTGTAGTCTGGCTCACCGTCGCCATCGTCATCGGGCCCCTCCTGCGTCCCCTTGAAGTATTTCCAGGAGGGGTCCGTAAAGAAGTTTTCAAACGCCTCTTCATATGTAACGCCGGGATAAGCGGTGTTTGTTCCGCCCTTTACGAATTGTATATGCTCCTCATTCTCACCCTTGAGGGCGTCCACTATGTCTTGCGTCAGTTCCTTATCGATGCTTGGATCGTTGTCAATCGCAAACTGGGCGTCCTCTATGATGTTATCCTTGAGTTGTTCGCCCATATCTCCGCATCCGCAGAGCGTTATGAGCATTGTCAGTACAAATAAGCCGATCATCAGTTTTTTCATAGCTTCTCCCTCTTTTTCGATTCAGTATAAGCCTGTCAGCAGTACAGCAACCGGAACAGCTCCAAAAATCTGTCGGCATCAGCCTTTATGGCCTTGGAATCTGTCGATGTGAGATAGACCTCTTCGCCGCCTTTTTTGACGATATGAATCCAGCCCTTTTTGTCCTTCTCAAAGCCGGCTATATCCTCCCTTGCAATATACTTGGAGAGTGCGCCTCTGCCATCGAAGATACCGTTTTCACAGGCAATCATGCCGTTGCTGACACTGGTTCCGATGGGATGGACAATGACGAAATATGTAAGTCCATCGGAGAGAGCCTGAATCCGCTCCGGCTTTGTGACCAGAAGGGATACCATCTCAAACATGAGCTTTTGCCTTTTAGGCTCCCCAGGAACATCAAAATAGGTGTCGGCAAGCCCATCGAACCTGAGAAGCCCGGCGCGAAGTTCAGGGTCTTCGCTGTGGCTTTGTGCAAATTGAACCATGTTGCTCTGAGAATAGGCCTGGATACGCTCCTGACGGCTGTCCTCGATTGATTTTGCAGCGTTCTTGGCACCAAGTTTACCTAACGAACCAAAAAGTCCCATATTTTCCTCCTTTGTATTTTCCAAAAGTTCAATTTTAATTAGAATAGAAAAATGTATTGTATGTAAATCATTATTTCTGACTTAACATTGTCACCAATTGTGACTTTTATCCTATCGAAATCGAATTGAATTCCATTTGCTTGCCCCCTCGTATAGTCATTTTGATTGTGGCTTTGCTATGCCTATTTTTCCATTTTACCGTTCCTTTCTATACTTTTTATTTTTCTTGCTTTCACAGTATTGCCTCCTATCAATGACGGATCAGTTTCTTGATAATGGCTATCGGAATCAGTACAAATCCCAATAACATTCCAAGAATTACCCTTGTCAGGAACAAGTTATACATACTCCCAACTCTTATCTTATTTGCGTATAGAGTTTGCCCTATGGCCCAATAACTCAAAACCACGTATGCTACAAATAAGAAAAGTTCCATTATTATTTCCTTCTTTCTTTTTGTTTAGTTGCTTTTTTCAGTTCGCACTAATCTGATTATCTGCCTTATGCGACGGTCAGAATAATCAAACATTCTTGCCAGTTCCCGAACGTTGTGACCGTTATAATGGCTTTTTACATATTCCTCTATGTACTCCTGGTCATATAATCGCTGGGGAAAGATGATCTGCTGTCCTCGAAACAGCTTATGCAATTCGATTGCCACATCAACGCTGATTGCTTTGGCAATCTCCCTATAAATTCCGGTTAAGCTTTCAGCGTCCACGTCGCCACCTCCATTTCTTTATCTGGCTGAACTTTACTCATAGTAATTCTGTCATTTTTTCACGGAAATAACAATCCACCTCTTTCATGGAAATTTTCATTTGACATTTCCGTTTCGGTTGACTATAATAAAGCCACGGTCCGCAATTGTGCAGACCGTGGCTTTTTGCTTCTTGGGATTTTCTCTTTTTTATCAAAATCTTTTAATTCGCGTCGGACTTTTTTGCGTCAGACACTTCGGATAGACCTGTAGTATCCCCTTGTTACCTCGCCTGACGCAAAAAAATCTTTCCGCTCATTTAAAGCTTTTTTTGACCAAATATTATAAGATTACACAAAATATGCCCTTGTTTTTTTCCCTTATTTTTTCCCTTTACAAAATAATTCAGGGCATTATAGGCCGGGAAAATTCAGCAGGGCTTCTTGTTTTTTGGCTATGGGTTTGACCGTGTTTGACTTGTTCCGCATAGGATAAAATAGGTGGAAAATGATAGCGGACAATTCGAATCCAGTCACTCGGACCAAGAAGGAGACTTGCTTGAGCAAGTCTCTTTTTTGATTACGGCTAAGCTGTTCTGACGACAGCCGCCGATTCTGTTTTCGGCAGAAGCGAGGCGCTTTATGGAGCTTACGGACTACAATTTCATTATGGCCCTGCTGGCCAGGCACGGGTTTCATTTTTCCAAGGCCAAGGGGCAGAATTTTCTCATCGCCTCCTGGGTGCCGGAGCGGATCGCGGCGGAGTCCGGGGCCGACGAGGGCACAGGCGTACTGGAGATCGGGCCGGGGGTGGGGTGCCTGACGGCGGAGCTTGCCAAAAGAGCGGGCAAGGTGCTGGCGCTGGAAATCGACGGACGGCTCATGCCGGTGCTGGCGGAGACGGTAGGGGCGCTTGAAAACGTCACCGTTCTGAACAGGGACGTGATGGACGCTGATCCCGCCGCGCTGGTCAGCGAGCATTTCGCGGGCCTCTCCCCCGCCGTTTGCGCCAATCTGCCTTACAACATTACCACGCCGGTACTGACAAAGCTTATCGCGTCCGGGCTTTTCGGGACCATTACCGTCATGATCCAGCGGGAGGTGGCGCGGCGGGTCTGCGCCGGACCGAACACGGCGGATTACGGCGCGTTTGGGATCTTTGTGGACTTTTATTATCACACAGAGCTCCTTTTTGACGTGCCGCCGGACTGCTTCGAGCCTCGGCCCAAGGTCACCAGCTCCGTAATCAAGCTTACGCGGCGTGAACGACCCGCCGCGGAGACGGACGAGAAGCTCTTTTTCCAGGTCGTCCGCGCGGCCTTCAACCAGCGGCGCAAAACCCTTGTGAACGCCCTCTCCTCCGGCTTTTCCGGACGGCTTGAGAAGGCTCAGATCGCCCGGTGTATCGCCGCGTGCGGGTTTTCGGAGACCGTGCGGGGCGAGACCCTGTCCATCCAGGAGTTCGCGCGTCTCACCGGCGCTCTGGGGAGGAAATTGAGATGATCCTGCCGGAGTCCTTTTACCGCCGGGATACGCTGACTGTGGCGCGGGAGCTTATCGGCTGTACCCTGGTCTCCCGCGTGGACGGAGAGGACGTCCGAGGGAGGATCGTGGAGGCCGAGGCCTATCGCGGGCCGCTGGACCCGGCGGCCCACTCCTACCGGGGCCGGACAGAGCGCGTGCGGGCGCTCTATGAGGGGAAGGGTCTCGCCTATATCTATCTCATCTACGGCATGTACTGGTGCCTCAACCTCTCCTGCGGCCATGAGGATGAGCCGGACTGTGTGCTGCTGCGGGCGCTGGAACCGCTTGAGGGCATCGGCGTGATGGCCCGCCGCCGGAGGACGGACAAGCTCTCCAACCTCTGCTCCGGCCCCGGCAAGCTGTGCGCCGCGCTGGGAGTGACGAAGGCGCTGTACGGCGTACGGGTCTTTGACCCCGCTTCCCCGCTCACCGTGGAGGCGGGCGAGGGGGGATATTCCGTTGACGTCTCCCCCAGGATCAACATCGACTACGCCGGGGACGCAAAGGACTGGCTCTGGCGATTCACGCTGTCCGGAAATCCATATATTTCAAAACGGTCCTGACACAACATTTTGTGAAAGGGCCGTTTTTCCTGCAAGAAAAAATATATCAAAAATTCAAAATTCTTTGATTATTATTTGTCATGTGTGACATTGAAACCTTTCGTCATTTTAGTGTAAGATATATTACAGAGAAAAATGTATCTCTATGAGGAGGTTTTATTCCATGTATACAAAAAACAAAGCGGTCCTCAGCTGGATCGACGAGATGGCCGCGCTGACAAAGCCCGACAAAATCGTATGGATCGACGGCAGTGAAGAGCAGCTGGAGTCCCTCCGCCAGGAGGGCTACAAGACCGGCGAGCTTATCAAGCTCAACGGCGAGGAGCTTCCCGGCTGCGTCTATCACCGCTCCGCCGTCAACGACGTGGCGCGTGTGGAGGACCGGACCTTTATCTGCTGTGAGAAGAAGGAGGACGCCGGCCCCACCAACAACTGGATGGACCCCAAAGAGATGAAGACCATGCTCTACGGGATCTATGACGGGTCCATGAAAGGCCGCACCATGTACGTCATCCCCTACTCCATGTCCATCGTGGGCTCCCCCTTTGCCAAGTACGGCATCGAGCTGACCGACTCCATCTATGTGGTCATCTCCATGGCCATCATGACCCGCGTGGGTCTGGACGTTTACGACGCCCTGGGCGACAGCCCCGACTTCATCAAGGGCCTCCACGCCAAGGCGCAGCTGGACCCTGAGAAGCGCTATATCGTCCACTTCCCCCAGGAGAACCTGATCATGTCTGTCAACTCCGGCTACGGCGGAAACGTGCTGCTGGGCAAGAAGTGCTTCGCTCTGCGCATCGCCTCCTGCCTGGGCCGTGACGAGGGCTGGATGGCCGAGCACATGCTGATCCTGGGCGTGGAGTTCCCCAACGGCGAGGTCCACTACATCTCCGCCGCCTTCCCCTCCGCCTGCGGCAAGACCAACCTGGCCATGCTGATCCCCCCTGAGGGATACAGGGCCAAGGGCTACAAGGTGTGGACTGTGGGCGACGACATCGCCTGGATCCGTCCGGGCCCCGACGGCAGGCTGTGGGCCGTGAACCCGGAGAACGGCTTCTTTGGCGTGGCCCCCGGCACCTCCATGAAGTCCAACCCCAACGCCATGCTGTCCACCAAGAAGAACACCATCTTCACCAACGTGGTCCTCAAGCCCGACGGCACCGTCTGGTGGGAGGGCATGGACAAGAATCCCCCCAAGGACGCTCTCAACTGGAAGGGCGAGCCCTGGGACCCCGCCGACGGCTCCAAGGGCGCTCATCCCAACTCCCGCTTCACCGCTCCCGCCCGCAACTGCCCCTGCCTTTCCAAAGAGTTTGACAACCCCCAGGGCGTACCTCTGGACGCCATGCTCTTCGGCGGACGCCGCGCCAAGACCGCTCCCCTGGTCTATCAGTCCCGCGACTGGAATCACGGCGTATTCCTGGGCGCTACCGTCGCCTCCGAGACCACTGCCGCCGCTACCGGCGCTGTTGGCATCGTGCGCCGCGACCCCATGTCCATGCGTCCCTTCATCGGCTACCACGTGGCCGACTACTGGCAGCACTGGATCGACATGGGACACGACAAGCGTGTCACCAAGCTTCCTAAGATCTTCCACGTCAACTGGTTCCGTACCGATGACGAGGGCCACTTCCTCTGGCCGGGCTTCGGCGACAACATGCGCGTTCTGGAGTGGATACTGAAGCGCTGCGCCGGCACTGTTGACGCTGTGGAGACCCCCATCGGCTACATGCCCAAGCCGGAGGACATCAATCTGGAGGGCATCGAGGACGAAGTCAGTGAGGATACGCTGAAGGAGCTTCTCACCATCGACAAGGAGGTCTGGAAGGGCGAGGCCGCCGATATCCGCAAGTTCTTCGACCAGGTCGGCGAGGGCAAGCTGCCCCGCGAGCTGGAGGAGAACCTGGAGATTCTGGAGAACAACCTGAAATAAACCGACCCGTCATAAAACAAATAAAACCTGTCCAATGAGCGCACCCCTTGCGGGGTGCGCTCAGTTTGTCAAAAAACTCAAATTCGATATTTTTTCGAC
Source organism: uncultured Oscillospiraceae bacterium (assembly GCA_947626845.1). Lineage (GTDB taxonomy): Bacteria > Bacillota > Clostridia > Oscillospirales > Oscillospiraceae > RUG626. Next base: position 95,580 of record CANQTW010000006.1, on the reverse strand, counting down.
AGTCAATAGCGCACCCCGCAAGGGGTGCGCTTTTAAAATATTTGTCTTGACACGTTGGAAAAAAAGAGGTATAATAGCTAATACTATTAGGGAAGCTCCGGACATACTGTTCCGCGGCGGCTGGTGTAGGGCAACGCCTTTACGGTCCGCTTTGACGGTTTAATCAGAGATTCCCGTCCTTTACGGAGCATATCATGGACTACAGGGAAATGGCCGGCGAGCTGTTGCGGCTCCGGTCCGAACAGTTCAAAAGCGGCGTTTGGCGGCAAACGGCAAAGCTGGCCCAGGGGGAGCATCTGGCGCTGTATTACCTGCAAAGCCACAACGGGGAGACGTATCCCCGCCAGCTCAGCGACGAGCTGTCCGTCAGCACCGCGCGTACCGCGGCGATGCTCAGGGACATGGAGGAAAAGGGCTGGGTCATCAGGCGGGATGATCCTTCGGACAATCGCCATATTCTTGTCACCCTGACAGGCGATGGCCGCGAAGAGATGTCCAGGCGGCGGGAGCAGACGCTCTCAGCCCTTGCCGGCGCGCTTGAAGCCCTGGGGCCGGAGGACTCCGCGGAGCTTATACGGATACTGAAACGAATGAACGAGATCTGCAATGACCGCAAATAGACACAAGGCCGCAGCTCTATGCTGCGGCCATTTTACATATGAGCGGCTAACAGTATTAGCGCCAGGAAAGGAGCGGCAAAATGGACGAATTGAAGGAGAGCGGCAGGTATTTTGAGGAGCAGGCGGCGCTTTGCGCGGAAAACGACACGATAAGCCGGGAGCTGTACGCGGAATTTGGCGTCAAGACGGGCCTGCGCGACGAGAACGGGAAAGGTGTCCTCACGGGCCTCACCAATATATCCGAGGTGACGGCGTTCAAGTTTATTGACGGCGTCAAGACGCCCTGCGACGGCGAGCTTTTGTACCGAGGCTATGATGTGCGCGACTTGATACGCGGAAGCTCCCGCTTCGCCTTTGAGGAGGCGGCGTATCTTCTGCTGTTCGGGGAGCTTCCGGACAAGGCGCGGCTCGACGAGTTCATCGGCGTTCTGGCGGAGAAGCGGATGATGCCCACCAACTTCACCCGCGACGTGATCATGAAGGCCCCCAGCGCGGATATCATGAACTCCATGACAAAAAGCGTCCTGACGCTGGCCTCCTACGACCCGCTGGCGGGGGATCTGAGCCTTCCCAATGTGCTGAGGCAGTGCGTCCAGCTCATCAGCGTATTCCCCATGCTGGCGGTCTACGCCCAACACGCCTACAACCACTTCGAGCAGGAGGGCAGTATGTACATCCACCGGCCCGACCCGGAGCTGAGCACTGCGGAGAATTTTCTGCGGCTTTTACGTCCGGATATGGCCTACACCCCTCTGGAGGCGCGCGTTTTGGATGTGGCTCTGCTCCTCCACGCGGAGCACGGCGGCGGCAATAACTCCACCTTCACCACCCGCGTGGTCACTTCCTCCGGCTCCGACACCTACTCGGCTATGGCGGCGGCGCTCTGCTCCCTGAAGGGTGCGCGCCACGGCGGCGCCAACATTATGGTGATGCGCATGATGGAGGACATCAGGGCAAACGTTAAGGACTGGGCGGATGAGGACGAGGTCGCCGCCTATCTCTCCCGGCTCCTGGCCGGCGAGGCGTTTGACAGGAAGGGCCTTATTTACGGCATGGGGCACGCGGTCTATTCCCTGTCCGACCCCCGCGAGGTGGTGTTCAAGCGCTTTGTGGAGATGCTGGCCCAGGAGAAGGGCCGAGAGCGGGATCTTATGCTGTACAACGCCATTGAGAAGATCGCACCCCGGCTCATAGCCCAGAAGCGCCGGATCTACAAGGGCGTCAGTCCCAATGTGGACTTTTACAGCGGCTTTGTCTACGATATGCTGGACATCCCCGTGGAGCTGTTCACGCCGATCTTCGCCGTGGCGCGGATCGCCGGGTGGAGCGCCCACAGGCTGGAGGAGCTGGTCAGCGCCAACAAGATCATCCGCCCCGCCTACAAGAGCCTGTGCCGGAGGCGGGAATACAAAGAAATCGCGGAACGGTGAAAGGAGCGGAAAATGGACGAAAACAGCATCAGTAAAGAGACCGGGGAACGGTTTTTCCTGGAGTACTTCAACAGCGACAGGCTGTTCAACACCATCAAGCGCACGGACTACCTCCTGCTGAACGCCATACAAAGCCGCGCCGGCGAGCGCGGCAGGCCCGGCAGGACCTACCTTTCCGACCTGTCCGCCGCGCTGGATATTCCCATCCCGACCCTCTCCAAAACCGTCGAGCGGCTGCAGGACAAGGGACTTGTGGCCTGGAAAACAGACCGCACCGCCGGTCAGACTTATGTGAAGCTCACCAGCAAGGCGGTAGAGCTTATGGACAATGAGAGACGGAGCATGAAAGCCGCTTATGACCGCGTGAAAGCCGAGATAGATGAACAGGACCTGGAGCAGGCCATGAAGACGGTGCGGAAAATCGCCGAGATTCTGAAAGAGTCAAAGCAGGGCTGAGCTTATCCCCGTGTCTGGTCAAGCGCTTGCGCGTCCCCCGCGGTTTTTTGTTTAAAAGCGTTTTTTGTTGTCAGTAAAGCAAAAAGGTGATATACTGAGACTGTCGGAAAAAGCCCTGACGGGCTTTTTCCGACAAGGGGAACGTGCGGGTAATTTTCTCTGAATTTTGCAAAATTCAGAGAAAATTGCCCTGCTGTCGCCCTGTGCGCGCCCCGCAGGGGCACACTTGGACGACAAAAGGGATTTTTTCCGACGCACATGTCGCCGGAAAAAATATCGAATTTGAGTTTTTTGACAGACTGATATACTGTCCCCATGAGATGATCCATTTGAGCCGATGGGAGGTGACCGCCTTGACAGAGAGCGAGCGAATCGAAGCCGCGATCCCGCGGCTTCTGGACTGGCACCGTGTAAACCGCCGTCCCCTGCCCTGGCGTGACCGACCAACGCCCTACGCCGTCTGGGTGTCGGAGATCATGCTCCAGCAGACGCGGATCGAGGCGGCTATCCCCTACTATCTCCGGTTCATGGAGCGCCTGCCCGATGTGAAGGCGCTGGCGGAGGTCTCCCAGGAGGAGCTTTTGAAGCTCTGGGAGGGGCTGGGCTACTACAGCCGCGCCAGGAATCTGCAAAAAGCCGCCGGAATCGTCATGGAACAATACGGCGGGACGCTGCCATCCTCCGCCCAAGCGCTGAGAAAGCTGCCGGGCATCGGGGAGTACACCGCCGGGGCCATCGCCTCCCTGGCCTTCGGTCAGCCGGAGCCGGCGGTGGACGGGAATGTGCTCCGGGTGATCCTGCGCCTGACGGCGCGGCGTGACGACGCGCTGGAGGCCGATACACGGGCATGGGTCACCGAGCTTCTGCGGGATCTCTACCCCACCGGGAAGGACGCGGCCCTGCTGACCGAGGGCCTGATGGAGCTGGGGGAGACAGTCTGCCTGCCCAGGGAGGGCGCCAGGTGCGAGGTCTGTCCGCTGGCGGCCCTGTGTCTGGCGCGGGAACGGGGGGAACAGACCTCCCTGCCTGTGCGCTCCCAGAGGTCATCCCGGCGTGTGGAGGAGCGCACGGTGCTCCTGCTCCGATGCGGTGAGCGCTGGGCGGTCCGGCGGCGGGCGGAAAAGGGCCTGCTGGCGGGAATGTGGGAATTTCCCAATGTGGAAGGCTGTCTCAGCGATAAGGAGATATTGTCCCAGCTTTCCGAGCAGGGATTGGAACCGCTGTCCCTGGAGCCGTGGGGGGAGGCGAAGCATCTATTTACCCATGTGGAGTGGCGGATGCGGGGGTTCCTTATCCCCTGCGCCAACGCCTCCGCCGCTTATGTCTGGCGGACGCCGGAGGAGCTGCGCCAAAGCCACGCCATCCCCTCGGCCTTCTGGTTCTGGACAAAGCGAATCTATGAATAATCAATCGCTCCCGTATGAGCCGGAAATTGGTCGGCCCATACGGGAGCTTTTTATCGGGGGCCTGTCATCATCAGATTTTTGTCCCGCCCGTTTGCGTGATCAGGAGCCGGTGGAACGGTAGCGGCGGACGCCCGCCCGCCACGCCAGGAAGCACGGGACCAGGAAGAGGAGCGAGAGGATCGGCAGAAGGCCGTACTGCCAGGGGCCCCGGTCCAGGAGATATTGGAGCGGCCAGTGCTGGCAAAGGGCCAGAGGCACCAGGAGCGTCAGAAGCCAGAGGACGCCCTTGCCGTAGACCCCAAAGGGGTACTTGCCGTACTCCCGCGCCCCGTCGGTGAAGATGTTCATGACCTCCAGGCCCTCTAAGGTGAAGAAGCACAGGGCCGCGTAGATAAGGAAAAGTCCGAAGAACACCCCCGCGCCGCAGGCGATCATCAGGAAAAGCACGGCGCACTTCCCCGCCGTCCAGCGCACCGCGCCGGCTCCGAAGCCAATCATCACCGCCGCTTCAAGGATGCGTGGGAGCATATTCAGCCGCAGCTCCGTACACAGGATCTGGAGCATCAGCGGCCTGGGCTGGACCAGGAGCCGGTCAAACCGCGCCGAGGACAGCACGTAAGCGAAATGGTCAAAGCCCCGTCCAAAGCACTCGGCCAGACTGGACGCCATCAGCACCGCGCCGCAGCACAGGGCGCATTCCCGGAGGGTATAGCCGCCCACCGCGCCGAACCGGTCCGTTATGAAGAGCACCCCTAAGAAGAGCTCCAGGCCAATGAGGAAATGCCCCAGGCACTCCATGAAAAAGGACGCCTTGTAGGCCATGCGGCTCTTGATGTGGATGGACATATAGTGAATATAGAGCTTCATCCTCTCAACCTCCCGCGATAACAGTCCGCCTAAGGCCGGCCCGCATGACGGCGTACCCCGCGGACGCGAGGACGGCGGCCCAGAACGCCTGGAGGCCCATGGCCCGCGCGATCTCCGCACCGGCAATGTCCCCGCCAAAAATCCGCAGGGGGACGTTCTGCATAGCCCCAAAGGGCGATAGCTCCGCGATTTTACGAAGCCCCGCTGGGAGGAACGGGAGCGGCACGATCCCGCCGCCCAGAAGGTCGGCCACAGGCGTCAGCACCGTGAACATCCCGCGGTGATCCGTCACAAAGAAGCACAGCGCGTAGATCAGCATCGTCAAGGACGTGACCACCAGGAGCATCAACGCAGTGGACAGGAGAAAAAGCCCAAAGGCCCACGGGGAGACCCGAAGCCTCAGCCCCCAGGGCGCGGGAATGAGCGCTCCTAAGAGGATAACGGGCAGTGAGCGGAGCATCCCCCGGCTGAGTCTCAGCGCCAGGGAGCGGGCCATCCACATGCCGTAGAGGTCCGTGGGACGTATCAGCTCATAGGCCACAGCGCCGGTCCGCACGGACTCCATGATCTCCCCATCCCAATGCCACAGGGCGAAGAAGGTGAGATACGCCTGTTGGAGCCATATGTACGCCGCCAGTGCCTCCACACCCATGGGAAAGCGCTCCGGGTGGGCGCTCCACAGCGCCCGGTAGAGAAGGATCTCCATGCCGCCCCATACGAATTGTGTGGAGAGGCCCGCCAGGGCCGCCGTCCTGTATTGGAGGCCGGCCATCAGGCGCATTTTGAAAAAGGACAGATATTTTTTCATACCGCGCGCCTCATATCCCGAACCGGCGGTACAGGTCCGCCACGGATTCCTCGGTGGACAGATTCTCCCCCGCCATGGCGCGGATCTCCGCCGTACTGCCGTCCAGCAGCAGCCTGCCCTTTCCAATGAGCAGGACCCGCGAGCAGAGAGCGTCCACGTCCTGCATATCGTGGGTGGTGAGGATCACCGTGGTGCCGCACAGCCTGTTCTGCTCCAGAATAAATTCCCGCATCTTCAGCTTACTCACCGCGTCCAGGCCTATGGTGGGCTCGTCCAGGAACAGCACCTCCGGCGAGTGGAGCAGGGCCGCCGCGATCTCGCACCGCATCCGCTGACCTAAGGACAGCATACGGGCTGGGGTTTTCAACAGCTCTGTCAGCTCCAAAAGCTCCGTGAGCCTTGCCAGGTTCTCTCTGTACTTCTCCTCCGGCACCCGGTAAATGTCCCGCAGAAGCTCCAGGGAGTCGATAACAGGCACGTCCCACCACAGCTGGCTTCTCTGTCCGAACACCACGCCCAGGCGGGCGACGTGCTTTTTCCTGTCCTCCCAGGGCACCAGGCCGTTTACACGGCACTCCCCGCTGTCAGGACGGAGGATGCCGGAGAGGATTTTGATGGTCGTGGACTTCCCCGCCCCGTTGGGGCCGATGTAGCCCACGATCTGACCGTCTGGGATGGTGAAGGTCATGTCCCGTAGGGCCGGTATTTGCGTGTACTCACGGGAGAACAGGCTTTTTACCGCGTTTGACAGTCCGGCCTCCCGCCGACGGACCCGGTATGTTTTGTTGATCCCTCGCATTTCTATCATAGGTGTTTTCGCTCCTTTTTTGAAATGGCCCCGCCGCGGTCATGTCAGCGGAAGGCATTGGGAACCTTCATGACGTTAAGGCGACGGGCAATATTTCATCAGGAACCGCGCGGGCGGCAACGACCCTCTCCCGCGTGAGAAGAAATATCCTCTCCCCGCCTAATACTAATACCCAATTAAAGCAAGCCATTCGCGACGGTCTTTTTCGCGTCATGCTTCGTCAGCCGCCTTGGAAATACCAATGGGTATTCCCTTCGGCGTCTTTCTCGCCTGACACGAAAAATCCTCGCCGCTCGGTGTCTTCTTTTAAATGGCTATTAGTATAAAAGGCGAAAAGGAAGCTTATTTTACTCCTCTCCCCCTCCCGTTGTCAAGCTTTTTCTCAAAGCAGCAAAAAATTTCCGAAGCCCCTGGGGCCCCGGAATTTTCCAGTTTGTTAAAAAACTCAAATTCGATATTTTTTCCGGCGACATGTGCATCGGAAAAAATCCCTTTTGTCACGCGAGTGTACGGGCCGTGCCCGTGCGCGCGGCGTGACGCCAGGGGAAAATACCTGAATTTCGCGAAATTCAGATATTTTCCCCGCACGCTCCCCTTGTCGGAAAAAGCCCGTCAGGGCTTTTTCGACAGTCTCAAAAAATTTCCGAGGCCCCTGGGGGCCCCGGAATTTTCAAAAGACAATATTTACGCGGTGGGAACGCTCATAGATCGAGGATAAAGGAGTCTGGTAATAGCGGCTCAAAAGCCCTGCCGGCGCCGGAGCGACATGGAGGACGCTCACCGGCACCGTCACCTGCTGTCCCTCATAGAAGGGCGCGGGGTTTTCCCGCAGAAGGGCGGCCTTGGGCACGCCGAATTTCTCTGAGACAGACTGAACGCTCTCGCCGCGCAGCACCGTATAGGTGTGCATGTTCATCTGCTCCAATGGTTTTGGCGTCATTTACGCCTGCTCCATTGTATGCGCGCTATTTCCGCTTTGTCTCCTTGAGCACCCCGGTAAGCCATGGGAGACGCCGCCGGAGCGGCGCGAAGGACGCAAGCCGCCACTCCCAGTTGGGGCTTCCCACGGTACCGGGGGTGTTGAGGCGCGCCCTGTCGTCATACCCCAGAATATCGCTGAGCGGCACGATGGCGATGGCGGCAGGGCTTTGCATGATATAACGGACAAACTTTTTGGCAATGGGCGTGTGGGGCGTACCGCAGGCGGAGAGGCTGTCCAGTACACGCTTTTTATCGAATTTGGACTGGCTCTTATACCATCCGGTGACGGTCTGGTTGTCGTGGGTGCCGGTGTACACCAGCTGATTCGGCAGGATCGGTATGCCGTCCAGAAGGGTGAATTCCACCACATTCATCCCCATCAGGCCGTAGTGATCCCGAAGCTGAAGCACTTCGGGGCGCAAATCGCCCAGGTCCTCGGCCACGATGTTGATCTTGGGAAGCCGGCGGAACACCTCATCGAAAAGCTCATAGCCGGGCGCCTCGATCCACTCCCCCTCCCTGGCCGTGGGGCAGGAGGCGGGTATCTTCCAGTAGGTATCGAAGGCGCGGAAGTGGTCGATGCGCAAGATATCGTAGAGTACGGAGGAGTAGCGCAGGCGCTCTATCCAGAAGCGGTAATTCGTCTTCTTCATGTACTCCCAGTCATAGATGGGATTGCCCCACCGCTGGCCGTCGGCGTTGAAATAATCAGGCGGCACACCGGCGATGAAGGACGGCTCGCCGTCGCCGTTGATCAGGAACTCCTCTCTGGCGCCCCAGACGTCCAGGGAGTCCAGGCCCACATAAAAGGGGATGTCGCCCATGATCTGCACGCCCTTTTTAGCGGCGTATTTCTTAAGGGCCATCCACTGCCTGTAAAACTCAAACTGGGCGAACATCCGGTAGCCAATCTCATCCTCCAGATGGGAGATGTCGTATTTCCGATCCAGAATCCAGTCCTGCTGTTCCTTCGGCCACTCCACCCAGGCCCGCAGGCCGTTCTGGGTTTTCAGGGCCACAAAAACGGCGTAGGGGTAGACCCAGTCGTATTTCAGAAATTTTTTATATTCAGCGTCGGGCCGGAAGTTCTTATAGGCGCGCCTCAACCACGGCTCCTTGTAGTCCCTGACCCCGGCGTAATCGATCCTGTCAGGCTCGGCGGGGACAAACGGGGCGGGCAGCTCCTCCAGAAGTCCGTCTTTTTTGAGAAGCGCCAGGTCTATGTAGCTCTCATCCCCCGCAAAGGAGCTGAGGGGCTGATAGGGCGAATTTCCGTAGCCCAACGGGTTGAGAGGCAATATCTGCCAGATGCGCACGCCGGCCCCCGCCAGCATATCCACAAAGGCGTACGCCTCTTTGCCAAAGCTTCCCATGCCGTATTTACCGGGCAGGGACGCCACCGGCATCAAAATACCGCTTTTTTTCACGATAGATTCCTCCTTGAATAAACCTAAAGCCGTCTGACGCTCTCCCCCGGCGTAAAGTGGAAAGGCACAAGCTCATGGGACGCGGGCGCTCCTTCGCATATGGCGTCCATCAAAAGCGCCACGCTCCTGTCGGCGATGCCCTCGCCGTCCTGGCGGACCGTACACAGCTTCGGCGTCAAATAGCTGCCCAGCTCCACCCCATCAAAGCCCACCACGGAGACATCCTCCGGGACTCGAAGTCCCCTGTCGCGGATGGCGCGGATGGCGCCGATAGCCATCACGTCCGCGGCGGCAAACACGGCGGTCAGGTCCGGCATCGCGTCCAGCAGGCGGCACATGGCCTCATAACTGCCGGACAGGGAGAAGCGGGAGGTGACCAGCTGGCATCCGGCGTCAAAGGGGACACCCCGGCGCTCAAAGGTGTTGAGGCACCCCCGGCATCGTAATCCCACGGGATTGCTCTCATCCCCCGTCCAGCCGCTCAGAATGGCGATCCTCCTGTGTCCCAGGGCAAGCAGATGCTCAATAACGCACTCGGCGGCGTAGGTGTCGTCGGTGGAGACGCTGGAGAGGGAGTCGAACCCCAGCCCCTTGGCCGAGGCCGTCATCAGGACGCCCGGAACGGGAATGGCGGCGAAGCCCTGGCGAAAATTCTCTATGCCGCCGCCCAGGAAGAGCAGACCAAGGGGATGCATCTCGGTACAGATTCTGGCGGCCTCCTCCACCTCGTCGGAGGACTCGTCGATATAGTTGATAAGGCAGGCCCAGCCGGTATCCAAAAGCCGGCTCTGCACCCGCTGGAGGATGGAGGGGAAAAGCATGTTGTTGGTTCCCTTTACCACCACCGCGATGCCGGAATTTGACTGCTGTTTCAAACGCTTGGCGTTGGAATTAAGGCGGAAGCCTGTGCGGCGGACCACCTCAAGTATCTTTTCCCTGGCCTTCTCAGAGACATTCGGCTGATTGTTGAGAACGCGGGAAACCGTCGTCACGCCGTAACCCGACTGACGGGCAATGTCCTTGATGGTCAAAGCTCAAATCACCTGATCCTCTCGTTCCCGCCTCCGGGGAGGCGGAGTTGATGTTGATATTACGCTTTTCGGGGCCCCCGCCAAGCTGTTGCCCGGTGGGGAGAGGAGGAGCGAAGCCCGCGCCTGAGCCCGAATACTTGGAGGGCGAGGTTAAGCGGCTTCCGCGACGACGTTACCTGGCCGCGTTGACGGCCCACCCGTCCACAATGGCGTTCCGCACGCTCTCCCAGGTCTCCTCCGAGGGGGCGGCGGCATACTGTCCCAGGGCGGCGGCTATGGCGGCGCGGTATTCCTCCGGCCTGGGCTGGAGACGGGAGGCCATATTCATCACGGTACAGCCCGACGCGGCAAGGCTCTCCGCGTCCCGAAGGAAGCCGTTGGCGGAGGGCGCGGCGTTTTTAAAGGGCATGACGCCCCAGATACCCACCAACAGCGCGCTGGCCTCCGGATCGGTGACGCACCAGTACAAAAAGTCCAGCGTCGCCTGGCGGTCCGCCTCGGCGGCATTGCCGTTGACGGCCAGACGGGCGTCAACGCCGCAGACAAGGCCGGCCTTCTCCTCCCCGCCGATACCGCAGTAATAGGGGATCATAGCCGCTTCCGGCACGGAACCGGAGATATACGGGTACTCCCCGGAGCCGCCAAAATAGAACACCGCCTTACCGGCGTTGAACTCCGCTCTGGCGTCGTGTCCTCCGGCGGCAAGCTCAGCGGGCGGGACGGTGGAGTTGTTGACGGCCAGATCAAAAAGCTGCCGGAAATTCTCCACATACCCTCCGGTGATGGTGGCCGGCGTCCTGACCCATCTGGTCCGGGAGGCCACCTGCTCGTACCAGTACTCCACGTTCATCATCTGCGCGGTGAAGCGGTCCGCGGAGCCTGCTGTCAGGTCGTTGGAGGTAAAAGCGTCAAAGCCAAGCTCAAGCGCGCGGGCGTGGATGTCCTCTACCGCCTTTTTCAGGAGCAGGAACCCCCGGATATCCGCAAGAGTATACCCGGCCTTCTCCAAAAGGGCCGTATTGACGATAATGCCGCAACACTCATACCCGCATCCCAACGCCACCAGCCTTCCCGACCCGTCCCGCAGGTTAAATTCGCCGGTGGTCATCTCCCCCGCCACGGCGGTGCCGGTCAAATCCAGGGCGTATTCGGAGAAATTGTCCATCGCCACCACGTCGTTCATGGCAAATATCGTCGGCGGCCTGTCCTTTTTCAACTCGCTTTTCAGCATGGACTCATAGGTCCCCTCCGAGGCGGCCACCACCTTTACCTGAACGCCGGTCTCCTGCTCGTACATCGAGGCAAGGTCTTGCAGGGTCCCGTCATGCTCCGGCATGGAGTTGAGCCAATAGACAGACCCTTTCTTATCCCCGGAGCAGCCGGCAAGAAGTGTCAGCGCAAAAACCGTACACAATATAAGCGATAGTCCCTTCTTCATGTTTTCCCTCCTCCGGCAAGCAGGTTGAAAACGTTTCCAGAACCTACATAGTAATAATACCCTATCCTCTTCCTTATGACAAGTCGTTTTTTAATAGAATCGTCAATTTCGTGATTTTAGTCAAAAGCCCCTGTCCAAAATTGTGCAAATCCACCACATTCTGTGGTTCTTCTCCCCCCAGGGCACAAAAGATGCCGCCCTCCCGTTAGGAGAGCGGCTCAGATTCAGTTCAGCCGGACGTCCGGCGTGAGACATTTTCCGTCAGTCGAAGCGAAGACGCATGGCCGGCTGGAATAAGAGCGGGTGGATCATGCCGCTGCCGTAGCCGTAGATGGCGCCGTCCCGGAGGGGGCTGAAGTCAAAAGCGGCGGTACAGACCACGCCCGTTTTGTCCACCATAAGAACGGCGCAGTCGTAATCTCCGTCGGCGACGGCCAGCCTCTCCCCGTCAAAGGCAAAGTCGATCTCCGAGGCCCTGAGCATATTCCGCACGGTCACGGATCTGCCGTCAGCCGTCGCCACCGCCCTGTCCAGATCCACCTTTGAGGTGAACACGACGCGGGCCGTGCCGCCGCTCTCCTCCGTCAGGAAGAGATTCCCGTCGCCATCCATGCCCAGGAGCATGGCATCCTTCGGCCTCTGGAAGAAAAGCTCCTCCCCGGTAAAGGGCATGACCTCCCACCTGTCGATGACCGCGCCTTCCGCGGCGTCCAGGACCGTCAGCCAGAGGACGCCGTCCACGTTGGAATAGAAATGGACCTGCTTTTCATCGGCGGACAGGCGCAGTTCCACCGGCGTCTCCTCCGTGGGATAGAAAAGCGCGGGTTCGCCGTAATCGGCAAAGATGTTCCCGTTTGTTCTGGGGATGAAATAAATTCCCTGCCCGTCTCGGTACTCCACCACGTTCGTCCCGTCCTTGTCCCTCACCGTGGGATAGACCCATATGCCGGCCTCCCCCACGTCCCCTGGCGCGAAGACGGTGAGAGGGGGTTCCATATAGAAAGTGTCGGGCAGCGGCTCCCCGTCCGGGCCAAGGACAGGCTCGGCGTCCCCCACGGGGCGGGTAGTGATTTCCGTGACGCCGCCGTCCTCATTCTTTGTGACGGTGACCTCCACCTGGGCGTCGTCGGGGAAGCGGACCTTGAAGACCTCAGCCAGCTTCCGGGTCTGCGCGGCGCTGTCGCCGGAGGAAGAATAGTAATATCTGGTGGACATGTTCCAGTACGCCCACCCGTAAAAATCGGCAAGGGACATGACCTCCTGTCGGGTCTCCCCCGCCCCTGTCCTGGACGCCACCCGCGTCAGGCCCTGGATATCCCGACCAGGGCTGACCGCGTAGACGGCGCCGCCGGCGGAGACGTTCAGGCCCGTGCTCCCCCCGTAGGAGAGGCTGGTGGACAGCAGTTCCATTTCAACCTCCCTGCGGTTGAACGGATCGTACCGGTCCCATTTCGGCTTGTAGGCGAACTCCGTACCGGCCTCCCCGCCCACGGTAAAGGCGGTATTCCACCCCAGCAGGTCGCTTTCGCAGAAAAAGCTCACGTTCAGGCCCTCCATGGCCTTCCGGTCTCCCGTAATGGCCTGCCTCACCTCCACCCGCTCCTGGGCGGCAAAGAGGGAGACGGTGACGCCGGCGATCAGCGCTACAGCCAGGACAAAGATCACAGCGAACAGACAAAGCTGTTTCATTTGGTTCCCTCCTCTCCGCTTTCCTCCCCGGCGAGCCTGTCCAGGGCGCGGCTCACCCGGTCCGGCTGGTAGCCGTAGGTGCGCTTCACAAAGGCCATCAGGCTCTCGCCCCTGTCCTCCAGATCGCTTATACTCTCGTCGCCCACAATGGCGCCCTTTTTGATAAGCACGGCACGGCTGACAAAGTTCTCCACCTCCTCCAGCAGATGCGTAGAGAGGATCACCGTCTCGTCGGGCTCCAGGATCCCCAGCAGAACCTTGTAAAAATCCTCTCGGTTAAAAACATCATTGCCGGCGAAGGGTTCGTCCATCAGGATATAGTCCGCCCCCTGGCTGAGCGCCAGGATCGCCTCGAACTGGTTCTTCTGGCCGGTGGAATAGCTGTTGAGGCATCTGAGCTTCGGGAGCTTAAAAAAGTCCATCAGGGCCGTAAAGCGCTTATCCCGCCAGGTCGAAAAGTGGTTTCTGTAAAAATCCCTGTGCCCGTCGGGGGTCAGCGTGGGGAAAAAGGAGTGCTCGCAGGTGGCGAAGGAAAACCGCTCGATATTTTTGCGGCTCACCGGCTCCCCGTCCAGGGTGATCTGGCCGGAATAGCCCACAAGGTTCAAAATCGCCTTCATCAGCGTGGTCTTACCGGCGCCGTTCTCCCCGAAAAGGCCTACGATCTCCCCAGGACCGACGGTCAGGTCCACCTTGTCCAGCGCCTTGGTCCAACCATAGGATTTTGTCACGTTTTTCAGCTCAAGCATTGCTTACACCTCCGTTTGCGGCGTATCCGGCCCCGTAGGCCCGGTTGAATATCTCCTCCAGGCGTCCCCGGTTCTCCAGGAAAAGCCCGTGATAAATGAGCGTCAGGATCAGGGAGAGGCACAGGGCCAAAACCACCCCCAGCACCGGCACAGCCAGCGCCCGCACGTGGGGAGCCTCCACCTTCTCCTTGGCCTTTCTGATCCTCGCGTAGTGCCACATGGCCAGGAACACCATGGCAATGGCCGTCAGATAAAAGCCGAACAGGGCCGTACTTAGTATCCCCTGAAAGCCCGTCAGGGCCACCGCCTTGCCTTGAGCGGCCTGGGGGGCCAGGGCATCGAACTCGTCCCCCAAACGGCCCAGCGTCCCCAGGCTCCACACGCCGGAAGCCGTTAAGGCGATACCGGTATACACCAGCTCCTTTTTGGCGCTGACGCCCTCCGGGGCCAGGCGCTTCCAATCCATTTTCCTTTTCATCACCAAAGCCCCCTCCATGTGACCTGGCCGCCCCGGATGATGAGCCGCGCGGGGTCCTCCACGCCGGCGGTGGCCTCGCGGAAGAGGTGCCAGTACACCGCCCGGTATAGGACCCACAGCGCCAGCGCGATCAACAGAGACGCCCCGATCCCCAAAAGCGGCACCGTCAGGCATCGCCGGTGGTACTCCCACCGGTCCGGCAGGCGGCGCATCAGGTAGTCCGTCCGGGCGCCCTGCCGGAAGGAGGCGTAATTCCACGCCGCCACCCCCGCCAGCACCAGGCTTACGAGGGCAAATCCATAGAAGGCGGAACCCAGATACTTGGGATAAGGCGCCACAAAGCCGGAAGCGCCCTGGTCAAGGATGGCTTTCAGGGTCTTCATCTCCCCGATGACGCGAAAGAGCGCCCGCAGGCTCCAGAGGGCCGACGCGGCCAGCGCGATTCCCGTCCAGCGAAGCTGCTTTTGGGCGTCGGCCCCCACCGGGGCCAGCTTTTCCAGCGCGATCCTTTTTTTCGTCATGGCGCGGCCCTCCTGGCACAGCGGATCAGGGTGACGATCTGCATCGCCGTCACGATCACTGTGCCGCCCATGATGACCCAGTGAACGGTCCCGCCGTAAAGGCCGAAGGTCAGCAGCCATGCCGCTGTCAGCGCCAGGGACGCCAGCGGGAAGCCGCCGTCGCGCTTGGTATCCGCGTCCACCGCCAGGGATACGGCCAGGCCCGCCGTCAGCAGGACAGAGGCCGCGCCCGCCAGCCAGTCGGACAGGGGCAGAAGGCCGTGGAGCGCCTTGCTGTCATAAAAGGCGATGGCCAGGGACTGGCCGCTCAGGGCGTTGGGAATCACGGTGTTTTTGAACATGCCAAAGGCGATGAGCACTGTGCCCAGCTGGGCGGCCAGCAGGATCATGAGCCAGCCGAATACCGTGAGCGCGTACCACGCGGCGGTCTCCAGCTCCGACACCGCCAGACGGTCCATGGTGGCCCCCCTCGTCCGGCAGGCGAAAAGAAGCCACAGGGGCATCAGAAGCCGCGCCGCCAGGAACACATAATAGATACCGGTCTTATCCGTCAGCTCGGCAAAGGTGGCGATCTCCTTGCCGGTAAGCCCAGCCGCCTCCCGCGGCACCTGGGAAAACCCGTCGCGATAGAGAAGCAGCGCCGCGATCATCATCACCGCCACGATCCCCGCCGCGCCCCAAAGGGTCATCCGCACCCACAGCGCCGGGATCGATAATCTTCTTTTCATTCGCTCTCTCCCCTTTCTTCCGCCTGCTCATCCTCATCCCAGAGGCGGGACAAAAGCGCCATCGCGTCGTCTTTTTCCATGCCGCTCCTTCTCAGCGCCGAGACGACCCGCCCGATCTCCTCGGCCTGGAGCCGCGCCCTGGCGGCCTCCACGCTCTCCGGCGTCACCACCGCGAAGCTCTTGGCCCCGGACCGGGACACCATCAGCCCCTCCTCCTCCAGCATCCGGTAGGCCTTCTGTACGGTGTTGGGATTGACCCCCAGCGTGGCCGACACCACCCGCCGGGAGGGCATCTCGTCCCCGTCCACAATGGCGCCCGCCGCCACCCCCGCCCGGATGAAGCGGACGATCCTGAGATAGATAGGCCCCTCCCCCTCCGGGGGAAATCCCGCAAAGCTGACCATGTCACCGCCTCCTTTCTTAAACCGTATCACTTGACTAATACGGTTCATCTAACCGTATTATATGAGTAATACGGTTATTTGTCAATAGGGAATTTTCATTTTTTCAAAAAAATATTTCAGAGGCCGAAAAGGGCAAAAAAACATCCCGGCGGATTGCCGGGAATCGATCATATAAGCTTTTCGTAAGCCACCCGCTCGGCGCCGGAGCGCAGGCGGATGACGCCTCGGTAAACGTAGCCGTTTTTCTCCAGTGCGGCCCGCATGGGGGCGTTTCCGGCGTGGGTGTCGCATCGCAGGACGGAAAGTCCGGCGGCCAGGGTGATGCCGGCGCAGTACTCCATCATAAAGGAGCCGACTCCCTGGCGTTTGCTCTCCGGGTCAATGGCGATGCGGTGGATGATGCCGTAGGTCCGGGCGTCAGATGACCAGTCGCCGTCGTAGATCGTATCGTAGGTGGGTTCATGCCCCACATACACCGCCGCTGTGGCGATGACAAGGCCGTTCCGCTCCACCACTCTGGAGATGCCGAGGCGGATGTCCTCCAGCGCCGTCTCCCCGTTGGGGGAGCCGTCCTGCCACTGGTCGGTCCCCATGGCCTTCATGGAGCTCCTGGCCAAATCGTACAGCCTGATCAGCTTGGGGATATCCCCTTCCACCGCGTCTCGGATCGTCAGCTCCGTCATATCCGCGCCTCCTTTTTCCCATATAGGCCAAAGTATACCACATCTCGGCGCAGATTTCCACGGGTTTATCCTTGATTTATTCCCGTCGGGGTGATACATTAAATAAAATAAGCGGCATAAAACTGTGCGGGGAGGTCTGGATATGAACACAAAAACCGGGAAACCGCGGTGCTTTCTGCGGCCCGCGCCCTTTTGGAAGCGGTGCGCGGTCATGATGCTGGGCGTACTGGCCCAGGGCTTTGGGTTGTCTCTGCTTCGCGCCATTGACTTGGGGCTTGACCCCTGCTCATGCCTGACGCTGGGCGTGGCGAATCACTTACCCTTGAGCTTCGGCACATGCCAGCTGCTGTGCCATCTTGTGACCTTCGCCGTTGTGATCCGCTTCGACATATCCCGCATCGGCTTCGGCACCGTGGGAAACATGGTGTTCCTCGGATACATATCCGATCTCTTCACCTGGGTCTACAAGACCGCCCTGCCGGCGGGGTTCTTCGAGCCCGTCTCGGTCCGTTACCTGTTTCTCCTCCCCAGTCTCGCGGTGTTCATGCTGGGCGCGGCGGCGTACATGAGTTCGGGGCTTGGCTCCTCCCCCTACGACGCGGTGCCGTTCATCATCTCGGAGCGCGTGAAAAAGCTTTCATTCCGCTGGGTCCGCATTCTCTGGGACCTGAGCTTTACATTGATGGGGCTGCTCTTGGGCGTGATCCCCGGCATCGTCACGCTGGCGGTGGCCTTTTTCCTGGGTCCGGTGGTCTCCTGGATGCAGAGAAAGCTGGAAGAAACGCTGTTCAACCGGTCCCCCGCCGCGTCCTGACGATTCCCTATCGCACCCCCAGAAAGCGCAACATCAAACGCCGCGGCTTCAAGCCGCGGCTTTTTCTTGCTTTCCCCCTGATACTGTGTTATACTATCCCCATAAGCGGATATAGATTTGGTTTCAGTCCTTTTTCTCCCGCCCTGTCGGGCGGGACCGAAACATAAAAGCCGCGGTGATTTCCGACATAAGCATTCGGAGGAACATAGATGAAGAGAGAGAGAATCAAACGGTGGGCGGGGCTCCTGATCGCCCTGGCCATGACCTCCATCCTTACCGCCCCCGCGCTGGCCGCCGGAGGCACGATTCCGGCGGACCGTCTGGCGGCGGGAGAGGCGGCGGCCCAGACGCTTTACGACATGGGCCTACTCCACGGCACCGGCGTTAACCACGACGGCACGCCCATATTCAGTCTGGATTCCGTCGGCAACAGAGCCGACTCCCTGACCACCCTGGTGCGGCTTTTGGGCGGAGAGCCGGAGGCCCTGAGCGCCAACTACACCCACCCCTTCGGTGACTCCTACGGCTGGATGAGCCCCTATGTGGGCTACGCCTACGTCTACGGCATCACCAACGGCACCTCCGACATCACCGTTACCCCCTTCGGACAGTGCACCTTCTCCCCCGCCGTGGAGATCCCCTGTCGGGACTTCATCACCTGGATTCTACGGGCCCTGGGCTATGATAATGTGGACTGGGCCTCCCCCTGGGCGCTGGCCCGTGAGGTGGGCCTTTCCTACCCCGAAAGCGATATTTTTTACCGGGCCGACATGGTGGTGACGGCCCTCTCCGCCCTGGACTGCCGGACGGTCAACGGCATCACCCTTCGCCAGCGGCTCATCAGCTCCGGCGTGATCCCCGATGACTCCCCTGCCGTGCCTTCCGATCCGCCGGCGGAGCTGCCGGACGATCTGCCCGACGATCCCACCGATGACGATCACAACTACGAGGGCGAGGACCTGCCTGACGATCCCTCCGGCGGCGACACCCAGCCCATCCGGTTTACCCCCGGCCCTGTCTACGATTACATAACCGGCGTCTCTGTAAGCTCCGCCTCCCAGCTCCCCTCCAGGCTCGCCGCCGCGGCCCGCGGCCACGCGCCCACCGTGGTGGTCAGCACCCCCTCCGGCAAGGCCGGCGAATACGCCGGGGACTTCGCGGCGTGGAAAGCGGCGTTATATGATATGTGCGACGTTGTCAGCGCCGTCACCCGCCCCGTGGACGGCAGTCACTTCGCTGTGGACCTCGTCTATTCCGACGCCGCCCAGGCCATGGCCCTCCTGGAAGGACGGCTCACCGGTTCCGGCGACAGCGCCGCCTCCCTCATCAACGAGGCCAAGGGGCTTCTCTCCGATATCCGCGCCCAGGACGGCAGGGACTTTTCCGTCATCAAGGCCATCCACGACTACCTCATCTACACCACGATGTCCGCGGACGACTATCTGCGCGCCCACGGCGAGACGCCTGAAAACGCCGACGGCGCCGCAGGCCCCATCATCTACGGCGCCGGCGACAGCACGGGGATCGCCCGCGCCTTTGAGCTGATGTGCTATCTGGCCGGCGTGGACGCCATTTTAGTAAACGGCCAGATCCAGACCGGCGGCGGCGTTGAGGCGCGGACCTGGAACAAGGTGAAGGTGGACGGCGGCTGGTACAACATAGACCTCACCATGGACAGCTGCCTGGATTCTACCGGAAGCATCGGCTACAACTACTTCCTGGTGAGCGACAGCTCCATCGCCTCCACCCACGCCCTCACCCCAGGCCGCGACCTGTGGCCCGCCTCCCCCGCCGACTACGCCGTAGGCTAAAGTTTCCGCCCTTAAAAGGGCGGGGAAAATACGCTTTCTTCTCTTTTGTATTGACAAAAGAGAAGAAAGCTTCAAAGAAGAGAAAAGCAAATTTTTGGGCCCGGTGGTAAACCGGGCCCAAGCCATATTACGGCGGTCCGGCTCCCGCGGTGGTGGACGATGCCCATGGTCCCATTCATATCCGCGCGTGACGTTGACGCATTGTCTCTGCGTTTAACCCGCTAATCGCTTACTGCTCTATCAAAAAGGCGTGATGTCCTATTTCAACCGCGCTGCTGCGGCTTTAGTCGTGTGGTAAACGATAGCGTTGCTTCCCGTGCGGGCGCTCCCCGGGGGAGTCCAGATGGGGGCTCGCAAGCCCCCTCTGGTCGTTTTTAAAAGGTGGAGTCCAGGGGAGGGAAAAAACGAAATCCCTCCCCTGGTTTCTTTTCCTCTTTTGTTGCCTTTTCTCCTTTTGGAAACCCAAAAGGAGAAAAGCAAATCCCCGTCCGCCTATAAGGCGGACACCTTATTCCCCCCGCCGGGGTCAGGCCCCCGCCACCCGCGGCAGGGTGGAGCCGCCGTAGGGCATGACCAGCACCCTGGCGTCAGGGCCATACACCCGGAGCGCCTCGTCCAGCGCCTCCTGGGCCGAACGCGCCGGCGTCAGGAACGCGCCCCGCGCCTGCTCGTCAGACAGCTCGGACACAAGCACCACCTTAGCGTTCTCCAGCACCATGGCGATGGCCGCCGCCTTATGGCCGCCCAATTCAAAATGCGTCTTGACCCGCCGGATCATGCTGTGGGCGTCGGGCGCCTCGCTGAGCCAGCGGGCAAACACGCCCTCGCCGTAGCCCTCCCGGCAGGAGCCCACAAGGATCACCGTGCCGCCCTTCCTGACCGCGTGTTTGGCGTTATCCAGGGCCTTCTGGGTCTGATAGAGGTTCAGGTCCTTGGGCGCGCCCCCCTGGGAGACCACCACGATATCGGCGCGGGAGTCGAGCTTCTTGAGATACAGCGTGTCTAGGAAGGCACAGCCGGCCCGATGGGCCTCCGTCACGTCTCCGGCCACGGCCTTGATGATCTCCTTGCGCTCATCCAGCACCGCGTTGAGGATGAAGTCGATGCCCACGATGGCCCCGGCCTCCTCGATGTCCGCCCGGAGGTTGTTGCCCTCTATCCTGCCGGCACAGCTGGTCTCTTCCACCATCCTTGCGTGGTTGGCCTGGATGGCGGCACGGGTGGAGACGCCGGGCATAACGGCCTTAGCCCCGCCGGAGTATCCGGCAAAGTAGTGATACTCGATGTTCCCCAGGCAGATACGCCTGTCGGCCTTCGCCACGGGCGTGAAGATATCCACCGGCGTCCCCCGGCTGGTGACGCCCATGTGTACGCAGTCGTTGGGATCTGAGTCAACGCACCGTATCTCGCTGAACGCCCGCTCTCCGGCCAGGTGCCGCCTCTCCGCCTCCGTCTGCGGCCTGTGACTGCCCAGGGCAAAGACCAGGGTGATGTCCTCCGGCCTGACGCCTCCGGCGTAAAGCTCATCCAAAAGGGCCGGCATGACCTTCCAGGTGGGCATGGGGCGGGTGATGTCGCTGGTGATGACGGCGATCTTCTCCCCCGGCTTTACGATCTCCCGAAGGCGCGGCGAGCCGATGGGCGCCTCCAGCGCCCTCCTGACCTCCGCTTCGCCTGTAAGCTCCCTCTTCACGTCGTTGGGCGTCAGCACCGCCATCAGATTTTTGTCCGGCACCGATATCCTCTGGGTCCCCGTGCCAAAACCAAGCTCAAGCTCCATGATAGACCATCCTTATCTGACTGTTTTATAAAAATCCAGCGACCCGAACCCCCGGCCCAACTGGGTGAGAAAATACGCCTCGCACACCCTTCCCAGCTGTCGCTCCGTCTCTGGCCCCACGCGAAAAGCGTAAAGCCGCTTGGGGTCCGTATACACGATATGCCGCATGGCGTCCAGCGCTCCGGGACTCAGGGTCAGGCACTCCCCCGCCCCGTCGGGGCGGCAGGCGGCGCAGAAAAGCGTCCCGCCCTCCAGAGAGAGGAGCGGCGCGTCAGGCGTCTCCTTCCCGCAGACACTGCAGTGGGTCAGCAACGGCTCAAAGCCCGCAAGGCAAGAAAGCCGCAGCTCAAAGGCCGCCTTGATGAGCGCGTCGGAATTGAGCGCCTCCGACAGGGCGTAAAGGGCGTTCAGCCCCAGGGATAATAGCTCCGGATTCGGCGCGTCCTCGTCGGACAGGCTGTCCAGCGCCTCCGCGAAATACGTCCCCAGCGCCAGCTTCGCGATATCCTCCCGCAGGCCCCGAAACTGCTCTACGCTCCTGGACTCTGTCAGGGTCCAGCGGTCCTTATTCTCAAAAAGCGTCATCTCCGAAAGGGCTAAAAACTGCGTAGCCGCCGCCGTTTTGCTCCCCTTGCGCTTGGCGCCTCTGGCCTGAACGGTGATCTTCCCGTTCTTGGCCGTCAGCACGGTGAGGATACGGCTGGACTCCTTATATTCCGTCTCTCGCAGGACAAGCCCCGGCGTCGTTATGTACATCTGCGCCCCCGGACGGCCCTCAGGCCGTCCGTTCTTCCTCTCTCTCGTTCTTCAGCATCCGGGCCGCCAGGTAGAACCGTATGTCCCCCGTCGCCCAGAAAAGCCTCCATAATCCGGCAATATCCATAGTCTTTCCTCTCGTTCTCCCCCGTCGCAGGATTAGTTTTTGTCCCCGCGGCGGGAATATGAGAGGAAAAATTATTCGTAAGTTCCAATTTATTCGGTATACCCGAACGTCTTTAGATTCGCCCCGGAATCCCGCCAGTTCTCCTTCACCTTCACCCAGGTGTTCAGGTAGACCTTCGACTCCAAAAGCTTCTCCATATCCCGGCGGGCCAGCTCCCCCACGGCCTTGAGCATCTCGCCCTGCTTCCCGATGATAATGCCCTTGTGGCTCTCCTTTTCGCAGTAGATAGTGGCGGTGATCTCCGTGACCCCGTCCTCCCGCTCCGTGAAGGTGGTGATCTCCACCGCCGTGCCGTGGGGCACCTCGGACTGGAGCTTCAAAAGGAGCTTTTCGCGGATGATCTCCGCGCACATCTGGCGGGTGGTCTGGTCGGTGATCATATCCTCCGGGAAGAGCTGCTGATCCTCCTTGGCGAATTTTTCAAGCTCGTCGAACAGCTCCTGTATCCCCTGCCCCCGTCGGGCGGAGACGGGCACCACCGCGTCCCAGTCGTGGGCCTTGGCGTAGAGGGCGATGACGGGCAGCAACTCCGGCTTCTCCACCGTGTCGATCTTATTGATGACCAGCACCGACGGGGCCTTCGCCGCCTTGATCTTAGCGATCAGCCCCTCCTCCTGCCGGCCTATGTTGGCCCTGGGCTCCACCACCAGGCAAAGGGCGTCCACGTCGTCCTCCACGGACTCCTCCACCACATGGACCATGTAATCGCCCAGCTTCGTGCGGGCCCGGTGGAAGCCGGGGGTGTCGGCAAAGACCAGCTGGGTCTCCCCCCGCTCTGCCACGCCGAAGATGCGGTTGCGGGTAGTCTGGGGCTTGGGCGTCACGATGGACACCTTCTCCCCCACCATGGCGTTGACCAGGGTGGATTTGCCCACATTGGGCCGCCCCACCACGGTGACTAAAGCTGTACGTTTTATCATAGGTGATCCTCAGCTTTCTTTGAGCGTTTATCTCGATATGTTTAATTTCTCCATAATGGCCTTCTCCCGCTCCCGCATCTGGCGCTTTTGCGGCCCCTCGTCCAGGTGGTCGTAGCCCAGAAGGTGCAGGGTGGAGTGGACGGCCAGGTAGGATACCTCCCGCTTGAACCCGTGGCCGTACTCCTCCCCCTGCTGTTCACAGCGGGGGATGTCGATGACCATATCCCCTAAGAGGACCTCGCCGGTGTCATAGTCCATCTCGCAGTTTTTCGGGTCAAACTCCCCAGGCCGCAGATCGTTCAGGGGGAAGCTCAGCACGTCCGTAGGCGCGTCCACCCCCCGGTGCTCTAAGTTGATGGCGTGGATGCCCCCGTCGTCCGTCAATAGCACGTCCACCCGGCAGGGCACGGCGATGCCCTGGCCGTCCAGAACGGCGGCCACGGCCTTTTTCACAAGACCGGCTGTCTCGCTGTGGCCCAGCCCCGGCCTGTCCCTTGTCACGGTAACGGTACTCACAGCCCGTACACCTCCGTGAACTTCCGCTCCAGGTAATCGGTGTAGTACGTGGGGTCGAAGGGCGCGCCGAAGGCCTTTTCCATCAGCTCCGCCGGCTTATACAGGCTTCCGTATTTCCAGATCTTGTCCTCCAGCCAGTTGTTGACCTTAATCAGCTGATGCGACCTGACGGCCTCCCTCACGTCAAAGTCCTCCCGCATCTTAGCCAACAGCTGCGCCCCGTAGGCGCTGCCCAGGGCGTAGGACGGGAAATAGCCGATGCCGCCGCCGGACCAGTGGGAGTCCTGCAAAATGCCGTTTTTGTCATCGGGCACGTCGATCCCCAGATACTCCTTATAGAGGGCGTTCCACATCTGGGGCAGGTCGGCGGGCTTCACGTCGCCGCGGATCATGGCCTTCTCCATCTCATACCGCACCATGATGTGCAGGGGGTAGGTCAGCTCGTCGGCCTCGGTGCGGATAAGGGAGGGTTGCGCCACATTGGCGGCCCGCCAAAGCTCCTCCTCGCTGTGGGATGCCAGGGCGGGACACAGGCGTACGATCTCCGGATAGATAAGGCCCACAAACTCCCGGCTCCTGCCGATGATGTTCTCATAAAACCGGGACTGGCTCTCGTGTACGCCCATGGAAACGCCGCCCTCCAGGGAGGTGAAGCAGAACCTGTCATCGGAGTGCAGGTCGTAGAGGGCATGTCCGCCCTCGTGGATGACGGAGTACAGGGAGCTTAAAAAGGCGTCCTCATAGTAGTGGGTGGTGATGCGCACGTCGTACTTGGAAAAGCCCGTGGTGAAGGGGTGCTCCACCTCGCCCAGAATACAGTTTTCCTCCGGCAGGCCCTCGACAGCCATGACCTTTTTGGAAAGCTCCCGCTGGGCTTCCACCGGGAAGAGGGTGGAGAGGAAGCCGGCGTCGATGGGCTTGGCCGCCTTGATCTTCTCCAAAAGCGGCACGATATGGGCGCGGAGCGTGCCGAAAAACGCCTCGCACTTCTCCTGCGTCAGCCCCTCCTCGTACTGATCCAGGCAGTAATCGTAGGGATCCATGTCGGGCCTGACCAGCCCCGCGAAGCGCTTCTGGGTCTCGATGATCTTTCCCAGATACGGCTCAAAGAGCTTGTAATCGGACTTGTTCTTCGCCTCGCGCCAGACGTTGCCGGCCTCATTGAGAAGCTCGGAATAGGCCACATACTCCTCCATGGGGATGGCCCTCAGCTCCCGCATATGCTTGTCCCGCAGGTCCGCGCGGCGCTTGTCCTCCGGGGAAAGCTCGTCGTAGTGCTCCTTCAGGGCATCCAAGATCTCCCTGGCCTCGTCGCCGGTGGAGAGCTTATAGGAGAGCTCACTGAGCACCCCCATGGTCTTTCCGCGGGGCACAACGGACCCCTTCGGGGCCACCGTCTCGTCGTCGTAGGAGAGGATGCCCATGGCGTGGCTGTAGGCAAATTCCTGTAATTCCAGCTGGTTTAACCTGTTGATGGCTTCTTTTGTTGTCATGAGAAAACTCCTTTTGAAATATTCTTTCGTGCCCTTTCTGTCAGATAAAGAACCCGTTTCCCCCAAAGCACTTTTCACGGCTTGTGATGAGCCCTTCAAGTCGTAAAAGCCGCGTCTCAATCATTTCTTTTCTTTTTTGGAAGTCAAACAGCCCCTCAACGTCGGCATAGTCCACAAAGGAGACCCAGTCATCTAAATTTTCTCTTATGTCCTGGCAAAGGGCCTTGCAGAATTCAAGCATACTCGTGTGTGAAAGCTCGTACTTCACATCCTCCGGGCCAAGAGGATTCCGGTCGTCGTCCTCTTGGATGATGTGGCAGTTCCAGAAGCTCACAACGCACAAAACCCGATCCGGCTCCATGAAGCCCTTCACGCAAAAAGGCGTCAGCGCGTCAATACCCCTGATGGTCTGGTCCAACCACTCCACCGCAATATCGTTGACGTAGCTCAATTCATAGACTCCCGTCCCCGGAAGCTGGAAATTGCTCCAGCCGTATTCAGGTTTTGTAAGCAAGGCCGGTCACCTCCTCTTTGGCGGTTTATTGGCGTTGTTCCCGCCCTGCCTGGCCCGCTCATAGCGGTCATAGGCCTCCACGATGCGCTGGACCAGCACATGCCGCACCACGTCGGCGGCGGAGAGGCGCATGATGGCGATGTCCTCGACGCCGTCTAAGACACGGACGGCCTCGCGAAGGCCGGATACCTTGTCCGCCGGCAGGTCGATCTGGGTCTCGTCGCCGGTGATGACGATCTTGGAGCCGAAGCCCAGGCGTGTGAGGAACATCTTCATCTGCTCGCGGGAGGTATTCTGGGCCTCGTCCAAAATGATGAAGCTGTCGTCCAGGGTCCTGCCGCGCATATACGCCAGAGGCGCCACCTCGATGTCCCCCCGCTCTAAATATTTCTGGTACGTCTCCGCGCCCAGCATGTCAAAAAGGGCGTCGTAGAGGGGCCGTAAATACGGGTCCACCTTGGACTGCAGGTCGCCGGGAAGGAAGCCCAGCCGCTCCCCCGCCTCCACCGCGGGGCGGGTCAGGATGATGCGGTTCACCGCCTTGGCCCGAAAGGCCGCCACGGCGGCGGCCACCGCCAAATAGGTCTTGCCGGTGCCCGCGGGGCCGATGCCCAGGGTGACGGTGTTTTTCATGATGGCGTCCACATATTTTTTCTGGCCCAGGGTCTTGGCCTTGATGGGCTTGCCCTTGGCGGTGACGCAGATGACGTCCCTGGAAAGCTCCCCGATCTTGTCGTCCTGCCCCGCCCGCACCAGGCCCAGCACATAGCGGACGTTCTGCTCGTCGATGTTCTCGCCCTTGGCCGCCAGGCGCATCAGGCCCTCGATGGCCCTTTGGGCGTACAGGACGTTCTCCGCCTCGCCGGAAATCTTCAGCTCCGACTCCCTGTCCGTGACCCGAACGCCCAGCTCCGCCTCGATGAGCCGGAGGTTCTCGTCAAAGGAGCCAAAGACGTTGATGACGTTCTCCATGCGGTCAATATCCATAGTCTGCTCTGTCATAGTATTCCCTCTCTCTGTATGGGACGCGCGCCGGATTCCCAGGGGCGCTCAGCTCCCCTCAGTTATCCAAGAAGCGCAAATTCAATTTTTTCCGACAGTCCGGAGGCGCTCAGCCACCCTTGGCCGCCGCGATCTCCTCCTCTGTCAGGGCCCGCTCCTGGCTGATCTCCTCCACGCACTCGGCGCGGAGGGTGACGGTGACAAGGCCGTCCTCCGTCTTCGTTTCAAAGTCCTTGGAGACGACCCAGCCCTCGCCGATCCGCGCCTCCAAAAGCTCCGTGAGCCGGACGGACAGCACGCGCTCCGCCTCCTCCGGACTGAAGGCCGCCGCCTGGGTAGTGTATTCCTCAAAGGTGTCCCGCACCACGGTAACGGGCAGCACCGTCCCGCCGGGAAGCGTCAGCCGTTTGTACACGGTTATTTTATCACAATCGGCATATGGATTTCCACCCAAAAAATAAAGATTTATTCTTTTTCCGCCAAAAAGCAGGGAAAATCTTTTGGACCTCTCCCCTGTATACGTCTTTCGCCCCGTTTCCAGCGGCATTTTCATGGAATATTCATACCACGTCCTGGCCCAGACGTTCCCGCTGGCGTGGGTCAGCTTCCCCGCCCCCAGGGGCACCCATGAGGATATGAGCGGGTCCCCCACGTCCACCGTATCGCCGGGGGCCGCGGTTTTCCAGCCCTCCAGGGCCGTGATCTCGGTTATTATACCCGCCTTTCGGGCAAAAACCCCCGTAGGCACGTCCGGGTCGTACAGCTCCGGCACGGGCCGCTTCTCCCGAACGATGACCTCGATGCGGCTCCCGTGGTTGTTGAGGGTGATAAAGCTCAGCTCCGGTATTTTCAGGAGCATCCTGTCCGCCACCCGCTGTTCCGCGATGTTCAAAACGCAGGTCCCGATGTCCACGCCCTCCTCCTTCAGGGCGGCCAGGATCGCCGAGGACGGCACGGTCCTGTTCCCCGTCACGTCGATCTGCCAGATGAACACCGAGGACAGGCCGGTCAGGATAACGCACAGCGCCAGTCCCGCCAGCAGGGCGTACCGCTTGCGCAGCCGCCAGAGGAAAAAGGGCGCGCCGCTCCTCCTGACGATCCTCACCGTAAAAGCGCCGGTCTCCTTGGCCACCTGCCGGAGCTTCACGTAAGAGGGCAGGCTGACGCTCATCTGCGCCGCCCCCTCCGGCGTGCGCTTTAAATCCCAGAACTCCACATGGTTCCTGGCGCAGATGTTGATGGCCCGCTCGGAGTAGCGGCAGCTCAGCTCCACCCGCGCCCAGCCCCGCAGGCTGTTCATGATGCTTCCCATACGCCGCCCCCTACGAAATCAGCTCCACACCCGCCACCTTGCCCGTCACCACCAGCTCCAGGTCGCTCATGGCGGAGATTTCCAGCGCCGTGCCCCGCACCTTCACCAAAAGGCCCGAACAGCTGGCGACGATGGTCTCCGGCCCGTACTCCAGCAGCCCCCGGTGGTTCTCGATGTGTACATGGTGGCTGCCCGTCACCGTCACCCGCGGCACGCCCAGGCCCGCCTCCCCCGGCAGGTCGAATATCTCGGAAACCTTCAAAAGGGCCTTTCCGCCCCTGTCCTTGCGCATACCTTCCGCCTCCACAGCTTGTATATAGCTGACTTACGTCATCTGTCCCTACAGCATATGAAGCTCCTGTCAATTTTAGCCCATTCGCCACATACCCTTTAGCAAACGAGAAAAAGGGGTAAAGGTATGAAAATTCTATCCGTTCGGGACAAAGTATACGATTTTCTCACGATCCTGGGTCTTTTGGGGGTCACGGCGGGGCTCATCGCGCTGCCGTCCCAGATGGTGGAGGCCGCCAAAAGCGGCGTGGAGCTGTGCTTCAACGTGCTGATCCCGTCCCTTTTTCCCTTCTTCGTCATCTCCTCCCTCACCGTGGAGCTGGGCCTGGCGGACCGGCTGGGAAGGCTGGCCGCCCCGCTGATGGAGCCCCTTTTCCACGTGGGCGGCGGGTGCGCCCCGGCGCTGATCTTAGGCTTCATCGGCGGCTACCCGGTGGGAGCCAGGACGGTCATTGAGCTTTACAAGGCCAAAAAATGCTCCCGTCTGGAGGCGGAGCGGATGCTGGCCTTCTGCAACAACTCCGGCCCCGCCTTCATCTTCGGCGTGGTGGGCGCGGGCATCTTCTCCAGCTCCGCCGTGGGACTTCTCCTGTATCTGACGCACCTCTTGGCCTCCCTGCTGGTGGGTCTCATCTTTCGGGGCCACGGCGGCAAGGGCGGCATCACAAAGCCGGAGCGCGGGGAGACCGCCCGCGCCGGATTCCCCGCGGCCTTTGTACGGGCCGTCAGCTCCTCCTTTCAGTCCTGCCTTGGCATCTGCGGCTTTGTCATCTTCTTCACGGTCCTTTTGAAGCTGCTGTTCCTCTCCGGCTTCATGGACGCGGTGTCCCACGCCCTGGGCGCCCTTCTGGGGGCCGTGGGCCTCGACGGGGACTGGGGCCCCATGCTGATCTCCGGCCTTTTGGAGCTGACAAGCGGCGTGTGGAGCTTGCGGGAGGTGTCCGGCTCTTTGAGCGCGTCTATCGCCATGGCGGCCTTCATGCTGGGCTGGGCGGGCCTGTCCGTCCACTGCCAGGTGCTCTCCTTTTTGAACGAGGCCGGCCTGTCCGCCAAGACCTACCTGGCCGGTAAGCTCCTGCACGGCCTTCTCTCCGCCTGCCTTGCGGGGATATCCGCCTCTTTACTCTCCGCCAACACCCCCCTGGGCGCGTTCCTGGCCTCCCAGGTGGGGGACCTGGCGGGCCTTGATTTCGCCTCCGCCCTCAGAGGCTCGGCCCTCCTCTCCGCGGCGGTAGTGGCGTGCTTTCTGATCGTTTCCGCTGTTTCTTTAAAAAGCAGTGGAAAAAAGAAATAAGATAGTGTATAATGGAGGAAAAACGCAAGGGAGGGCGGGGAAATGCTCTTTCGCCGCGACATCGAGCCCTGCTGCGCCTACTGCAAACGGGGCACAAACATCAGCGACACGGAGACCGTCTGCTATAAAAAGGGCGTCGTCTCCGCCGCCGGCCAGTGCAAAAGCTTCCGGTACGACCCGCTGAAACGGGAGCCGCCCGCTCCGGCGCCGTTGGACGGCTCAACCTATACCGAGGAGGACTTTTCCCTTGACTGAGGCGGAGCTTCTCCCCCTCCTGGGGGGACACACCGAGGGGCTTCACGTGCGGATCGTGGAGGTCTGCGACTCCACAAATTCCGCCCTCAAGCGGGACGCCGCCTCCCTGCCCGCGGACAGCGTGCTCATCGCCCTGACCCAGACGGGCGGGCGCGGACGGCTGGGACGGAGCTTCTACTCCCCGCCCGGACACGGCCTCTACATGAGCCTTCTTCTGCGGCCCGCGCTTTCACAAGACGACCTCACCCTGCTGACGCCCGCCGCCGCCGTGGCGGTATGTCGGGCCGTGGAGGGCCTTTTTGGCGTCAGGGCCCGCATCAAGTGGGTCAACGACGTGTACGTCCGGGAGAAAAAGGCCTGCGGCATCCTGACCGAGGCGATTTTCGCCCCCGACGGCGGCCTCTCCCATGTGGTGCTGGGCCTGGGCGTCAATCTCACGCCGCCTCCCGGCGGCTTTCCGGCGGAGATCAGCGAAATCGCCGGCGCTGTGCTGACGGAGGACCGCCCCGGCGCCCTGCCGGCCCTGGCCGCGGCGGTGCTCACGGAGTTTTACAGCCTGTACCGCGCCCTGCCGGCCCACGCTTTCGCTCAGGAATACGCCTCCAGGCTCCTCTATGTGGGCCGGGACGTGCGGATCATTCGGGGCGAGACGGCGGCGCCGGCCCGCGTCCTGGGCGCGGATGACCGCTGCCGGCTTCTGGTGCGGTATCCGGACGGCACGGAGGAAGCCCTGTCCGGCGGGGAGATCACCCTCCGCCCCGCGGGAGGTAAACTATGAGACTGCGGCCCCATCACGCCCTGTGTATCCAAAAATTCACCGGTCACGGCTACGACGAGCGGTTTACGGAACACATGACAAAAATCTGCGAAACTCTCCGCAAATCCCCGGAAGCTGAAGTTAACATAATTTCCGTCTGTGATGAGCTTTGCGCCGTCTGTCCCCACAATGGCGGGGGAAAATGCGCCACGCTGGAGAAGGTGGACGCCATGGACGAGGCGGTCCTGGAGGCCATAGGCGCGCACAGCGGCGGCACGCTCCCCTGGCATAAGCTTGCCGGGGAGGCGCGGAAAAACGTTTTTGAAACGGATCGATTTGAAAAAATCTGCGGCTCCTGCGAGTGGTTCGACCTCTGCCGGTCTACAAGTATTTGACATGAAAGAATCCCCCTTCTCTGTGGAAAACTAAAGCCGAATCAACAAAGGAGGGCCTTTCTATGACAGAGTTTGCCAAGGGTATCGCCATCGGCATGATCGCCGGCGGAACGGTGGGGGCCATTGTGGCCATGCCCAAAAAGAAAGCCAGCGCGGCGGGAAAATTCCTGAAGACCGCGGGAAATATCATCGAAAACATCTCTGAAACATTGGGCTTATAACCCAATGTTTCAGGGGAATCCCATCGGAAGGGGCACCCTGACGGTTCCCCTTCCCATCCCTTCCCTCCGAACAATCGAGAACAGGTATATAAATTAAAATACATATCAGGAGTGTGGTCATATGAGCAAACACAACTGGCAGTCACGGGTCTTTGGGCAGTCCACGGACCTGAACTTCACCTCCACCCTGCTGCTGCCCGCTTACGCCAATAAGATCGGCCTCCATGAGGCGCGGGTCAACGGCGACGGCTCGGTCACGCTGGAGAGCCGCGGCGGCAAGATCACCGGCGGTCACGACGGTCTGCTCTACTACTACGTGGAGCTGGACCCCAGGCGGGAGAGCTTTGTGCTGACGGCGGACGTGTTCGTGGAAAACTATGGCCGGGAGGGCACCGCCGACACCCCCCAGCAGTGCGGCTTCGGCCTGATGGCGCGGGACACCGTGGGACCGGCCCGTCGGGAGCCCTATGACCCCTCCTTCCAGGAGATCCCCGCGCCCTCCAACATGGTCTATCTGGGCCTGTTCGCCGGGAACAGGGACGAGAACGTTCTGCGGGTCACCCGCCGTCGGGGCGTCTACGACCCCGGAGAGCTGGTAGGCGTGACGCTGGACCACCTGGACCTGCCCTTTGAAACAAGGATCGTCACCGGCGGCAAGGGCGTCCGAATGACCCTGGGCCGGGACGGGAAGGGCTTCTTCGCCGCGGCGGAGACCGCCGGCGGCGGGATGAGCGAGCCCTGGTATGTCCCCGACTGTCCGCCCAATCTTTTGGAACAGCAGGACCCGTCCCGTATGTACATAGGCTTTTTTGCCTCCCGAAACGCCCAGGTGCGCTTTGAAAACATCGACCTCCAGGTGACGGGATATACCGCCCCCGTCCCGGCTCCGGCGCTGTGGATTCCGGTCAACGACAACGTAAAGCCCACGCTGTATCTGCGCTCCGGCACGGTCAGTTCCACGCCGGACTACACGCTCACCCTCCAGGGCAGCGAGGACGGAGAAGTTGACATAATAACCGGCGGCGCGCGTGTGGGCACGTTGAGTCTCGCCGGTGAAAGGCCCGCCGCCCTGCCGGTATCGCTGAAGCGGGGGGAGAACGAATTCGTCTGCCGTTACCGCTTCGGGGACACGGCGCTCCAGGAGACCTTTACGGTCAGCTTCGACGGGGAAAGCGGCTCCGACAGCGCGCTTTTCGCCGCGCCTGACGGTTCCCCCGACGGCGCGGGCACAAAGGCCCGGCCCCTCTCCCTTCAGTCCGCTCTGCGGCGGATCGGCCAGGGGGGCACGGTATACCTGATGGGCGGGGACTACACCGAGGCGCTGGACATCGGGCCGGAGCTGGCGGGGGGCCTTGACAGGCCCAAGACCGTCTGTCCCGCCCCTGGGGAAAAGCCGCGCGTTTTGGGCGGGCTGATGCTGAACTCCTGCTTCTGGCACATCCGTGACCTGGAATTTACGAAAACACGGAACCTGATCACCGGCAGCTTCAACTTAGTGGAAAACTGCGTCTTCCACGACTGCGAGGAGACAGGGCTGATGATCGGACGGGGCCAGCCCGCCGGCTTCAACTTCGCCTGGCCCAGCCACAACACGGTGCGGGGCTGCGAGAGCTTTGGCAACATCGACCCCAAGCATATGAACGCCGACGGCTTTGCCGCCAAGGTGGGCGTGGGGCCTGGGAACGTCTTTGAGGCCTGCGTGTCCCACGACAACGTGGACGACGGCTACGACCTCTACAACAAGGTGGAGAATGGCAAGAACTCCCCTGTTGTCCTTCGGGGGTGCGTGGCCTACCGCAACGGCATCTGGACCGATCCCGCCGATCCTGAACACGTCATTTACGGCGGGGGCGGCGGCAACGGCTTTAAGGTGGGCGGCGAGGGCATGCCTGTGGGGCATGTGCTGGAAAACTGCGTGGCCTTCCAAAACCTGATGGCGGGCTTTTCCGACAACTTCAACCCCGGAAAGCTGCGGGTCAACGGCTGTGTCTCCGTGGACAATGAACAGCAGAATTTCATCTTCCGGGACAATCCCCTGACGCCTCCCGCAGGGGTCTACCGAAACAACATCTCCATCCGCACCGCCCCCTCGGCGTGGCTTGACGCCATCACCGGCGACGTGGACGGGAGCAACCGCCTGTGGAGAGGCTAACTTCGGTTTTCATGCGTATGATAGCATAAGTTTAAGCATTTGTCAAGCATTATTTTTAATTATCCAAAAGTTGCATCAATAAACCGTCGTATATTCGGAGGGAAGGGATTGGAAGGGGAACCGTCAGGGTTCCCCTTCCGATTTAATTACCCCGCCGCCACGCGGCGGGCCGTCAGGGTTCCCCTTCCGATTAAATGTTCCCTTGCCGCACGGCGGCAAGGGAGGCAAGGGAACATTTGACAATTTGCGGGAGATGTGGTACAATATCCGCTACAGTGAATATTTTTCAGGATTTGAGGTGACGGTATGGCCTCCTGCGGAGGGTGCGGGGACATCTATCTGACCGGCAAGGCGCTGGAGCTTCTGGGCCTTCTGGGCGAATACGCCTTTCTCCCCCTGGGTGAACGGGACGGGAAGCCGGTGTACCTGTCCGACAGCGGCGAGACCTTTTCCAACGCGGTGACGGCCCTGAAGCTCTACGGCCTTGTGACGCTGGACTACGACCTGCCTTTGAACGGGTTTGACTATAAAGAGTATGTCAACTGCTCCCGTCTGGGAAGCATGGCCCTCACCGCCCGCGGACAGGCGGCCCTGGAGGCGCTGGACGCCCAGGGGGTGGGATCGTGAACGAGGCGCTGTCCCGCACGGCTATGCTGATTGGCCGAGAGGGCCTGGAGAAGCTGCGCCGGAGCCGGGTGGCGGTCTTTGGCCTGGGGGGCGTGGGCGGCTACGTCTGCGAGGCGCTGGCCAGGTCGGGGATCGGCGCGCTGGACCTGGTGGACAGGGACACCGTCAGCGTCAGCAACATAAACCGGCAGCTCTATGCCCTGCGCTCCACCGTGGGGATGAACAAGGTGGACGCGGCGGCGGCGCGTATTCGGGACATCGACCCGGAGATACGCCTGACCCTGTGGCCCCTGTTTTACGGGCCGGACACGGCGGACAGGTTCGATTTTACCAGCTACGACTACATTGTGGACGCCATCGACACGGTGACCGGCAAGCTGATGCTGGCGGTCCGGGCGCGGGAGGCGGGCGTCCCCATCATCAGCGCCATGGGCGCGGGCAATAAGCTGGACCCCGCGGCGTTTCGGGTGTCGGACATCTTCGAGACCCAGGGCGACCCCCTGGCGCGGATCATGCGCAAGGAGCTGAGGCACAGGGGCATTGACCGGCTGAAGGTGGTCTGGTCGGAGGAGCCGGCCCTTATCCCCTCCCCGGAGGACCGAGAGGCCGCGGCGGCGGAAAATCCGGGACGGCGGGACACGCCGGGCAGCTGCGCCTTCGTCCCCGGCGCGGCG
The DNA here is from genome assembly GCA_947626845.1 of uncultured Oscillospiraceae bacterium. Taxonomy (GTDB): domain Bacteria; phylum Bacillota; class Clostridia; order Oscillospirales; family Oscillospiraceae; genus RUG626. The sequence continues at coordinate 61,285 of CANQTW010000006.1, read as the reverse complement.
GGGCTGATCTTGGCGGGCGAGGTCATACGGGACCTGGCCGAGATCGGATGAAAATTGGCAAATTTTTTTGATAAAACGGGAACATTTCGCAGATATGGTATGTCATAAGGGTGCGTGACCACAAAACACGCAAAACCCTGAAAGGAACATACCGACATGAAAAAGATCACCGCACTGCTTTTGGCGCTGATCCTGGCGCTTTCCACGGCGGCCTGCGCCCCTAAGAACGACGGCCCCGCCGTCGATCCTTCCGACACCTCCCATGCCACCGATACGCCGGATACCTCCGATAAAGCGGACACTTCCGCCCCCTCTGATACCGCTGATACCTCCGACGCCGTTGACACGGCGGAAGATACAACCGCGGACACCGCGGAGGACACCGCCGCGCCGGACACCGCAAAGGATACAACCGAGGATACCGCGAAAGATACTACCGAGGATACTGCCAAGGATACGACGCCTCCGGACACCGCAAAAGACACCACGCCCCCGGACACCGCCAAGGATACGACGCCTCCGGACACCGCAACGCCTGACACTTCCGCGCCGGATACGACACCCCCCGACACCACCGGTGACACTACTGAGGACACTACCGGGGACAGCACGCCCGGCTTTGGCGGCGGCGGCTTCCAGTTCGGTCCCGGCGGCATCATCACACCCGGCGGGAGCGGCGGCGACACCACGGAGGACATCCCCGTTGCCGACGCGGGGGAGCTGGTGGATCAGCTGGACGCCCTTTGCCAGGGCATCGTGGAGGGCTCCTTCACCGTGTCCCTCAGAAGCTCCGGCGAGTTCAGCAACTATTTTGACGGCACCGTTAAGTATGCCGAGGGGATGCGCGTGGCCATGAACCACTTGGAGATGGCCCCTCCCGCGCATATCGTGATGCTCATTGAGGTCCCGGAGGGTCAGAACGCCCAGGATTACGCCAAGGACCTCAACGACCACGCCAATCCCCGCTGGATGGTGTGCGCAAGCGCCAACTCCGTCCAGTACGCCGTCAAGGGGAACTTAGTGCTCTTCGTCATGTCCAGCGAGGAGACCGCCAACGCCATTATTGCCGCGTTCAACGGCTGATAATAGAACTACTTATAAGGAGACAATGAAATGAAAAAGGTAATCGCGCTTATTCTGGCCCTGATGATGGTCCTTGCCCTGGCCGCCTGCGGCGGCGACAACAACAAGGGGGACAAGGACGCCGCCTCCAACCTCACCGAAGAGCAGCTTGTGGAGAAGCTCACCGCCATCTGCGACGGCAAGACCGGCGAGATGATGGTGGAGAACATCGCCCTCTCCACCCTGGCGGAGAACGCCGGCGGCAAGCCCGCGGACTTCTTCGGCACCTGGTTCCCCGGCGCTTCCCTGCCCGACGGCACCCTGGTCGCCGTCAACCAGGCCATGATGATGGGGCAGGCCCATATCGTGTTCCTGATCCAGCCCGCCTCCGGCACCAAGGCCGAGGACTACGCCAAGGAGCTGGAGTCAAAGGCCAACCCCAGCTGGAACGTGTGCACCACCGCCGACTTCGTCAAATATGAGGTGAAGGACGGGCTTATCCTCTTTGTGATGACCACCACGAAGGACGGCAGTCCCATCGACGCCCAGGGCTTCATCGACGCCTTCAAGGCCTGATTTTTACCGAATAATCGCCGTAGGGGCGGGTTCCAAGACCCGCCCTTTTCGATAGATAAATACACGCAAGGGAGAGACGCCTATGCTTTTTTCGGGAGCTACCTTCCTCTACGCCTTTTTGCCGGTGGTGTTGCTGCTGTACGCCATCGCGCCGGGGGTCAAGGCGAAAAACTACGTCCTGCTCATCGCCTCCCTGGTCTTTTACTTCTTCGGGGAGCCTGTCTATGTGCTGCTGCTGGTCTTTTCCTCCATCTCCGACTGGCTCCACAGCATCTACATTGAGAAGCACCGGGGGGAACGCAAGGCCAAGATCGCCCTCATCTCCTCCATCGTCATCAACCTGGGGATGCTGGGCTTTTTCAAGTACACGGATTTCCTCATCGGGACGGTGAACGCCATTCTGGGCACCTCCATCCCCAAGACGGGCGTGCCCCTGCCCATCGGCATCAGCTTCTTCACCTTCCAGACCATGAGCTACACCATCGACGTGTACCGGGGACGCGCCCACGCCCAGAAGGACCTGGGCACCATGGCCACCTTTGTGTGCCTGTTCCCGCAGCTGATCGCCGGACCTATCGTGCGGTATGTGGACGTGGCGGCGGAGCTGGAGGACCGCAAGTACACCTTGGAGGGCCTGGCCCTGGGCATCCGGCGCTTCGCCTTCGGCATGGGCAAGAAGGTGCTCATCGCCAACGTCATGGGGGAGCTTACCCAGATCTTCCGGGACTCCGGCGACAAGTCGGTGCTGTTTTACTGGCTGTACGCCGTGGCCTATGCCCTGCAAATCTACTTTGACTTCTCCGGCTATTCGGATATGGCCATCGGCCTGGGGGCCATGTTCGGCTTTAAGTTCCCGGAGAACTTCAACTATCCCTATATCTCCAAGTCCATCACCGAGTTCTGGCGGCGCTGGCACATGACCCTGGGCGGCTGGTTCCGGGACTATGTGTACATCCCCCTGGGCGGCAACCGCACCACGAAGCTCAAGTGGCTCCGGAACATCGCCATCGTGTGGATACTCACCGGCGCGTGGCACGGGGCGGAGTGGAATTTCGTCCTGTGGGGCGTGATGTTCGGCGTCCTGCTGATCGTCGAGAAGCTGTGGCTGGGGAAGGTCCTTGAAAAGCTCCCCGCCTTCTTCTCCCACCTCTATGTGCTGATCTTAGTGGTGCTCAGCTTTGTGATCTTCAACGCCGCGGGCCTGAAGGGCGTGGTCTCCGACCTGGGCGGCCTCTTCGGCGCGGGCGGGATACCCCTTGTCTCCTCCGAGGCGGTCTATTATCTGCGCAGCTACGCCGTGGCCATCGCGGTGGCCGTCATCGGCGCTACGCCTATCCCCAAGCTCCTTTACAACAAGCTGACGGAGGCGCCCAAGGTGGTGCTGGAGCCTCTGGCGACGGGGGTCTTGCTGGTGCTCAGCACCGCGCTCATCATCAACGGGTCCTTCAATCCGTTTTTGTATTTCCGGTTTTAAGGAGGGACGGACATGAAAAAAGCGAAATATATCCTCACCGTGGCCGTGTTCGTCTGCCTCATCTTTGGCCTGGCGGTCTGGCAGGTGCTCCTGCCCGACAAGGACAAGAGCTACACCGAGCGGCGCGAGCTGGCCCAGGCGCCGGAGATCACCGCCAAGGCGGTGTTCAACCGAGAGTTCTCCGACGATCTGGAGACGTATTTCCTGGATCAGTTCCCCCTGCGGGAGGGCTTCCGCCAGATCAACGCGGTCTACCGCTTCTACGGGATGCGGCAGCTGGATTCCAACGGCATTTTCCTGAAGGACGGCGTGGTCTTTAAGACCGAGACGGCCACCAACGAGGATCAGATCCGCTACGGCGCGGCCCTCTACAACGCGGCCATCGAGGCGTGGCTTCGGGAGTGCAACGTCTATTACACCGTGGTGCCGGACAAGACGTACTTTGTGCGGGATCAGGGCTATCCCCATCTTGACTATGACAAGCTCTATGCTATAATGGAGAGCGACGTCAAGGGCGCGACCTTCGTGGACATCCGGGACACCCTGTCCATCGGAAAATATTACCGCACGGACACCCACTGGAAACAGCCCGATCTCTTCGACACCGTTCAAAAGCTGGGCGAGGCCATGGGCGTGGGAGATGTCCTCACCCCCGAAAGCGAGTACACCGCCCATACCCTCTCCCCCTTCTACGGCGTCTATCTGGGGCAGGCGGCGGTGCCCATGGACACGGACGACCTTACGTATCTGACCAGCGTGTATACCGACAGCGCCAAGGTCTCCGGACCCATGTACAAATACGATTCCGTCTACCCCACCGAGCTTTTTGAGGGAATGGACGGGTACGATGTATTTCTGGGCGGCACACAGCCAATAATTGAAATAGAGTGCCCCAACGCGCGCACGGATCGGGAGCTGTACATCTTCCGCGACTCCTTCGGCTCCTCCCTGGCGCCGCTTTTCACCGGCGCGTACAAGAAGATCACGGTCATTGACCTTCGGTACGTGACCACCGCCTATCTGCCCAACTATGTTACGTTCACCCCCGGCGCGGACGTGCTCTTTGTGAATTCCACGCTGGTGCTGAACACCGCTATGATCATGAGGTGATTTTTCCATGAAGCTTTCCCGCCGCCTGCCGGCTCTGATCCTCTGCGTTCTGCTGCTCCTGTCCGCCCTGACCGGGTGCAACAGGCCCGGCGGCCCCGACGATACCGGCGGCACCGGCTCCACCGACAGCGCCAGCCCCCCGGACAGCGGGCCGGACGCGGAGGCCCTGGTTTCCGACGCCGTCAGGACCACCGCCGCCGAGCTGAAGGCCAGGATCGACGGCTCCCGCCTGGGCGCCCTTCTGCGGTTTTTGGAGCAGGAGAATGTGGAGGCTGAGTTCTCCCTGGGGCTTCCGGACGACGCGGGCGACAACGCCGTCACCGTCACCGGGACGATGGGGATGAACAGGTCCGCCGGTACGGCGCTGACAGACCTCACCCTCTCCGGCGCGGATGAAAAGGGCGGGGAGATCACCCTGCCGTTGAAGCTCTGGTACAGTCCGTCGTTTTTGGGCATGGGCTCGGAGCTTTTCGGCGGCGACACCTTTTACGGCCTGGCGCCCCAGAATATGGCCGCCCAGCTGGAGGGCACGGAGTTTGCGGAGCTGTTCTCCCTGGACGAGCAGGCGCTGGAGCAGGCCGACAAGTTCCTGGCCTCGGTCCCCGGCAACGTGGGCGTCTTTAAGGCGGGATTCCTGGACGGGATACAAAGCTCCCTGCTGAGCCTTTTGAAGGACCGGGCGCTGACGGCGAAAAAGTCGGAGCTCTCCCACGGGGGCCAGACCTTTGAGGGGTACGCCGTCACGGCCTCCCTCACCGCCCAGGAGGCCGGCCAGCTTGTGGCCGACGCGGCGAATCTTCTGCCGGAGGCCGTGCTGCTCTACGGCATCGTCTCCCAGGACGAGCGGGTGTTGACCGTCTCGGACCATCTGGATACGCTCAGGACCGGCGCTTCCGGCGCGACGCTGGAGCTGGATGTGGCGGACGGCAGGCTTATACGCTTCCGGCTGAGCTTTTCCCTGAACGGCGGCACAAGCACGGTGGAGGGAAGCCTCTACGGCGAGGATGACCGGAGCGCCAGCGTCCAGATACAGGACCTGCTGGACTTCACCCTGACGCTGGACAGCGACCTCCACTTCGACATGGTGACCCGCAGCGACATGCCCACCGTCACGAATTTTGACTGGAAAGCCGACGGGGAGCTTTACCTGATGGCCTACACCAACGACGTGACCGATCTGTGCCTGGACGGGACGGCTCAGGCCCAGGAGGATTCCCTGCGCTTCGAGGGCATATGGTACTCCGGCGAGCGAGGCGACCAAAACCTGCTGAGCTTCACCGCCGGCCCCGGCGAGGCCCCCACTGCCCCGTCCAACACCAAAAACGTGGCGGACATGAGCGGCTCGGAGCTTTATAAGCTGGTGTCGAAGCTTCTGTTTAATGAGTTATTTGGGGAATAATTTGCAGATTAATCGTTTCTTTAGTAAATCTTAACGGGGGAGAGCGAAAGCTTTCTCCCGTTTTCCCTTGACTTTGCGGTTTTCAGGACTATAATTTCTGAGTATACGATAATACGCTGAAAGGATGCGATGATCTTGAAAACCTGTACATACAGGCTGATCTGTCTGGCGCTGGCTTTGGCGCTGGCGCTTTCCCTGGTGGCCTGCGGGAAAAAGGGCGGCTTCATGGGCGTGGCCGATCTGCTGGTCAGCGTTGAGCAAATGCCCTCCCCGGAGAAAGACCCAGCGGGGTTTTTGCGGCTCAATATGAAAAACACCTGTGACGCGCTCAAAAAGCGCTATGCCGAATCTCCCCTGGCGGCGCTGGCGGGGGTTCGGGCCGATTCCGGCGCCTTCACCCTGACGCTGGCGGATACGGAGGAGCGGGGTGCGCTCACCGCCGGCCTGACCTTTGACCGGAAGGCCGGAAGGATCAGCCTCAACGCCGTCACCGGCCAGGGCGCCGTCCGGCTGTACGCCGATCCGGAGTTCTTCGGCGTCAGCCTGCCGGAGGTCCTGGGCCAGGAGTACTACGGCTTTAAGCCGGCGGATATCTATGAGCAGGCCAGCGGCAGCGCCCTGGGCGCGCTTATGGAGGAGGACACGATGGCCTCCCTGAAGGAGCTGGAGGGCCTGTTGGACGGCGTCCGGTCCGCCCCGCGGATCAGCCAGGAGGAGGCGGAAAAACGGCTGGATAAGGCCTTTGACGAGCTTCTGGCCGCCTCTGATGTGGCCGTGGAGCGGGCCGCCGTGCAGTACGGGGAGCAAAAGACCGACGGCTGTATGATCACGGTGGACACGGACGGCGCGGCTGTGGCGGCCTGTTGGGAGAAGATTGGCGATATCTTCCCCGGCCTGAAGGCCGCCCTGGCGGGAAGCGGGGCGGACACGGACAGCCTGGACTCCCCCGCCGTCAAGTGCCGCGGGTCCTTTGCCGCCAACGGCTGTCTGATTTCCGTAAGCCTTACCTTTACCGGCCCCGACGCCTCTCAAACGGCGCTGGAGGCGAATTTCTTCACGGAGAACGGCGAGACCTTTACCTTTACCCAAAAGGAGGAGGCCGTCACCCTCAAAAGCCGCCCGCTCACAGGCGAGAGCGGCTGGAGCCACACCCTTACCCTGGAGAAGGCCGGCGAAAGCGCCGTCCTGACCACAACCTATGAGCGGGGAAAAGTCTCCCTTTCGCTGGTCACCCCGAAAAAGAGCGGCGGCTTGAGCGGAGACCTCCATGTGACGGACAGCGGCTTCAGCTTTGACAACACGTCGGTTACCTCCGACGGGCAGACCCGCTCCGACCCGCTGACGGTTTCCTTTACCGTCGGCGGCAGTGTGGAAAAGCCCACGGATACGGTCAATATCTTCTCTCTGGACGAGGCCGAGCTTACGGCCCTGCTGATCAAGGCGTACACGGCGTTGGGTCATGAGGAAATCGGATAAGCTTTATTTATTACGCCACAGGGGCTGTGAAAAAAGAGCCCCAGAAGCAAAAAGGCGAACCATCCGCACGGGCGGGTTTAGAACCCGCCCCTACGGTTTATAAATAGATTTTCGGGAATTCGTGGGCCGCCGTGGGCGGCGGCCCGTACGGCCATTAACGAAACATCTCTATTAAACGCCGTAGGGGCGGGTTCTACAACCCGCCCTTTTTGCATCATAGACTTTTTTCACAGTCCCTATTTTGATCTGCATTTTGTATTGTTACCGCCTCAGAAGATACCACCATATGGCCGGGACCTCCCGGAGGTAGTAGTTCAACTCCAGGACGGGGTAACCGGAGTAGGCGGCGCGGGCGGTGGTGGAGGGATAGCCCAGATCGGCGGCCATCAAGCGGGCGCGGGCGATGTGGTAGCCGCCGGTGATGACGGTCACGTTCTTCTGTTCCGCTCCCAGCTCCGTAAGCTTCCGACGGGAGAAGGTCAGGTTTTCCTCGGTGCTGGTGGACTGATCCTCCAGAATAAGGCGGGCGGCGTCCACCCCCTGGCCTGTGAGCCAGGTAAACATACACTGGGCCTCGGAGATATCCTCCCCCGCCCCCTGGCCGCCGGAGAGCACCAGAACGGCGTCCGGGTTCTCACGGGCAAATTTCAGCGCCGTCTCCAGACGCACCCGCAGGGCCCTGGAGGGGACCGTTCCGTTGACGCCGGCGCCCAGCACCACGGCGTAACGCTCTTCCGTCTCGCCGGGGCGGGCGTTGATACGCTCCGCCACCACGTAGCCCTCGGTGACAAAGACCGCCAGGAAGCCCAAAACCACGCAGACATTGAGGAAACCCCTCAGCGCGGCGGCGGCCTTTTTATGCCTGGCGGACAGGAGCCGCAGGAGCATATAGCAGAAGATCAGCGCCGCGGCGCCCACAAAGCACACGGACAGAAAGCGGTAGCCAATCATGGCAAACTGAAAAAACGCCGCCAGAACCAGCAGGATGACAATAGGGATCAGATAACGGGCGGTTTTTTTCATTCCGATGCCTCCTCCCAGGCGCGGTACAGCTCCTCCAGGTCGTTGGTGAGGGCCTGATGCTCCTCCGTCAGCTCCATAAGCCGCTGATAGTCCGTAGCGGCGGCCTCCTGGGCGGCCTCGTTTTCGGCGATCCGACCCTCTAACCTCTCGATCTCCCGCTCCAGCTTCGCCGTGCCGCCGCCCCTGGCCGCCGGGGGCCTTTTCGGCTCCTTTTTCGGCTTTTCCGCCTTGGCGGCCACAGTCTGGGCCAGCTGCTTCTGCCGGTCAAGGTACGCCCGGTACTCGTCAAAGCCCATGCGGTAATCCCGAAGCGTTCCGTTCTCCATAGCCCAGATGCGTGTGGCAAAGCGGCTGATGAAATACCTGTCGTGGGAGACGAACAAAAGGGCCTCGGTGTAGTCGGAGAGGGCCTCCTCGATCCACTCGCGGCTGGCCGCGTCCAGGTGGTTGGTAGGCTCGTCCAAAATCAAGAAATTGATGTCCGAGCGCATCAGCATACACAGCTTGAGCCTGCTGCGCTCCCCGCCGGACAGGTCGGCCACGCGGGTAAAGACGCTCTCCCCCCGGAAAAGGTAGGCCGCCAGCCTATCACGGGCCTCCTGCTGCGTACATTTCGCCTCATACATCATGGCCTCCAGTACGGAGAGGTTTTCATCCTCAAAGCGCACGGTCTGGGGCAGATAGGCGGCCTTCACGGCGGGGCCCAAGCGGATGAAGCCGGTGTCCGTGGGCTCCAGGCCCATGATCATCTTCACCAAGGTGGACTTGCCCGTGCCGTTGTCCCCGATGAGGGCCACGGATTCCTTCGGTTCGATCAAAAGCTCCGTCTCGTCCAGGATACGCCTGTCGCCGAAGGATTTGGTCACGCCCCTGACCACAAGCACCTCGTCCCCGCGAAACTCCCTCTCGCCAAAGCGGGAGCGCATCCTGGCCTCCTCTTTGGGCCTGTCCGTCACGCGCATCCTCTCGATGCGCTTTTCAATGGAGAAGGCGCGCTTGTGGAGCTTATCATTCCCCATAAAGGCCCAGAGATGCAGATCGTCCGCGGCCTTTTGAAGCTGGGCGATCTTGGCCTCCTGCTTTTCGTACTGCTTTAGCCGCTCCTCGTACCGGCGCTTCTTTTCCTGAAGGTAAAAGGTATAGTTCCCGTTATAAAACTCCGGCAGGCCGTCCACGATCTCGATGACCCGACTGACAGTTTTGTCCAGAAAATACCTGTCGTGGGAAATGGCCAGGACAGTGCCCTTGAAGCGGCCCAGATACTCCTCCAGCCACTCCGCGGCGGACATATCCAGGTGGTTGGTGGGCTCGTCCAGCAGGAGGATGTCCGTGTCCTCCAAAATGAGACGGGCCAGGTTAAGGCGGGTCTTTTCCCCGCCGGACAGCTCCGCGTAGGGCTGTTCCCGCTGGACGCGGGGGATGCCCAGGCCGTTTGCCACCGTGTCCCGAAAGCGCTCCAGCTCCCAGCCGCCCAGGCGCTGAAATTCAGCGGACAGGCTGTCGTAGGCCCGGAGGGTGCCGGCGTCAGCGCCGCCGGAGGCCATCTTCTCCTCCAGCTCCTCCATCTGCCGGCCCATGCGCTCGATGCGCCTCTGGGCCTGCCGCAGCACGTCCTCTCCGGTAAAATACTCCGGGTACACGGGCAGCTGGCTCAGAACGCCCACACGCTTCCCCGGCGCCGTGACAACAATGCCCTCGTCGGCCTCCAGCGCGCCGGAGATGATGCGAAAGAGGGTGGTCTTCCCCGCCCCGTTGCGGCCAAGGATGCCCACATGCTCCCCCGCCGTGATGTCAAAGGTGACGCCCTTTAAGATATCGTTGCCCTTCTCAAAGGCAATACGGATTTTTTGTACGGATAGATCGATCATAGCACACCAAAAGTCATAGACACATATACGCAAAAAAACACGAAAAAAGGCCGTCCATCGGGCGGCCTGATTCCCGTTTAAGGGCGCTGCCCCAAAACGGGTAAGGATTCGAGTCGAATTTCCCTGTCTCGGCGGCGGAACGGCCTATGGATGTCACTCCTCCGGCTCCAGGTCCTCGTCGTCGTACTCCTCGTAGTCGTCGTCATCGTCGTCGTCCCCATCCTCGACCTCGGTAAGGTCAAGCTCAAGGGTCTCGCCGCATTCAGGGCAGCTGATAACGCCCTGCTCCAGGTCGCCCTCCTCCAGGACGAGCTCGGCGCCGCAGGCGGGGCAGACCACCTCGTATTCGTAGTCCTCGTCCTCGTCATCCTCACAGCAGTGATGATGGTGGTGACGATGGCCGCAGCTGCAGCCGCCGTCGGGGTCCTCTTCCTCGTAGACAACGCTCTCCACCAACTCCAGATCGTCGGAGACGGCGTCCAGGCCGTCGTTCAGCTCCTCGATGGCGTCCTGCAGGTCCTCCTGGCCCAGAGCCAGGTCCTCCAGGGCGTCCACAACAGCCGCCAGAATCTTGCCCTCGCCCTTCTCGGTGTCCATGCCCATGCCTTCCATAAGGCCCTTGATATAAGCCACTTTCTCAGCAGGTGTCATTTGAAATATCCTCCTTCAAAGATCAGTCTGTTGAAATGAACCTTACTTGCCGGTAAAGGACGTCACTTATCCCTTAGCGCGCTCAAGATACTCGCCCACGCGGGTGTCGATGCGGATCTTATCGCCAACGTTGATAAAGAGGGGCACCTTGATCTCGGTGCCGGTCTCCAGCGTGGCGGGCTTTAAGGTGTTGGTGGCGGTGTTGCCGGCAAAGCCGGGATCGGTGTCCACGACCTCCAGCTCCACGAAGTTGGGAGGGTCCACGGAGAAAACGTCGCCCTTGTAGCTGGAGATGGTGCAGATCATGTTCTCCTTGACAAAGCGGAAGTTGTCGCCCAGCTTGGCGGCGGAAACAGGCTCCTGCTCATAGGTCTCCGGGTCCATGAAGTAGTAGAGCTCGCCGTCCTGGTAGAGGTACTCGGCCTCCTTGCGCTCCACAAACGCCTCCTCGAACTTGGCGGTGGGGTTGAAGGACGTCTCGGTGACGGCGCCGGTGATGAGGTTCTTCATCTTGGTACGGACAAACGCCGCGCCCTTGCCGGGCTTGACGTGCTGGAACTCCACAACGACAACGGGCTTTCCCTCATACTCAAAAGTCTTGCCGTTTCTGAAATCGCTGGCGGTAATGGTAGCCATGTTTTTATATCCTCCCGTAGAGTAGTATTGCTGATATTAAATCGGCATTATTGAATTGCCGATTTAATATCTAATTTAAAGGCCGTTTTGCTCGCCGCTGCGCGGCAACCGCAACACATGGCCAATATTACTCCTGCGATCATTTGATCGCCGGAGTAATAGAGCATCTGATTTATTCTACATCATATTCTCTCTTTTTGCAAGAGAAAATCTGTCAAACGATGAAAAAACTATCAGGCGCAGTAAACCTCCAGCTCACGGGGCAGCTCCGTCAGGTCGAAGCAGCCGTTTTCCGTGATCTCGATGACGTCCTCAATGCGCACGCCGAACTGTCCCGGCAGGTAGATGCCCGGTTCCATGGAGATGACGTCGCCCGCCCGCAGTACGTTCTCGCTCTTAGGGGAGCAGTTGGGGTACTCGTGGATGTCGATGCCTACGCCGTGGGAGAGCGAGTGGGAGAAGTATTCCCCGTAGCCGGCGTCGGCGATGACCTTACGGGCCACGCCGTCCAGCTCCTTTCCGGTCATGCCGGCCTTCGCCGCCGCGATGGCCTCCGCCTGGGCCCGCAGGACGGTGTTGTACACCTTCGCCATCTCCGCCGTAGGCTCGCCGATGGCCACGGTGCGGGTGGTGTCGGAGCAGTAGCCCCTGTAGAGGGCGCCGAAGTCCATGGTCAGGAAGCCCCGCTGGAGCTTCACGTCCCTGGGCTTGCCGTGGGGGACGCTGGAGAGGGCGCCGGAGACCACGATGGGGTCGAAGGACTTGTCCTGCGCGCCGGCCTTCAGCATCTGGCAGGTCAGCTCCGCCGCCAGCTCCCGCTCCGTGATGTTCGGGGTGATGAGCTTCAGGGTATTGAGATACGCCTTCTCGGCGATCCGCTGGGCGGCGATGAGAATTTCCATCTCCTCGGCGGATTTGACGGCCCGCAGATCCCGCAGGATAGTCTGCCCCGGCACAAACTCCGGCTCCAGCTTGCCCTGAAGGGCCGTATAGGCGGCGTAGCTCAGCGAGCCCTCCTCCACCGCCAGCCTTGTGACGCCATGGGCCTTGAAATAATCGTTCATCATCTCGTAGACGGGCTTGTCGTTGGAACGGATGACCTCCACCTCCGTGATGCTCCGGCTGGCCTCCTCAAAATAGCGGGCGTCGATAAAAAGGGCGGCGTGGCCGTCGCCGCAGATGATCAGCTCCCCGGCGGAGGAGGCGAACCCCGTGGCGTAGTACCTGTTCTGGTCGCTGGTCACAAAAATGGCCTGGGCTTCGCTCCCCGCCACAGCGGCGGAGATTTTCTTTACGTTGTTCATGTTCATGCACTCCTTTTTTTACGTTTTTCCCGTCTGAAGGGAAGCTCCAAAAAATATCGGATCGCCAGAAACGGGTTGGTAAATTTGATCGGCTCCACCAGGAGCATATGTACGCCGGCCAGATTGGCGGCGATGGTGTCGGTGTAGATCTGATCCCCCGACAGGGCCGTCTTTTCCGGGGCCGTGCCGGTACGGGCCAGCGCTTCCCGCACCCCGCGGGGGCTGGGCTTGCCCGCCCGCTTGATGTAGGGAATGCCCAGAAGGGAGGCAAAGACCTCCGGCCGCTCCCCCTTGTTGTTGGACACGATAAAGAGGGTGACGCCGGCCCTTTTAAGGCCCTCTGCCCAGTCGGTCACGGACTTTTCCAGCGTCAGGGTCTTGTAGGGCGCGATGGTGTTGTCCACGTCCAGAAGAAGAAGCTCCGCGCCCAGCTCCCGCAAGACCTCCGGCGTGATCTCCGTCACATTTTTGAATTTTTTCCGGGGGAAAAGGGAAAACCGCATAATCGCCATCCTCGCGCATAGATTTCTTTTACCTACAGGCAGTATAACACACAATCAGGGAAATGTATATGGATGAAATGAAAATTTATCTCACGGCCTCGGCGGAGCATGTGGAAAAAGCCGCTCTGTACGGCCCCGTGGCGGCGCGGCTGTGGCGGCTGGGACGGGATTTGAAGCTCACCCGCGCCCCCCTGTCCAGGGTCCGGATCGACCTGATGGCGGCGGACGCTTCGGCCTTTTCAGGCTATGGCCCCCACGAGGCCCTGGCCAGGACGCTCCTCTGCCAGTGCCGCCTCGTCGGGTGTCGGGGCCTGGCGCTGGCGCTTCCCCGCCCCACCGGGGGCCTTATTCGGTTTTGCGGTGTGCTGGACCGGATGGCGGCGCGCGCCGGACTGGAGCTCTATCTGCCCCAGGGGTATGCCGCCGCCGCGCCCGACTCCCTTGTGCTAATTACGGCGCAAAATACCGGCGGGACGTATGAGGAGAGGCTCAGGCGGCTTGCCGACCTCTACGGCGCGGACAGGCTCGCCCTGACGCTCAGTACGCTCTGTACCCGCTATCTCCTGCCCTGCCGCGCGGGGCTGGGACGGACGGTCAGGAGAACGGACCTTCCGCCCCTGACGCCCTTTTACTCCCCCGCCCTGTGCGCCAACACGGCCTCCCGCCTGAACGGGACCCGCACGGAGGTCTTGATCTGGGACGACGAAAAAACGCTGCGGCAAAAGCTTGCCGCAGCCAGCGCCCTGGGCATAAAAAGGGCCTTCGTGGAGTTTCCGGAGGATTTATAAGGCTTCCGCCCTTATAGGGCGGAGGGGGATTTACTTTTCCCTTTTTGGCTTTCCAAAAAGGGAAAAGGTAACAAAAGGGAAAAAGAAACCAGGGGAGGGATTTCCTCGTCGTCGCGAAAGCCGCTTAACCTCGCCCCGGCGCAAACGCCAGGGCTCAGGCGCGGGCTTGGCTCCTCCTCTCCCCACCGAACTAAGTTCGGCGGGGGCCCCGCCCTCCCCTGGACCCCACCTTTTAAAAATGACCACACAGGGGCCGCGGCCCCTATGTGGAGAACCCCAGGGGAGCGCCCGCACGATGGCCGGCGCGGAAAACAGGATTTGCCACGCACGGGGTTTGTCGGTAATTCGGCGGGCCGCCGTGGGCGGCGGCCCCTACGGCGTTGAAATTTAATTTCCAGGAATTCGGCGGGCGGGTTTGGAACCCGCCCCTACAGGCTGTCGTGCGTGCGTTCCCCTGGGGGGAATCCAGATGGGGGCTCGCAAGCCCCCCTCTGGTCGTTTTAAGGGGGTGTCCAGAGGGGGGAAATCGAAATCCCCCCTCTGGTTGTTTTTCTCCTCTTTGTTACTTTCTCCTCTTTTGACGAGACAAAAGAGGAGAAAGTAAATCCCTCCGCCGCTCGGCGGAAATCCCCCGCCCGCCTGTCAGGCGGGCATCAAATGTCACTTCCTCATTTTGTCCGTCAACGAATTGACCATATTCGTTATCCTCGCCAGCTCCTTGGTGGCCATGCCCTCGCACTCCTTGGCGGTGAGCGCCAGGCGGTTGACGGCGTCCAGGAGCCGCTTGTAGGCGTCATCGGCGCGCTTGCGGGCCGGGGAGGCGGGCTTCTCCTTCCTCACCCTGACTCCCTCTGTCAGGCGCACAAATTCCCCCGCCTTGAGGTCGTACTCCGTGCCGGAGTAGGGGGCGTAGGCGTCGATGCCGTGCTCCTCTCGGAGGCACCGGGCCAGCTCCTCGCAGGCCCCCTCGTCGCCGTGATTCACAAAAACCTTCCTGGGCTTCGGCTCAAAGCCGGTGATCCAGTCGATCAGCCCCGCCTTGTCCGCGTGTCCCGAAACGCCGGGCAAATACTGTATCTCCGCGTTGACCGCCACATCGTCGCCGAAGAGCTTCACGCTCTTCGCGCCGTCATAGATGATCCGGCCCAGGGTACCGGCGGCCTGATAGCCCACAAACAGCACCATGCACTCCGGACGCCAGAGGTTGTACTTCAGATGATGGCGCACGCGGCCCGCGTCGCACATGCCGGAGGCGGAGAGGATGACCTTTGGCTCCGCGTCCGTATTCAGCGCCTTGGACTCGTCCGTGGAGGTGGTGAGCCGCAGGCCGGGGAACACCAGCGGATTCTCCCCGGCGGCCATGACGGCCCTTGTCTCCTCGTCCAGATACGCCGTGTCGCACTGCATAAAGACCGAGGTGGCCTCGTTGGCCAGCGGACTGTCCACATAGACGGGAAAATCCGTGTGCCCCTTGACCAGGCCGGCGTTTTTGATCTCGCGGATGAAATATAAAATCTCCTGGGTCCTGCCCACGGCGAAGGACGGGATGATCACGTTGCCGCCCCGGTCCAGGGTCTTCTGGAGGAACCTCGCCAGGGTGTTTATGTACTCCCTCCGCTCCCCGTGGAAGCGGTCTCCGTAGGTGGACTCCAGCATCACATAGTCCGCCTCCGCCACCCGCTGGGGATCGCGGATGATGGGCTGGCCGGTGTTGCCCACGTCCCCGGAGAAGACCATCTTCCGTACCTCGTCCCCCTCGTGGAGCCACGCCTCGACGCAGGCGGAGCCCAGAAGATGGCCGATGTCGGTAAAGCGCACGGTGAGGGCCTCGTTTATCTGGATGGGCCGCTCGTACTCGCACCCGCGGAAAAGCTTCAGCACTCCCTCGGCGTCGTTCAGGTCGAAAAGCGGCGGCACCTCCGGCTCGCCGGCGCGGCGGGCCTTCCTGGACTGGTACTCCGCCTCGCTCATCTGGATGTTGGCGCAGTCACGGAGCATGATCTCGCAGAGATTCCTGGTGGCCTCCGTGGTGTACACCGCCCCCCGGAACCCGTTTTTGTACAGGAGCGGCAGAAGCCCTGAGTGATCCACATGGGCGTGGGTCAGCAGGACGCACTCCACGTCCTTTTCCGCCACGGGCAGAGGCACATTTTCAAAGGCCGTTGTCCCCTGCCTCATGCCGCAGTCAATGAGGACGGTATGTCCGCCGGCCTCCAGCAGGGTACAGCTGCCCGTCACGTCATGGGTCGCGCCGATAAATGTGATTTTCATTGAAAACACCTCCGCTTTGTTGTATACTGTTTTCATCCAAGAAAGGAGTCAGGTCAATGGAACTCAAAACCGATATTTTCAGTCTTTTCAACAATGAGTGGGCGCTGGTCACCGCCGGGTCGAAGGAAAACTTCAACACCATGACCGTCAGTTGGGGCGGGGCCGGCACCCTCTGGGGGAAGCCCGTGGTCACCGTCTATGTCAAGCCCGTCCGGTACACCCACGGCTTTTTGGAGGAAAACGGCTTTTTCACCGTCAGCTTCTACCCGGAATCCTGCCGGAAGGCCCTGCTGCTCCTGGGCAGCGAGTCAGGCCGGGACGGTGACAAGGTGGCAAAGGCCGGCCTGACGCCGCGCTTCCTGGAAAACGCCGTCACCTTCCGGGAGGCCCACACCACCCTTCTCTGCAAGAAACTCTACCGCCAGGACCTGGACACCGCCTCCATGCCGGAAAAGGTGGTCTCCGCCTTCTACAAAACCGAATCCCCCCACACCATGTATATCGGCGAAGTGGTGGAGATCGTCAGGTAAATGGCTGACCGGGACGGGCGGCCCTACAGGTGCGTTACCCGAAATTCGGCGGGCCGGCTCCGTCCATCTTCAAATCTTCGTCAAGGGCCGTAGGGGCGGGTTCTACAACCCGCCCGTTTTACTTTCCCGGCGCGGTCCGCGGAAATAGGTCCAACGCCACGGGGGTATAGAACAGCCGTTCCACCTCCGTGGGATTTTTTGTCCCCGCCAGTATCCACATAAGCTTGGCGATGACCGCCTCGGTGGTCATGTCGTAGGCCTCCAGAACGCCCAGCTCCTGCTTGAGCCGGTGGCCCACGTGATAGACCGTCAGGTCCGACCCCTCGTTCTCCACCTGGGTGGTGAGGACGGCGATCCTTCCCCGCTCCATCCACGCCCGCACAGACTCAAAAAAGCCCCCGGCCTCCGGCAATCCCCCTACGCCAAAGCTCTCAATGACCACGGCGTCGTTCCGCTCAAAGAGGAAGTCCAGCACGTCCCGTTTGACGCCGGGGATCAGCTTCAAAAGCGCCACGTTCGTGTCAAGGGCGTCCGAAAACACCGGCTCCGCCCCGCACTCCTGGCGGATAAAGGGCAGCACCGCCCCGTCTCGGATGACCCCCAGGTCGGGGTAATTGATGCTCTCAAAGGCCGAAAAGCTCTTGGAGCGCGTCTTTTTGGCGCGGGTGCCCAGGATGATCTTGTGGTCAAAGACGATGGATACTCCCGGCATATCCGACGCCGCGCAGAGAAGGGCGTCCCGCAGGTTCTCCCTGGAGTCGGTGGAGTCCACCCCCATGGGCCTCTGCGCCCCGGTGAGAACGATGGGCTTGGGACTCCCCTTTACAAGATAGCTCAGCGCCGCCGCGGTGTAGGCCAGCGTGTCCGTACCGTGGGTGATCACAAAGCCGTCATAGTTAACATAATTCTCTTTTATGCACGCCGCGATCATGAGCCAGTGCCGCGGCTCAATGTTGGTGCTGTCCAGGGCCAGCAGCTCCACGGCGTCCGTCCGGATGCCGCTCTCCACCCCCGAAAGCCCCGCCAGCAGCTCCGAGGCCGTCAGCTCCGGCGCCAGCCCGTCACCGGTCTCGCGGGACGCGATGGTCCCCCCGGTGCCGATGAGCAGGATGTTTTTCATATCCTCTCCCCCATTTTCCACGGTCTGTCTCCCGTCGGGCGCTTCGGCCCGCATTTTTATTTATACGAAACTTGCATTAATAATACTTAAAAATACTATTGACAAGTCGAAATCTATATGGTATATTTATATCACAATCACTCGTGATTGCTTTGTGTTCCCCGCTCAGTCGTGCTCGGCGTACCAGTTGTCCACGCTCTCTATCAGCTCCAGGATGGAGCTTCTCACCGAGGCGTGGGTCTCCGGGGCGCGCAGGCGCTCCAGGATGTACGTCCTGGAACCGGCGTCCAGGAAGTGCCAGCTAAAGCGGTCACTGCCCTCTCGGTGGACGCCCACCCGGATGCGCCATTGATCGGAGGTATAGACCTCCACCAGGGCCTCGTCGTTCTGGGGCCAGTCCGGGATGTCCATGGTCACAAACTGCCGGAACGGGGGCTGATCCCCGGCCTCTTCCACATAGCCGGAAAGAAGCTCCAGCACCTTGCCCACTAAGAGGTCCATCTTCTCGTCAAAGGTAAGCTTTTTCTTTTCACTCATGATGACTGCCTCCGAATCGTTTTTTAAGCGCTGCTCTGTCCGTCAGCGTCAAAGGCCGGCGCGGAGTGCGCGGACCTCCCCCATAAAGCGCTCCACGCGCTGGGGGTCCAGGGGGTTGACGGCCTTGCCCTCCTCCTTGAACCAGCTTCCCACAATGGCGCCGTCGGCGTATGTAAGCTGCTCCCTGACCGTCTCGGCAGTGAGGCCAGCGCCCACGACCAGCGGGAAGCTGCCGGTCACCTGGCGGAAGGCTTTGATCTTGTCCAGCTCCGTGTTGATGCCCGTACCGGCCCCCGTGACCACGATGGCGTCACAGCGCTCCATGCCCAGGCGCAGATCCTCCTCCACGCTCCGGCCCGACAGCACGGGCTGATACTTGAACCGGACGCCGCCCAGCACGCTGACCGTCCCGTCCCGGAGGGCATTGACCATACGGGCAAACTCCTGATCCCTCTGGGGCTGGAGGTGCCCGCAGATGGAATCGGCCTGCATGAAGGCCGCGCCGTAGTGTCTGGCGGCCTCGTAGCTGCCAGAGAAGTCGCCCAGCAGGTTGACGCCGTATATCTTACCGGGATAGTTCTTCTGGAGATACGCCAGCGTCCAGGCCACGTCCTCGGCGGTGCCGAAGTAGTCCTCCACCAGCACGGCGTCCAGGCCGCACTCGTACATCTGTCCGATCTCCAGCCTGGCCCTGGCGTGGAAGCCTTCTCCCCCACCGCCCCCCAGGTGGATCATGCCGATGATCGGCTTCTTCTCTTCAAAAAGCTCCAGAAATCCCATACCCCTGTTCCTCCTTTGTATGATCTCGATTCTATCTAATGATTCATTTTGTCAGCTTCCGGCCCATGAATTTCGGATTGACGTACAGTATGTAGACAAGCCCCACGGTGATAATGAGGACCGCGCCCACGATCCCCATGCCGAAGCGGATATCCAGAAGGCCCAGGAGGGCTTGCAGGGCGCAATAGCCAAGCT
Organism: uncultured Oscillospiraceae bacterium; assembly: GCA_947626845.1. GTDB lineage: Bacteria > Bacillota > Clostridia > Oscillospirales > Oscillospiraceae > RUG626. The sequence continues at coordinate 41,982 of CANQTW010000006.1, read as the reverse complement.
CGATAGTGATATTTTTCCGCCGCTGTTTGGGGTCTTGCGTAAAGCGGTGGTTGGACGCCATCCATACGGAGCAGGCGGCCAACAGGATCAGCTCTAAGAAGACCGGAATCAGAAGCGCCTTGGAAGGTGTGTCGGCCTTAATACGGTTGTAATGATAGAACGCCGTGGCAAACCCCACTAAGAAGCCGGCCTGAAGGATGATCGCCCAGCGGGTCAGGTTCGTCCGCAGGATCGGATTGGGCTTTTTCCTGTCCTCCGGCGGCGCCGCCGCGTCCTTTGGCGTGTCCTTCGGCCCCTCCACCAGCTCTGAGAGGTCTGTCTCCAGCAGCTTTGTCAGCTCCACCAGATTGGCCGCCGTGGGCTCGGACTTCCCCGTTTCCCACTTGGAGACGGCCTGCCGGCTCACGCCCAGCCGCTCCGCCACAACCTCCTGGGAGAGCTTTAATTGCTCCCGCCTTCTCTTGATGTTTTCACCCAGGCTCATACCGGGCACCTCCTTGTCTTTCAGGTGCCTATATTATACAAAAAAGCTCGGTTGCGCTCTACCAACTATCTGTCAACCAGCGGTTGCGTTCATATGATTCCTCACCCACTCTACAGATCGCGTCAGCCCCGCCACGGTTTTCGTCTCCAACACCACCCGGCAGTTTTGCTCCTCCGCCAGCTTCAGGTATTTCTCAAGGTCTATCTCTCCGGTTCCCAGGGCCAGATGATTTTTCTTCCCCAGGGCGTCGTGCATGTGCATATGCACCAGGCGGGACTTGTGCGCGGCGATAAAGCCTTCATCCGTTCCGCCGCAGGCGTGGTCGTGTCCGATATCGAAGGTCAGACCGAACACTGGGGATTCTAAAAGCATCTCCAGCGCCTCCTTTTGAAAATCCGTATATCCGTCGCAGTTTTCAAGGCAGACGGTTATCCCCGCGCCGCCAATGGCCTCCTCGCACAGCTTGCGGAAGGCGGCGACGCTGTTGAGATACCGCTCCTTGTACTGGGAAAAGAGGTAGACCCTTCTGTCCGGCAGGGTGAAATAGACGCCCTTGGCCAGGTGCATATTCAAAACGGGGATGTGAAGCTTCTTTGCCAGCTCGACGGTCTCCACGACGGTGCGCCTGTACCCCTCGGCGATATAGGGGTTAAAATCGCTGATATTCAGGTTCTCGTCCAGATGGATGGTGTAAAATATCCCGTATTTCTCTGAAATCTCCCTACAGCGGGCGGCGTCGAGCTCCCCCGGCTGATACTGGGGCAGATTCATATTGAGCTCCACAAAGTCCAGCCCCAGCTCCACGCACTTGGCCGCGCAGTCCTCCAACGCGGGAAGCTCGATCAGCGTGGGCATCCCAAATTTCAGCATCTCTCATCTCCCCTTTCCTGCCGGAGATTTGGCCAATAGGCACACCGTCTCCACGTGCTGTGTTCTGGGGAACATGTCCACGGCTTCGGCTTTTACGGCTTGATAGCCTTGGGCGGAGAAGAGCTTCACGTCACGGGCCAGGGTGGCGGGGTCGCAGGAGACGTACACAAGGCGCTCCGGGGACATCTCCGCGACGGTTTGAATGACCTCCGGCGCGAGGCCCCGACGGGGCGGGTCCACGATGACCACATCGGGACGGATGCCCTGACGGGCCAGCATCAAGGCGGTATCCGCGGCGTCGCCGCAGAAAAAAGCCGCGTTTTCGATATGATTTACTTCCGCGTTGCGCCGGGCGTCCTCCACGGCCTCCGGCACGATCTCCGCGCCGATGACCCTTTTCGCCCTTTTTGCGGCACACAGGGAGATGGTGCCAATGCCGCAGTAGAGGTCCAGCACCGTCTCTTCCCCCGTCAGGGCGGCGAAGTCCAGGGCGCGGCGATAGAGGACCTGGCACTGATCCCGATTCACCTGGAAAAAAGACGGCACGGACAGCCGGAAGGTGAGGCCGCACAGCGTCTCGTCCAGGGTGGGACTGCCCCACAGGGTACGGTAGACGCCGCCCAGGATCACGTTGGTTTTTTGTGTATTTTCCGACAGCACCACGCCGGTACATCCGGGCAGGGCCTCCCTTATCCGGCCCACCAGCCCCGCCTCATCGGGGAGAGCCCGCTCCGCCGGGGCGTTGACCACCAGGCAAACCAGCGCCTGCCCGGCGCTGTTGGTCCTCACGTACAGATGCCGCACCAGGCCCCGATGGGCCCTCTCGTCGTAGGCCTCCGCGCCGGAAGCCGCCATCCAGTCCAGCACCGCGCTCCGGGCCTGTCCCACGCACTCCGGCTCCAGCCGGCAGTCCGGCACGTCGATGACGTCGTGGCTCCGGCCCCGATAAAAGCCGATCCGCGGCCCCGCGGATACCGGCAGCTGGGCCTTGTTCCGGTAGCGCTCCGTTTGAATGGCCCCATGTATTATGTCAACTGATATGTCCGCCCCGCCCACGCGCCGCAGGGCGTCCTCCACCTTTTGCCGCTTGAAGCGAAGCTCCTCGGCGCAGCTCATGTGCCGCGCCGCGCACCCGCCGCAGGCGGGATAGTGGGGACAGCCGGGGTCGACCCGCTCCGGTGAGGGCTCCGGCACCCGCTCTATCCTGGCAAAGGCCAGGTTTTTCAGGACCTTCAGGATACGTATCTCGCACCGCTCCCCCGCGACGGCGCCGGAGACAAACACGGCCATCCCTCCCACATGGGCCACGCCCATGCCGTCGGAGGAATAGCCGTCGCAGACGGCGGAAATAATCTGGTTTTTCTTTAGCTCACTCATAAAAGGCGCTCTCTTTATCCCCATAAAGCCGGGGCGTTCCCCGGCTTTATGTCAACTGATATGGTGTTGTCACGCGATGATGACGGTGATCTCGTCCCCCTGGGCGGAGACGCCCACGCGGGTAAGCTCCCGCTGGTAGTTGTCGATAAGCTCCGCGGCCAGACGGTCCTCGATGTCCTTCTGGATAGTGCGCCGGAGGTTCCTGGCGCCGTACTCGACGGAGTAGGACTTGCGCACCAGGTAGTCGATGACGGACTCGTCCCAAACGAAGGTCATGGCCTTTTCCGCCAGACCGGCTTTCAGCTCCTCCAGCATCAGCACGGCGATGGCGCGGAAGTTCTCCTCGCTGAGCCGGTTGAAGTAGACCACCTCGTCCACGCGGTTGATGAACTCAGGCCGCAAAAAGTCCCGCAGGGCCTTCATGACCCGCTCCCTGTCCTGATCCTTGGCGGAATTGCCGAAGCCCACGGTTCCGGAGCCCCGCCGGTCCGAGCCGGCGTTGGTGGTCATGATGATGATGGTGTTTTCAAAGTTGACCACCCGCCCCTGGGCGTCGGTGATGCGTCCGTCGTCCAAAATCTGCAGGAGGATGTTCATCACGTCCGGGTGGGCCTTTTCGATCTCGTCAAAGAGCACCACGCTGTACGGGCGGCGGCGAATCTTCTCGGTGAGCTGGCCGGCCTCGTCGTAGCCCACGTAGCCCGGAGGCGAGCCGATGATCCGTGAGACGGCGAATTTCTCCATGAACTCCGACATGTCGAGCCGGATAAGGGACTCCGGGTTCTGGAACATGTCGGCGGCCAGGCGCTTGACAAGCTCCGTCTTGCCCACGCCGGTGGAGCCCACGAAGATGAAGCTGACGGGCTTGTGCTTCATGGAGATGCCCACCCGGTTGCGCTTGATGGCGGCGCAGACGGCCTCCACGGCCTCATCCTGGCCGATGATGTGCTCCTTTAAGCGGTCTGACAGATGCGCCAGCCGCTCATGCTCGTCCTCCCGGATGGAGGAGGCGGGGATCTTTGTCCACAGCTCGATGATGCGGGCAAAGTTGTCCATGCCCAGCTCCGGCATCCCCTGGGCCTGGAGCCGCTGCTTCTCGTCGGCGATGGCGATCTCCCGACCCCGCAGCTTGGCAAGGCGGGCGTAGTCCTCCTCGGCGTAGGGGCTGGAGTCGGACTCCGGACGCTCCAAGAGCATATCCCGCTCCTTGGCGATATCCGCCAGCTCCCGGTCTATCTCCGCCAGGCGGGCGTAATTCTTGCACTTCAGGTTCACGTCGGAGCAGGCCTCGTCGATGAGGTCGATGGCCTTGTCCGGCAGGAAACGGTCTGTGATGTACCGCTCGGAGAGCAGGACGGCCTGACGGCACATGGCGTCGCTGATCTTGACGCCGTGGTACTGCTCGTAGTAGTGGGCGATGCCCTTGATGATCTTGATGGATTCCTCGATGGAGGGCTCCGTCACCGTCACGGGCTGGAAGCGGCGCTCCAGGGCGGAATCCTTCTCGATGTGCTTTCTGTACTCGTTGAAGGTGGTGGCGCCGATGACCTGGATCTCGCCGCGGGAAAGGGCGGGCTTCAGGATGTTGGCGGCGTTCATGCTCCCCTCGGCGTCCCCCGCGCCCACCAGGGTGTGGACCTCGTCGATGACCAGGATGATGTTGCCCACGGTCTTGATCTCCTCGATAAGGCCCTTCATGCGGGACTCGAACTGGCCTCGGAACTGGGTTCCCGCCACAAGGCTGGTCAGGTCCAGCAGGTAGACCTCCTTATCCCGAAGCTTATAGGGCACGTCGCCCTCGTTGATGCGGATGGCAAGGCCCTCGGCGATGGCCGTCTTGCCCACGCCCGGCTCGCCGATCAGGCAGGGGTTGTTCTTCTGGCGGCGGTTCAGAATCTGGATGACCCGCTCCATCTCCTCCTCACGGCCCACGATGCGGTCAAGCTTTCCCTCCCGCGCCCTGTTGGTCAGGGAGATGCAGTAGGTGTCCAGATATTTGCGCTTCCTGTCCCGGTCCTTGTGCTGGCGCTTATCATTCCCCTTGTCGGCGCTGCCGCCGCCCTGGCCGGGGACGCCGCCCATGTCCTGGGCGCCGAAAAGCTTGCCCAAAAACGGGAAGGTGGCCGTCTTGCCGGAATCGTCCTCGCTGTCATCGCCGGCGTCCTCCGGCAGATTCTCGGCGCCGTTCAGGGCCTCCATCATCTCGCCGGCCATATTTTCGATGTCATCGTCGGTGATGCCCATCTTCTGCATGAAGTCGTCCACCGGTTTCATGCCCAGCTCGCGGGCGCACTTCAGGCACAGGCCCTCGCTGGTGGTCTTGCCGTTTTCGATTTTGGTCACATAGATCACCGCCACGTTTTTATGACAACGGGCGCACAGTGCAGGTTCCATAATTATACCTTCTTCCTTAACCTACAGTCGATATATAAGCTTGATCTTGCCCCAAAGGGGCAGACCGGTCATCTGTCCGTTCAGTTTTCCGCCCGCCGCTTCTTCAAAAGGGCCAGCAGGGACGGCACGTAGCTCAGAAGCGCCGCCAGGGACACCAGCACCGCCAGGACCATCAGCGCCCTTGCGGCGGCGGGGGGCATCTTAAAAATCATAAGCGCGGCGCCTGTGCAGAAAAGCACGAAGGTCGCGGTTTTTCCAACAAAATTTGAGGGCGGCACGTCCTTGACGCCGGCGGCGCGGACGAAAAGCCCTCCAGCCGCCATCAGCCCCTCCTTCACCAGGTAAAACCAGAATATCCAGCCGGGGATGATCCCGTCCAGGGAGAGGCACAGCACCATGGCAAGGGTCATCAGCTTATCCCCCGCAGGGTCTAAAATCTTTCCAAGATTGGTGATGTAGTGATACTTCCTGGCAAGATATCCGTCCAGAAAATCGGTGACGGCAGCCAGCAGGAAGATGCCCGCCGCCCACAGGCGGCCATACTCGCCGCCCAGTCGCCAGACGGCCACAAAAAGGGGCACCAGCGCGATCCGGAAGCCGGAAAGGATATTCGGAAGGTGTTTCATCTCTCTATACCTTTCAAAAACGCCGTCTTTGGGCTGTATCAAATCTTCAGCAGCTCGGCGATCTTATTGGTCTCCAAAAGCTTTTCGTAGAGGAGGGTCTTTTCCGTGACCGAGGCGGGGATCAGAAGTCCAAGATATCTTCCGATGCAGCCGATGGCCAGGATGATGAGCAGGCCCCGAATGACGCCCAGGGCCGCGCCGGTGACGTGGTTCAAATTCTCATGGCCCGGAAGGCCGAAGCTCAGATCGGCGATGTTGCCGATGACGGAGAAGATGATGGCGATCAGGATGAAGGCGATGGAAAACAGCGCCACATACGCCGCCCTGGCGCACACCTGGGCCGTCAGCTCCTCCTCCATGTCGTTGTTGACCTTGGCGTGGGTGGAGGCCACATCCCTGGCGATGCTCTCGGAGGCGCCGTTGGCGAAGCCCAGGCTCCCCATGACCTCCTTGGAGACGGTGTACACGTCCAGCTTCTCCCGATCCTCTACGGAGAGGGTGTTGTTCTCCTCCGTCCCGTCGCCGGTCCCGTTCTCCTCCGGACTGCCGCCGCCCACGGCCTTTTCCACCACGCTGAGGGCGAAGGGCTCCACGATGTCCGAAAACTCCGTATAGAACGCGGTGGCCAGCAGATTCGCCCCATAAAGGGCGATCACCACCGCCAAAATCCCGCAGACGCCGTTTATTATCCCCGTGCGGAAACCCCTCCATCCGCAGAAGACAACGATGCCCGCCAGCACGATATCGATCACCAAGCTCATAGCGGAAATCTCCTTTTCGCATTTGCAAATTCCGGATCAGCTGTTTTCTCCCTGTTTATCGCCGTACACATACGCCGAGAAGGTGCCGGCGCAGATCACCGAGCCGTCGGGCCGGAGGCTAACATGCTCCGCGCCGAAGCCGCAGTCGTATTTGGCGGTCTCCTCCAGGGCGTCGGAATACACCGTCACCCGATCCGCGGTGAGCACGGCCACATGTCCGTCCCGAATGTCCATATCCATGGGCGCGTCCAAAAGGGCGATGACGCCCCGACTGCCGCCGCTGGCGGACCAGCTCTCCACCGTCCTGCCGCCGCCCACCTGGTAGTCGGTGAGGGCAATGACGGCAAGCCCGCCGGAGAGGGCGTAGCGCTCCAAAAACCGGCCCGCGAAGTCCTTTGTCCAACGCTCCTCCAACTGTCCCGACAGGCCGATCAGGGAGGTGGTGGTCACGGCGGTGATACCGGACTCGGTGAAGGCCATGTCGATCATCAGGCCGGGGAAGGTGTACTCGGCCTGAAGCTCCTCGCTGTCCAGCCGGAGCAGCACCAGCCGGCTCCCGCCGCTGCCGATGGTCAGCACCAAAAGCTGATCCCGCCCTGAGACCTTGGCGGACAGGACCCGCGCGTTGCCCGCGGACCAGCGGTAGATGGCCGTGCCCAGGGAATTGTATACCGTCACAGAGCCCTTGTACCCCTCGGCCTCGGCGCAGACGGCCACATAGCCCAGGTCGTTGACCGAGACGGAGACGATGGGATAGGGCGAGCTCAGCTCCGTCAGGAGCTTATCTTCCTTGAAGAAGATCACCGTGTCGCCGCCCACGTCGTAGACCGCGCCGTACTGTCCCGCCGCGGTCAGGGCCTGGTTCTGCCAGGCGTAGAGGCGGGTGAGGGCGATCTCGCCGGTGGGGTCGAAGACGTAAAGCCCCGAATCCGCCGCCACCGCCAGGGAGTAATCCATCCCCAGCGCGTCGCCGTGGGAGGCGTTTTCAAAGAAGAACTCCGTGGCTGTCTTTTCCCCCCTCAGCTCCCGCCAAAAGGTCCGTATCCCGCCCTCACGCTGGCTCACAACGGCCAGAAAGACGGCAAAGAGCGCCACAGCCAGCAGGATCAGTATGAGGAACAGTCTGAAAACGCTCCTTTTTTTCGTCCGCTTCTCCGCCATGGCGTCTCCTTTTTTACACTAAATTATTTTATCAGAATATTATAGCATATTTTTGAACTTTTTGCAAATTAAGAAATACGAATAGTTACAAGTCCGTCCCGCGTCTATCGGGCCATCATCTCTCCCACCGTTCCGTCGTACCAGACGCGGGTGAGATACAGCCCCTGGGGCGGCACCGTGGGGCCGGTGAGCCGCCTGTCCCGCTTCTCCAGCAGGGCCGGAAGCTCCTCCGGCAGGAGCTTCCCCTCGGCGCAGTAGATGACCGTACCCATGATGGCCCGCACCATGTTGTAGAGGAAGCCGTCGGCGCAGACCCGCATGGAGATAAACGGGCCGTCCGCCTCGATCTCGCACCAGTAGACGGTGCGCACCGTGGTCTTAGTCTCCGTCCCCACGGACCGGACGGCGGCAAAATCGTGGGTGCCCACGAACTGCGCCGCGGCCCTGCGCATAACGTCCACGTCAAGAGGCGCCGGGTAGAAATAGGCCCGGTTCCGCTCAAAGGGGTCGGGGATGCGGGTATTCATGATCCGGTAGGTATACTCCTTCTTCCGGCAGGAGAGGATGGCGTTGAAATCCTCCGGAGCGTCCACGGCCTCCAGGCAGGCGATATCCTCCGGCAGGCGGGAATTGAGCGCCAGGGGCATCCGGCCAGCGGGGATGGTGCACGCGGACCTGAAATTGGCGCAGTAGTTGAGGGCGTGGACGCCGGCGTCCGTCCGCCCGCAGCCGGTGACACGCACATGTTCTCCGGTGAGCTTATATAAGGCGTTCTCCACGGTCTCCGCCACGGTGATGTCGTTTTTCTGCACCTGCCAACCGTGATAGGCGGTGCCGTCGTAGCGGAGCTTCAGGGCGATGTTTCTCATAGGCCGAGCCTCGCCAAGACGATCACCGCCGCCAGGAGCAGAAGCCCCGCGGCGAAGGCCAGATAGTCCCGCCGGGCGAATTTCAGCACGTTGAGCCGCGTCCGCCCCTCCCCGCCGTGGTAACAACGGGCCTCCATGGCGGTGGCAAGCTCGTCGGCCCTGCGGAAGGACGACAGGAAAAGGGGCACCAGGACGGGCAGCATGGCCTTGGCCTTCTCTATGAGATTGCCGGTGTCGAACTCCGCTCCCCTGGCCTTCTGGGCGGACATGATCTTGTCCGTCTCCTCGATGAGGGTGGGGATCAGCCGGAGGGCCATGCTCATCATCATGGCCAGCTCGTGGACGGGCACCTTCAGCTTCTTTAAGGGATTCATCAGAAGCTCCAGGCCGTAGGTTAACATAATTGGAGAGGTGGTATAGGTCAGCATGAAGGTACCCATCACCAGCATGATGAGCCTGGCGGCCATGAGGATCGCGGCCTTGACGCCCTGACGGGTGATGGTGAAAATCCACCAGTGGGCGATGACATCTTCCCCTCTGGCGTAAAGGAGGTTCAAAAGGGATGTCAGCACCACGATAAAGACGATGGGCTTCAGGCCCCGAAGCATGGCGGAAAGGCGAATCCTGGAGACGGCGATGGAAAAGACCAGGAACGCCAGAACGACGCCGTAAGAGACCCAGCTTTTAGCGTTGAAAAGGGCGGCGATGTAGACGACGACCATCATGATCTTCGTCCGGGGGTCCAGCCGGTGAACCACGGTGCTGCCGGGGAAAAACTGGCCCAGGGTGATGTCACGAAGCATCCCGCCGCCCCCCTTCCAGCGCCATCAGGGCGTCCACCATCTGCTCCACGGTGTAGACGGTGCCGGCGAGCTTCACGCCGAGTTTACATAATTTATCCGCCACGTCGGTCATGACGGGAGTGGCCAGGCCCATTTGGCGAAGCTGCTCCCCGTGGGAAAAGACCTCCTCCGGCGTGCCGGACATGGCCACCGTGCCATGCTCCAGGACGGCCATCCTGCCGGCGTGGCGGGCGGCCTCCTCCATGGAATGGGTGACGATGACGATAGCGGCGCCGGTCTCGTTGTGGTAGGCCAGGATATTCTCCATGATCTCCTCACGGCCTCTGGGGTCCAGGCCGGCCATAGGCTCGTCCAGGACCAGGACCTCCGGCATCATGGCGATGACGCCGGCAATGGCCACACGACGCTTCTGGCCGCCGGAGAGGTCGAAGGGGGCGCGGTCCAGAAGCTCCTCCTCCACGCCGCAAAAGCGCGCGGCCTCCATCACGCGGCGGTCTATCTCCTCCTGGGGGAGCTTCATGTTCCTGGGGCCGAAGGCGATATCCTTTTTGACGGTCTCCTCAAAGAGCTGGTATTCCGGGTACTGGAACACCAGGCCCACGCGGCTGCGCACCTCCCTTACGGACTGCTTGGATTCGTTGATGTCGTGTCCGTTCAGCAGGATGCGGCCCGAAGTGGGCTTGATCAGGGCGTTGAGGTGCTGGATGAGGGTGGATTTTCCTGAACCGGTGTGGCCGATGATGCCCAGAATCTCGCCCTTGTATATCTCCAGATCCACGTCGCGCAGGGCCGTCGTCTCAAAGGGCGTGCCCGGCGAATAGACGTGGGACAGCTTTTCGATTTTCAGAATGGGTTCGTCCATGGTAACTTCCTTTCGGTAAGATTCCGCCAAGCGGATACCTTCCGGTTATTTTCCGAAGTGGTCTGCCAGCGCGGCGGCGCACTCGTCCACCGTCAGGGTGGAGAGGGGCACGTCCAGGCCGCGCCGTCTCAGCTCCCACATGAGCTTGACGGTGCCGGGGACGGTGAGGCCCAACGCCTCCAGTTCCTCCACGTGGGTGAAAATCTCCCTGGGAGGGCCGTCCATGACGAGCTTCCCGTCGGACATGACCACCACCCGGTCCGCCAGGGCGGCCTCCTCCATGTGGTGGGTGATGAGGATGACGGTGGAGCCAAGCTCGTTTTTCATGCGCCCGATGATCTTCATCACGTCACGTCGGCCCTGGGGGTCCAGCATGGCCGTGGGCTCGTCGAACACCACGCACTTTGGCCGCATAGCCAGCACCCCGGCGATGGCGATCCGCTGTTTCTGGCCGCCGGACAGGAGATGGGGGGCGTGGGTGCGGTATTTGTACATGCCCACGGTCTTCAGTGCCTCGTCCACGCGCTGTCTGATCTCCGGCGTGGGGACGCCCAGATTCTCCGGCGCGAAGGCCACGTCCTCCTCCACCACGTTGGAGACGATCTGATTGTCGGGGTTCTGAAAGACCATACCCACGCGGCGGCGAATCTCCAGCATCAGCTCCTCGTCTTTCGTGTCCATACCGAACACCGTCACGGTCCCCCCTTTGGGGAGCAGCAGGGCGTTCAGGTGACGGGCCAGGGTGGATTTTCCCGACCCGTTGTGACCCAGCACGGCCACAAAGGAGCCCTGCCCGATCTCCAGGCTGACGCCGGAGAGCACGTCCTCCGGAACGGTATCCTCGTCATCGGGGGTGTAGAAGAAGGTGAGATCGTCGATTTTGATCACTGTGTTGTCCATAAATCGCTCCAGTATCCTCGTTAAAACTCCATCCGGCAGGCCGCGCCGCAGGGGAGATAAAGGCCCGTGGCGGTCACAGGAAGGCCAAGCTCCTGGGCCTCGGCGCGGCCACCGCGGCCCGCGAAAGCGGTCTGGGCCACGTAGCTGACGGCGGAGGCGGAAAGGCCGGTGGTGTAGGAGTTGATCAGTACGAAAAGGGGGTCGTCGCTGAGCACCCCGGCGCACAGGCGCACAAAGGGCATGAGATTCGCCTCCAGCTTCCATATCTCGCCGCCGGGGCCGCGCCCGTAGCTGGGCGGGTCCATGATGAGGGCGTCGTATTTGTGCCCACGGCGAATCTCCCGCTCCACGAATTTGGCGCAGTCATCCACGATCCAGCGCACGTTCCTGTCCGCCACGCCGGAGCTTTCGGCGTTCTCCCTGGCCCACTGGACCATCCCTTTGGCGGCGTCCACGTGACAGACGGAGGCGCCGGCCTTCAGGGCGGAGACTGTGGCCGCGCCGGTGTAGGCGAAGAGGTTCAGCACGGAGACGGGCCTGTCAGCGTTCCTGATCTTCTCCATGGCCCAGTCCCAGTTGGCGGCCTGTTCGGGGAAAAGGCCCGTGTGCTTGAAGTTCATGGGCTTGACGTTGAAGGTAAGCTCCCCGTAGCGCACCTGCCAGCTCCGCGGCACGTCCCGCTTGTCCCAGGCTCCTCCGCCGGCGGAGGAACGGGTATACCGGGCGTCGGCCTGACGCCAGCGGGGGTCCTTTTTCGGGGTGTCCCAGATCACCTGGGGGTCCGGGCGGATCAGTATCTGCTTCCCCCACCGCTCCAGCCGCTCGCCGGAGGAGCAGTCCAGAAGCTCATAGTCTGACCATCTGTCGCTGTACCACATAAACCTTACTCCATGTCTCATAGTACTCCAATTTTAAAGAATACCATTTTGCGCCTGTAAAGTCAACTTTTTTCTTGTCTTTACGGGGGGTTCGCTGTATCATGGAAACGCATGAAGCTGAGGGAGGCGGTCAATACGAACGAAAGCTTTCTGAATCCCGGAAACGAATACCGTTCCATCCCCTTCTGGTCCTGGAACTGCGCGGTAACGCGGGAGTTGATCGATCAGGACCTGGATACCTTTGTGAAAATGGGCTTCGGCGGCGTGTGTCCGCACCCCAGAACAGGACTGGACATAGAGTACCTGGGAGATGAGTTCATGGACCTCATGGAATACGCGGTCCGGGGATGCGAGAAGCGCGGGCTGACCGTCTGGCTCTATGATGATGACCGTTTCCCCAGCGGCGCCGCTGGGGGAAAGGTGACAAAAAACGGGAACTTCCGCGGGAAATATCTTCTCTTGAGCGAAGACCGCCGCCAGGGCTTCCTCGCCGCGTGGGCGCTTGCCTTTGACGGTGACAGGCTCTCCCGGTACAGGCGCCTCAATTCCGCGGAGGAGATCGACGCGGCCATACTGCGGCGGGACGAGACCCACCGGGTACGGTTCGCCTACCCCGCCCTCTTGCCGGAGGAACCCTGGTTCGAGGGGGCCTCCTACATCGACACCACCGACCCGGAGGCCGTGCGGGAGTTCATACGGATCACCCACCAGCGGTATTTTGAGCGGCTGGGCCGATATTTCGGCACCACTATCACCGCCGTCTTTACCGACGAGCCCAGAGCTCTTCCACGGGTCAAGGGGCTTTCCCTCACCGATCCCCTCTCCCACGCCGATTTCTCCTTCCCCCTCACCCCGTCGGCTGCGCGTGAGTTCTCAGATTCAGCTTCCGGCCCCCTGGATACGCTGCCCGCGGTTGTCTGGGACTGCCAGGACGCCTCTGCGGAGGGGATCAGGTGGAGGTTTCGGGAGGCTCTTTCCGAGTGCTTTGTAGGGGCCTTCTTGGATCAAATCGGGGACTGGTGCCGGAAATATAATATTATGTCAACCGGACATATTCTCGGCGAGGAGAATCTCCGCAGCCAGACAGACACAGTAGGCGAGGCTATGCGGTGCTACCGGGGCATGGACCTTCCCGGTACGGATACGCTGATCGACGAGGCGAACTACCCCGCTGTCCGCCAGGCCGCCTCTGTATCCCGTCAGCTGGGCAAGAGCGGCGTTATGAGCGAGCTTTACGGCTCCACCGGTTGGGAGTGCGACTTTCTCACCTACAAGCTGCAGGGCGACTGGCAGGCCGCCATGGGCGTCACCCATCGGGTGCCGCACCTGTGCCATATGTCCCTTGGCGGGGAGGCCAAGCGGGACTGGCCGGGGTCTATCTTCCCTCAAAACAACTGGTGGGAGCGGTTCAAGCTTTTGGAGGATCACTTCGCGCGGCTCAACGTCATCCTCCGCCGCGGGCGGCGGGTGACCCGCGTCTCTGTCATCCACCCGGTAGAGGCCTACTGGCGGTACGCCATGAGCGGAAGTGCGGCGGAACGGGAAAAAGCGGAGCTGAGCCGGAGATTTGACAGGCTCATCCACCGTATCCTCACCTCTCTCATCGACGTGGAGCTTATAAGCGAGTCCCTGCTGTCACAGGGAAAGATGACCCTCTCAGGCTTTGACGCGGTGGTGGTAACAGCTCCTGTCAGGCCCTCCACTGAGAAAGCCCTTTCCTCCTTCTCAGGGCAGGTCATACGTTCGGATAATGAAGAGGAGATCATGGACGCGCTGAACCCATACCGGGACGTCTATGTAACACCACTGGCCTCTCCGGCGGAGTTTTTGTATCAGCTTCGGGAGGAGGGCGCTAAAAAATGGCTTTTCCTCTGTCACACAAAAAACAGCGTGGGTGGAGAGGAACAAAACGACGTCAGCCTGCGCGGCGCGTTCAGCGCGCGCATCCTGGATACGATGACCGGAGAGGTAAAACCGGTGGAGACCCGCTTTTACGACGGCAGGACTCACATGATGTGGCGGGCTGGCATGGACGAAAGTCTGCTTTTGGAGCTGACGGCGGTCAAACCCGCGTCCACGGAGCCGTTTCCCGTCTCTTTGTCCGCCAAAACGGAGGAGCTTACGCTCCCCGCTCCCCTGTCCGTCCTCCGCGGCGAGCCCAACACATATCTGTTGGACTGGGCCCGGTACAGTCTGGACGGCTCGCCTTTGTCGGAGCGAATGGAAATACTGCGGCTGGACAATCAACTCCGCGAGCGTCTTGGTCTTGCCCCCAGAGGCGAAAATATGCGCCAGCCCTGGGCCTCCGAACCGGGGGACAAGCACCAGCTGACGCTTCTCTATGAGTTTGAGTCGGATATCCCTCTGTCCGGCCTGACGCTTGCCCTGGAAAAACCGGAGGATCAGGCCGTCACCCTGGACGGGGAAAAATGCGGCATCCGGGAGGGCTTCTTTATTGACCGGGCATTTCGGAGGGTGGCGCTCCCCCCCATTGGCTCAGGGCGCCATACACTTGTGATCCGGCGATCCTTTGACGCCAAAACCGATCTGGAGCCTATGAGCCTCCTGGGGGATTTTTCCGTGAAAGGCGGGCGGTTGACCGGCGCGGAGCCGCTGTCACAGGGGGATATCCGTCCGCAGGGATACCCGTTTTACACTGGGAAGCTCACCTATTTCTATGAATTTGACCTTGCCGGGGCGGGTGCTTACGCGATAAAGCTTTCCTCTCTCTCCGCTCCCTTCGCGGAGGCGGTTATAGACGGCGGAACGCCCGTTCCGCTGATCTCCCGCGGGGCCCGACTGGGATGGCTCTCCCCTGGGCGTCACCGCCTTGCTCTGACTGTATATCTCTCCCGCTTCAACCTGTTGGGGGCGCTCCACAACGCGGACGCGGACAACCCCTGGCGAGGACCTGACTCCTGGCGGACGCAGGGGGAACGGTGGAGCGACGGGTATCTGACAAAGCCCGCAGGCCTGACAGGGCCGGTACGCCTGACCGTCCTCGATTAAGGGTAAACCCAAAAGGCCAGGGCGGCTCATACAGGTTCTCCGCCCGAATGTCCGGGCGGCGAGGCCGGCAATAAAGGTGAGGAGCATGGAGATGATCACCAGGGTCACCGCGCCCACCACGGGGAGACGGGGTGTCAACGGTCAATCTTTCGGTATTCGGTTGTGCTCGGTTCGAGAAACGGGAATTGGGGTGCTCACTCTAAGTTCAGCTTATAATAATGGGCATCAAACCAGGTTTCTTCCCCCCATTTTTTATAGCGCGTTTTTCTGTCCTCTGAAAACCCGAATTTGCGAAGAAGCGCAACCGACGCAAGATTGCTGTCCGCCACTTCTCCCGTGACGGACTTGCCGCCTTCCGCCTTGACCCAGCGAATGACAGCATCCACCACTTCGGTTCCGAGGCCTTCTTTCCAATGGTCTTTTGAGATGCAATACCCGATATCGTAATTCCCGTTTTCAGGGAAAATACAGCAGGTCCCCACAGGCGTACCATCCGCTTTCCATTCAACAATCAGGTAATATCCCTCTGGGTTGTCTTCCATCTCATCGACGCATTTGAGATACGCTTCATCCATGTTCTCACAGACAGGGTCGCTCATATACCTTCCGTTTTCTTTGTCTCCCCACAGAGACAGCGTAAAGTCTTTATCGGACATCCGCCAGGAACGGATCGTCAATCTTGGCGTTTCCAGGTTCTTGATCAAAAGCATTGTGTGTTTTTCTCCCTCAAAGGCCGATTTGTTTGTTTCTTAAAAATCAAGTTTTTAGTTTCCAAGCTTGCGGTTAATCAAATTATTTACGAAGCTTCTGCCTATATCGAACGGAAAACGCTCCGGTGATTGCCGGAGCGTTTTGGAAAGCAGGGAGATTATTCCGTCCGCAGGGCCTCTACGGGGTTCTTCTTGGCGGCGATGCCGGAGGGGACGAGGCCGGCAATGAAGGTGAGGAGCATGGAGATGATCACCAAAGTCACCGCGCCCACCACGGGGAGACGGGCGGACAGCTCGTTGATGCCTGTCAGGGCGTGGAGCACAAGGTTGATGGGGACGATGATAATCAAAGACGCCAGGATGCCGATGACGCCCGCTCCGAAGCCCACGGTGAGGGTCTCGGCGTTGAAAACGCGGCTGATATCCCGCTTGGAGGCGCCGATGGCCCGCAGGATACCGATCTCCTTGGTACGCTCCAGGACGGAGATATAGGTGATGATGCCGATCATGATGGAGCTGACCACCAGGGAGATGGCCACGAAGGCGATGAGCACATAGCTGACGGCGTTGATGATGGTGGTGACGGAGCTCATCAGGAGGGCCACATAGTCGGTGTACTCGATGACATCCTCCTCGTCCACGGTGGCGTTATACTCCTCGATAAGCTCGGAGATGGTGTCCTTGTCCTCGAAGGTGACGGCGTAGAGGGCCACGGTGCTGGGGGAATCCACGCGGGCGTAGCCCAGCTTCTCCATGTTCTGGTCGTAGTTGGCGTCGGACACCGTGGGGGGCATGAATTCATCGTAGAAGGTCACGTACTGGCCGTCGGTGAACTGGGCCTGGGCGATCATATAGGGCAGCTGCTCCGCCGGCACCTGGGCAAGCTGGGCGGTGACCTGCTGAGCGTAGGCCTCCGCGGCCATCCGGCGGATGCCCTGCTCGGCCATATCAAAAAGCTCCTCGTCGCTCATCTCGTTGAAGTAGCTCTCGATGCGCTCTGTGTCGGTGACGCCCATCTGCTGGGCGTAGGAGTTCATCATCATATCCACCAGGCTCTGGCGGTCAAGGCCGGCCATCTGCTGCTCCACCGCGGCGGTCAGATATTCCTCCGTGGGGATAGCGGACATTTTGACAAACAGCTCCGCCCGTTCCGTATCGCTCAAAGCGTCGAAATACGCCTTGAAGGCGGCGATCTTCTCCGCGTCCTCCGGCTCCTGATATTCCGCGGTGCGGAAGGGCAGGCCGGTGAACACGTCCACCGTATCGTCCTCCAGCTGTTTTTGGACGATCTCCTGCTTGCCGGTCTCCTCCATGGCGTAGAGGGTCAGAGCGGAGGTATAGCCGATCTGGCCGGAGACGGCACCGCCGTCGTCTTCCGTGGGACGGACGATGCCCACCACCTTCAGAGGCAGGCCCACATCGGCGCTGTCATAGAGGTAATCCATGCCCGTCTCCGTGGCGGAGAGATCGACGTATTTGTTCTGGGCGGGGTCCCACTGGTAATATTCCGAGGGCAGGATGAACTTGAAGCTGGTGTCGCAAAGCTCCTCATAGGACCAGCTGAGGGTCTCAGCCTCCACGGGCTCGCCGTTCATCATGGCCTTCATGGTCTCGTTCATGGCGTCGGAGCTGATGAAGCCCAGGGCGTAGAGCATCAGGTCGGAAATCTCGTTGTGCCGGTCCACAAAGATGACGATCTCATCATAATTTTCCGGCCATTTGCCGTACAGGAGCTCGTACTGATCCTTGGTGGACTGGGCCACGCCGGCACCGTCGGCCTCCGGCAGCAGCTCCTTCCACACGTCCATGCGCTCGTACATCTGGCCCATGTTGTCGAAGTAGGCGGAGTAGTCGCCGCCGAACATGCCGGTCATGGCCTCCTGCATCATGGTCATCACGTCGGATTTGACCACGTTGCCGTCGGCGTCGCGGGTGTAGACGTCAAACTTGAAATCGTAGCTGTAATGGACGTCGGCGATGTCCATGATGCCGTTGCCGCCCTCGTCCAGGAATTTTTTGAAGGCGGTCAGGTTATTGGTCTTGGTCTGGGCGTTCATCATGGAGGAGAGCATGTCGTACATGACGGTGGCGGAGTAGACCCGATCCGGCTCCCGCTCCTCCTCCAGGTCCTCCTGCCGGGCGTTCATGAAGCCCAGGAGCATGGAGGACATATCCACGCTCTCGGCCTCGATGGTGATGGGATAGCTGGACAGCGTCTCCTCCTGGACGTGGTCGATGTACGCCTGGAAGCCGGCGGAGACGGACAGGATCAGGGCGATGCCGATGATGCCGATGGAGCCGGCGAAGCTGGTGAGGAACGTCCTGCCCTTTTTGGTCATCAGGTTGTTGAAGGAGAGGGAGAGGGCGGTCAGGAAGGACATGGACTTTTTCTTCTTCTCGCTTTTCAGCTTCTTCTGTTCCTTTTTGGAGAGCGTCTGGGCCACGGAGTCATCCTCGTAGGGGTCGGAGTCGTCGATGATCCTGCCGTCCAGGAGCTTCACGATGCGGGTGGAATACCGCTGGGCCAGGTCGGGGTTGTGGGTCACCATGATGACCAGCCGGTCTTTGGCGATCTCCTTCAAAAGCTCCATGACCTGGATGCTGGTCTCGGAGTCCAGCGCGCCGGTGGGCTCGTCGGCCAGCAGGATATCCGGGTTGTTGATCAGGGCCCTGGCGATGGAGACGCGCTGCATCTGGCCGCCGGACATCTGGTTGGGCTTTTTGTAGATGTGATCCTCCAGCCCCACGGCGCGCAGCGCCTCCACGGCCCTTCTGCGGCGCTCGGCCTTGGAGACGCCGGAGAGAGTCAGGGCCAGCTCCACGTTGGCCAGGACGGACTGGTGGGGGATCAGGTTGTAGCTCTGGAACACAAAGCCTACGGAGTGGTTGCGGTAGGTGTCCCAGTCGGCGTCGTTATATTCCTTGGTGGACTTGCCGTTGATGATCAGGTCCCCCGTGGTGTACTGGTCCAGGCCGCCGATGATGTTGAGCAGGGTGGTTTTGCCGGAGCCGGACTGGCCCAGGACGGACACGAACTCGTTTTTGCGGAAGGAGACGGAGATCCCATCCAGGGCCTGCTGCTTGAGGTCGCCGGTTATGTACGTCTTGGTGATGTTGGAAAGTTTAAGCATGACACATCCCGTTTCACAAAATATTTCAGGTTTATTATACCCCTGTGGACGGCGAAAGAGTTAACAAACTTTGAATAATTTGTCGGGTTAAAGGTGTTGAGACGCACAAAAAAGCCCCCGATAAGGGGGGCTTTGGGATTCATATGAGTTCAGTCTCTTCTGAGCAGGGGCTTGTCGGCGGGGGTGAAGGTATAGGCCTTGTCGCAGAAGCGGCATCTGACCTCGATCTTCCCGTCCTCCCGGAACATCTCGTCCAGCTCCGCCTCGGTGACGCCGGAGAGGGCGGAGATGACCCGCTCGCGGGTGCAGGGGCACAGCCACTCCACCCGGTCCCGCTCCACGATGGCGGGGTCGAAGCCGTCCATGACCCGGTAGATCACGTCCTCCAAGGAGCCGTCCATCAGCTGCTTTGTGATGGCGCCGGCCTTCCGGACGCCCGCCTCCAGCTTTTTGGCGGTGTCATCCCCCGCGCCGGGCATCAGCTGGGCGATGTAGCCGCCGGCCCGCAGGACGTGCTGATCCCGATCCACCAGCACCCCCAGGGCGCAGGCGGTGGGAATCTGCTCGCTCTCCACGAAGTATCCGGCAAAGTCCTCGGCGATCTCGCCGGAGACCAGCTGGGTAGAGCCGGATACCGGCTCGCCGAAGCCCAGGTCCCATATGACGGTGAGCATCCCGTCCTTCCCCACGGCGCCGCCCACGTCCAGCTTCCCGTCGGGCCGCAGAGGCAGGTCCACCGCGGGATTCTGGGCGTAACCCCGTACATTGCCGCGCTCGTCGGAGACCACCAAAATCGTCCCCACAGGGCCGCCGCCGTTTATCCGCACGGTGACGCTGTCGCCCTCGCTCTTGAGGGCGTTGCCCATCATGGACGCGGCGCACATGGTCCGGCCCAGAGCGGCGGTGACCACGGGAAGTGTGCGGTGGATATTTCTCGCCCGCTCCACGGCGTCCGTGAGCTCCACGGCGGTCATTTTCACAAGGCCGTCCTTTGACAAGGCCCTCAACAGTTGTCCCATACCGTTCTCCGTATCCCCTCCCCCAAAGGGGTTCGTCCTTTCGTTAATATCTCGTTCCTATTATAACCGCCGCGCGGCCAGAAAAATACGCTGCTCGTCCTTTTTGGGCGGCTGATCGCGGAGCTCGGCGAACACGCCGATCTCGCCGAAGCCGTGGGTCTCAAGGGCCTCCGTCAGCGTCTCCACAGTATGCAGATACTCCGTGTGCTCCTCCCCGCCCCGCTCCCAGGCGCCGTCCTCCAGGCGGGCGAAGATGTCAAGGCCATAGCGGAGGGCGGTCTTATCAGGGGCCAGCTCGGCCCGCCAGAAGCAGAACACGTCGTCTGTCTCGTCGCAGAAAAGCTGTCCGTCCAGGGAGGAGAGCTTCTCTGGGGTATTCACGTCAAAGATAAAAAGCCCGCCGGGTTCCACAAAAAGGCGCAGTCTTTCAAAGACCGTGCCGAGGGAATCGGGCGGCAGGTAGTTGATCCCGTCCAGGGAGCAGACGGCGGCGGAGACGGTGCCATAAAGGTCAAGCGTCTCCATGGTCTGGTGCAAAAAAATGGGCTTCACGTCCACGGCAGCGTCAAGGGCCTTTTCCTGGGCCACGGCCAGCATGTCCTCGGAGCCGTCCACGCCGATGAGCTCATAACCGCGGCGGGCAAGCTCTAATGTGAGCGTGCCCGTGCCGCAGGCAAGATCCAGCAGAAGCGATGGCGTGACGCCGTATTTTTTGAAGAGAGCTTCATAAAAATCGGCAAAGGCCCCATAGGGGACGTCACGTGTGAGGTCATCATACCAGGGGGCGAGGGAGAGATAGGCGCTCACTTATTCCGGTTCTCCTTCTCCTCCATGCGTTGGAAGAGGACCGTGTATCCGTCGTTGCCGTATCGGAGAGAGCGGTTGACACGGCTGATGGTGGCGCTGGAGGCGCCGGTCTTCTCCAGGATGTCGTTGTAGATCATCCCCTGGTGAAGAAGCTCGGCTACCTGGAAGCGCTGCTCCATGGCGCGAAGCTCGGAGATACTGCACAGGTCATCAAAGAAGCGCTTGCACTCGTCAAGTGAACGCAGCTCCATGACCGCCTTGTAGAGGTCATCGTTTCTGGGCTGATCGGTATTTTTATTCATATGTGATCCTTCCTTTTCTCACCGTTATACGCCGGCGCGCCCGCATAAATGTATGGTTTGTTTGTTCCCTTTTCTCTCTATCCCCGGCTTTCGCCGCGGAGACCCCTTACTCCCCTGGGGGTGAAGGGGAAATGAACGCAGGGTAAGAGATGATCTCGCGCCAAACCGCGGCTTATTCCGCCTGCGCGGCGGACTTGGCCGCCTCCTCTTCCTCCAGGACACGGTAGGCCACCTTGCCCACCAGCGTCTTGGGAAGCTCGTCCCGGAACTCGATCTCACGGGGCATGGCGTATTTGGCGATGTTCTTGCGGCAGTGCGCCAGGATCGCCTCCCGCGTCTCCTCGTTCTGGGGGACGCCGGGCTTCAGCATCACAAAGGCCTTCACCCGTTGCATACGGTAGTCATCCTTGACGCCGATGACGCAGCTCATCTGCACCAGCTCGCAGGCGTCGATGATGTTCTCCAGCTGGGCCGGGTAGACGTTGTAGCCGGAGGTGATGATCATCCTCTTGGCGCGGCCCTTGAAGTACACAAAGCCCTCGTCATCCATGGAGCCAAGGTCACCGGTGTAGACCCAGGTGAGGCCGTCGGCATGTTTGCGCAGGGTGTTGGCCGTCTCCTCCGGGTGCTTGATATACTCCCGCATGACGGTGGGGCCGGCCAGCAGGATCTCACCCTCCTGGCCGTAAGGAAGCTCCTCGTCGGTGCCGGGCTTGACGATCTTGATGAAGGTGTCCGGGAAAGGCAGGCCGATGGAGCCCTCCTTGTAGATGTGGGGCGGCGTCAGGCAGCAGGCCGTGACCGTCTCAGTGGTGCCGTAGCCCTCCCGCACCTGGATGGCGCACTTGTGGTCATAGAGGAACTTGTCCATCTTCTTTTTGAGCTCAATGGACAGGGAGTCACCGCCGGAGAACACGCCCTTTAAGGAGCTAAGGTCCGCCTTCTCCATGCTGGGCAGGCGCAGAAGGGCCTCAAACAGTGTGGGGACGCCGGCAATGAAGTTGCACTTCTCCTTGACGATCAGCTTGCCGTAGCTCTTGGGGGTAAAGCGGGGCACCAGGAGGCACCGGCCTCCGTTTGCCAGCATGGTGTGGATGCACACGCCTAGGCCGAAGCCGTGGAACACTGGCATGGCCGCCAGCATCTTGTCTCCGGGACGGAACATGGGGTTCACCGCGATGACCTGGGCGGCCAGGGCGTTGAAGTTGTAGTTTGTCAGCAGGATACCCTTTGTGGTGCCGGTGGTGCCGCCGGAATAGAGGATGACGGCGGGATCGTCGGCGTTCTTTTTCACCGTGTAGTTCCAGAAGCAGGCGTTTCCCAGGCGCATAAACTCATTCCACATGATGACGGGCGCGTCGGCGGGAATTTTCTGAATTTTCCGGCCCTCGGTGAGCATATAGCCGGTTTTCAGCGGCTGTGACAGCTCGTCGCGTATCCGGGCGATGATGACGTTGACGATGGAGGTGTTCTGCCGGATGGCCTCGATCTTGTGGTAGAACTGGTCCAGGGTGATGACGGTGACGGACTTGGACTCGTTGAGATAAAACTGTATCTCGTTCTCGCTGGACAGGGGGTGGATCATGTTGGCAATGGCGCCGATGCGGTTCACCGCGTAAAACATGAAAATGGCCTGGGGGCAGTTGGGCAGGGCGATGGTCACCCGGTCATCCTCCCGTACGCCGATGGTCCGGAGGGCCTTGGCGCACTGATCGATGCACTCCATCATCTTCCGATAGGTGGTGGGCCGGCCCATGAAATCAAAGGCTATGTTGTCGGGGTATTTCGCCGCCACGTTGGCCACCATCTCATAAAGGGACCCCTGAAAATAGTCCAGGTGGGACGGCATATCGCCCAGGCTCTTGAGCCAGGGCGCTTTGGGAGCTGTTTCGCTCATCAATACTCTACCTCCTCGGTCATGGGGCGCTCAAGGAGCGCGGGATTTTCCAAAAGATGCTTTAAAAGCCGTATGGACTTTGAATAATAGTATCCGTCGGCAAGCCGTTCGTCGATGGTAAGGCCCAGGTCCAGGGTCTCGCGCATCTCATAAGTACCGTCGGCAGAGAAGATGGGGTTCACGCTCTTTTCGCCAATGATGCAGAAGAGCGAGCAGGTGCCCCAGTTGGTCAGGTGGTGGTAACCGCTTTTCAGCTTGATGGAGCCCAGGTTTGAGATGATCACCGAGGCGTAGTAGGGATCGGTGGCGATCAGGACCTTGGGGCACCTGCCGTGGCGGTCAAGGAAGGTGACGAAATGCACCGCCGTCTTGCTGACGAACCTGGGGAGCTTGGTGAAAAACTCCATGGAGTCGGTGGAGCGGTCTTTTTTGTCGGAGCGGCAGAACATCACCTGGCTCCTGATGTACTCATGGATGGTGTCCAGCGTGTCCTCGTCCTTGGAATGGATAAAGGCAAGGGCCTCCTCGCCCCGGTCAGAGAATTTCTTCTTCACCACGAAGCTGGCGGAGACCTCGTTCCGCTGGTACATGTTCTTATTGGCGATAAAACGGTTGAGCTTGGGACGAAGAGTGATGGTTTTTATCAGCGCCGCAAGAATAATATGGAACATTGTATAAGGAAAATCAGTCTCATTAATGTTCTTACGGGCGAGATAGTCGTTCATATTTGTCAGATCGATCCGCTCGGAGATATACGCCTCGTTGTCGCATCTGTTGGGATAGAGCAGAGGCACAACAAAATGCATGGCGTCCAGATCGCGGATCAGCTCGCCGTCCTTCCGGTCTCCAAAACGACGCTTTTTCTTTTCCATAGCGCGTCACCCCGTCATTCATTCTTTAAAATATTAATCAGCTAATTATACGGATACTATCTTAGCACGTCCCCCTAAAAAAGTCAACGATTTCCAATCACTTTTTCTTGTTTTTTTCTATTTTTCGACAGCGGCTCAGTCCCCATAAAAGGCCTTACTGTCTCCTTTGGGCCGCCCTGGGCTGTGAACAGGTTTTAACAAAAATATGAACGATGTATTTTGTTGAAATTTTTGACGAAACAGTGTATAATTTCAATGTATTTCACGCGGGCCGTGCTTTTTGGCCGCCGAATCAGAACATAAGGAGGTGTTTCGCAGTGAAAAAGCGTCTTTTATCAGCGCTCATGGCGGCGGTCCTGACGCTGACGGTTTCCATCGGCGCTTTCGCCGCGGACCCTCAGACCAATATCAACGCCCAAAACTACAACACCTGGGACGCCGCGCCCGTGGCCTCGTACCTTTTTGAGAACAGCCTTGGCGGCGTCACCCGTGTGGAGCGGATAGGCTCCGCGGCTCTGGTGGAGGAGTACGGGCCGGATCTTCTGCTGAAAGCAAGCCTGGAGGTCCCCATGGAGCTGCCCCTATGGGGCGGATTCTTCGCCGGAAGCCGGTACAATTTCTTTGTCTACGGCCAGTCCAACCCTGTGGAGCGCGACAATGTGGAGGTCATCCGCGTGGTCAAATACTCCAAGAGCTGGGAGCGGCTCGGTCAGGCCAGCCTCAAGGGCATCAACACCAGCGTCCCCTTCTTCTGCGGGTCCCTGCGCATGGCGGAGTACGGCGGTATGCTCTATCTGCGCACCAGCCATCAGATGTACGCTGACCGGGCGGGCAACCGGTCCCAGGCCAATTTGACCGTGGCCGTCAGGCAGTCCGACATGGCTGTGACGGACACCGCTCATCTGGTGGAGGACGTGGGCTGCGGGTATATGTCCGACTCCTTCAATCAGTTCTTGATCGTTGACAGTCAGCGGCGCATCGTGGCGCTGGACCAGTGCGATGACTTCCCCTCCCGCGGGGCCGTGATCAGCGTCTTTGCCAGAACGGCGGGCAGTACCCTGGTGACCGCCGGCGAGGTGAAAAGCGTCATGCTCCAGCCCTTCCCCTCCGTCGATGGCGGGGACAGGCGGATCACAGGCGCCTCCCTGGGCGGTTTCGGGGAGACGGAAACGAAATACATCGCGGCCTACAGCTTTGACGGGGCCGGCGTCAGCGGCAAGAGCGCCGACAAATCCGTGTATCTGGCCGTGGTCGACAAGCAGACGCTGGAGGTGGAGACGGTCCGCCTTTCCGAGGCCGGCGTCAGCACCCCCCAATTGGCTGTGACGGCCAGCGGAGGCTATGTCCTCTGGAACGAGACGGATAAGGCCGGGAACCTCACCGGCAACCTGTGTTTCGTCCCCTTTGACAAGGACGGCAAGACCGGCAAGACGCGGACAGGCAAGGCCTCCCTCTCCGACTGCGCGCCCATCTATGTGGACGGGCAGGTGATGTGGTACGTCAGCAGCGGCGACGCCGTGACCTTCTACACGATTTCCGACGAAGAGCTCTCCTCCCGGCAGGTGGGCGCGTCCTTCAGCGACGTGAAGCCGGATGACGAAATGTACGACGCCGTCCTCTGGAATGTGAAGCGCGGCTATGTGACGCAGGAATCCGATACCGTCTTTGGCAGGAACACGCCCGCAAAGCGGGCAGAGGTGATCATGGGCATCTGGCGGGCCATGGGCAGTCCGGAGCCTGAAAAGTTGGAGACAAAGTTCACGGATATTTCCCCGGAGGATGCGTATTACAAGGCCGTCATTTGGGCCGCCGAGGCCGGTGTGACCAACGGCACGACACCCACCACTTTTGATCCTGACGGGACGCTGAAGCGGCAGGATACGGTGACGTTCCTCTTCCGCGCCGCCGGGGCCGTAACGCCCACGGGACGGGAGAACCCCTTCAGCGACGTGAAAAACGGCGAATATTACACCGGTGCCATTCTTTGGGCCGTGGATAAGCAGATCGCCAGGGGCACCTCCGCTACCGCCTTCTCCCCCATGCGTTCCGTCACAAAATGCGAGCTGGCGGCGTTCCTGTACCGCTGGAAAAACACGGCTGAGTAAAATAAAAAGACCGAGCTATCCGGGCGGGTGGGTTTAAACCCCGCCCCGCGCGTCGGCTCGGAAGCAGCTGTCTTATCAAAGCAGTCTCAATATTGTCTTATATATTTACGGGGAAGGGTTTTTAAGCCCTTCCCCTTTTATTGCCGTTGATCGTGCGTGTTTATTCCCGTGTCTTTTTGCGAGACCGTTTATTCCCCGTTTCCCGTCCCCAGCCGCGCGTTCACGACCCTGTGGCCCAGGTAAAGCGCACCGGTCAGGAGCAGGAGGGCGGGCGGATAGAGGAGCAGGGAGCTATGGGAGGCAAGGAATCCGAAAAGCGGCGGCACCAGGGTGGTGCCGAGATACGCCGCGGCCATCTGGACGCCGATGACGGACTGGGACCGGTCCGGACCGAAATAGACGGGGGCGCAGTGGATCATGCAGGGGTAGACTGGGGCGCACCCCAGGCCCGTGAGGATCAGGCCCGCCACGGCGAAGCCACGGCCCAGGGGCAGGAGCAGGGTGACGGCGCCCAGGGCGGCCACGGCGGCGCCCAGGGAAATCAGCTTCCGGTCAGACAGCTTCGCGGTGAGGAAGCCGTTCAAAAAACGGCCCACAGTGATGCCTATGTAGAAAAGGCTGGCCCAGCCGGCGGCGGTCTCCTCGTCCACGCCCCGCCCCAGCACCAGGAAGCTGGCGGCCCAGAGACCCGCCGTGCTCTCCAGCGCGCAGTAGCAGAAGAAGGTCAGCACGAAAGGGATCACGCCGGGAAGGCGCAGGACGTCCCCAAGGCGCATACCGCCGCCCCGCTCCCCTGTCCCCTCCCCTGGCCGCTTCTGCCAGAGGGGGAGGCTCAGAAAGAGGATCGCTGTGAGGAACACCTGAAGTATCCCCACGGCGGCGTAGCCCGCCCGCCAGGTGCGGCAGGTCAGCGCCCAGCCCATGATGTACGGCCCCGCGGCGGCGCCGATGCCCCACATACAGTGGAGCCAGCTCATGTGGCGGCTGGAGTAATGGATGGCGGCATAATTGTTCACCGCCGCGTCCACGCCTCCGGCTCCCAGCCCGTAGGGAATGGCCAGGAGACACAGCACCCAGAAATTGGGCGCTGTAGAGAACCCGAACAGCGCCGCCGCCGTGACGGCCACGCTGACGGCGGTGACGGTCCCCGTGCCGAAACGGCGGGTAAGCCGGTCAGAGTTGAGGCTGGAGATCACCGTGGAGACGGATATGACGGTAGAGATCACCCCCGCGCCGGCAAGGCCGGCGTCCAGATCGCCGTACATCACCGGCCAGCCCGCGCCAAGCAGGGCGTCGGGGAGACCCAGGGAGATAAAGGACAGGTAGATCACCGCCAGCAGCAGATGCGTCATCTTTTCAGCTCCCCGGCAAGACATGCCGTAATGACCTCAAGCCCCGCTCTCAGCTGGGCACGGGGGCAGGCGATGTTCAGTCTGACAAAACCGTCATCCCCGTAACGGTACCCGTCGTTAAGGATGGCCCCGGCCCTGTTGAGCTTTTCGCAGACGGCCCGTGAGCCAAATCCGGTTTTCGTGATATCCAGCCACATGAGGTACGTCCCCTCCAGAGGCGCGACCCTCACCTCCGGGAGTCTTTGGGCCAAGACGGCGCGTACAAGCTCCGCGTTGCCCCACAGATAGCCGTTCTGCTCATCGCACCAGCGCTCGCCGTGGGTATAGGCCGCCTCGCAGGCAATCATCCCCAGGTTGTTGGATCCCTCCACGTGGAGGGTCTCTTTCCACTTCGTCAGCTTTTCCCGCAGGCCGGCGTCGGGGATGATGTCGTTGGAGCATTTGAGTCCCGCCACATTGAAGGTCTTGCTGGGGGCGCAGAGGACGATAACGTTCCCGTCTGTCCCCGCATTTCCGGCGGAAAAGTGGACGCGGCCCGGCATGAGAATGTCCCAGTGGATCTCGTCGGAGACCAGAAGCACGCCGTATTCCTCGCACAGCTCCGCTGTCCGGCAGACCTCCTCCCGCGTCCAGACCCGACCCACGGGGTTGTGGGGCGAGCAGAGGATCATCATTTTGACGCCCGCGGCCAATTTCCGTTCCAGGTCCTCAAAGTCCATGGTGTAACGCAGGTCCCCGCCGCAAAGGAGCCGGTTTTCCACTAGCGTCCGGCCCGCGTCCCTGACAACGCCGGCAAAGGGGTCGTAGACCGGCGTCTGGATCAGCACCTTGTCACCTGGTTCGGTGAAGCACCGGACGATATTGGAGAGCTCCGAGACAATGCCCGTGGAGGGGACCAGCCAGTCGGTGTCGATCTCCCACCCGTGGCGGCGGCTTACCCAGCCGGCCACGGCGTCCTTGTAGCTTTTGGTGGGCACGGTGTAGCCGAACACGCAGTTTTTCGCGGCTTCCTGAAGGGCGTCTACCACCTCCGGCGGGGACATGTAATCCGAGTCGGCCACCCAGAAGGGTAGAGCGTCTCCGTTGCCAAAGGCGCTTTGGCGGAGGTCCCACTTGATGGCGCCGGTGCCGGTTCGGAGCGCGGGGGTGTCAAAATCGTACATGGGAACACCTCTCTAACTGTCGGCAAGGGCCGGATGGCCTTTGTCCGACAAGGGGAGCGTGCAGGGTTTGTCTACACGCTGACCTTGTTTTTTCTTTAGTGGATTTGGACAAATTATAGCACCGGAGCGGCGAAAAGTAAAGCCTTACAGCGCCTCGATATGCCGCTGCGTCAGCCGGTCTATACCGGCGAAATCCACATGGGGGATGTACAGCGCCTCCAGGTCGTCGTGGAGGGCCTTGGCCTCCCGGAGTGCGCCGACGGCCTCAGACAGGATGCTCTGACGCAGCTTGTTTGTCCGCCGGAGTACGGGCCGGACGAAAGCCAGCTCCTCCCTGGACGGAATGGCGTCCAGCCGCAGATGGCGGGTGGGCTTACAGGGATAGCGCATCGCCGGCGTCTGGCTGAGGATCGCCAGGGACAGCTCCGGGACGATCACATGCTCCGTCCTGGAGGGAGCCATGGGCGACTGACAGCGGATCACCCCGTAGCCCCGGCCCTGGGCCTCTGACGCCGCGGCCTCCACCACGATGTCCGCAAGGCCCAGCTCGTTGTCCAGAAGATAGACCTTCTCCGCCAGCGCCGGCACCGTATCCCACAGCGTCAGGGGGCCTTTGCAGGTGTAGGCCGACAGGAACCGCTTGACGCTCCTGCCGCTGCCGTGTCCCCTGATCTCCCGGCGAATGAGGCCGCGAGCGCGTCGTGCCGCCGCTAAAAGCGTGTCTTCCGACAGTCTGACGCCGCCGGAGAGGGCCGAAGCGCCGGAGAGCAGCCGGAACGCCCGCTGATAGCGGGCTTTGTAGGCCCCTGTCAGCGCGGCAATCCCCTCCCGCTCCCTGCCCAGGGCGTCCGTGTCGTAAAAAGCGCCAAAGTTTACATAACTTGCTTCACTGCCCGCGAAGCGCGGCTCCACCACATGGGGGGAGGTGCCGTCCACATAGGCGATATGGAGGGCGGGAACGCGGACCCCGTCCAGGGAGTCCGGATCGCCGGAGCAGTGGATACACTCGACGGCATAGCCCCGCTCCCCCGCCGCGGCGGCGATCTTTTTCATAAAAGTCGATTTGCCGCATCCCGGCCCGCCCTTGAGGATATAGAGGTGATCGGTATCCGGGTCGGTGAAGCTGTCGTAGAGGGAGGCAAAGCCTCCG
The DNA here is from genome assembly GCA_947626845.1 of uncultured Oscillospiraceae bacterium. Taxonomy (GTDB): domain Bacteria; phylum Bacillota; class Clostridia; order Oscillospirales; family Oscillospiraceae; genus RUG626. The sequence continues at coordinate 12,480 of CANQTW010000006.1, read as the reverse complement.
GGCGCGTTGGCGCCCAGGAAAAATCGTGCGAAATGGTTTTCTTCCATGGCCGTGTCCTTTCACGGGAACCTCTGAATAAATCGAAGTGCCGAGATTGGCGAGCAGATTTTTTGCCGGATCGAAATATGGCGGAAAATATGCCGTCAAGATCGGTGCGGCGATTTGTTCTGAGGTTCCCAAGGTTTTCTCACCCCCAGAATATGCCACAGCACAAAAAAACGCCCCGAACATTCGGGGCGATCCGCGGAAAACTGTTTTCAATTCCCTTTGTATTTTCTGCGTGTCGCCAGACCGCCCCTTATGTGGCGCTCGGACTTGTTGAAGTCAAGGACCTCCTTGACCTGGGTATAAAGCGGCTCGTTTATCCTTTGAAGACGGTCTGAAAGATCCTTATGTATGGTTATCTGCAATTAGAACGGTACTGTCAAGCCCCAGATCCCCCAATAACCGCAGATAAATGTCCACATTCCCGTCCTTATCCACCTCAATTTTCTGAATGATCCGCTTGAGCTGGGCGTTGGTCATCTGATGGATGTCCGTGATGTCCTCAATTTCCCGGAAGGTGGTGTTCAGCAGGGACTCCAACTGGTCGCCCTTGGTGAGGTTGTAAGACACCATTTTCAGCTCGTCCTCGATCTCACCGATCTCTTTTCTCGCCCCGCCGATCTTCTCATTCAGCTCCTCACGGGTAATGAGGTCGTCGGCGTACATATCCATGTATTTCTGACGGGTCTTTTTGAGCTTTGTGAGCCTGGCGTTCAACTCCCGTTCGTAATCCACATTCTCATCGCGGGCCCGGTAGACCTTTTGAAACTGGGTGACGACGTGATTGACAACGGCCTTTTTGTTTTTCAATAGCTCCGCGAAGTACTCCTGCAGGACCTCCATCAGCTCCTCTTCGTCGATGGTGACGGCATTGGGGCAGCTCTCCGCGCCTTTCCCGTTGTGGCCGGAGCATACCCAGCGGACGTAGGTGTTTTTGTAGGTGCGGACGGTCCGCCGGAAGGACCATCCGCACTCCTTGCACTTGATGAGGGTGGAAAAGAGAAATTTGTTGCTCTGCCGCTCGTGCTTCATATTGAAGGCGGTGAGCCGAGACTTCAAAATCTCCTGAGCCTTCATATAGGTCTCGTCGTCTATGATCCGCAGCTCCGGCTTGTCCACCACGATCCAGTCTGTCTCGTCCTTGTCCTCACGCCGTCCCGTGAGGAAGTCCGCCACCTCCTGCTTCCCGTTGACAATCTTTCCGATGTAGAGCTCATTTTTCAGGATGTGGCTCACCGCGTTCTGGCTCCATTGGCAGTTTCGCTTTGTGGTGAGGCCACGGGCATTGAGCATGGAGGCAATCTTCGCCGCGCCGTACCCCTCATTGTTGTACCAACGGAAGATTTCCCGGACGATGCCGGCCTCCTCCTCGTTGACGGTGAGATTGAAATAGTCCCCGATGGTCTTGTCATAGCCGTACACGATATTGGGCACCCGGCCTTTCTCGGCATTGAGCTTCTTGCCGAATTTCACCCTCTTGGAGGTGTTGGCGCTCTCCTCCTGGGCGATGGCGCCGAAGATGGTCAGCACAAACTCGCTGTTGCCCATGCTGGTCATGTTGGCCGTCAGAAACTGCGTCTCGATCCCCAGGGCCTTCAGCCTGCGGACGTTTTGCAGAAGGTCCACTGTGTTCCTGGCAAAACGGGAGATGTCCTTCACCACCACCATATCGAAAACGTGCTTCTCGGCGTCCGCCATCATCCGCAGAAACTCTCTGCGGTTTTTGATTTTCGTCCCGGAGATTCCCTCGTCGGCATAGAGCCGCACCAGATTGTCCCCGGTGCGCTGGGTGTACTCGGAGAAAAACTTCTTCTGCGCCTCTAAGCTGTTGAGCTGATCCTCTTTGTCGGTAGACACCCGGCAATAGGCTGCAATGTTCATATTCTGACCGTCCCATCTAAAGTGATACGCTCTAAACTATCCGTAGTATAGCATATAAAGGCACGGGTTTCAAGTGCCGAACAAAGACAAACCAGCGTCCACGAGGGAACGCTGGCTTTTGTGTGTTTAGAATTGACTTGAAGAGTATCGTACCGTGACGATGATGACTGTCTTTTCCGCCTCGTCCACGCGGAAGATGACCGTGTAATTCTTCACAAAAAGCTGACGGTATCCTTTGTTCGCGTACACGCCGGTCCGCCGAAGGGGGCACCGATTGGGAAAATGCTCCAGAGAAAGAATCTCCCGCTCAATTTCCCCCACCAGATTGATTGCCGTTCCCGGTTCCAGCAGGGTCTTCGCAATATACGCATAGATTCCGTCAAGATCGCGCAAAGCGCGGCTTGTGAGTTTTACATTGTACATCTCAGCCAAGGTGCTTCCTCCTTAACGAAGCAAGCGCCTCCCTTGCATCGTGAAGCTTGCCGTCCCGCGCGTATTCAGCCTCGGCTTCCGCAATGGCGGTATCCGCAGCGGCCGTCTCAAGCATGTCCTCGTAGGTTTCCATGCTCATAACGACAAGGTCTCCGTACCCGTTTTTTGTAATGAACATCGGTTCCCGCCTGGCGTGACAGGCATTTGAAATCTCGGTAGTGTTGCGCAAATCTGTGATAGGTCTGATCTGTGGCATTCTATCGCCCCCCTTTGTACGTTATTATAGCATTATTATGTGCAAAGAGCAAGAACTAATCTGCTTTTTACCCCACTGAATTTCGCCCATGTTCTCTTGAGAAAAACATTTGTGAGGTTGTTCTTGTGACGAATATGTGCTAAAATAACCCTGTTCCACATGTTCTTTTCAGCGGAACAGGACAGAAAACATAAAAACAGGAGGGATAAGTATGCCGGACGATTCTACGGTTGACGAGAAGGAGCCGATGAGCCAGACAGAGGAGCTGATAACCGCACAGGCTCCGACGGTCAAAAAGGAGGAGAAGGAAAAAAAGAAGAAAAAGAAAGCACGCATTTTTAAGTGGCTGTATCATAATCAATCCTCGTTTTATGTAATTTATCGTGGGGATAAAGACTACTGGGACGGACCGTTTTTGAGCAGCAATGAGGATGTTGACCAAAAAAAGCTCCCCAAGGACGTAAAAACATCCATAAAGGATTTGGACATATTTGTTGGACTCGGGTGTGTTATAGATGAGACCGTGAGCTTACCCTTGCCAGACCCTGAAAAATCTGTGGAGGGATTTCAAGAAGTACGGAAAATGCTCGAATCCTGCGGTCAGGATCCAGCGGCACGTCAGGCAATGCTCACGTTGTTTTCAACCGTACTTTCCGGGTACTGCACAGGCCTTTGCCAGAAGTTTTATCCACAAAAACCCTTTGCGGACAACAAACGTGCTCCTATTGTCATAATAAAGAATTATACAAGACCTTTAGTCTATTTCCTGAATAACATCATGGAATCTTTGGCGGTGAAATTGATTCCGGAGAGGGATGAGGATGAGGATGAGGCTGAGCTGTCTATTTTTAAGACGGGTTGCCCTGAGGTGAAAATTGAATATAAGCCCAGTGTGATGGTCCGATCAGAAAAGAAGGATATAACCGACCATATTTACATGAAGGTAGAGGTAGAGGGCGCGCCAAGGATTTCCGAAAAGAGGCTGATTCCCCAATACCGGGATATGACTCTCATGGTAGATCTAAACGGCTTTAAAGAATCCCAGCTCCAGGAGCTTATTGGACGCAATCCCTGGATCAGCTTTGTCTTGCTTGAAGATAAAGCAAAGGGCCGCTTCACAGAGAGTGAAATGACCTCTATTGACGGGAATATTTTTTCCGGACACAGCGGGAAATGGGACAATGAAATCGTCAATTTTGTGGTTCAGCGTTATATTTCCTATGTTGCCCAGGGGCTTGAAAAGGAAAAGAAAAAGGAGTGGAAAGCGATAATCGAGGAGAAGCTCGAAAACATCGCTCTTGCCATTGAAGAATACAATAAAAATAGCAGCGCGCCCGTACAGGGAGACTCCTGCTATTTCCTGTCCATGCGAATGATCGCGCTTGATTTGTTCTTGACATCTCTCTATAAGGACGCGGCGATCGGCGAGGAGGACCGGGATGAGATACGCCGGGAATGGTTCGATATTCTCCTCTCATCGCCGATTCAGAACGACGCCTCCGGCGCGGAAAGCCGGGAAAGTCCCTTGGACATACAGCGGCAGCTGGAAAACGCGCTCCGTGAGATGATAGCGCCTCCAAATTACAAGCATTTCCTCTTTGTCCCCGATACGAAAAAGGCGTTATATCCGATGACGCTTCATGATAGGGCTGAGACGGCTGTTTGGGGGTACGTCAGAACGTATCATCCCAAAAACCAGGAGCCGCCTTTCCTCTCCCTGCAGTTCAGACGCGATATGTTCCTCCGGCTGGTTGGAGCTTCTTTCCATCAGAACGAGACGGAGCTTATTAAGAGCATCCGAGGGCTTAACCTGGATTACATTTACCCCATAGACAAATGCCGTATGTACGCGAATGAGGAGGAGAAGAAAAACAAAACGACCACCTCCGCGATCGTGTTTATTTTGGAGAAGATGACGTTTCTCCCGGACGAGGCCCTTGAATTTCTCAGGGGGATGGCGGAGGAGGAAAACGACCCGGAAGACGCATGATTTCGTCTGTTCCGTGTTTCTGTGTTCTCTGTTCCGCAGATTTTATCGACTATTTTGGCCTTTTCCCCTCTATAGGAAATGCCGGAAATAGTGGCTCTATTTTTTCTTATCTCATTCTGGACACGAGGATAAATGAATCGAGTCCTTGCCGGGATGGGCAGCTTTAACGGCTTGCCCATCCCGGTTTCTTATACCAGTTCCTCCTGGCAGTAGATAAATTCCTCAATGTCCTCCAGCGCATACCCATCCGCCAGGAGCTTGTCGATGCAGGCTTCGTCGTATCCATAGTAGGCGGCGACGGTTTTGAGGCTTTGGATGTACTCGGCCTCCTCGTCGTTGAGGTTTGCACGGCGCGAGGTCGGCGCATGAGGACACCAGTGCCAGTAGATCCAATCGTCGTCCTGCATCTTAAATGTCGAGACGCTTTGCTTGCCGTGGCGGTCGATCATCAGGATCTCACCGTCTCTGGGCATGATGGTTTCATGGTCCCAGCTGTCAATATTGAGGGATCTGAGCGCGGATGTCAAGATTCCCTCGGTTGACGCGTACAGGTACACGCCGAGGCGCTTGTAATGGAAAATGACGAGGGGATTGTCTCCCTTAACGAAGTAAAACTGGCCGTTCTGGTCGAGGATCGTGAAGGTAAAGTGACCCATCAGAGATTCCGCCATCTCTCCGATGCTGTGCATGGAGAGCTCGCCTTGCCGCTCTATGAGCTGGACGGCGATGTAGCTGTCCGTCTCGATGCTTGTTTTCGGGAGATCGTACTCCTTTTGCAGCTCCCGGTCGTTGATCAAAACGCCGTTGTGTGCCAGAGCGAACCTGACGCCGCCGGCCTTTCCGGGGAACGGGTGGTTGTTCTGATTGCGCTTGGGGCTCCCCTGGGTGGTCATGCGGGTGTGGCCCATGATGTACCTGGCGTCAGGCGGAATGCGAAACTTCATCCGATGGGCCGGCTTGGGTGCCTTCTGGATGCACAGCCTGTCCCTCTGGAAAAAGGCGATCCCCGTGGCGTCCGTGCCTCTGACCTCCGCCACAGTACCCAGCGCCTTGACCAGCAGGAGCCTCTGTACGGCGTTCAGATTGCCCTTGTAGTCCAGCACTCCAAAGATAGCGCACATACCTCACACCTCCTCTGAGACAGCCACAGGCTCATTCACATAGAGCCGCCGCTCTTTGAGATACTGGATCAGTTCAGGAGTCTCCTTTTCACTGAGGGAGGACACAAACTCCGACCATGTGACAGATTTCACTTCCTCGTCGGACAAAGAAACAGCCACGTCGCAAAGCCTCTCAACGAGCTGCAACGTGGCTATCAGTGTGTTGTATTTCAGCGTACCCCGGAAGATTCGGAACTCGATTGTCTCCGACGGCGTCAGATTGACGCAGGTGTAGCGGTCGCGGTTGGACTTGGCGCTTCTGAGCACGTCCTTCGGGTCGTCCTTGCGTCCATACCGTGCCGCCCAACGTTCGAGCTGCTTCTGCGTCCTCCGGCTGAACCGAAGAAGCTCATGCCAGAAGTTTTCTACAAGGAAAAGGATCCTCGCTATGGCGTACTCCTGTTCCACCTCGATGTCGCCGAGACTTGAACGGTTGACGTGGACATGGAGGCCGCAGGTGCCGCTCTGGTGGGAGACATATCCCATGGAGACGGCCTCGCGCAATATCTCCCGCCAGGGCATCTCCTTCATGTGATACTCCAGCGTCATGGGGTGTGTCACGATCTCCATGCCGTCGTCCAGGCTCCCGTCGTGCTTGATGTAGATGTGCTCGTGGAGGCGGTTGCCGATCTCCATGAGCTGATTGGCGTTGTCGTCCGACTCGCCGCCGCTGTCGATCTCAAGCTCCACGCCCAGGTAGCGGTTTCCTCTGCCGTAGAAGGTGGGATCGGGTTTGTAGTAGTAGTTGCGGACGCCGGGCTCATGCTCAACGTGGTTGAAGCACTCGTCGCAGTAGCCCTCATCGTCGTCCTCGTCCAGGTAGTGGAGGTCATCCACATGGGTCAACCGTCCGCACCGGCGGCAATGGTCGTAGTGGTTTTCCTCGCAGTCGCTGCAAAGGGTGATGTTCTCGTCGCCGCAGTCATCGTCGTTCCAGATCCGCTCACCGCAGCATATACACAGCCGCGTTCTGGACGAAAGGCAGTCCTGGCAGAGCTCCAGGTCGTCAAAGACAGTCCTCTCTTCAATGGGATGCTCCTCCCCGCAGGCGTAGCAGATGAACGTCTCATCCATTCCGCTCACCTCCCGAAGGCACGACAGGAGAAAGGAATTTTGAAAGCTTGTACATGGTGTAACCCTCCTAAATAATATTGATAGGAGGATATTACATCTCTCAGATTTTGAACTATACAGCTAAAAAGCACCTGTTTCAAAGCGAAAACAGGTGCCTTTTGTGAATATATGAATTACTTATATGCAGAACGCCGCATACAGCGGAACGGTCTTATTCCCATCCTCAAACCCAAAATTCCTTGCCGAGAGCTTGATTGCGTATGCCGGCTTGAAGGCGTCCATGTAGACCTTCAGGCTCTTGGCCTTGGTGTTGTCGGCGGACTTGACCTCGATGGGGATGAGCTTGCCCTCCCGCTGGATGATAAAGTCGATCTCGGCGCCCCGCTCGGACTCCCAGTAGAAGGTCTGATAGCCGTTTATTGTGAGCTGGACGTTGACGTAGTTTTCCGTGAGCCCGCCCTTGAAATCGTTAAGATCCTCCACCATGTAGAGCAGGTCGTTGGCGGCCAGGTCCTTTTTGGCGGCCAGAAGCCCTAAATCGGAGACGTAGATCTTAAAAGCGTCGATGTCCCGGTAGTTTTCCAGAGGCTTTTTGATCTGCTCCACCTTGAAGACCTGGGACACGATGCCCGTGAGCCGCAGCCACTCGATGGCGTTCTCAAACTCGGAGGCACGTCCGCCCTTTTTGATGAGCTTATATTGAAAACGCGTGTTCTTCTTGGAGAGCTGCACCGTGATACTGTCGTAGCAAAGCCGGGTCTTCTTGATCTCGTTGAGGTTGTTGTACTTGCTCATGTCGTTGAGGTAGCTTGCCAGAATGGTGTCCTGAATGTGCCGGACCAGCACATAGTCGTGGGTCTGGACAAACTGGGTGACGCACTCCGGCATACCGCCCACCACAAGGTACTGCCGGTAGAGGCCCATAGCCGCCTCATGCAGGGCGGAGGGCATGGGGGTGTCCGTCTCAAAGCTATGGCGGATCTCACGCACCAACGCGTCCTCGCCCAGGGCCAGCATGAACTCCTCCAGGTCCATGGGGTAGAGGGTCTTCATGTCCACCTTGCCCACGGGGAAGGAGAACCTCGACCGGTTGACCGCCACGCCCAACAGACTTCCCGCCGCAATGATGTGGTAGTCCGGCGCCTCCTCGCAGAAATATTTGAGGGAGGTCAAGGCCCTCTCGCAGAGCTGGATCTCGTCAAATATGATCAGCGTCTTCTCCCGCACGATGGTCTGCCCGGAGATGTGGGACAAGATAGGAATCAGATAGTCGGGGCTGATGCTCTCGTCAAATGTCTTGGCAAGACCCGAATTCGTCTCAAAATTGAAATACGCCACATTCTCATAGCGCGTCCGGCCAAACTCCAGAATGGAATAGGTCTTCCCCACCTGCCGCGCCCCCTGCAAAATCAAGGGCTTGCGGTTAGCGCTGACCCTCCAGCTCTCCAAATACTCCATGATTTTCCGAACCATAGCCGATACCTCCCTCTGATGAGATAAGTATAGCAAATATTCATGTTAAAATCAATGGAATATCTTAAAATAATTGCATTATTTTCTGTGAATAATCGGGTCGATTTTACATCTGTTGAATTTCATAATTGGATTTGCAGTAAACAGTTCCAACCGCACTCAATAGACGGGATATCTTCACTCTTTTCTCTGCCATGAGTAAAGCCATTGAAAAAAGTATTGACGCGCTTGTAAGAACAGTGTTTTTTTGATATAATTTATTTTGCGAAACGTCGATAACTATTGCCTGCCGGTGATACAATTTGAGATTAGGTGTATAAGAATTAGGAGAAGATAAAATGAACTCTCTCTTTGAAATACCAATTTACGGCCTTTCTCCATCTGCGCTTAATAATCGTTTTTTAGCTCGAAAGAAATCCATTGAAATAGAATGTGCCGGCAGGAACGTAAGTCCCACCCACGCAAGAGATATTTTAGAACTTGAAACATACCCATGTCGTATGTGGCAGTACAACCACATTGTAGGTTTTATCCGAATCTCAATAGATGGACAGGATATGAATTACGAGGTTTTCTTGCCTGTTGGTCAGCGGGAACGATATAGGTGGCTTTCTAGCAGAAAAGTGTTTATGTATGATATTCATGCAAATGGAACCCATTTCTATTTAGGAAACACGAAGACAAATGATATTATTCAGCAAAGACTTGTAGAAATGCTACATGAGGTAATCAAACAACATGTTCCAAAAAGGTACTATGTTGATACATCTACCTTTGACTCAACGTATCGCCATATTGATTACATGAGTATTATTCGCGAGGTTACCACGGAAAATGCAGATTTGCAGCGGACGATTAGCGCTGAATTGTTGAATGGAGAGGATTGACTTGACAATGAACAAATTCATTGCTCTCAATAATGAACGTTTGATTTTTCGCTCTGGAAAATACCGCATTGGTCGCGACATTCCTGCCGGAGAATATTACTTTTGGGGAGCGGATATTTGGTACTCCTCTACAGTTGATGGAGAAAAGACAAGTAGAGAATTCAAGTATGACACATATGCTACCCTTGCGGCAGGCACTGTTCTTGAGGTTAGCCGTGGTAAGTTTACTCCGATTTCTAATGTAATATATTTTTACGAGCAAAACAAACTGCTTTATCCAAATCATATTTATAGAGTTGGAGCAGAAATACCTACGGGATTTTATTTATTTAAATTTGATAGAAAATACTTTTCAGAACCTATCTCATCGTTTTGTGCAGAAGATGATGCTGCATTGAATGTAAGTGAAGCGTTTCCTTCCGTTTGGTATACTCGATTCTCTGGAAATGTAGGAATTGCAGAAATAAAAGCAGATGCTGGTTATGTATCTGTCAATAACGGCATAGCGGAATACTTAGGAGAACAGGCACTCGATCTATATTCTCTTATTATTTCCGCCAAGTTAGGAAACAATCAATTTTGCCTCAAAGGTGATAATGTCTTTTCGAGCAGTTTGTGTGATATTATCGTATATAAGAAGAACGCAATAAAGAGTTACTTTCATGGAGGCTCAGACGCTTGCATTTCCGAACAGTATTTCTATTCTGTGAATGGTCTGCATTTTTGGGCCGGAATTGTAAACGTGCTAACTTTTAGGCCATGGGCCTGGTTTGAGATTATTTTTGAGGATTCCGTAACCGGAAATCAGTATCACCTTGGAGGAAAGCAAATTAAGTTCAGAAGAAGCGCATCTTTATCTTATTCCGCTATGGATGACGCCTTTAGAAAATATCGTGTTTCAGACAAGTACTTATATGAAGCTAAGCTTCCCGATGGGGTTGATTTAGAAAATATTAATATAGTTGGATTACGGTCCGATTTTTCTGTAATGGAACTTGTTCCTGTCGTATCTGAAATAAGGGCAACATACAGCAAGGAATTCGCCGAGATGACGGCTGTTATAAGTCAATTTCAATGTTTGGGACTACATCTTGACATTGAGAAAGAACTTGGCCATTTTGAAATCTGCCCAGATTTTCTTTGTATATGTTTGGATTTTTTAAAAAAACGCCTGGAAAATAAGAAGATCATTGAGGAAAAAACAAAGGACGAGAATTTGCGAATATCATTTCGTGTTGATGCCACCTACGATAAGGCGTTTTACTGTGCTGCAAAGCTTGCCGATAAGGCTATCGACATTCAGGTCAACGATGAGGATTCATTCTACACTGTTACTTTCTCTGGAACACAAGTAGATAATATATCATTAATGTACGGGGCGCTGATTACTTCTTTTAATTCAGATCGTGATGACTTGGTTGCTGCACAAGATTATTTAATACAGCATGATTTTTTGAGGTATCTATCAAGTGAAATCAATCGCTTTATCTTTAAACTGAATGAGGAATTCGGCTACTCACCATCTGTTACCGGTTCCGTGCTTGTTTCAATTAACAAATCAATATTGAAACGCACCGCTTCAAGGTTAGACGAGCTTTACACCGAAATGGCGAAAGAATCTCGTATTACTACCAGGTGGGGCAACGAATACAAATTGTTTATGCTGATCAGCAAAATTGTGGAAGACGCAAAATATCAATACCGTACAGATTGGCTTGGTCAACAAAGCTTTGACATCTTCATTCCAACGCAAAATGTAGCTATTGAGTATCAGGGACAACAGCATTACGAAGCAGTAGATCTGTTTGGCGGGAAAGATGCGTTGTTTGATAATCAGCGCAGAGACGCAAGAAAAAGAGAGCTGAGTTCTGCACACGGAGTTAGGGTTCTTGATTGGAAGTACACCATGCCGGTGAACATGAAAAATGTACTTTCATTTCTTTCTGAGCACGGGGTAGAGTACTCTTTGTCAACTCAAATAAATTCAAATATAAAGAGCTCAAAAATACAGATGGCCCCAATTATAGTGAAAGAAGATACCCCTGCTATAAAAGAACAAAAACCATCCGAATTTGTAATAAGGCAATATGACTTGATAGGTAAGTTTATAGCTGAATATGACTCTTTAGAAGACGCTTGTTCATTAAGTGGAGTCTCGGAAAAAAGTATAAGAAATGTAATTTATGGCGCAAGAAAAAGCGGGGGCGGCTATATCTGGTCACGCCAGAAGCGGAATAGTCCGATTTTAGATGTTAGTCCCATTATAAAATCAGATAATACAGGGTTGGCAAAAGAAGTATTTCAATATGACAAAAGCGGAAAGCTGATAGCTGAATATCCATCAATCGGACAAGCTTCAAAAATAACTGGCATTAATAGCCGTAGTATTTCAGATGCGGTTTCCGGCATACAAAAGACTGCTGGTGGATTTATATGGGCCAAATCACAGTTTAATGGGTAGGATACACTTATATAATCAAATCAGGTATAACTACCGCATGAAAATGCTTTTTACAAGTGGGAATTTTTACTGAACACAATAAAAATAAATTCTTTGAACTGATTTGGAGGTTTCATATGTTCTCCAAAAAACATCCCACCATCTACATCACCCACAAATCAGTTCCCACCTGGTACGGCGGCGCTAAGGTCGTGGCAACAACAAAATCCGAACAACGCAAGTTGAAGGCGGAGATTCTCAAACGTAATCCGAAGGCGGTTGTCATCGACTGCACGGTGAAGGAAAAGGACTTGGGGTGGATAGATAAGATTGAGGAGTTTGATGCCTTTATAGACTAAGAATTTGGTTCGCTTAATCAAGAGTCTTTTAACAACTCCTGCAATAACGTGGATAAACCTTTACATGGACGGAATTACTCGTTTTGAGCAATTCCGTCCATATTTTATTCTTGATATCTAATAAACTCCATCACCGCCGACTTTGGGATTTTCCATCTGTTTCCGATTCTGAAGGCGGCGATTTCTTTGGTGTGGAGGAGGGTGAGGAGGCTGTTTTTGCCTATTTTTAAGAGATCCCTGCACTCCCTGAAGGTCAGTATTTCAGGTACACGTTCGAGCATGATTCATACCTCCCGTATGGATTATTTTGGTTTATATCAATGTTCCTTGGATTATATGTTCCCGGAACTTTTCCATGCGGATAACCTGATGTTTTATATAGACATTATATCCTTATCAAACTTTTAAAGTCTAATGGTGTGAAGTCAAGAATGCAATAAGAGAAAATTTGCGAAAGAAGTACCCCAAAAGAGTAGTAACTAG
>CANQTW010000005.1 GCA_947626845.1 uncultured Oscillospiraceae bacterium | reverse complement strand
ACCGTAGATAGGCCGAAGGTGTAAGCACTGTAAAGTGTTCAGCTGATCGGTACTAATAACCCGAGGGCTTGACCTAAGAAAGAATGGCAAGCTCTGCTTTGCCCATCTTCCTATCCATTTGTTCAGTTCTCAGGGCGCAAGCCTTGAAACAGTTGGTGTTGATTGCGGTGAGGGTCCACCTGTTCCCATTCCGAACACAGAAGTTAAGCTCACTTGCGCCGACAATACTTGGCTGGCGACGGCCCGGAAAGATAGGAAGACGCCAACATCAGATGAGACCCGCTTTACGCGGGTTTCATCATTTGCCTCCTTAGCTCAGTCGGTAGAGCACGCGGCTGTTAACCGCGGTGTCGTAGGTTCGAGTCCTACAGGAGGCGCCAACGGCAAAGCCGCTGCCACAAGGCGGCGGCTTTCCTTTTTGCGACGCTATGTGGGCCTTTAGCTCAGTTGGTTAGAGCAACCGGCTCATAACCGGTCGGTCCTGGGTTCGAGTCCCCGAAGGCCCACCACCTCGTCGTCGCGGAAGTCGCGTTGGCTCGGCGCGTGACGAACGCCAAAGGCGCCCGTCTCACGCTTCACACGCTGACTTCGCTCGTCCTTTCCAAATTTGAACCGCGTTGCTGGGTTCAAATTGGGGAATTAATAAAAAGTAGATATAGGGGTTTAGCTCAGCTGGTAGAGCGGCGGTCTCCAAAACCGTAGGCCGAGGGTTCGATCCCTTCAACCCCTGCCAAACGGGACTTGTGAAAACAAGTCCCGTTTTTGCTGTCAGAGTAGGCTGGACGGCCTTTTGCCTGTTTTTTACGCATGATTTTCGCGCAGGCAACCCGCAGTTGCCGGATTGGCAGGCCGAATTGGTTGCCGAGCGCGGGCTTTTTTGCTACCATAGGGGCGAGGTGATGATTATGAAGCTGAACGAACGGCTGTTTGAATTGCGCCGGAAGGCGGGCCTTTCCCAGGAGGAGCTGGCGGACAAGGTCGGCGTCTCCCGTCAGGCTGTGGGAAAATGGGAGAACGGGATATCGGTGCCGGAGCTGGACAAGCTGATGGCTTTGTCCGAGTTTTACCAAATGTCCATAGGGGAGCTGCTGGGCGTGGAGAGTCAGGAGGCGGCCACGGCGGAGCCATCCACGGAGACCCCCGCCGCGGTTTTTGACACCGGGGAGCTGGAGGAACTTTTGCGCGAGCTGGGCGAGCAGCAAAAACGAACCGAACTCCGGACAAAAAAACAGAGGAAAACCCTCTGGTGCGTCCTGGGGGCGGCAGCGGCGGCCATTGTTGTGGTGGCTGTGGTTTTTGGTGGTCGTATGGCAGATCTGAATAGGCAGATATTGGGCCTGAATAATCTGATTATTTTCACGCAACACTCCCTGAATGAGAGCATCGCCTCCATGCGGGGAACCATCGCTGGAATCCTGGAGGAGCAAAACTCCCTCTTCTCAGACTGGGACAGCGAGACGGTGGCCTTCGATCCGGAGAGCGGGGAGGTGACTGTCCGCCTCTTTGCCCAGCCCAAATCCGTGACGGAGGACCTGCGCCTGGATTTTATTGTGACGGATGAGGAGGGGAGAGAGCTTCAAGCGGAGGCGATCCGCCAGGGGACGGGTTTCGCGGCGGAGATACGACTGCCTCAGTCCGCCCGTGAGCTTCCGCTGGAGGCCTTTTTCGCGGAGAAGTACGGTATTATGTCGTCGGTGAGCTCACAGGTGGAGGCGATGGAACCCCTGAACGGAGAATTCACCCTTGCCGCCGTCCTCACGGAAGGGGATACGGCAGTGCGGGAGAAGTTGGGGACGTTCTACGCGGGGCTTTCGGAGCTGGCCGGGGACTTCCTGGCGGCGTGGTACGCCGACCCCACGGCGGAGGAGGGAGCGGCGGGACTTCTGGCGGTCTACGCCGACGCCGGACGGGCAATCGTCTCGGCGGAGCTGGCCACCTTTGTCAACGGCGTGGAGTGGGCGCGGACGTCCCTGGATATGAGCCGAGATGAGGATTGGGTCACGGAATTTGACATGCCGGAAAAGTACGCCGCGCCCCGGAAGGATGGAAACACAGTCGCTTCTGTTCCGGGAAAGCTGACAGCCAGCGAGGCCTACCGCCTTTTTGTCCGCGAGCTTGCGCCGGATGTGCCGGAGAGCCGGGAAGGGGAGACGGTCAGCGTCCTTCTGGAGCTCACCGATGACCAAAACATTACGTACGCGGCCCTGATCCTCATCACGACAGCATGGGATCATCCGCAGAATACGTTCGCGGATATGACGCCTATCTTGAAATAGGATAAAAATGCTTCTGATTCGGCATAAAAGTCACGCCTCCGGCAAACCGGAGGCGTGATTTATAATTATGATACTATTCGCAGATGTCCGCACAGGTCACCGGAACGACTGTTTGGAGGTCTGTGAGGCTCAGCTCCACCTGGAAGCCAATCTTTTTCAAGCCATCTGACAATATATAACATATATCAAAAGAGTGACCGGGATTGACCGGTCACTCTTTTGAATTAGTCTTGTATTTGCGGTTTTGGGGCAACTATTATCAGCTTATGAGATCGTCGTACATCTTCTCATAGAACCGTAAAAGCTGCTGGTTTGTGGTTTCGCGGCAGGTGATGATGGTTCCAAGCGCTTCTGCCTTGGCCTGTCCCTGGATGTTTCCGGGACTGCCCGGCTCGCCGCTGTCGCCGTCAGACATAGCGGCCAATTTCCCGGCGACCTCGGTGAGGCAGGCGGTGTCCGCCTGGATGAGGGCGATTTGACGCAGGATGTAGGGGATGCTGTACTCCACCTCGCCGGTGGGGAGATTATTTTGTTCTGACATATTCTGTCCCTCCAAATCTTCATTTGGCGGGGCGCGGAGGACAATGGTATCGTCGGATATGAACCGCGCCCTGCCGCTTTTGACAAGACCTCTGGCCCGTTTGGGCCAGGTCGGTTCAAGACTGCTGCCATGCTCGTCCACGACCTTGATGTTTTTTTCGATGGGTGTCACCCCCAGGTCAAAGCTGAGCTGAATTTGAGCCGCCGTTTTTTTCAATGGGTGCCGTCCCCGCGCTCTGAAAAAAGTTTACCATATGTCCAAAAGCAAGTCAACAGTTTTCTTCGCAAATATCGGCGTAGGCGAAATCAATGACCCGCCGCAGGTCGTCCGGGGAGAGCTCCACCTGGAAGCCGATCTTGCCGGCGGAGAAGGTGATCGCGTCGTAGAACTGGGCGGTTTCGTCGATGACGGTGGGGAAGGGCTTTTTCATGCCGATGGGGGAACAGCCGCCGTGGACGTAGCCGGTGAGGGGCAGAAGCTCCTTCTGCTTGATCATTTCGATGCTCTTTTCCCCCACAGCCTTCGCGGCCTTCTTGAGACTCAGCTCACGCTCCACCGGGACCATAAAGACGTAATGCTCGCCGGAGCCGGCCACGGTGACCAGCGTTTTAAATACGGCGTCCGGGTCAAGGCCCAAAGCCCTCGCCACGTCAACGCCGCTGACCGCGCCGATTTTGGAGTAGTCACGGGCCGTATAGCTGACGCCGTGCTGGTCCAGGACACGCATGACGTTGGTTTTCGGAATCTTTTCGGGCATATCAATAGATGTCCTGGATGACCTTTTCAGGCGGGACGGTCAAACGTTCCGGGTGCATCAGGTTGTGCTTGAGCATTTTAAGCCCCTGGGCGTAGTTGTAGCCGTCGCAGATGCGCTCGTCGGTGACGATGGTGTAGTCCACATAGCGCTTCTCCTCCACCTTGCCGTCTTTATTCATCTCATAGACTCTGCGCTTCGCGCCGAAGGCAATGAAGATGGGCAGGTTGCCAAAGTTATAGAGGTGGTGATAGATGGGCGGGATACCCAGAGAGCCGATATCCGTGATGATCATGGAGCCGTGGAAAGGGCTGGCCTCCAGCACCAGCTTGGGCAGGATGTGGAAATAATCCAGTATGCACAGTATCCACACCAAAAATTTTAAAATGAGCCGGGGGATCTTGACGAGGATGCCCGCCAAATCGCCGGTGGCGGTCTCCGAACCGTTTTTCACGTGGTCGATGGCGGCGTTGAGCTTGTTGTACACATCGAAAACGGTATCGGTGGGCTCAAAGATGACCTTGATGGAGGTCTCGCCGCCGTTTTCCTCCATGGTTTTCTTGACGGTCATGACCACCTCGATGTTCTTGCGCGCGTAGGCCCGCTGGCCGTTTATGTAGCGGTTGAGCTGTGGCTTCTGGCTGATGGTGCGGACATAGGAGGCGATGAACATATGGAGCATTCCCAGGCCGGGATAGCCCTCCCGGCGTTTTTCACGCATGAATTTCTCCAGCTCGGAGACCTCCACGGAGTCCCGGAAGTAGTTGGAGGCGTCGCCGCGGTCACGCATGACGAAGGCGGTGATGCGCATATAGGGGGACATGCTGTGGATGCGGCGGCCCGGTTTGTTTTTCGGAAAGGTGGGAACCATTTCTTTAGCCATTTCTATCCCTCATTTCAGCATAGCTATATAAAAGTATATATCAATTTAGCGAAAGATGCAACAGTTTTGGGAAAATAAAATCTTTTTTAAATAATCTCTACACAGTGTTGATTTTGTGACGGTATGGTGATATACTGTATGAAAAAATCCGACAGGCGGTGGGGAAATGGCAAATATAAAGGACAACCGGCGTTCTCAATACACCCGCACGGCCCTGCGGCGGGCCCTTTTGATGCTGATGCTGGAAAAGCCGGTGGACAGGATCACCGTGAAGGAGCTGTGCGACGCGGCGGACATCAACCGGGGTACCTTCTACGCCCACTACGCAAGTCCTGAACAGCTGCTCAGCCAGGTGGAAAACGAGTTTTACCTGGACCTGCTGGCGGAGGTGTCCTCCTTCCGGGAGGCGGAGGACGTGGAGCGTATCTTTGTGGACGCCCTGAAGGCCCTCCGGGAGCGGCGGGAGCTGGCCAGCGCCCTGTTCGGCCCTCACGGGGATCGGGAATTTCTCAGCCGTGTGGTCCGCGTTGCCCACGATATGTGCATCGTCCAGTGGAGCGCCGTCAGCCCGAAGGTTGACCGGGACCTGCTGGAGAAGCTGTACTCCTATATTTCCTTCGGCGTGGCGCATCTTATCCAGGACTGGCTGGCCACGGGGGCGGAGGAGTCTCCGGAGCGGATGGCGGCCATTCTCACGGATGTGTGCAACTTCGGCGTCAGCGCCTTTGTGGACCTGGATAAGCTGGACCCCCCGGTGGGGAAACGGATGAAGGGGATTCAATGAGCGGGATCACCATTTACCTCATCCGCCACGGGGAGACCGCCTGGAACAAGGAGAGCCGCATACAGGGACGGGAGGACATACCGCTGTGCGCCGAGGGACTGGAGCAGGCGCGGGTCACGGCGGAGAAATTCAGAGATGTGCCCCTGGCCGCCGTGCTGACGAGTCCCCTGTCCAGGGCGGAGACCACGGCCAGGTTTATCGGCGAGGCCGCGGGCGCGCCGGTGTATGTGGAGCCGGATCTGACGGAGCGGGATTTCGGGAGCGTTTCGGGCAAGGTGGTGGACATCTTCAACCCGGAGAAATACGCCGGCGACCTGGAGCCGCTGGACGATGTGGCGGCGCGGGCGCTGGCTGTTCTTGGGCGTTACGCACGGAGCCTGAGGGCCGATTTTGCCGCTGTCAGTCACGGCGGAACCATCAACGCCGTCCTGCGTGCCGTGTCGAAGGGGGAGATTGGCAGCGGAAAGACGCGCCTTATCAACGCCGGCATCAATGTTCTGGCTTGGGAGGACGGGATTTTTCAGGTGCGGGGATATAATCTGGAGACGCTGTAAAACGGAAACTACAAACTGGGCGGCGGCCAATTGGCCGCCGCTCTTAGACTGTCGGAAAAAGCCCTGGCGGGCTTTTTCCGACAAGGGGAACGTGCGGGAAAATACTCTGAATTTTGCGAAATTCAGAGTATTTCCCCTGCCATCACGCCACGCGCACGGGCACGGCCCGTACACTCGCGTGACAAAAGGAATTTTTTCCGACGCGCATGTCGCCGGAAAAAATATCTGATTTAAGTTTTTTGACAGACTGGAGCGGCGGCCAATTGGCCGCCGCTTTTGCGTGCTGAAATATTGTTTGTCACTATGCCGCCGGTTCGGCGCTGACGGTGTAGAGGGAGTAGAAGTAGCCCTTTTCCGCCATGAGGCCGTCAAACGTTCCCTGCTCCACCAGCCTTCCGTCCCGCAGGACGAAGATACCGTCGTACCGCTCCAGCAGCGCCCGGTCCAGCCGGCGGGTCACGATGAGGCGCGTAAGGCCCGTTAGGTCCAAAATCGCTTGGGTGACAGCGAAGGCCGTCTCGTTGTCCAGCGAGGCCGTGGCCTCGTCCAGGAGCAGTACCGGCGTGCCCCGTAGAAGAGCCCTGGCGATGCTGATCCGCTGGCGTTCCCCGCCGGAAAGACCCTGCCCGCCCTCGCCGCAGCGGTAGTCCGCGCCTTTCTGCGCGATCACCGGCGCAAGTCCGGAGCGCTCCACGGCGGAGTCCACCGCCTCCTGGGGAAAATCCCGGAACATGGTGATGTTCCGCCGTACCGTGTCATCAAAAAGGAATACCGACTGCCCGATGAGGCTCTCCAGGTCATAGAGGCTGTCGGGGGCTATTTCCCGCAGCTCCTTCCCGTCCACGGTGAGGCTGCCCTGATACCCGTCGCACCCGCCCATGAGCAGATTGAGCAGGGTGGACTTCCCTGATCCAGAGGCCCCCACCAGGGCGTACTTCTTCCCCGC
Source organism: uncultured Oscillospiraceae bacterium (assembly GCA_947626845.1). Classification (GTDB taxonomy): domain Bacteria; phylum Bacillota; class Clostridia; order Oscillospirales; family Oscillospiraceae; genus RUG626. Next base: position 105,530 of record CANQTW010000005.1, on the reverse strand, counting down.
CTCCAGCCGGAGGAAGACGTCCCGCAGGACGGGCTTGTCCGGCTCGTAGCCAAAGGTGACGCCCTGAAATTCGATGGCGTCGCGGAGAACCGGCTCCACCGGCTCCCCGCCGCGGGAGGCATTCTCCGCGGCAATCTCGGCCATCTTCACAATGAGGCCGCGGGCGGCCTTCCGCTGGGCCAACAGCTGGGGAATCTGCTGTACCGGCTGGATAAGGGAGTTGGAGAGGTTGGTGAAGATCAGCACCGTCCCCGCCGTGATACTGCCCCACAGCGCCAGATAGGCGCCGATGAAAAATATGCCGAACTGCATGACGATGGAGAGACTGCTGCCCACCCCCTGCATCGTGCCTCGCCAGGAGAGCCGGCGGCTCCGGGCTCGCTCCAAGCGGCGGTTCTCGCCGTCAAAGATACGCCCCGCCTCCTCCTCGGACTTGAAGCTCTTGATGACGGAAAAGCCGGAGAGCAGGTCGCGAATTCGGCCTACGAAGCCCTCGCCGGCATCGCTGAGGGCCTTTTCCCGCCGGGTGAACTCCGAACCGAAAAGGGATACCCCCAGGAAGGGCAGGACGCAGAGGATCACGGCGGCCCCTGTCAATGCGGGGCTGTAGGTGAGCAGAAACGCCAGGGTGGCGGCGAAAGTTAGGGGCAAAACGATCAGATCGAGCAGGGCCTGCAGATAGTCGGAGCTGATCACCGTCACATCGCCGGTGAGGACGGACAGATACCGCCCGGTGTTCTCCTTGGCAAAGGCGCTGATGCCCTTCTCGGAGAGCCGCCGAAAGGCGCAGGACTTGTACTGAGTCAGCGCCTTGTCCTGCCAGCCGCTGAGGGCCCGGAAATACAGCGCCTCCGAGACGCCTGAGAATACCGCCACTCCCACCGCCGCCCCTATAAGCCGCGCCAGTCGGGCGCGGTCCCCCGTTCCGACGGCGTCTATCACCTCGCCCAGCACCCAGGACACAGCCAGCATGGTTGGGATTTCCAGAAGGTGGAGCGCCGCCGTCCCCAGGAAGCGCAGACGGTTATGCCGGTAAAATGCCCGGATGTAGGGCCTGGCGGGGTCATATTTTCTCATCACGTGCCCCCTCCTTTCCAAAGCATGTCGCCCGTATAACGTTGCCCACCAGATTCATCCCATGCGGCTGCAATATCCAGCGGGCAAAGCTCAGAAGGGGTACAATACCGCTGAAGTCGCCGATGGCGTAGGTATCCAACGGGCCATCCGGCAGGGTGATCTGCTCCTTTTGGAGCAGATGTACACGGGTCAGAGCCTCCATGGCCCGTTCTGTCTCAGACAACGGCACCCCCGTGCGCTGTGCGACAGCCGCCGCCGCGTAAAGGGCCTGCTTGTTCCGGCAAAAGAACCGCAGTGTCTCCATGGCGCCGGGCAGTGCCATAGCCCCGAACAGCGCCCGGTATTCCTCGTCGGTCACGAAATACTTTTCATAGCCCTCTTCCGGCTCCGGGAATACCCCGAAAAAGGAGTAGTCCTTCGCCCCCACGCCCAGGATATAGCCGCTGCCGATGCCCGTAACCGTGCGCATCAGCACGCGGCTCTCGGCAACGGACAGCATGTCTGCCTCCGCGTCTTCCGGATAGTCTATTTTGGGCGCGGTGAACAGAGCATCGCTGACGCCGTAGATGGCCGCCTCCCACAGCAGACGGGTGATCCGGCTCAGCCGTTCCTCCTCCGGCAGGGACCGCAGCCACTGGATAAAGGTGTCGGACATATTCCGCGCCTCGCCGCCCTCCCGTCCGAAAAGGGTGTCCACGGTCACCCCCAGCCGGTCCGCGATGGCGGGCAGCAGGGCCACGTCCGGCGCGCCGCCGTTCTCCCACTGGCTCACCGCCTGGGTACTGACGCCGATGGCCGCCCCCAGCTCCTTCTGAGTCATCCCCTGTGCCTTTCTGAATTTTTGTATTTGATTGCCAATAAGACTTATATCCATATCCGAAACCTCCGTTCTTTTTTGCCTCTTGCAAGCGACGGTTTAATTATAAGTCATACCCCGCTTGATTTCAATGGACGTGCACTGGAGGAAAATCAACCGTGAATTGATATTCTGCCCGAAATTGAAAAAAGCGCGGCCCAAAACGGAGCCGCGCGAAGCTTTTTTCAGTTATCCGCTCATTCTCCCGGAGCCGCCGCCAGCTCTTTTCGCACCGTCAGGACCATGGCGGTGAAGCAGGCGATACCGCCCACGAAGTTGGAGACGGGCTCGGCCATAAAGACGCCGTTGACGCCCAGATTTCCAACGGAGGGCAGGAGGAGCGTCAGGGGGATGACGATAAAGGCCTTGCGCAGGAGGGAGAAGAACACGGCCTGTTTGGATTTGCCCAGGGCCACGAAGGTGGACTGGCCGGAAAACTGGAGCGCCATCATGAAGATGCCGAAGAAGTAGATGTGCAGGGCGGGGACGCCGTAGGTCACCAGCTCCGGGCTGTCGTTGAAGAGCCGTATGAACGCCTGGGGGAACAGGAACAGGATGAGCCACGCCGCGCAGGTGAAGATCACACAGACCACCGTCATGAACCGGATGCACTCCAGGACGCGCCCGTTCTTCTTGGCGCCGTAGTTGAAGCTTATCACCGGCTGTGCCCCGCCCGTAAGGCCCTGGACGGGCAGAGTGATGATCTCCCGCACGGAATTGATGACGGTCATCACCCCCACGTACAGATCCCCCATATCGCCGCCCACCCGCTTCAGAGTGGCGTTGCAGATGATCTGTACCGAGCCGTTTGTCACCGCCATGATAAAGCCGGACAGGCCCAGGGCGCATATCTCCCCGATGAGCCGTCCCTCAAAGTGGAACCGGCGGACGGACAGGGGGATCACCGTCCGCCGGCTGGTGAGGAAGAAAAAGACCCACACCGCCGAGACCCCCTGGCTGATGACAGTGGCGATAGCCGCGCCGCGTACCCCCAGCTCCAGGACAAAGATAAAGAGCGGGTCCAGAATCAGATTGAGGACGGCCCCAATCAGCACCGTCAGCATCCCCATGACCCCAAAGCCCTGGGCGTTGACAAAGAAATTCATGCCCAGGCTCGTCATCACAAAGAGCGTCCCCAGAAGGTAGACGGATATGTAGTTGTCAGCATAGGGGTAGGTGTCCTCGCTGGCGCCAAAGAGAAAGAGAATATCCCGGCGGAAGAGATAACAGAGCACGGACAGGATGACCCCGGAAAGGATCAGCAGGGCGAAGCTTGTGCCCATGATTTTCTCCGCCCGCCGGTCCTTCCCAGCGCCCCGCGCCATGGAGAAAAGCGGCGCGCCGCCAGCCCCGAAAAGCTGAGTGAAGGCGGATATGATGGTGATGATGGGCAGGCACAGCCCCACGCCGGTGAGGGCAGTTGTCCCCACGCCCTCGATGTGGCCGATGTAGATTCGGTCCACCACGTTGTAAAGCACATTGATCAGCTGGGCCAGCGTCATGGGCAGGGCGATGCGCAGAATGTTGCGCTTTACGTTCCCTACGCCAAAATCTGCCGATTTTACGTTCATTTTCTGTCACTTCCCGTTAGGGTGTATTATACGGCAGTTTTCGCGCGATTGCAACTGGGTAGATTTCACAGGGTACCGCTCCGGCAATAAAAAAACCGCGGGGAAAACAGCGGCCATATTTCGCCGCTGCCGCACAGCGGCGGACAAAACGGCGCTAAACCGGTTTATTAAACCGGCGGTACTTAATTGCCGATTTATAAATAAACAGGAAACGGAAAAATAACTTGACATTTCGTCTATTTGACGGTAAAATGAAAGATGGTATTTTTTCAAGATGCTATCCTATCGCGTCTCATGACGCTGGACATATCCCTGAGACGCGGTATTTTGGTGTTTCGGAATCGTATCGAATCATTTTACTTTAGAAAGGGAGGTGCATTATCTCCGTATGTGGTGGCTTTATTTAATAGCCGGGCTGGTTGGCATCGTCATCGGTGCCGCGGCCATGGTCGCCCTTGTAAAGACAAAGCAGAAGCGCGACCAGAAGACCATCGAGGACGCCGAGGAGCAGGCCAAGCAGATCATCAATGACGCCATAAAGAGCGCGGAAAACAAGAAACGCGAGGCGCTTTTAGAGGCCAAGGAAGAGATCCACGCAAGCCGTGCCGAGCACGAGCGGGAGGTAAAAGAGCGCCGGGCCGAGCTTTCCAAGCAGGAGCGCCGCCTTCAGCAGAAGGAGGAGGCCCTTGACAAGAAGACCGAAGGCCTGGAGCGTAAAAACGAGCAGGTCCAGAAGAAGCTGGCGGAGCTTGACGCGGCCAAAGAGGAGGTCGCGCTCGTCAAGCGCGGACAGCTTGAAATGCTGGAGAAGATCTCCGGCTACACCGTGGATGAGGCAAAGGCTTACCTCATCAAGAACGTGGAGGCCGAGTGTACCCACGAGGTCGCCATGAAGATCAAGGAGGTGGAGGCCCACTATAAGGACGAGGCCGACACCAAGGCCCGCGAGATCATCACCCTGGCCATTCAGCGCTGTGCCGCCGACCATGTGGCCGAGGCTACCGTCAGCGTCGTGCCGCTGCCCAACGACGAGATGAAGGGCCGCATCATAGGCCGCGAGGGCCGCAACATCCGTTCCATCGAAAATCTCACCGGCGTGGACCTTATCATCGACGACACGCCGGAGGCCATTACCGTATCCAGCTTTGATCCTGTGCGCCGCGAGATCGCGCGTCTTGCCCTGGAGAAGCTCATTCAGGACGGACGCATCCATCCCACCCGCATTGAGGAAATGGTGGACAAGGCCCGCCGGGAGGTGGACGCCACCATCAAGGCCGAGGGCGAACGCGCTGTCTTTGAGACAGGCGTGCGCGGCCTGCATCCTGAGCTCGTGAAGCTCCTGGGCCGCCAGAAGTACCGCACCAGCTACGGCCAGAACGTCCTGAACCACTCCAAGGAGGTGGCCCACATCGCCGGCCTCCTGGCCTCCGAGCTGGGCGTGGACGTGGCCACCGCCAAACGCGCCGGCCTTCTCCACGATCTGGGTAAATCCGTGGACCACGAGATGGAGGGCAGTCACGTCCAGCTGGGCGTGGAGCTGGCCCGCCGTTACCACGAGTCCGAGGAGGTCATTCACGCCATCGAGGCCCACCACGGCGACGTGGAGCCTCACACCGTCATCGCCTGCCTTGTCCAGGCCGCGGACACCATCTCCGCCGCCCGGCCCGGCGCGCGGCGGGAGAACATCGAGAGCTACATCAAGCGCCTTGAGAAACTGGAGGAACTGACCAGCTCCTTCAAGGGCGTGGAGACCAGCTATGCCATCCAGGCCGGCCGCGAGATTCGCATCATGGTCAAGCCGGAGGAGGTCTCCGAGGACGAAATGGTCCTCCTGGCCCGCGATATCGCCCGCAAGATCGAGCAGGAGCTGGAGTATCCCGGCCAGATCAAGGTCAATCTGTTCCGCGAGACAAAAGCCGTGGAATACGCCAAATAACAAAATCGAAAAAATCGAAGGGAGCCGTAAGGCTCCCCTTCTGTTTTAATCGTGCCGCCGGCACCAAAGAAGCAACCCGAAAGGGGCGTTTCTTTGGAATAAGCAGTTAAAAATCCTTTTTTGTTGCTAAAAGAGCGCATCGCCTGGGGCTATTCGTCATCGGCAGTATCCCCAAACAGGATACGCAGATAGTCCCGACGTCCGTAGAGGATGCGGTCTACGAATACATCCTTGCCGTGGACGCGATAGAAGATGGGATAATTTCCTGCTCCAAGGAACCGGTAATCGCTTTGAACATTGGTAACGGAAGAAAGCGCCGCGCCGACCAGCGCGTAGTCACGCAAAATACGGATGGCTGCCGTAATTTTTTTGACCGTTGAAGTGGCCGCGGAGGGATTGCCCAGCTCCTCCGTGATGTTTTTCTGATCTCGTCCAAATCATCCTGGGCCTTCTTCGCAATGTGGAGATCATTCATCGGCGATACCAAGATGTTCCTCTACGGCCTCTAAGGTCAGCCAACCCTCCGTTTCCCCGGACTTTCGGCCCTTTGCCAACTCGCCCATAAGCCGGACCGTTGCCCTGGCTTTCTCGTAGTCCGCCATATCCAGAATGGCATACCGGCCCCGTCCGTTTTTGGTCAGAAAGACCGGCTCCCCCACGGCCACATCGCGGAGCACATCGGTGTAATTGCGCAGGTCGGAGATCGGTTTTATGTTCGGCATATTGTTCAGCTCCTTTCCTCTTAATAGTATACCCCAATCTGCCGTAAAATTCAACTACAAATTTTACAGCAGTATCCACGCCTGCTTTGACTGAAAATCCGATTCACCGGCACAAAAAAGCGGTTAAAAATCCTACTTTTGTTCCGCCAAAGTTATCGGAGGGAAGGGTTTGGAAGGGGAACCGTCAGGGTTCCCCTTCTGATTCAATCGTGCCACCGGCACCAAAAAAAGCAACCCCTTCGGGTTGCTTTTTTTGGTGCCGGTGGCCGGACTCGAACCGGCACGCCTTGCGGCACTTGATTTTGAGTCAAGCACGTCTACCAATTCCATCACACCGGCGTATGAAAAGATTATACACTACCCGCGCTGAAATTGCAAGAGGTTAAATGAGATTCCCAGCCGGGACATATATTTCCGCCTTCGGCGGCTCCCCCACACAGCACAGGGCTGCCATATGCGTACCGGCGGGGTAAAGCCGCGCCCGAACGTTCTCCAAGGGGGGCCTGATCTCCGCGCCGTCCCGAAGAAAGACCATCTCCCGGTAGGGGATAAAACGGCCTTGAAGCTTGATAAGGCTCTCTTTCAGCGCCCACAGCTCAAAAAAATCAAAGACCGCCAGCTCCTCCGGCGCGCATGTCTTAGCGACGACGCTGTCGGAGACCGGCCTTATGCTTTGGATGTCGCACCCGCAGGGAACGTCGCCCATACACACCATGACCCGGCCACGGGTGTGGCTCAGGGAGAAGAAAATATCGGGACGGGCGGGGAAGAAGGGCTTCCCCTCCGGCGTTTTCGTGATTTCGGGCAGAGGACCGCCGTAAAGACGCCGGTAGGCATAGGCCAGGAGCCGGTAGGCGTCCGCTCTGGCGCCGCCGTCGGATATAAACGCTTCGAGCATGTCTCGCCCCTCCCTTCACGAATTATTTACATTGTACCACAAATCGTGTGAGAAAAACACTACCAAAATCCGAAGAACTGTGCTATACTTATTCTGTATTTCATGCCGCGAAGGAGGCGCCGGAAGGTGAAAAAGACCGTTATTGTGCTGATCGCCGTGCTGGCGCTGGGACTTTTGCTGTCCGGCTGTCTCAGAACGGCGGCGGATGATCTTTACGCCCTGCCGCAGCTCTCCGAAGGGTATTTGCAGCTCCAGAGCGCCATTGATTCGGTGCTCTCCTCCGGCGCGGAGTACGCCGCGCCCGCCTCCGGGGCCAACCGCCAGCCTATCCAGCGGGAGGATCTGGACGGCGACGGCGTCCGTGAGGTCATTGCCTTTTTCAACTTCCCCGGTACGGACAGGCCCATGAAGATCGTGATTTTTCAGGTCGTGGCCGGCGTCTACACCGAGATAACCCGCATTGAGGGCGAGGGCACCGGCATTGACAGCGTCTCCTATATTGATATGGATAACGACGGCCTGCGCGAGGTGGCCGTAGGCTGGCAGATGGGCGCGGGCATCAACATGCTCTCCGTATACTCCCTGAAAAGCTGGGAGGTCAACCGGCTCATCAACACCAACTATACCGAGTTTACCGCCTGCTCCCTAGATAAAGACCCCGGCAGTGAGATCCTTGTCCTGCGCCTTACCACCTCCGAGCTGACGGGCGAGGCCGAGCATTACGCCCTGACGGGGGAGGGCGAGGTGGTCAGCCGGACGGCCAGACTGTCCACCGGGAGCGAGGCGTTGCTGCGCGTCAGAAGCACCACCGTCATGGGCGGAACGGAGGCGGTGCTGTTGGAGAGCACCATCAACGGCACCGGCATCGTCACGGACATCCTGACGTGGCGGCGGGGGACCCTGGCCAATATTACCCTGGACGAAAACGCGGGCGTCAGCGAGGGAACAAAGCGCTTAAGCTATGCCATCTACTGCCGGGATATCAACGCCGACGGCGTCCTGGATATCCCCCAGCCCACGGCCCTGCCCTCCACCGCGGAGGGGACTACCTACTATACCATCGAGTGGTTTTCCTACTACGCCTCCGGCAACAGGAAGCTTGTCTGCACCACCTACTCCAACTTCACCGACTCCTGGTATCTGGTGCTTCCTGACGAGTGGAAAGGGAAGATCGCCGTGAGGCGCGAGGACGGCGCGTCCGGCGAACGTGTGATCGTCTTTTCGTCCCTCAACGCCGAGGGGGGCCGTGACGAGGATTTCCTGGCGGTCTATACCCTCACCGGCGATCACCGGGCCGAGCGGGCCGCCGGCGCCGGGAGATTCAAGCTCATGGAGACCGCGGAGACAATTTACGCCGCGAAGATACTGTCCACCGGCGCCCTCCCTGTCACCAGGGAGATGCTGAAAGCTAATTTCGGATTTATCTATTCCGAGTGGATCACGGGAGAAACCTGACACCGCCGCAAAAGGAGGAGCTTATGAAAAAGGTACTTGTACTGGAGGACGAGACGAGCATAAGGAGCTTTGTAGTCATCAACCTGAAGCGCTCCGGCTACGACCCTATCGAGGCCGGCACCGGCGCGGAGGCGCTGCGGCAGATGAATCTGAATCCGGATATCAAGGTGGCGCTTCTGGATATCATGCTTCCCGATATGGATGGGTTTGAGGTATGCCGCCAGATCCGCGCGTCCAACTCGAAAATCGGCATCATCATGCTTACAGCCCGCACCCAGGAGATGGATAAGGTCACGGGCCTTATGACCGGCGCCGATGACTACGTGACAAAGCCCTTTTCACCGGCGGAGCTGACCGCCCGCATCGACGCCCTTTACCGGCGCGTGGGCGAGAGCGATGACACCCCCTCCGACGAGGTGGTGCAGGGCCCCTTCCGGCTCAACTCCCGCAACCGCACCCTGGAGAAGAACGGCGAGCGGGTCAGACTCACCCAGGTGGAATACTCCATCATCAAGCTCTTTATGGACAACCCTGGCCGGGCGCTTTCACGGGAGGATATCCTGTACTCCGTCTGGGGTCGGGACTACTTCGGGGAGCTGAAGATCGTGGATGTGAATATCCGAAGACTGCGCATCAAGATCGAGGACGACCCTACAAACCCTGCCTATATCACCACCGTCTGGGGCTACGGGTACAAGTGGGGCATCTAAACGGAGCGAAATACAGGTAATTCAAATAACGCATAAATAGGTTCCGCGGCGACGAAAGGGGATGACGGGCATGACCAAGCCGGCGAAGAAGCGGCATTTTCTCAAAATTCGCGGCCTTAGAAAGCGGTACATGATGACCACCATGCTCATCATTTTCGTCATCGTCGTGGTGGCTGTGACGGCCTACTCCCTGTCCATGCGGGCCACGGTGTATATGAGCCTCCGAGAGGGGCTTCACGCCAAGGCCAAGACGGCCACGGACTTTTTCGCCAACTATATCACCCGCACCTACGCGGAATATTACGACAGCGCTTACATGTACATCGGCAGCTTTGACGACATCAACAAGCTGGAGCTTCAGTTCATCAACACCTCAGGCCGCATCGAATTGAGCTCCCATTCCATGACCGCCGGCAGTATGCCGGGGACGCAGGACATCACCGACGCCCTGAGCACCGGTAAGATATCCCCCTGGGACGGCTATTCGGAGACCACCGGCGAGCACCTTATGAGCGTCTCCGCGCCCATGACCTATTCCAACGACCAGATCATCGGCGTCATGCGGTATGTGACCAGCCTCAAGCCCGCGGACAAGCTGGTGAGGACCAATGTGCTGGTCGCCTCGGCGGCGGGGGCCGCGGTGATGCTCATCGTGGCGATCATCAGCATGATCTTCCTCCAGTCCGTGGTGGAGCCCGTGCGGGAGATCACCGCGGCGGCAAAGCAGATTTCCGGCGGCAGCTACGGCATCCAGATCGGCAACCGCTACCGGGACGAGATGGGGGACATGGTCAAGGCCATCAACGAGATGAGCCTGAAGATCAGCCAGTCGGAGAAGGCCCAGACGGAGTTCATCTCCTCCGTCTCCCACGAGCTGCGGACGCCCCTCACCGCCATCACCGGCTGGGGCGAGACGCTGATCTACAATGAAAATCTGGACGAGGAGACAAAGCGCGGCATCGGTATCATCCTGCAGGAGGCGCGGAGGCTTACCAAGATGGTGGAGGAGCTTCTGGAATTTACCCGTATGCAGGACGGGCGCTTTACCCTGAACGCCCAGCCCATCGACGTGACGGCGGAGCTGGAGGACTCCATCTTCGCCTACCGGGAGCTTCTGCGCCAGGATGATATGCGCGTGGAGTACGAGCCCTCGGATGAGGAGCTTCCGCTGATCAACGGCGACCCGGCCCGTCTCCGGCAGGTCTTTTACAACCTCTTCGACAACGCCGCCAAATACGCCCGTGACGGCAAACGAATCACCGTCTCCACCCGCACCGACGGGGAGAACGTGTTCCTCTGCTTCCGGGACTACGGCCCCGGCATCCCTGAGGACGAGCTGGAGCGCGTGAAGCTCAAATTCTACAAGGGCAGCTCCAAGGAGCGGGGCAGCGGCATCGGGCTTGCGGTCTGCGACGAGATCATCAAATACCACGGCGGCGATCTTCGGCTCTCCAACGCCGAGGGCGGCGGCCTGATGGTCACCATAAGGATACCCATAGAACCTACATTTGAATAGATCGGCGCTCAAGCCGGACTGTGCCGGCCTGAGCCTGAATCGGGAGGAAAAACCGTTGGCAAAAGAGACAGTAAAATTTCGCACCTCCATCGGCGGACAAGCCCTGATGGAGGGGATACTCATGCGCGGCGTGGATAAGCAGGCCATCGTGGTGCGCCGCCCTGACGGGGAGCTGGAGACAAAGGTCGAACCTATCCGCGCCCTCCGTCAGAAATACCCCATCCTCGGCTGGCCGTTCATCCGCGGCACGGTGAACTTTATCGAGACGCTTGTAAACGGCGTCAAGGCCCTGACCTACTCGGCAAGCTTCCTGCCGGAGGAGGAGCAGGGGGAGCCGGACAAGCTGGATTTGTGGCTGGAAAAGCACCTGGGCGGCGAGAAAGCGGAGAAGGCCGTCATCGGATTCTCCGTGTTTCTGGGCCTTGTGCTGGCGGTGGGGCTCTTTTTCATGCTGCCCACCGTCCTGGCGGGGCTTTTCACCGGCGTCGTCAAAAACAGGATTCTCCGCAACCTCATCGAGGGCGTTATCCGCATCCTCATTTTCCTGGCGTATATCATCCTGGCCTCCAAGATGAAGGAGATCAAGCGGGTCTGGATGTACCACGGGGCCGAGCACAAGACCATCTTCTGCTATGAAAAGGGCCTGGAGCTGACGGTGGAGAACACCCGCGACCAGTCCCGCCTCCATCCCAGGTGCGGCACCAGCTTCCTCTTCATCGTCATGATCGTCAGCATCCTTGTCACCAGCGTTGTCAGCTGGTCTACGGTGTGGGTGCGGCTCCTTCTGCGTCTGGCGCTCCTGCCCGTCATCGTGGGCATCAGCTACGAGCTCATCAAATACGCCGGACGCCACGACAATGTCCTGACGGCGATCCTCTCCGCTCCCGGCAAGGCCCTGCAGCTGGTGACCACCGCGGAGCCGGACGACAGTATGCTGGAGGTGGCCATTGCCGCCATGAAGGAGGTCATCCCGGAAGAGGAAGGCACGGATAAGTGGTAAGCCCTGCGTAAAGGGGAGGGATAAAACTGTGAAAACATACAACGACATGTACCTGGACCTGCGCCGGACGCTGAAGGCCGCGGGAGTGGAGGACTACAATCTGGAGGCCCGGCTCATCCTCTGCGCCGCCGCCGGCAAGACCAAGGAGGAGCTTCTGCGGGATATGAAGCTCTACGCCTTCGACGATCTGGAGAGCAAGGTAAACGATATGGCAAAGCGCCGCGCGGAGGGCGAGCCCATCGCCTATGTGCTGGGCGAGTGGGAGTTTATGGGCCTGCCCTTCAATGTGGATACACGGGTGCTGATCCCCCGCGCCGACACGGAGCTGTTGGCGGAGCTGGCAATAAAGCTTCTGCGGCGGAGCGTGGCCGACGGGGCGCGGGTGCTGGACCTGTGCTGCGGCACCGGCTGTATCGGCATCACCGTCGCCAAGACGGTCCAGAGCTGTCGGGTGGTGCTGGTGGACAACTCCATGCCCGCCCTTCGTGTGGCCAGAAGCAACGTCCTGCGCAACGGCGTCTCCCGTAACACCACCTGCATCGAGGCGGACGCCCTGAAGAACCCTCCGGTCCTGCTGGGGAAATACGACCTGATCGTCTGCAACCCGCCCTACGTCCCCACCGCCGAGATACCCACGCTGGACAGGGGCGTAAAGGATCATGAGCCCCGCGCCGCGCTGGACGGGGGAGCGGACGGCCTTGATTTTTACCGGGCCATCATCCCCAACTGGCGGGCCGTCCTGAAGCCCGCCGGCATCATCCTGTTCGAGTGCGGCGAGGGCCAGAGCGCCGCCATCATGGACCTGCTCACCGAAAACGGCTTCGGCCGCGTGGCCAGCCATCCGGATATGGCGGGCACCCCCCGCGTAGTGGCGGGCGCGCTGGTGGAAGCGGAAGAATGAAAAAAGATAAAAACGACATAGACCAATAACTATACAGGAGGAAACATCTATGGCAACCAAGAAAGCCGCGCCTACCCCGCTGGAGATTCCGTCGGATAACGAGGCAAAGAAAAAAGCGCTTGAGACAGCCATTTCCCAGATAGAAAAGAGCTATGGCAAGGGGTCCATCATGCGCCTGGGCCAGGGGCTCCAGGTCAACGTGGAGGCACTGCCCACCGGCTCTTTGGCGCTGGATTTCGCCCTGGGCATCGGCGGCGTCCCCAAGGGGCGCATCATCGAGATTTACGGCCCCGAATCCTGCGGCAAGACCACCCTGGCCCTGCATATCGTGGCCCAGGCCCAAAAGCGCGGCGGCGAAGCCGCCTACATCGACGTGGAGCACGCCCTGGAGCCCGCCTACGCCCGCGCTTTGGGCGTCAACATTGAAAATCTCCTGATCTCCCAGCCGGACACCGGCGAGGACGCCCTGGCCATCACCGAGACGCTGGTCCGCTCCGGCGCCGTGGACGTGGTGGTGGTGGACTCCGTGGCCGCCCTGGTGCCCCGCACCGAGATCGAGGGCGAGATGGGCGACTCCAGCGTCGGCGTGGTGGCGCGGCTCATGAGCCAGGCCCTCCGCAAGCTGGCCGGCGTCATCTCCAAGACCAACTGCGTCGTCATCTTTATCAACCAGCTCCGCGAGAAGATCGGCGTCATGTACGGCAACCCCGAAACCACCCCCGGCGGCAGGGCCCTCAAGTATTTCGCCTCCGTGCGCATCGACATGCGCCGGATCGAGACCCTGAAAAACGGCTCCGAGGTGGTGGGCAACCGCACCCGCGCCAAGATCGTCAAAAATAAGGTGGCGCCCCCCTTCCGTGAGGCGGAGTTCGACATCATGTACGGCGAGGGCATCAGCCGCTACGGGGAGCTGGTGGACCTGGGCGTGAAGCTGGAGCTTATTGAGAAGGGCGGCGCCTGGTTCACCTACGGCGACGCCCGCATCCAGGGCAAGGACGGGATGCGCCAGTACCTCATCGACAACCCCGGCGAGGCGGACAAGCTGGAGGAGCAGATCAGGGCCAATGCCTTCAAGCTCCTGTCCCCCCAGGCCCAGGTGGCCGCAAGGGCCGCCGGCAGGGCCGTGGACGTCTCCGCTGAGGACTTCGAGGGCTGATGCGCACGGTCACACGGCTTACCCAATCACAGCGCGTCAAGGATTTATGGTACGCGGAATTCGATACCGGCGAGTCGGTCAGCGTCTCCCTGGCGCTGATCGCCGACTGGTCCCTTTTCACCGGGCGGGAGCTGACGGAGGAGGAGTTTTCCGGCCTTTGCGCCGCCGCCTCCAAAATGAACGCCCGCGCCCACGCTCTGCGCCTGCTGGGGACGCGCCCCATGTCCCGGAAGGAGCTGACGGACAAGCTGCGGGAGAAGGGCGAGAGCGGCGAGGACGCCGACAGCGCCGCGGACTATCTGGAGAGCGTGGGCTATCTGGACGATGCCCAATACGGCGCCGCCCTTGCGCGCCACTACGCCCACAAGGGCTATGGAGCGGGGCGGGTACGGCAGGAGCTTTATCGCCGCGGCGTACCCAAGGAGTACTGGGAGAGCGCCCTGGCGGAGCTTCCGGAGGATACGGACGCCATCGACACCCTCATTGACCGCCGCCTGCGGGGCGCGGAGCCGGACAGGAAAGAGCTGAAACGCCTGACGGATATGCTCCTGCGCCGGGGCTTTTCCTGGGGCGAGATCAGGAGCGCCCTGGGACGATACGAATTTTACGACTTTTCGGAGGAAACGGATGACTAAGGTTTGCCTTATCTCCCTTGGCTGTGCCAAAAACTTGATAGACTCCGAGCAGATGCTGTCCCTCCTGGACGAGGCCGGCTTTGAGCTGACCGGGGACCCGGAGGAGGCCGACGCCGCCGTGGTCAACACCTGCGCCTTTATCGAGAGCGCCAAATCAGAGGCCATCGAGAACATCCTGGCCATGGGGGAGCTGAAAAAGGCCGGGAAGCTCCGTAAGCTCATCGTTACCGGGTGCCTGGCCCAGCGGTATAAGGAGGAGCTTTTGAACGAAATGCCGGTGATCGACGCCCTCTTGGGCACCGGCAGCGTGTCGGAGATCGTGAACGTCCTCAAGGAAGCAAGGCCGGAGAAAAAGCCCCAATATTACGGCGACATCAACGCCCCTCTGGACGAGGCTGGTCGGGTGATCTCCACCGGGCCGGGCTGGGCGTACATCAAGATCGCCGAGGGGTGCTCCAACAACTGCGCCTACTGCGTCATCCCCTCCATTCGAGGCAGATACCGCTCCCGGCCCATGGAGAACATCCTCTCCGAGGCCCGCGCCCTGGCCCAGTCGGGCGTAAAGGAGCTTATCGTCGTGGCCCAGGACCCCACCATGTACGGCGTGGACCTCTACCGCAAGCGGCGGCTTGCCGAGCTGACACGGGAGCTGGCGAAAATCGACGGGCTGGAGTGGATTCGCCTCCACTACCTCTACCCGGACGCGGTGGACGACGAGCTGATCGACGTCATCGCCTCGGAGCCCAAGGTGCTGAAATATCTGGACATCCCCATCCAGCACATCAACAACAGGATTTTGAAGGATATGCGCCGTCGGGGCACCGGCGACGATATCCGCGCCCTCTTCCCCAAGCTTCGGGAGCGCATCCCCGGCGTGGTACTGCGCACCAGCCTGATCACCGGCCTGCCCGGCGAGGGGGAGGCGGAATTTGAGGAGCTGTGCGCTTTCCTGCGGGAGGCTCGGATCGAGCGGGCCGGCGTCTTCCCCTTTTCCCCGGAGGAGGGCACTCCCGCCTATGACATGCCCCATGTGGATACCGGCGAGGCCGTGCGGCGGGCCGAGATCATCCGGGAGCTCCAGGCGGGCGTCATGGAGGAATTTGACCGTTCCCGCGTGGGGACCACCGTGCGGGTGCTCTGCGAGGGCTTTGACGGGGATACGGGCCTCTACGCGGGCCGGAGCTTCGCTGAAAGTCCCGACGTGGACGGATACATCTACTTCGGAAGCGCGGAGGAGTGCGAGGCCGGGGAATTTTACGATGTGATCATCCGAGGCAGTCTGGACGGCGATTTAGCCGGCGAGACAGTGTAAAGGAGTGTACAATCATGAAGAAAATGAATCTACCCAACAAGCTTACGGTTTTGCGCATGATCCTGGTGCCCGTCTTTATGGCGGTGCTCCTGCTGTGGAACCGCTGGGTGGCGCTGGCCATCTTTATCCTGGCCTCCCTCACCGATTTCGTGGACGGCAAGCTGGCTCGCTCCAGGGGCCTTGTCACCGACTTCGGCAAGTTCATGGACCCCCTGGCGGACAAGCTGCTGGTCATCTCCGCCATGGTGATCTTTGTGGAGCAGGGGACCATGCCCTCCTGGGTCTGCATGGTGGTCATCGTCCGTGAGCTGGCCGTCTCTGGCCTGCGTATGGTGGCCGCCTCCCACGGCACCGTGATGGCCGCCGGCTGGAGCGGGAAGATCAAGACCGCCTGCACCATGATCGGCCTGTGCGTCATGATGGTCCCGCAGGTGGCTGATATCGCCATCGCCGGCTCCTTCACCGTCAATACCCTGATGTGGATCGTCATCCTGGTCACCACCATCGTCTCCGGCGTGGAATACTTCGCCAAAAACGGCTCCGTGCTGGTGCAGGGGGATATATAAGATAGATACATCGCCGGACCGTTTGGGGACGCCGCGTTTTTATCGCGCGGCAAAAAACCTCTTGACGAACCGCACGCTATCTGCTAAACTGACATACAATATGTTACCGCGATGAACGGGAAGAGTAACGGCGGGGAAGCCCCAGAGAGGGCGCGCAATGGCTGGAAGCGCGCCTGGCGCAAACCTCCGTGAAGTGCGTCCGGGAGCGGGAGGGCAGGAAATGGCCCTCCGTGATGCCGCGTTAAGGCGTGGGCCGGTGAGAAGCCGGTCAAGGAATAAACGGGAGTGGAACCGCGCTTTCGCGCCTCCTATGGAGCGATCCATGGGAGGCTTTTTGCTTCTCCCGGAAAGGATATAAAATAATATGTTTGAAAGGACACGCGAGATGATCGGCGCCTACAAGGCCAGGGACCCGGCGGCCAGGTCGTCCTTTGAAATTTACTTTCTCTACCCCGGCCCGCGCGCCGAGCGGGCCTACCGGCGGGCGCACTGGTGGTGGATACACGGCCATCGCCTCCTGGCCCGCGCCATCTCCGAGCACGCCAAACGCCGCACAGGCATTGAGATACACCCCGGCGCCACCATAGGCCGCAGGCTCGTCATCGACCACGGCAGCGGCATCGTCATCGGCGAGACCACCCAGATCGGCGACGACGTGCTTCTCTACCAGGGCGTCACCCTGGGCGGCACCGGCAAGGACCACGGCAAGCGCCACCCCACCATCGGCAACAACGTGCTCATCGGCGCGGGGGCCAAGGTCCTTGGCCCCTTCACCGTGGGGGACAACGCCCGCGTGGCAGCGGGAGCCGTGGTCTTAAACCCCGTACCGCCGGACTCCACCGCCGTGGGCGTCCCGGCCAGGGTCGTGCGCATCGCCGGAGAGCGGGTCAACTACGCCGGCAACGTGGACCAGGTCAGCGTCACCGACCCCGTCAAGGCCGAGCTTTGCGCCCTGCGGGCAAGAGTCGACGAGCTTGAACAAAAGATGAAAGAGGAGAACGACCATGTATCTTTATAACTCCGCCACCCACAAAAAGGAGCTTTTCACCACCCACACCCCCGGTCATGTGGAGATGTACACCTGCGGCCCCACGGTCTATCACTTCGCCCACATCGGGAATCTGCGCAGCTACATCATGGAGGACGCCCTGGAAAAGTACCTCCGCTATGAGGGCTATGACGTGAACCGCGTCATGAACATCACCGACGTGGGGCACCTCTCCGGCGACAGCGACGAGGGCGAGGACAAGATGCTCATGGGCGCCAAAAGAGAGCACAAGTCCGTCATGGAGATCGCCAAATTCTACACTGACGCCTTCTTTGCCGACTGCGCCAAGCTCAACATCAGGACCCCCGACACCGTCCAGCCCGCCACGGGCCTCATACCGGAGTTCATTGAGATGGTCCGGGGTCTCCTGGACAAGGGCTATGCCTACATCGCGGGGGGCAACGTCTATTTCGACACCTCAAAGCTCACCCGCTACCACATCTTCTTCGACCACGACGAGGAGGACCTGCAGGTGGGCGTCCGGGAGGGCGTGGAGGAGGACGTCAACAAGCGGAACAAAAACGACTTCGTTCTCTGGTTCACTAAGTCCAAATTTGAGGACCAGGCCCTGAAATGGGACTCCCCCTGGGGCGTGGGCTACCCCGGCTGGCATATCGAGTGCTCCGCCATCTCCTTAAAGTACAACGGCGAGTACCTGGACCTCCACTGCGGCGGCATCGACAACGCCTTCCCCCACCACACCAACGAGATCGCCCAGTCGGAGAGCTGGCTGGGCCACCCCTGGTGCCCCCAGTGGTTCCACGTCCACCATCTGAATACCGACAGCGGCAAGATGTCCAAGTCCAAGGGGGAATTTTTGACCGTCTCCCTGCTGGAGGAAAAGGGCTATGACCCCCTGGCCTACCGGTTCTTCTGCCTCCAGAGCCACTACCGCAAGGTGCTGGTGTTCTCCTGGGAAAACCTGGACAACGCCGCCGGGGCCTACCGCAAGCTCATCGCCCGCGTGGCCGCCCTGAAGCCCGATGACGGGGCGGTGGACGGCGCCGTCGTGGAGGCGTACCGTCAGAAATTCATCAACGCCGTGGGGAACGATTTGAACACGTCCCTGGGGATCACCGCCGTCTACGACGCCCTGAAGGCCGATACCAACGACGCCACCCGCCTGGCCGTCATCGGCGATTATGATCGGGTCCTGAGCCTGAGCCTTTTGGAAAAGGCCGCCATCCTGCGCAAAAAGACCGTGGAGCTTGGGGAGATCAAGGCGACCATGTCCATCGGAGCGGGGGCGAGCATCACCGTCACCGGCGAGGGCGACCCGGAGATCGACGCCCTGGTGCTGAGGCGCGCCGAGGCCAAAAAGGCCAAAAACTTTGCCGAGGCGGACCGTATCCGCGACGAGCTGAAACGCAGCGGCATCGAGCTCACCGACACCCCCACCGGCGTCGTCTGGAAAAGAATCTGACCCCTTTTTCTCCCTCCGCCATCCGGAGGGAGATTTTTTTGCCCTCTGCCCGCGACGTCGGGGAAGCTTTGGTGAGTATAAGGGTGAGGGCCCTCGCATCAAACGGCAGAAGGAAGGTGATATCGTGGAGGACGGGGAGATCGTAAGCCTCTATTGGGCGCGGGATCAGCGGGCAGTCGCCGAGACGCGGACAAGGTACGGCGGTTACTGCCGCTCCATAGCAGGGCGGTTTTTGAGCGACGAGCGCGACTGTGAGGAGTGCGTCAATGACGTCTGGCTGGCGGCCTGGAGGAGCATCCCGCCCCAGAGGCCGGAAACGCTGAAAACCTACCTGGGCAAGCTGACCCGCCGCGCCGCTCTGAACCGCCTGCGGGACAGGGGCAGAGAAAAGCGGGGCGGCGGCCAGGCGGCGCTGTGCCTGGAGGAGCTTTCGGAGTGCCTTCCGGGGGGAACGGAGGCGGAAAGAGGCGTGGAGCTGCAAGAGCTGACCCAGGCGATTGACACCTTTTTGGAGACGCTTTCCGTAGAGACGCGGGACCTGTTTGTCTGCCGGTACTGGTTCATGGTGCCGGTGAAGGAACTCAGCGTCCGGTTCGGCTTCAGTGAGAGCAAGGTCAAATCCTCGTTGGCCCGTGTAAGGGGGAAGCTCCTGCGGTATCTGGAAATGGAGGGTTTTCTATGAAAAAAGACGAACTTCTTGACGCCCTGAACGACATCAGCGGCGACTATATCCGCTCGGCGGAGGAAAGACTTGCGGATTCTGCGGCGGTCAGACCCAAAAGGCCCCTTCGCCGCGCCCTGACGGCCCTGGCCGCCGCGGCGGCGCTGGCGCTGACTACCTTCACCGTGGCCCTGGCGGCCAGTCCGGAACTCCGAGAGGCGGTGCTGATCTTTTTCCGCATCACGGAGCGGGAACAGGTGCCGGAACCGGGCCGACTGGAGGACGGCAGCCGCGGTCCGGAAGTCTCCGGCAGTGAGATCGGGGGCGCGGTCAAGGCCGTCTATGTGCGCCTGGGAGAGGGGCGTTTTCTGCGCCGCGGCGATCTCCTGTACAAGCTGGAGGCCGACGAAACCGCGCACACATTAAGGCCCGTGGAATACTGGTCCCTGAGCGCCGGCGGGATCAGCCGGGAGGATATCCACCCGGACCGGCGGTACGTTTCCGTGACGTGGCGGGGCGAGACCTTTGAGACATGCTTTGACTGGTTTGCCTGGGAGGGAGAGATCGTGGTGGATACCGTCTCCGGCGCCGGAGAGTCCTGGGACGGGGATGCAGACCCCCGCGTGGACGTGAGCGCCATTCCCGGCCACACGGACAAGCTCCTGCTGACGTTTCACGCCCGGACGGACGGGGGCGTATGGTATATGCTCTATGACCTGGAAACAGGCCGGACAGCGGATTTCCTGGCGGACACCGGTGCCGCCGCGCTCGCCCCGGAGAAAAGGCTTACTGACACCGTTTGGAACAGTGGAATGACCGCCGCCGTGCTCACCGTCGACCAGGGAGCAGAGAAAACAAACTGGTATCTGGACGTTGACAGCGGGGCGCTTACGGAGCTGTCCGCCCTCACCGGCGTGAAGGCCAGCGGGGCCTTCTTCGCGGATGACCGGACGCTGCTGTTATACAGCTGGGACGAACCGTTTGAGAGTCCCGGCCCCGGTACGGTGACCTTCTGGGCGTATGATCTGGACGGCGGTATTTTGAGGCAGACCCTGGAGCGCACCACATGCCTCAACGACAGCGAGCACGCATTCCCGCCTCACGGTGTCATCGCCGGCTTCAGCAACGGGCAGAAGTGGTGCGTTCTCGTGGAGGAGGACGGCTCCGTCAGATTGCGCGACCTGAAAGACGGACGGGAAATTCCCATTGAAAACTTCACCTTTGCCCGCGGCGGGGATATACTGCCCAGTCCCGATGGAAGACGCCTCCTTTACTATGTGCTGGATCTTGAGCAAAAGCCAGTGATCCAATGGGCGGAGCTGGGCGTCATCGATATCGGGAAGGGCGTTTTCGTCGCCTTTGACCGGGACGTGCCCGCCACGTCCCAGGAGGGCATCTTCTGGCTCGACGATACCTGCGTGGGCGTGGAGAGCAGCGCCGTGGAGGAGGGCGGCCTTTCCGGCCCCGGCGGGTATTATCTCTACGATTTCAGCGCGGAGAAGTAAAAAACATATGCCCCGTGGGCGGGCATTTTCCGGCCCACGTACTGCGCCCGTTCCTCAAAAACGCGCCTCTACAGTCGGATTTTCCGCCGCGCCCCGCCGCACTATCGAATTTCCCTGACCGCCCCGCCGGCAAATTGCCGGCGGGGCGGTTGAGACTGTCGAAAAAGCCCTGACGGGCTTTTTTCCGACAAGGGGAACGTGCGGGTAATTTTCTCTGAATTTTGCGAAATTCAGAAAAAATTGCCCTGCTGTCGCCCTGCGCGCACGCAGAGCGCACACTTGGGCGACAAAAGGGATTTTTTCCGACGTACATGCCGCCGGAAAAAATATCGAATTTAAGTTTTTTGACAAACTGGACCGCCCCGCCGGCAATTTGCCGGCGGGGCGGCCTGCACACCGCTGGCAAAATTTTTACTTTTGTTATTCATTTGACACGCCGGAAAAAAACACAAAAACCGCTTTTCCACCGATTTTATCCCCTCAACGGGTTTTTGTATTTGCATTTCCCACATAGGAGTGGTAAAATAATTTAGTTATACTAATCTCCATTTAAAAGAAGACACCGAGCGGCGAGAAAGACCGTCGCGAATGTCCTGCTTTAATTGGATATTAGGTTTAAGGACTTTTTTGGAGGTGCCGGTATGAAGCTCATGGTGCTTGACGGGAACAGCATAGTGAACCGGGCGTTTTTTGGGGTGAGGCCGCTGAACACCTCCGACGGGACGCCCACCAACGCGGTTTTCGGTTTTCTCAACATCCTGCGCCGCCTCCTTGCGGAGGAGGGGCCGGACGCGGTGTGCGTCACCTTCGACCTGCCGGAACCCACCTTCCGCCACTTGAAGTACGACGGCTACAAGGCCACCCGCCACAAGATGCCGGAGGAGCTGGCGGCCCAGATGCCGATTTTGAAGGACACCCTGGACGCCATGAACATCCGCCGCTACGAGCTTTCCGGCTGGGAGGCCGACGACCTGCTGGGCACCATCGCCCACAAATGCGCCGCGGCGGGCTGGGAGTGCGTGGTCTGCACCGGTGACCGGGACAGCCTGCAGCTGGTGTCCGACGCCACCACCGTGGACCTGATCACCACCCGCATGGGCCAGACCAATACCAAGCGCGTCACGCCGGAGGTGTTCCGGGCGGAGTACGGCTTCGACCCCATCCACATGATCGACCTGAAGGCCCTGATGGGCGACACCTCCGACAACATCCCCGGCGTGCGGGGCGTGGGGGAGAAGACCGCCATGGGCCTTGTGCAGCTCTACGGCGACGTGGCGGCCATATACGAAAAGCTCCCCGCTATTGAGCAAGCCCCCGGCGTGCCGGCCAAGCCCGGCCTTATCGCCAAGCTCACCGACGGACGGGAGATGGCGGAGCTCAGCTTCGATCTGGCCTCCATCCGCTGTGACGCGCCCCTTCAGTTCAATCCGGAGGAAAACCGCGTCAGGGACGTGGACAATGACCGGCTCTATGAGATTTTCACCCGCCTTGAGTTCCGCAAGCTCATCGAGGCCTACGGCCTGACCCCGCCGGCAAGCGCCGAGCCGCCCTGCGAACCCATGGAGTTTTCCGGGGAGTGCGTCACCGTGGAGGTGACGGACGATGAGTCCCTCGCGGACTTCAAAAAGGCCCTCTCCACAGGCGCTGCCTGCGTGCGCTTCTCCGCCGACGGGACCATCTGCGCCGTCTACATGGATAACGACAGCCCGGAGGGGCAGGGGTTCCTTTTAAGCGAGGAATCCCCCGCCTTCCGCCCCGCGCTGGAGGCCCTCTGCGCGCCGGAGGTCAAAAAGATGGGCCACGACATCAAGGATACCCTCCGTATGCTGGGTGCCATGGGCCTGCCCATGGAGGGCTGGAGCTTCGACTCCGCCATCGCCGCGTACCTCCTGGACCCTACGGCCAGCCGGTACGAGCTTCCGCGCCTTTGCGAAAAATACTGCGGCTTCACGCCCATGGGCGAGGCCGGGGAGGGGGAACAGCTGTCCCTCCTGGACGACGGTCTGAAGCTCTCCGCGCGGCTTCTGTCCGAGGCCGCCGCCGTGGCCTGCCTACGGGAGCGGCTGGAGCCGATGCTGGAGGAGGCCGGCCTCCGCTTTCTGATGGAGGAGGTGGAGATGCCCCTGTGTCCGGTGCTGGCCCGCATGGAGCTGGCGGGCTTCCTGGTGGACGAGAAGGCCCTGTCGGCCTTCGGCGAGCTTTTAGGCGGACAGATCGACAGCCTTTCGGCGGAGATTTACGACCTGGCGGGGACGGAGTTCAACATCAACTCCCCCAAGCAGCTGGGACAGCTCCTCTTTGAAAAGCTGGGCCTGCCCGCGGGGAAGAAGAACCGGCGCGGCTACTCTACCAACGTGGACGTGCTGGAGAAGCTCCGGCCCCTACACCCCATCGTGGGCAAGATTTTGGAGTACCGGGAGCTGACCAAGCTCAAATCCACCTACGCCGACGGCCTCCAGAAGGTCATCGGCCCGGACGGGCGCATCCACACCAACTTCCAGATGACCGTCACCGCCACGGGCCGATTAAGCTCTACGGAGCCGAACCTCCAGAACATCCCCGTCCGTCGGGAGCTGGGCGGGGAGATACGTAAGATGTTCGTGGCCCCGGCGGGATATACCCTGGTGGACGCGGATTACAGCCAGATCGAGCTGCGTATCCTGGCCCACATCTCCGGGGACGAGCACATGAAGAACGCCTTTTTGAACGGCGAGGACATCCACCGCTCCACCGCCGCCCAGGTGATGGGGATACCGGCGGAGAAGGTCACGGCGGAGCAGAGACGCCACGCCAAGGCGGTGAATTTTGGCATCGTCTACGGCATCTCCGCCTTCTCCCTGTCGGAGGACATCGGCCTGTCGGTGCCGGAGGCCAGGAACTATATCAACGCCTATATGAGCGCCTATAAGGGCGTGGCCGGCTATATGGAAAAGGTCATCGCCGACGCCAGGGAAACGGGGGTCGTCACCACCCTCTATGGCCGCCGCCGGCCCATGCCGGAGCTGCGGGCCTCCAACTTCACCGTTCGTTCCTTCGGCGAGCGGGTGGCCAGGAACATGCCCATCCAGGGCGCCGCGGCGGACATCATGAAGATCGCCATGGTGAACGTGGACCGGGCCCTCCGGGAGAGCGGCCTGGACGCCAGGCTCCTTTTGCAGGTCCACGATGAGCTTATCGTGGAGTGCGCGGAGAAGGACGCGGAGGCCGTGCGGGAGCTTTTGAAGCGGGAGATGGAGGGCGCGGCCAGCCTCTCTATCCCCCTGACCGTGGAGGCCCACACGGGCCGGAACTGGTACGAGGCGAAATGAGGATACTGAAAGCGCGAAGCCGCCACCTGGACGGCGTCATGGCCATCGAAAACAGCAGCTTTTCCGACCCCTGGAGCCGTGCCTCCATGGAGGCCTACCTTGACGCCCCGGACGGGGAGCTGCTGGTGCTGGAGAAGGACGGACAGACGGCGGGCTTTGCCGTCTACCACGTCTCCTGGGAGGACGCGGAGCTGTACAACCTGGCCGTAGGCGGCGGCTTCCGCCGCCAGGGACTGGGCAGGGCACTGCTGGACGAGGTCCTGGTGCGGGCCAAAGGGCGCGGCGCGGAGCGGATGTACCTGGAGGTGCGCCGGTCCAACGCCGCCGCCATCGCCCTGTACCGGGCCGCGGGCTTCGCCGTCTGCGGCGTGCGCCGCGATTACTATTCCCTCCCCACGGAGGACGCCCTTCTGATGGACATAATACTAATATCCAATTAAAATAAGCCATTCGCGACGGCCTTTTTTGCGTCATACTTCGTCAGCCGTCTTGGCAATACCAATGGGTATTCCCTGCGCCGGCTTCCTCGTCTGACACGAAAAATCCTCGCCGCTCGGTGTCTCCTTTTAAATGGACATTAGTATTTCCCTTTGAGTAACGGATAAGTAACGGAGAATCGCCATGAACATACTCGGAATCGAATCCTCCTGCGACGAGACCGCCGCCGCCGTGGTGCGGGACGGACGGGAGATTTTGTCCAACGAGATTTTCTCCCAGGCGGATATGCACGCCCTCTACGGCGGCGTGGTGCCTGAGATCGCCTCCCGGAACCACATCACCGTCATATCCCGCCTGGCCGGGGAGGCGGTGAGAAAGGCCGGCCTCCAAAAAAATGACATCGACGCCATCGCCGTCACCGCCGCGCCGGGCCTCATCGGCGCCCTTTTGGTGGGGGTCAACTTCGCCAAGGGCGCGGCCCTGGCCCTGGGCGTGCCCCTGATCCCCGTCCACCACGTTCGGGGCCATATCGCCGCCAACTATCTGGCGTTCCCTGAGCTGAAGCCCCCCTTCCTGTGCCTGGCCATCTCCGGCGGCAACACCGCCATCGTGGACGTGCGCGGCTTTACCGACATGTCCATCATCGGCTCGACCCACGACGACGCGGCGGGGGAGTGCTTCGACAAGGCCGCCCGCGTGCTGGGCCTGCCCTACCCCGGCGGACTGCCCCTGCAAAATCTGGCCGAGGGCGGCGACGACCGCGCCTTCCCCCTGCCCCACGCCAAAATCGACGGCCACCCCTACGATATGTCCTTCTCCGGCCTGAAGACCGCCGTCATCAACGTCATCCACAACGCGGCGCAAAAGGGCGAGCCCCTTGACCGTTCCGGCCTGGCCGCCAGCTTCCAGCGGGCCGTCAGCGAGACGCTGGTCCCCCGCGCCATGGACGCGGCCAGGGAGCTTGGGTACGACACCGTGGTGGTGGCCGGCGGCGTGGCCGCCAACAAGCGCATCCGGTCCGATTTCGAGGCCGCCTGCAAAGGGGAAAACAGGCGTCTCTTTGTGCCGCCCCTGAAGCTGTGCGGTGATAACGGCGCTATGATAGCCTGCCAGGGCTATTATGAGTACCTCTCCGGCGTTCGGGCCGGCCAGGAGCTGAACGCCTACGCCACCATGGACATCGATAAGGTCATTTTCTGACGGGCGATTATGTCCCCGCCGCCTTCAAAAATGAAGCCGCGGCGGGACCGAATCCGGTAAAAATGTTTTTATGTCAAGCTTGTCCCCAAAACGGGTTTTCCACAAACCGCGGCTCCGAGATTAGTAAAATACTGGTAAAAATGGGCCTTTTCTTAGGGCCAAGCGCCCTTTTTGCGGTGGAAAACCATGTGGAAAATGTGCATAACTTATTGTAAAGCCCTCTACGTCCCGCGCTTACGTCAACCGGAAATACTTTCACGGGCCGATGTGAGCCGGACGGAAAGTTCCGAAAAGATGTCCCAAACCGCGAATTTGGGAACGATTGGACAGGGCCGGCGGACGCGGTGATTCTTTACAGCTGTGAAGAAGCTGCAAGAAGCGCACCGATGATTACAAACTGTATTTACAAGGAGGGGCCATGGCGGCGCGGGAAGCACATCAAAAGGAATATTACCGCCGGCAGGCCCCGCCCCCGGAGACGGAGGACGGCAGGCCCCGGCTTGCCGGCGCGGGGGAGGCGGGGGCGTTCCTGATCCCCTACTTCGCGGCCCACCGGGAGGAGGCCCTGTATATCGTGGGCCTGGACGAGGGCTTTACCTTCCTGGGCCTGCGTCTGGCGGCCCTGGGGGGCGAGGAGTCGGTGCGGGTGGACCTGGAGGACATGGTGCGGATGAGCGAGGCCATGTGCGCCGTCTACGTCATCGCCGCCCACAACCACCCCAGCGGCGTCGCCCTGCCCTCGGCGGCGGACGAGCGCGCCACCCTCCGCTTCCGTGACGCCCTCCGGGAGAGGGGCGTCACCCTTCTTGACCACATCGTCGTCTCCGGGGACGATTTCGTCTCCCTGTGGGAGAACGGCGTCCTGACAAACGAGAGACCGGACAGCGCGGGCCGTCCGCCTGAGAGGCGGCCTGACGCGCCGTAAGAGCACCGGCGGGAGAGGAAAGCCAATGGAATTTAAACTGCACGCCCCCTACAAGCCCATGGGCGACCAGCCCGAAGCCATCGATACCCTGTGTCGGGGCCTGGAGATGGGCATTGACGAGCAGGTCCTGCTGGGCGTCACCGGCTCCGGCAAGACCTTCACCATGGCCAACGTCATCGCCCGGATGAACCGGCCCACCCTGGTGCTGGCCCACAACAAGACCCTGGCGGCCCAGCTGTGCGCGGAGTTCAAGGAGTTTTTTCCGGAAAACGCCGTGGAGTATTTCGTCTCCTACTACGACTACTACCAGCCGGAGGCGTACATCCCCCACACGGACACCTACATCGAGAAGGACAGCTCCGTCAACGACGAGATCGACAGGCTCCGCCTGTCCGCCACCGCCTCCCTTTTGGAGCGGCGGGACGTGATCGTGGTCAGCTCCGTCAGCTGCATCTACGGCCTGGGCGAGCCGGATGACTTCGAGGCCATGATGGTGCCCATTCGGGTGGGCATGGAGATCAAAATACCGGAGCTTCTGAAAAAATTCGCCGATATCCGCTATGAGCGCAACGACCTGGCCTTTGAGCGCAATATGTTTCGGGTTCGGGGCGACACCGTGGAGGTGTGGCCGGCCTACTGGAAGGACACGGCCTTGAGGATAGAGTTCTTCGGGGACGAGGTGGACAGGATCAGTGAGATCAACACCGTCACCGGCGCCGTGGTGCGCCGGCTCACCAACATCCCCATCTGGCCCGCCACCCACTACGTAACGCCCAGGGACAAGATGGACAGGGCCATTCAGGAGATCCTGCGGGAGATGGACCAGCGGGTGGCCTGGTTCAAGGAGCGGGACAAGCTCATCGAGGCCCAGCGCATCTACCAGCGCACCATGTACGACGTGGAGATGCTCCAGGAGCTTGGCTACTGCTCCGGCATCGAAAACTACTCCCGCGTCATCTCAGGCCGTCCGGAGGGCTCCGCCCCCATGACGCTGCTGGACTATTTTCCCAAAGATTTTATCCTCTTCGTGGACGAGAGCCACGTCACCCTGCCCCAGGTACGGGCCATGTACCGGGGGGACAGGGCCAGGAAGGAGGCGCTGGTGGAGTACGGCTTCCGCCTGCCCTCCGCCTATGACAACCGGCCCCTGAAGTTCGACGAGTTCAACCAGCGTATCCACCAGGCCGTCTACGTCTCCGCCACGCCGGCGGAGTATGAGCGGGAGCGGGCGGGACAGATCGCCGAGCAGATCATCCGGCCCACGGGCCTTCTGGACCCCCAAGTGGAGGTGCGTCCCGTGGAGGGGCAGATCGATGACCTCATCGGCGAGATCAACGCCCGCACCGCCAAACGGGAACGGGTGCTTGTCACCACCCTCACCAAGCGGATGGCCGAGGATTTGACGGACTACCTCACCAAGGCGGGCATCAAGGTCCGCTATATGCACCACGACATCGACGCCATTGAGCGCATGGAGATTATTCGCGATCTGCGCCTGGGTACCTTCGACGTGCTGGTGGGCATCAACCTCCTGCGGGAGGGCCTGGACCTGCCGGAGGTGAGCCTGGTGGCCATCCTGGACGCGGACAAGGAGGGCTTTTTGCGGTCCGAGACCAGCCTGATCCAGACCATCGGACGGGCGGCCCGGAACGCGGAGGGCCTGGTCATCCTCTACGCCGACACCGTGACCCCCTCCATGCGGGCGGCCATGGACGAGACGGACCGCCGCCGGAAGAAGCAGGACGCCTTCAACAAGGCCAACGGCATCGTGCCCAAAACCATCGTCAAGGATATCCGCTCCGTCCTGGAGCGGGAGGAGGAGAAGCCCGCCAGGGGCCTCACCGACGATGACGGAAAATACCTCACAAAGCGCCAGCGCGAGGAGGCCATCGCCAAGCTGGAGAAGGAGATGCGCAAGGCCAGCCAGATGCTGGAATTTGAGTACGCGGCGCTGCTGCGTGACCGGATCATCCAGCTTCGGGGCCAAAGCGGCAAATGATCCCCCAAAGGGGCCTGAAATCTCACCTTTCGCGTTTCCCGCCGCACCATGCCCCCGTCGGGCGCATATTGTGGCTTGGGGGTGCTGATGTATGATAACGGAGACCCTGTTGGGCGCCGCCATCGCGGCGGCGGTGATGGGGATCGTCCTGCTGGTCAGAGCGATCCTGCCGAAGAACTACCCGGTGCCGGGGGTGGAGCGGCTGACGGTACTGCGCTGTACCGGCGACGCCGCGGGGCTGGAGGCCGCCATCCGTCAGCCTGCGGAGGCCAGGGCGGAGACGGTCATCCTGGACGCCGGCATGACGGCGGAGGCGCGGCGGAGAGCCGAGCTGCTGGCCGCCCGCTACGGGGCGGCGCTGATAAGAGACACAAAAGAAACTTTGGACACGGAGACTACCGATGGATGAGACTGAGCTTAGTTGCATAGAGGGCACGGTACAGGCCGTTATATTCCAAAACCCTGAAAACGGCTATACCGTGCTGAAGCTGCGCTCCGGGGACGAGACGGTGACCTGCGTGGGGAATCTCCCCGGCGTGGCGGCGGGGGAGGGGCTGAGGCTCTACGGGGCCTGGACCACCCACGCCAGCTACGGCCAGCAGTTCAAGGCCGAGCACGCCGAGCGCTCCCTGCCGGAGGGAAGCGCCGCCATATACGACTACCTGGCCTCCGGAGCCATACGGGGCATCGGCGTCAAGCTGGCGCGGCTCATCGTCTCCACCTTCGGGGCCAGGAGCCTGGAGGTCATCGAGAACGCCCCGGAGGAGCTGGCGCAAATAAAGGGCATCACCCTGAAAAAGGCCCAGGATATGCAGGAGCGCTTCCGCCAGCAGACAGGCCTTCGGCGGCTCATGGAATTTTTGGCGGACAACGGCGTCAAGCCCATCGCCGCCGCACGGCTCTATCGGGCCTACGGCGACGAGGCGGAGACGGTGATCACGGAAAACCCGTATATTTTGGCGGACGAGAGCTTCGGCATGGACTTTTTCGCCGCCGACGGCCTGGCCCGCAACCTGGGCTTCGCCCCGGACTGCGTGGAGCGGGTGTGCGCCGGGATCGTCTTTGAGCTGCGTCACAACCAGGGGAACGGCCACGTTTTCCTGCCCAGGGACAAGCTGTTGGCCGCCGCCTGCCAGCTTCTGGAGATCGATCCGGAGCCGGCGGAGCGGGCCCTTCAGGAGCTGGATGTCACGGGCCAGACGGTCACCCAGCGGGTGGCCGGCGTGGATGCCGTCTATATGAGGGACATGTATGAGGCCGAGGGCGAGGTGGCGGGCCGGATATCCCTGATGGCCCGCACGCCCGTGGATGACGTGCCGGGGCTGGCGGTGCTGGTGGAACGGGCGGAGCACCGGTGCGGCATCACCTTCGCGGACAAGCAGAGGATGGCCGTGGAGATGGCGGCCCGCGGACGGGTCATGGTGCTCACCGGCGGGCCGGGCACGGGAAAGACCACCACCGTCAGGGGCATCATCGGCCTTTTTGACGAGATGGGCATTGAGACGCTTCTGACCGCCCCCACGGGTCGAGCCGCCAAGAGGCTCACGGAGCTTACGGGCCGGGAGGCCCAGACCGTCCACCGCCTGCTGGGGGCCGGGATGCCGGAGGCCGGAGAGAAGGGGCGGGAGTTTGAGAAGTGCGCCGCCGACCCGCTGACCTGCGGCGCGGTGATCCTGGACGAGACCAGTATGGTGGATATAAGGCTGATGGCCGCCCTGCTGGACGCCATGCCGGCGGCCTGCCGCCTGGTGATGGTGGGGGACGCCGACCAGCTGCCCTCGGTGGGGCCGGGGAACGTCTTTGGAGACATCATCCGCAGCCGCGCCGTGCCGGTCATCGGCCTGACGGACATCTTCCGCCAGGCACGGCAGAGCGACATCGTCAAAAACGCCCACAGCATCAATCGGGGCGAGGTGCCCAGTCTCAGGAATACCGGCGGCGATTTCTACTTCCTGAAGCGCACCGATCCCGAAGACGTGGTCAGAACGGTGACGGAGCTGATCTCCCGGCGCCTGCCCAGGAACATGGGCATCCCCGCCGCGGATATCCAGGTGCTGTCCCCCTCCCGGAAGTACGGGGGCGGGACGCGGGAGCTGAACGCGGCCATTCAGGAGGCGCTGAATCCCGCCTCGCCGGACAAAAAGGAAAAGACCGTGGGAAATATCGTCTTCCGGGTGGGAGACAGGGTGATGCAAACCAGGAACAATTATGATATAATGTGGGTGAAGGGCGCCTCCGCCCTCCCCCCTGACGGCGTTCCCGCCGCCCACGGGGAGCCGGGCGCCGGCATCTACAACGGCGACGTGGGCTACATAGAGGACATGGACACGGAGGCCCAGGTGGCCTATCTGCGCTTTGAGGACAGGCTGGTGCCCTACCCCTTCGACCAGATGACGGACCTGGAGCCGGCCTATGCCGTCACCGTCCACAAATCCCAGGGCAGTGAGTACCGGGCGGTGATCCTGGCCCTGCCCAAGTGCCCGCCGGGACTGGTGACCAGGGGGCTTCTCTACACCGCCGTCACCAGGGCGCGGGAGCTGCTCATCGTGGCCGGCGGGCCCGACGTCTTCTCCGCCATGGTGGCCAATGACCGCCGTCAGCGGCGGTATTCGGGCCTGCGGGCGCGCCTTTGCGGGGAGGTGGAGGCGTGAAGCTTGTCAAACGCCTCTCCGATCTCCTTTTCCCGCCCAGATGCGTCTTTTGCCGGAAACGGCTGGAGACGGGGGATGTCTGTCCCGACTGCGCGGTGGATTTGCCCCGGTGCGGGAGGATACGGGGGCGGGGGGAGTTCTTCTCCCAGGCCGCCGCGCCCCTCTACTACGAGGGCAGGGCGCGGGAGGCCATGCTGCGGTATAAATTCGGCGGGAGGCGGGGCCACGCCGTCCCCTTCGCCCGCCTGATGGCGTCGTGCGCCGATGAGGAGCTGGCGGGCCTCTATGACGTGGCCGCCTGGGTGCCTGTCAGCCGCCGCCGGCGGCGCGGGCGGGGCTTCGACCAGGCCCGGCTTTTGGCCCGACTGACGGCGGAGCGCCTGGGCGTGCCGCTGGTGACGGCGCTCCGCAAAAAGCGCCACACCCAGGCCAACTCCCGCCTGGATACCAGGGAGGCCCGGTCCGCCAACGTGCTGGGGGCCTTTCAGGCGGTGAACGCCCAGCTCTTTCAGGGCAAACGGGTCCTGCTCATCGACGACATCTACACCACCGGGGCCACCCTGTCGGAGTGCTCCCGTATGCTGTTGATGGCCGGAGCGGAAGATGTGGTGTGCCTCACCTTCGCCGCCGCCCGTAAAGCCAATAAAAAGGAAAATTAAACCATTCACTTGGGTATACTATACGGTAGAAAGACACCTGAACGGAGGTTTTTGCATATGATATTCGGACGCGACATAGGGATCGACCTGGGCACCGCCACGGTGGCGGTGGCGGTCAGGGGCAAGGGGATCGTCACCCGCGAACCGTCGGTGGTGGCCATGGACAAGAATACAGGCCGGCTTTTGAAGGTGGGCGCGGCGGCCCAGCGGATGCTGGGGCGCACGCCGGGGAACATCGTGGCCATCCACCCCCTGCAGGGGGGCGTGATCTCCGACTTTGACATGACCGAGCGCATGGTACGGGAGCTTCTCAGGAAGGTCACGTCCTTCAGCCTTTTGAAGCCGCGGGTGGTGGTATCCGTCCCGTCGGGCATCACCGAGGTGGAGGAGCGGGCGGTCATCGACGCGGGCATCCGCGCCGGAGCCAGAAAGGTCTATCTGATGGAGTCCCCCGTGGCGGCGGCCATGGGCGCCGGGGTGGATATCACCAAGGCGGAGGGGCATATGGTGGTGGACGTAGGCGCCGGCACCACGGATATCGCGGTGGTGTCCCTCTCCGGCGTGGTGCAGTCGGAGTCCATCAAGACAGCCGGAGACGCCTTTGACGAGGCCATCATCAAGTATATCCGGAAAAAGCACAACCTGCTGGTGGGCAAGACCACCGCGGAGGAGCTGAAAAAGTCCATCGGCTGTGTCTTCCCCAAGCCTGACGAGATGAGCATCGAGGTGAAGGGCCGGTGCCTGATGACCGGCCTGCCCCGCATGGTGTCCGTCAGCTCCACGGAGATGATCGACGCCTTTGACGAGGTCAGCGAGCAGATATTGGAGGCCATCCACCGGGTCCTGGAGAATACCCAGCCGGAGCTGGTGGCGGATATCTCCGAAAACGGCATCGTCATCACCGGCGGCGGGGCGCTCCTGTGGGGCTTTGACAGGCTCATCGAGAGCTCCACCAGCATCCGCACCCGCATCGCCGACGACGCGGACATGTGCGTGGCCTACGGCCTCAACAAGGCCCTGGATATGATCAACGACATGCAGGAGGGGCCGCTGAACCTGTCGAGGCGGAGACAGCTGCGATGACCGCCCTCATCTGGGACCTGGACGGGACGCTTTTGGACTCCTACGGCGTCATTCTGGACTGCGTTTTGGCAGCGCTCCGCGAAGAGGGCGTCGTTTGCGACCCCTCCGAAACATACCGGCGGCTGATCGCCGGTTCGGTAAAAGAGTTTTTGGGCGGCTTTGCCGCCGCGGGCCAGGACCCGAACAGGCTCTGGAAGCGCTACCGGGAGCTGAGCACCGCCAGGGACGGCGAGGTGAAGCTGACCGCCGGCGCCAAGGAGGCGCTGGAGGCCCTCTCCGGCATGGGGTTCCCGGAGTTCGTCTACACCCACAAGGGCGATACGGCCCCGCTGGTGCTGGAAAGACTGGGGGTGCTCCGGTACTTCACCGACGTGCTCACCGCCGGAGCCGGCCTTCCCAGAAAGCCCGCGCCGGACGGTCTCAACGCCCTGTGCGCCCGTCATACCCTGGACAAAAGCCATACTTATTACATCGGCGACAGGCCCATCGACGTCCGTTGCGCGGTGAACGCCGGCGTCAAAAGCATCCTCTTCCTGCCCCCCGCCAGCCCCGCCGTCCCCACCGGGGACGAGACGCATATCGTGGCGGACCTGCGGGAGATCAGCAAGCTGAAGCTTTGATTTAAGCATATTATAGCACAAGTAAAAGTACTTGTCAAGCATTATTTTTAATTTTTTTAAAAAATTTTTTGAGCCGTGAAAAAGCGCCGTTCCCCCTTGGGGAACGGCGCGGTTTTTAGGCGTTTGATTTGACGGCGGATCGTTGAGGAAGGGCGTTGGCCGGACGGGGTCATTTGCCGGACTGGCGGGCTTTGAAGGCGCTGCCGTCGCCGGCAAGGCCGTCCCGTCGGAGCATGTTCTCCAGCACGTCGATATCCGAGGAGATATCCATGGCCTCGGACTCGTAGAGCTTATCCAGCTGCTTGCGGAAGCCGTCCACCAGCGTCTCCAGGATGCGCTCGATCTCCGCCTTGGTGGACTGGATGTTCTCGCCGGAGGCCCCGGACTTCTCGAAGTCGGCGTAGGTGCCCAGGAGCTTCAGGGTGGTGGGCAGGTAGTAGCTCATGAAGGACTTGATCTGGGGCTCCTTCTCCGGCTTCTCCTGGACGGCCCGAAAGATGCGGCTGGTGAGGTCCTCCATCTCGTCGATGCGCTTGGAGACGCCCTCGTCGGGGATGTCGTCGTTGAGCTTGCGAATCTCCTTGAGAATGGCCTTGTACCGGTCCTCGTTGTCCTTTTCCGGCTCGGTGACGGGCTCGCTGGCCTTGGGGGCGGCGCCGGCCTTCAGCACCAGCAGGCCGTCGCCCTGGTCGATATAGGCGCTGCCGGGGAGCAGGCTCTTGTCCAGCATGGCCTCCAAATCCCGCTTGCACTTGCGCTGGGAGACGCCGGCCTTGGAGGCCAGTTCCCCGATCTTCACATAGTCCCGACCCGCGCAAACGGCCTCGTAGACCTTAAAGCGGTTCTCCCGCTTTTTGAGGAAGCCCCGGTACACCAGGCACCCCGCGCCGCTGGATATCACGGAGAGGGGCGGGATGAGGGCCGGAAGCGCATAATTAAGAAAGCCGGCGGCTGACCCGGACATCATGCTCAGGGCAAAGCCTCCGCCCAGGGCGCACAGGACGATGCCCAGCACCAGCAGGACCTTGTTGAGGGCGGTGTACGGGCCCTTATCCGGGGCCTTTTGGGCGGTCTCCCCGGCGCTCCCGACGGCTTTTTGGGCGGCGGCCTTCTTCTTGGCGTCGCTCTCGGCGGCGCGGGAGACCATGTTGGAGCCCTCCTTGCCGGAGACGGGCCGGTTTTGGGTCTGGGTCTGCTTGCGGGGTTGGGCCTGGGCCGGACGGGCGGCGGTGGGGTCCAGCACCACGGTCTTGTCCACATAGTTGATGTAGGCCCTGGGGCCGAAACGGCCCTCGGCCACCATCTTTTGCAGGTCCCGCATGGCGGTGTCGAAGCTGACGCCCACGGCGGAGGCCAGATAGTCGATGGACTCCACACTGCGCCCCTCGGTCATGATGCGGTATTTCTCCATTCGCGACTCCTGCCGGGCGTCGGAGGAGAGGCCCTTTTCCGCGGCGCGGGAGCCGAACAGGCCGGACTTCCACAGGGCGATCCCCAGGAATCCCAGGGGCACAAGGGGCCAGGCCCAGGGGATATTCACAAGGACGATGAAGCCCAGAAAGATCAGCCAGCCGCGTGAGCCGGAGCTGTTGTTCTTGTTGTTTTTAGCCATAAGCCGCTCCTTGGTACAGGGGTTGGACGGCGAAAGCGCTGTCCGCCGGTTTAAAAACTTTAAGCTGTTCTATCCTATTACGATAGGACAAAATCCGTTATTTGTCAAGGAAAAGATCGTCCAAACCGTTCTGGTCGAACTCCTCCAGATACTCCTCCATGCGCCGCTCCAGCTCCCGGTAGTCCTCCTCGGACTCGTTTGCCAGCTCCATATCCCGCCGGGCCAGCTCCTCGGCCAGGATGTCGAAGAAAACGGCGTCCTCATAGTCCATGATGGCCTCGTGGATGCCGCCCTCGGAGAAGGCCACGGAGGGCAGGACGACGCCGTCCTCGATGTCGTAAAGCTCCTGGGTCCCCTCCTGCTGGAGACACTGGGCGAAGATAAGGCTCTCCACCCGGTCATAGTCGGGTATCCTGTCGTCGCCGCGGGTGGAGTTCAGCACCCAGTTGCCGATGTATACCAGGTCTAAAAGCCGCCTGAAGTCCTTTCCGGACAGGTCAAAATGGATCATGCCGCAACCCTCTTACAGATAAGATAAAATGGATCACCCCTATTATAGCAAACTCCGCGAAAGAATTCTACAGGAAAACGCTTGTTTTCGGCCTGACAAAATAATCAATTCGATTTTCCGGCGGCATCCGCGCCGGAAACAGGCCCGCGGCCTTTCTCCGGCAGTAAAAATTCTACAAGAAAACACTTGTTTTATTTCCCTTTTTAGAATATAGTAGTAGGGTGGATTTTTACAACAGCTTGACTATCCGTGTGATTTGGAGGATCGGACTATGGATCTTCGACCCATTGGGGTATTCGACTCCGGGCTGGGAGGGCTTACGTGCGTGAAACGCCTTCGGGAGCTGATGCCGGGGGAGGATATCATCTATCTGGGCGATACCGGGCGGGTGCCCTACGGCGGCAAGAGCCGCGAGACGATTTTGACGTACGCAAGACAAGATATCGCCTTTTTGCGGCGCCACGATATCAAGGCCGTGGTGGCCGCCTGCGGGACGGTGAGCACCAACGGCATCGAGGAGATCGCCGGAGACTACCCCATCCCCGTCTGCGGCGTGGCCGACGCCGCCGCCGCGGCGGCGGTGAGGAGGACCAGGAACGGGCGCATCGGGCTTATCGGCACCAAGGCGTCCATCCGCAGTACCGCCTATGACGAGAAGATCCTGGCGCTGATGCCCCAGGCGCGGATCGTCAAGCGGGCCTGCCCCCTGTTCGTCCCCATTGTGGAGGACGGGCGCATCGGGGACGGCGACCCGGTGCTGGAGCTGGTGGCCAGGGAGTACCTGGAGGAGCTGAAGAAAGCCGATGTGGACACGCTGATCCTGGGCTGTACCCACTATCCGCTGATCGCCGGCACCATCGGGCGCATCATGGGGCCTCAGGTGGCGCTGGTGGATTCCGGCGCGGAGATCGCGGCCTTGGTGAAGGGCCGCCTGGAGCGGGAGGACGCCCTGGCGGAGCGCCGGAAGGGCACGTGCAGTTATTTTGTCACAGACAGCGCCGAGGATTTTGCCCAGACGGCGTCGCTGTTCCTGGGCGTCCCCGTAGAGGGCTCCGTCAAGCGGGTGACCCTGGGGGAAGCGGTGTGAGTCCGGCCAGGATCACGGTGGAGCTGAGGGACGGGGAGGACCGCGTCCGCCAGAGCTTTGACGGCGCGGCGGAGGTCTCCGCCGGAACGGTGAGGCTCCGCTATGAGGAGACCGGAGAGAACGGCCTGGACGGAAGCGTGGAGGTGGCCGCCGGTGACGGGGAGATGGTCATAGAGCGCCGGGGCGCCGTCACCATGAGGGAGCGGCTCGCCGCCGGACTTCCCACGGTGTTCACCTACTCGACGCCCTACGGGGAGACGGACATACGGGTGGATACCCGAAGGATGCGCCTGGAGATCAAGGAGACGAGAGGCCGCCTGTGGGCGGAATTTTACCAGCGGCTGGGCGGCGAGCCGGTGAAAAAGACGCTGGAGATCAGATATACACTGAAAGGACTAACCATATGAACCTGATAGACGAGGCAAAAAAGCAGATCGACGAGCTGTTGAACGGGGCCTATGAGAGCGCCGTCCGGAAGGGGACGCTTCCCGACGGGTGCGTCCTCCGGGGGACCGTGGAGATCCCCAAGGACGTGGTCTTTGGCGACTACGCCAGCTCCTCCGCCATGGCGGCGGCGCGGGATATGCGCATGGCCCCCAGGAAGATCGCCGAGGCGCTGTGCGCGGAGCTTGACCTTGCGGATACGTTTTTTGAGAGCGTCAGCATCGCCGGCGCGGGCTTTATCAACTTCCGGCTGGGCAGCCGCTGGTACGGCGACGTCCTCCGCGCCGTGGAGGCCGAGGGGAAGCTGTACGGACAGTGCGATGTGGGCGGCGGGGAGAAGGTCATGGTGGAATTTGTGTCCGCCAACCCCACGGGCCCCATGCACATGGGCAACGCCAGGGGCGGCGTGCTGGGGGACACCCTGGCCAACGTCCTGAAGCTGGCCGGCTTTGATGTGTGGAAGGAGTTCTACGTCAACGACGCCGGAAACCAGGTACACAAATTCGCCGTTTCCATCTACGCCAGGGCCATGCAGGAGAAGCTGGGCGAGGAGAATTATGCCTTCCCGGAGGACGGCTACCACGGGGAGGATATCCGGGAGCTGGCCCAGGGATTTTTGGCGGAGCATCCCGCTTTCCCGGAGGGGAGGACCGAGGAGGGCTGGCAGGAGGAGATGGCGGCCTTCGGCCTGGCCAGGAACATCCCCCGCATGAAGGCGGACCTTTTGAAATATGGCATCGAGTACGACGAGTGGTTTTTGGAGTCCGGCCTACACGAGTCCGGGTATGTGGCCGAGACTGTGGAAATTTTGGAGAAGAACGGCTGGACCTATGAGCGGGAGGGGGCCCTGTGGCTCCGGACCGCCGACCTTTTGCGGAAGAAATACATCGCCGAGGGGAAAACGGCCGGTGAGGCGGAGAAGCTGGACCTGAAGGACGACGTCCTCCGGCGGGCCAACGGGTTTTACACCTACTTCGCCGCGGACATCGCCTACCACCGGAATAAGATCGAAAAGCGCGGCTTTTCCAAGGTCATCAACGTCTGGGGCGCGGATCACCACGGCCATGTGGCCCGCCTTCAGGCCGCCGTGGACGGCCTGGGGCTGGAGGGGTCGAAGCGCATCGTCATCGTTCTTATGCAGCTGGTGAATCTTTTACAGGACGGACAGCCTGTGCGCATGTCCAAGCGGACAGGCAAGGCCATCGCCCTCCACGACCTGCTGGACGAGATCAGCGTGGACGCGGCGCGGTACTATTTCAACAACCGTTCCGCCACCAGCCCCCTGGATTTTGACCTTGATCTGGCGGTGCGGCAGGACAGCGAAAACCCGGTCTATTACGTCCAGTACGCCCACGCCCGTATCTGCACCCTCCTGGGACTGCTGGCGGAGGACGGCCATAAGGTGAAGGACGCCGCCGCCCTCCATTTTGAGCTGCTTACGGACGAGACGGAAAAGGCCCTCATCAAGCAAATCTCCGCCTTCCCGGAGGAGATCAAGCTGGCGGCCAGGGACTACGATCCCAGTCGGGTGAACAGGTATCTTATGGAGCTGGCGGCCCGGTTCCACCGGTTTTACAACGCCTGCCGTATCCGGGGCGCGGAGGAGGCGCTGCTGGACGCGCGGCTGAAGCTGGCCGGCACGGTGCGCGTCGTTCTGGAGAACGGCCTGGCGGTGCTGGGGGTAAGCGCGCCGGAGAAGATGTGACGGGGGACGGGCCGTATGAGGATGCTTTTCAAACAGCGCTTTTTCTCCTGGTTCGACAGCTACGACATCTACGACGAGGCCGGCGGAGTGCTGTATACCGTGAAGGGACAGCTGAGCTGGGGCCACTGCCTGAAGATCTTCGACCAGTACGGCGCGGAGGCCGGTACGGTGAAGGAGCGGGTCTTTACCCTGCTGCCCAAGTTTGAGATGTACGTCGGCGAGACCTATGTGGGGTGTATCAACCGGGAGTTCTCCTTTTTCCGGCCACGGTACAACATCGACTGCCGGGACTGGCAGGTGGAGGGGGACTTCATGGAGTGGGATTACACGGTGACGGACGGGAGAGGCTCGTGCGTGGCCACGGTGTCCAAGGAGGTCCTGCACTGGACGGACACCTACGTCATCGACGTCCAGGACCCCCGCGACGCCCTCCAGGCGCTGATGCTGGTGCTGGCCATCGACGCGGAGAAATGCTCCAGGAACAACTGACGCAAGCTATAAGATCAGCGTGCCAAAAAACTTAAATCCGATATTTTTTCGACAGTCTAAATTACCCCCGACGGAGCTTCCGTCGGGGGTAAAATTTGTCCGGAGACGCCGGGAGAGCCTGGCCGGACAGCGGATCAGGCCAGCTCCGTCCAGCGGTGGAGGAAGGTGACCAGCTCCCCGTTGGTGACATTGTTGTAGGGGGAGAAGGTGGTGAGCGTCGTGCCGCGGGCGATGGTCCTTTCCGCGGCCCAGAGGACGGCGTCGGTGTAGAACTGGCCGTCGGGGACGTCGGCGAAGGGGTTGGCGGCGGAGGAAGCGGGGGTGTGGGAGGCCCGGTGCAGGAAGGTGACCAGCTGGCCGCGGGAGACGGGCTCCTCCGGGGAGAAGAGGACGGTGCTGCCGTTGCCGCGGGCAATGCCGTTTTCATAGGCCCAGACCACCGCGTCCCGGTAGGGAGCGCCGTCGGGCACGTCGATGAAGGGGATCACGCCGGCGGAGGGCGCCGGCGAGTCGGCGGCCTTCCACAGATACTCCACCACCTGGGCGCGGGTGGAGGGGGTGTTGGGGGAGAAGAAGCCGGAGCCCGACTCCACCAGGCCCCAATCCAGGGCCCAGAGGACGGCGTCGTAATAAAATTCGCCGGCCTTGATGTCGTAGAAGGGGGGCGGCGTAGGCAGATCGAAGGAGAGCTTCACGTAGCCATATTTGCCGGAGGCGTTTTTTACGGCCATCAGGTGGGAGACGCCGCTGACGGCCCCGCCGGAGAGATAGACCTCCGGGGCCGTCAGCCCCGCGCCGCTGACGGCGGGGAGAACGCCGTTCACAGGGACGCCCTGGACGAACCAGACATGGCCGGCGGCGTCGGCGGCCAGGGCCACGCCGTCATTCATGTGGCTGCCGGTGAGCTTTCCCACGGCGCCGCCGGGGAGGGACACGTCATAGCGGGCGTTGTTGAGGCCCAGGTAGAAGAAAGCCCCGTCCTTTTCCGCGCCGGCAAGGCCGTCGGAAAAGACGGTCAGGGAGTCGTATTCAAAGGGGATGACCGCCGCGCCGCTGCGGTTCACGGCCCCGAATTTGCCCTGGGCATTTTTGACCGTCCACAGCCCATTCACAAAGAAGACGCCCTGCGAGAGACAGCGGAAGTCGGTATATGCGGCTCGATGACCCAGCGGCCCTCGGTGTCCAGCATCCCGTAGAGCTCCCGCACGGAGCCGTCGGAGGCGGCGTCAGGCCGTCCCGCGCAGAGAAGACCGTCCACCGGCGGGTAGAGCACGTTGATACGCGGGGCGTCCGCGCCGAACAGGGCGTTTTCCGCGGAGAGGCCGGCGTAATCGCGCACCAGCGCGCCATTCAGGTCCATCTGGAAGTAGAGGCCGGGAGCGCCGGGGATATCGCTTAGAAGCTCCATCATGACCTGCCCGTCTACGCACAGGGGAGACAGGGACACCCATTCGGCGTTGGAGGAGAGCCACCAGAAGTCCAGCCTTGCCGCGGTCTCCGCCAGTGACCGGAGCGCGTCGGCGTTGGGCCGGATCTCCACGCCCTGGGCGGAAAAGACGCGGCCCCGCACCACGATGGCGCCGCCGTTGAAGCGGCAGGCGGCGTAATCGCCGGGGTCAAAATCCGCCGCCCGCGCAAAAACGGGGTAGACGTGGCCGGCGGCGTCCCGGTACTCCAGCCGCCTGGAGGAGCCAGTATCCCGCAGCAGGTAGAACACCATCATGTCCTCCGCCGTCGCGCCGGTCCCGGCGTAGGGGTCGGAAATACGCTCCACCTTCCCCGCCAGGGCGCAGCCGTCGGAGAAGGGGCCGGCGTAGTCATAGGAGAAAGGGATGACCGTCCTGCCGCGCTCGTCGATGTAGCCCCACTGGCCGCCCTGCTCCACGGCGGCCAGCCCGCCGGAGAAGGGGGCCGCGCCGTCAAACCGGGCCTCGATGGCCGTTTCGGCGGTGATGCCCGCCATGTAGGACGCCTGGGCCGCGGGGACGGATGCCGCCAATATGAGGACCGTCAGAAGGACCGAAAAAAATCTTCGTCTCATGGTAAAACCTCCGTGTGGGAGAATTCCCGTATATTTTACCCTTTTGTGGGACTTTTGGCAAGCTTTTTGCCGGGAAAAAGCGAAAAACGCCTCCACCGGCAGGGAAAAAGAGGGCGAACCTTCGGGGAGATGCCACGTTTTTCCTTGCAAAATGGGAGCGGACGGGGTAAAATGGAACGGAAAAAATGTCGTCCCCTCCGGGACGGTAAAATCTTACGGCAAAGCGAGGTACATCACCATGAGTAAGCAGGGCATCGGCACAAAATGCGTCCAGGCGGGCTATACGCCGGGAAACGGCGAGCCCCGGCAGATCCCCATTATCCAGTCCACCACCTTTAAATACGACACCAGCGAGCACATGGGCAAGCTTTTTGACCTGGAGGAGTCCGGCTACTTCTACACCCGCCTCCAGAACCCCACCAACGACTATGTGGCCGCCAAGATCGCGGCCCTGGAGGGCGGCACCGCGGCCATGCTCACCAGCTCCGGCCAGGCGGCCAACTTCTACGCCGTTTTCAATATCGCCACCTGCGGCGACCATGTGGTGGCCTCCTCTACCATCTACGGCGGCACCTATAACCTCTTCCACGTGACCATGCGCAAGATGGGCGTGGACTTTACCTTCGTCTCCCCGGACTGCACCGAGGAGGAGCTGAACGCCGCCTTTAAGCCCAACACCAAGGCCGTATTCGGGGAGACCATCGCCAATCCGGCCCTCACCGTCCTGGATATCGAGAAATTCGCCAAGGCCGCCCACGCCCACGGCGTCCCCCTCATCGTGGACAACACCTTCGCCACCCCCGTCAACTGCCGGCCCATCCAGTGGGGCGCGGACATCGTCACCCACTCCACCACCAAGTACATGGACGGCCACGGCGCCGGCGTGGGCGGGGCCATCGTGGACTCCGGCAAATTCGACTGGATGGCTCACGCCGACAAATTCCCCGGCCTCACCACCCCCGACGACAGCTACCACGGTGTCACCTACGCGGAGAAATTCGGCCTGGGCGGGGCCTTTATCACCAAATGTACCGCCCAGCTCATGCGGGACTTCGGCTCCATCCAGTCCCCCCAGAACGCCTTCATCCTGAATCTGGGGCTGGAGAGCCTCCACGTCAGGATGCCCCGGCACTGTGAAAACGGCCTGGCCGTGGCGAAATTTTTGAAAGATCACCCCAAGATCAGCTTCGTCATCTACCCCGGCCTGGAGGGGGACAAGTACCACAGCTTGGCGGAAAAATACATGCCCAACGGCACCTGCGGCGTGGTCAGCTTCGGCTTCAAGGGCGGCAGGAGCGCCGCCGAGACGTTCATGAAGCACCTGCGCCTGGGGGCCATCGAGACCCACGTGGCCGACGCCCGCACCTGCTGCCTCCATCCGGCCAGCGCCACCCACCGGCAGATGAACGACCAGGAGCTGGTGGCCGCCGGTATCACCCCAGACCTTGTGCGCATGTCCTGCGGCCTTGAGGACGCGGCGGACCTGATCGCCGACATCGCCCAGGCCCTGGAAAAGGTGTGATAACGCTGTAAAATAGAGCCCCAATTAACGTTCTGTTCCCCATACAAGACGCCGAACCACCGTTTTTACGGGCAATAAGTTTTCTGCGTATGGATGATATAAGGGCATATGTCAGGAAGAACAGCGTTTGACAAATCAGGATTTATGGAGGAATATTAGAATGAACCGGTTTGCGGTCATGCTGTACCCAAACTTTTCCTTACAGGAGATAACCTGCCTGACATCCGTGCTGACGGTCTGGTTTGGGGAAAAAATTGATTATATCGCCAGTGAAAGCAAGACATATCTGAGTGAGGAAGGCTTGGCGGTCACACCAAGCAAAACAACGGCAGAAGTCGAGATAACCGATTATGATTGTGTGATCCTACCGGGAACGATTGACCCCCTACCGGCCCTGTTTGATGATAAGCTGATCAATTTTCTTCAAAAAGGAGCAAACTCGGACATCGTTTTCGCGGCTATTTCGTCCTCTCCGTTGCTGCTCTCTAAGGCAGGAATCTTTCGCGGCAAGAAGTTTACGTCGGGCTATTTCATGCAGATGGCAGATACCTTTCCGTTCATCGAAAAAGATAACTTCATCCACAGGGGGGTCGTTGAAGACGGTAATGTTATAACGGGGATCGGAATGTTTTTCAGAGAGTTTGCCGAAGCGATCCTGCGAAGGTTTAACTATGACATCGGAAACAGCTTCATGAGAGACAAACCAGAAGACTATTCCGAGGAAGAGCTTACCTTCTATTGGTCCGATGAGGAATATAAGGAATTCCTGGAAGAGCTGAAAGCGTATGGCCAATAGTGGACGTTTTCCTCTTGTCAAAACATATCGCCCCCTATGGAAACTTGACACCCCGATATTCCAGAAACGCAAAAGGGAATTGGGAGAAAATAGAAAAATGGGGCAGTGGAAAAAGCGTCCCAGTAACCCCAAAATGATAAAAAGCCGAACCATCCGCGCGGGCGGGTTTGGAACCCGCCCGCCGAATTTCTGGAAATTTAATTTTAACGCCGTTGGGGCCGCCGCCCACGGCGGCCCACCGTATTTCGGGCAATGTACATGTAGGGGCCAAACCCTCCCTTTTTTCATAGACTTTTTTCACAGCCCTTTCAGTTTGTCAAAACAGCTATTTGATAAATGGCCTTGACCGGAGGGCGCGAACGGTCATTAGAGGTTGGCATTCCGCTTTATCTTCGGCACAAGCTTCAGGTAGCTCCGCTCCGCGGCGCGCAGGAGGTTGTAACGGATGGGGGAGGCGGTCAGGCACAGCTCCCCGGCGAGACGCACCAGCGCCCCGCCGAACTGCCGCTTGAACCGGTAGAGGCCGCAGCTGTCGTCCTCCCGTTCCAGAAAGCCCCGCAGGTCGTAGACGTCATCCCCCCGCGCCAGGGCGCGGCGAATGGCCTCCCAGTGGAGAAGGTGACAGGGCATGTTCTCCCGGTGCCTGTCGGCGCTGGCCCCGTAGAGATACCAGGTGCGCCCGCCGTAGTGGACGAAAAGCCCCGCGGCGGCGATCTCCCCGTCCACCTTTGCCT
Organism: uncultured Oscillospiraceae bacterium; assembly: GCA_947626845.1. Classification (GTDB taxonomy): domain Bacteria; phylum Bacillota; class Clostridia; order Oscillospirales; family Oscillospiraceae; genus RUG626. The sequence goes on along the minus strand of CANQTW010000005.1, from coordinate 60,758 downwards.
GCAGCAGGGACACATGCTCCGGCCCCAGCGCGTCCCAGATTCGGGTGAAATACTCCGGCGGCCTGGGCTGAAAGCCGTCCCGACGGGCGGTGACGGCCATGAGTCGGGAGAGGTTCGGCAAATCGCCCCGGCCTCCCTCCACGATCTCCACGCCCCGCCGCTGAGCCAGGCGGATGTTGTAGCGGAGCTTTTTGTGAAAGCCCGCCAGCAGCTCCTCCTCCGTCTTTCCCCGAAGCTCCACACGGAACAGGGAACGGGGCTGGACCGTGTCATACACGTCCCGGCAGGGGCGGCGCCGCCAGCCCAGTGCGTCGAAAAGGAACAGCGCGCCTGTGTCCGTCTCCGAGATGTCCGGCTCGGCGTGAAGGCCGGCGGCGCGGTATTTACCGATGATCTCCCAGGCCCCGGCGGTCAGCTGGGCCAGGGTGTCCCGGTCAGTTTTTTCCCACACCGGCCCGCGGGGGCAGTAGATGACGTTCCCAAAAAAGGGGACATGCCGGACGAGCAGGCTCATGACGCCGGTGACGCGGCCATTCGGGGCCTCCGCCAGGATCATTTCATGCTTCCACGCCCCCTTCACCTCCGCCCACAGGGGCGACTGCATGAAGGGCGCGCCCCGCAGGCCGTTCAAAAACGCCTCCGCGCGGGCAAGGTCCCCTCTCCCTTCTGCGATCTTCATCCGTTTCTCCCCTTTCCTCGGACACGATAGTACCGCGGGCGGGAATAAAAACGGACAGAAAAGTGCATCAAAACGGATAAATTTGGGTTTGGACGCAAAAAAATCTTCTCTCCCTGGAGAGAAGATTTTTTTGAAGCTGTCTGCGGGGACGGCGGCCATATCGGCCCGCCGCGGCCTTTCAGGGCGGCCTACTTGATGTCCCGCCACCACCAGGAGGGGGAGAAGGGACCGTCCGCCCAGTTGACCGTCTCGCCAAGGCGGGGGGTCAGGGCGGCAAGGCCCGTCTCTTCCGCCCGTAGGGCAAAGCGCTGGACGGGGTCGTCCCAGCTGTGACCGGAGAGGGCGAAAGCGCCCCAGTGGATAGGCATAGCGGCCTTCGCGCCCAGCGTCAGGGCGGCGTCCACGGCCTCCTCCGGGAACATATATACCTGGGCCTGGTCCGCGCTGTACTGGCCGCAGTCCAGGAGCGCCAGGTCGAAATCGCCAAAGCGGTTGTGGATTGCCTCAAAGTGGCTTCCCATGCCGGTGCCGCCGCTGACAAAGACCTTATGGGCGTCGTTTATCAGCGCCCAGGAGGCCCAGAGGGTGCGGTTCTTATCCGTGATGTTCCGGCCTGAGTAATGGCGGGCGGGGGTGCAGGCCACGGTGAGGGAGTCTATCTCCGTCTCCTCCCACCAGCCCAGGGCTGTGATCTTATCTCCGGCCACGCCCCAGCGGCGCAGGTCGTTTTCAATGCCGAAGGGGACGATGTAGCGGCTTACCTTGCCGTCGATGGCCTGAATGGTGTCCATATCCAGATGGTCGTAGTGGTCGTGGGTGATGATCACCGCGTCGATGGACGGCAGCGCCTCCGCCGTCATGGCGGGGGGCGCGAAGCGGCGGGGGCCGGCGAAGGACACCGGCGAGGCACGCTCCGACAGCATCGGATCAAAGAGGATATTGAGGCCGCTCATCTGCAAAAGGACGGTGGAGTGCCCCAGCCAGGTGACGGTCAGGCTGTCCTCCCCCGGATCGCTGAGCAGGGCGGGCGCGACGGCGGGAAGCGGCTCCGTCGGGGCTGTCCCCTTGCCGGTGGAGAGGCCGGCGCCGGGGTCTGTTCCCTGTGTGCGCATGGCGGTGATCTCCCCGTTGAAGAACCTGTTGCCCTCGTAGTTGACGGACCGAGAGGTGTAGATGTTCCTGTCGGGGCGGCTGATGCGGGCGCTGAAGGGCGGGTAGAGGCCGATGAAGAGGGCGAGAGCGGCGGCTGACAGCGCCGCGATCAGCACCACCCGGCCTGTGACCCTGGCCCATGTATGATTTCTGAAAAAGCTCTTTACGGCTTTCATCCCGTCACGTCCTTCCCGGAGGCATAAGCCGGACCCTCGGTGCGCCTCTCATCCGCTATTATACGACGGGATGGGGGAAAACGCAAGACGGAACGGAAAAGCGGCGGCCAAAACCGCCCCGGAGCGCCCCGCGAGAGGGCACGGTCATCTTCTCCCCACGTCCAGGATGTCCCGTGTCGCGATTTTGGCGTTTGTCAAAAGCAGGACGCCGGAGGCGGGGTGGCTGGCGATATACTCCCCCTGGGTGACCCGGTAGCGGCCCAACTCCGTGCCGTTCTCCGTCTCCTGACAGTCAAACCAGGTGACGGTGACGCTGTCGCCCCGGCGGAGGCTGTGGAGCCGCCGGTCCAGCAGCTCGGCCCTGTCGGCGGGGATATCCGGGCGGGGGACGAAGCGGGGCTCCCTGGCCGCCAGGGAGTCGTCCAGCCCCCGGAGGGCGGAGAAGGGCGCGAAGATTTTGGCCCTGTCGGCGCGGGCCATTTTGGGATAGCGGCTGCCCCGGCGGGCGTTGATGATGTCCTGATAGCTGTTCATTTTCTGTGACCTCCGATCTGGCCGTTCCGCTCTCTGGCGGTGGCCCCGTTCAAAAAATCGTGCCCCTTCAAAAGGGCGTTTTTGCCGTATCTTCTGTGTACGTCCAGAACGGCCCGCTGGAGGGCGCTCTCCCGGCGCTCCCGCTCATGGTCGGAGAACAGGTCCGTCTGCTCCATCCGGCAGGCCCCGTCAGAGAGGCGTATGGCGGTGTGATTCAGCCGCCGGACCGTCAGCTCCCGGTTGACGGTCCGGTCAAAAAGCGCCAGCGCGGCCCCCGTCACGCGGGACAGCGCGTCGGTGGGCGTGCCCAGCGTCTGGGTGCCGTGGGCGGAGACGGGGACGCGGCGCCCGTAATAATCGGTCTTGACGGCGCCGTCCCAGCCCGTGTTTTCCCGGTCATAGCCCACATGGAGCACCACCGCCTCCGCGATGAGCTGTCGGGCGGTCAGGTCCAGCGCCAGCTCCTCGGCCATCTCCCGCAGGACGATCCGCGCCTCGTCAAAGCGGTAGGGCCGGGAGAGCACCTGACCGGTACTGCGGGAACAGTCCGTGGGACGGTAGGCCTTGATGTCCGCCATGGTACAGCTCTCCTCGCCCCAGGCGTGGTCGATGAGGATTTCCGCGTCCACCCCAAAGACACGGTGGAGAAGGGCCTCGTCCCGGAGGCTCAGACGGGCCAGGTCGCCCATGGTAAAGACCCCCAGCGCCGCCAGCCTCGCGGAAATGCCTCCGGCCACCTGCCAGAAGTCGGTGATGGGCCGGTGGTCCCAGAGGAGCCGCCGGTAGCTCTGCTCGTCAAGCTCCGCGATGCGCACCCCGTCTCGGTCAGGCTTCACCCTCTTGGCCACGATGTCCATGGCGATCTTGGCCAGGTACAGGTTCGTCCCCAGCCCCGCCGTGGCGGTGATGCCCGTCTGACGCAGGACGTCCCGGACCATGGTGACGGCCAGCTCATGGGCCGTCAGCTTCATGGGCCTTGTGTACCTGGCCGCGTCGATGAACACCTCGTCGATGGAGTAGACGTGTATATCCTCCGGGGCGACGTAATTCAAATAGATGCCGTAGATTTTCGCCGACGTTTCCATATAGAGGCCCATTCGGGGCCGCGCCACCAGAAAGTCCACGTCCCGCCCCGTGCGGGCCTTCACCTCCCGGAGCTTCTCGTAGACCTCAAAGAGCCGGGGCCTGCCGGGGACGCCCAGGGCCTTCAGCGCCGGGGACACCGCCAGGCATATGGTCTTGTCCGTCCGCTCCTCGTCCGCCACCACCAGCCGCGCCGTCAGGGGGTCCAGCCCCCGGTCCACGCACTCCACCGAGGCGTAGAAGGATTTCAAATCGATGCAGATGAACACGTCCCGCCCCTTCCTTCTCCTGTAGCATATCACCAAACGTGGGTAAAAAATGACACACAATGGGCCAAATTTCTTCTTGACATTCTGGGAAGTACGATGTATAATATGGCAAATGAACTTCCCAATCACAACCCCATTATAGGCGATTGGACTTCTCCTGTCAAGAGGAAAAATTAAAAAATGAGAAGCAGAATTACCCAAAAGGAGGCGGCGGCATGAAATTTGGCGAAAAAATAAGAGTCCTGCGGACTCAGAAAAAAATATCCCAGGAGCAGGCGGCCAGGGCGGCGGGCATCTCCCGCAGGGCCTACGGCTCCTATGAGCAGGACGGGATATACCCCCGCAACCGGGAGATATACGCGCGTCTGGCGGAGCTTTTCCAGTGCGATGTCAACTATCTCCTGACGGAGGACGAGGATTTCGTGGCCCAGGCGGGGGAGAAGTACGGCCCCAGGGGCCGCGCCCAGGCCCAGCGGCTTGTCTCCGAGGCCACGGCGCTCTTTGCCGGCGGGGAGCTGGCGGATGAGGACAAGGACGAGATGCTTCGGGCCATCCAGGAGGCCTACTGGATCGCCAAGGAGCGCAACAGAAAGTATTCGGGTAAGTGATATGACGGACAAGGTGGAGATCGCCAGGCGCGCCGACGCGCTGGCGCGTTTTACCGGTGAACGGGACCCCCGGCGGCTGGCGCGGGAGCTGGGCGTGGAGATTTTATCCCGCCCCTTTGCCGCCCAGAAGGGGGCCTACACCGTGGTGGTGCGGGTGCCGTTCATCTTCCTGAAGGACGGCCTGGAGCCGGCCATGGAGCGGATCGTCCTGGCCCATGAGTTGGGACATCACATCCTCCACCGGGCGCAGGCGGAGGAGCGCGGCGGGTTTCGGGAGTTCGATCTTTTCGATGTGAACGCCAACCGGCTGGAGCGGGAGGCCAACCTGTTTGCTGCCCAGCTCCTTTTGGAGGATGGGCCGTTCCTGGAATACGCCCGACGCGGATGGGACACGAAGGCCATCGCCGCGGCTCTGGAGACGGACGTGAACCTGGCGGCGCTGAAGGCGGATATTCTCATCGCGCGGGGGTATACCCTCCGCCCCCAGCCCCACAAGGAGGACTTTTTGTCGGCATAAAGGGTCCTGCCCGGCGGGGGATTATAAGGTATCCGCCCTTATGGGGCGGAGGGGGATTTACTTTCATCTCTTTTGTGTTGACAAAAGAGATGAAAGTAACAAAGCAGAGAAAAACAACCAGGGGAGGGATTTCGATTTTCCCTCCCCTGGACCCCACCTTTTAAAAACGACCGCTCGCCGCGGGGCCCCCGCCGAACGATAGTTCGGTGGGGAGAGGAGGAGCCAAGCCCGCGCCTGAGCCCTGGCGCTTACGCCGGGGCGAGGTTAAGCGGCTTGAGCGACGACGAGGGCTTGCGACCCCCATCTGGATTCCCCCCAGGGATCGCCCGCACGGGAACATCCCGTAGGGATGGGGCCCCCGCCGAACGACAGTTCGGTGGGGAGAGGAGGAGCCATGCCCGCGCCTGAGCCCTGGCGTTTACGCCGGGGCGAGGTTAAGCGGCTTGTGCGATGACGAGTAGGGGCCGATGACCACATCGGCCCGCCGCGCGGCGGCGGATGATTGAATTGGAAGGGGAACCCTGACGGTTCCCCTTCCAATCCCTTCCTTCCGAACATACGAATGTTGCACTTGATTTCCTACAACGTACCCGTAGGGGTGGCCGTCCTCGGCCACCCGTCCATCGAATTCCCGAAAACCTTCCCCCAACGCCGTAGGGACCGCCTCTCTTGGCGGCCCGACCATAAAATAAGCGGCGAAGCCGCAACCTTTTTAATCGGTGGAGCGTGGGAAATTTGATGGCGCCGTCGATTCCCGTCAAGGGATAGGCGGTCATCCCTCACACCGTCTGCCCCTCCCTGGCTCGCAGCTCGTTCTCCGTGGGTCCCCCGTCGAAAAACGCCCGCAGGTTGCCTACCGTGGTCTCCGCGATGGCCCGCAGGGCCTCCTTTGTCAAAAAGGCCTGATGGCCCGTCACCAGCACGTTCGGCTGGCTCAGGAGCAGATTCAGCGTGTCGTCCCGCATGATGCGGGAGCTGACGTCCTCGTAAAAAACGTCCGCCTCCTCCTCGTACACGTCCAGGCCCGCGGCCCCCACCTTGCCGGACTTGACGTTGTCCAAAAGGGCCTCGGAGTCGATGAGCGCCCCGCGGGAGGTGTTGATGAGGATGACCCCGTCGCGCATGTCGTGGAAGGCGGCGCGGCTGATGAGGTGATAGGTGGCGGGCGTCAGCGGGCAGTGGAGGGAGATCACGTCCGAGCGGCGGATCAGCTCGTCCAGCCGCGCGTATTCCAGCCCCGCGCCCCATTTCGGCTCCGGATCGCAGGCCAGCACGTGGGCGCCAAAGCCCCTGACCATACCGGCAAAGCGGATTCCCACCCGTCCCGTGCCCACAACGCCCACGGTCTTATTCTCCAGATTCGTCCCCACCAGCCCCTCCAGGCTGAAATTCCGCTCCCGCGTCCTGGTGAAGGCCCGGTGGGTCTGGCGGGTCAGGGTCAGCAGCAGCGCCGCGGCGTGCTCCGCCACGCTGGCCGGGGAGTAGGAGGGCACCCGGAACACCCGTATGCCGTACCGTTCCGCCGCTCTCAGGTCCACATTGTTGTACCCCGCGCACCGCAGGGCCGCGGCCCGCACGCCGTATTCCGAAAGCCGCGCCAGGGTCTCCTCCCCCAGGTCGTCGTTGACAAAGGCGCAAACGGCGGCACACTCCCTCGCCAACACCGCCGTTTCAGGGGTCAGCCTCGTCTCCAGATACCTGATCTCCAGCCCCGCCCTGGGGGCCAGGGCGTCAAAATACGTCCTGTCATAGCCTCTGGCGTCAAAAAACGCGATCCTCTCCATGTTTTTTTACCTCCTTGGATGGTCTAAAAAATAATTTAAAATATTTAAAAATAATGCTTGACAAAGCTTCATGAATGTGCTATACTACGTATATCAAGGGTCCGGAAGAGGAAAATCTTCGGGGTCTGGCGGGGTGTTGCCTGTTTTCGCCGGTCAAAAGTAGTATATCCATCCAAATATGCGGTCATACAGAACGCTATTTCGGTTTAAAAAAACTGTGGAAAACGCGGAAAAAATGGTATATAATACTTTTTACGTCCACGGATCGCCTCCGGGGCAAAAAAACGACGCGGCAGCCAGCCGCGGGAAGGATCGAAACCATGAAAAATTCCGAAAAAACCCTTGATATGATCGTCAACCTCTGCAAGAGCCGCGGCTTCATCTACGCCGGCAGCGAGATCTACGGCGGCCTTGCCAACTCCTGGGACTACGGCCCTCTGGGCGTGGAGTTCAAGAACAACGTGAAAAAGGCCTGGCTGAAGAAATTCGTCCAGGAATCCCCTTACAACGTGGGGCTGGACGCCGCCATCATCATGAACCCCCAGACCTGGGTGACCACGGGCCACGTGTCCAGTTTCTCCGATCCCCTGCTGGACTGCCGCTCCTGCAAGTCCCGCCACCGGGCGGATAAGCTCATCGGCGACGAGCACCCGGAGGTGAACACCGACGCCATGAGCTTTGACGAGATGGATCAGTTTATCGCCCAGCACGAGGACGTGATCTGCCCCGTGTGCGGCAAGCACGACTTCACCCCCATCCGCAAATTCAACCTGATGTTCAAGACCGCCATCGGCGTGACGGAGGACTCCTCCTCCACCTGCTATCTCCGTCCGGAGACGGCCCAGGGCATCTTTGTCAACTTCCCCAACATCCAGCGCACCACCCGCCGCAAGCTCCCCTTCGGCGTCTGCCAGGTGGGCAAGGCCTTCCGCAACGAGATCACCCCCGGCAACTTCACCTTCCGCACCAGGGAGTTTGAGCAGATGGAGTGCGAGTTCTTCTGCAAGCCGGGCACGGACCTTGAGTGGTTCGCCTACTGGAAAAAGTTCTGCATCGACTGGCTGAAATCCCTGGGCCTGAAGGAAGAGAACATGCGTTACCGGGACCACGAGCCGGCGGAGCTGGCCTTCTACTCCAAGGCCACCACGGACATCGAGTACGCCTTCCCCTTCACCGACTGGGGCGAGCTCTGGGGCATCGCCGACAGGACGGACTACGACCTTACCCGCCACCAGTTGGCCAGCGGAAAGGACCTGACCTACTACGATCAGGAAACCAACGAGCATTTCATCCCCTATGTCATCGAGCCCAGCCTGGGCTGTGACCGGGTGGCCCTGGCCTTCCTGTGCGAGGCCTACGACGAGGAGCACCTGACGGACGCCAAGGGCAAGGAGGACGTGCGCGTGGTGCTGCGGCTCCACCCCTTCCTGGCCCCCTTCAAGTGCGCGGTACTGCCCCTCTCCAAAAAGCTCTCCGACAAGGCCATGGAGATACGCAACGACCTTGCCAAAAGCTTCATGGTGGACTTTGATGACGCCGGCTCCATCGGCAAGCGCTACCGCCGGGAGGACGAGATCGGCACCCCCTTCTGCGTCACCTACGACTTCGACTCCGAGACCGACGGCTGTGTCACCGTCCGGGAGCGGGACACCATGGAGCAGGTGCGCATCCCCATCAGCGAGCTTGAGGGCTACATCGCCCAGCGCGTGAGCTTCTGAACCCCATGCCCCGCGCAAAGATAAAGGAGAGGGTCGGTACGGAAGGAAAAAAGCTCTATTACAGGAGAAAATTTCGGGAATTTAAAGAGAATGCCCGTCTGCGGGACTGGCTCAGCGCGGCGGTGTTTTTCCTCACCTTGGTGGGGTTGGACGCCGGACTGCGGCTCACCCACCAGGGCTGTGCCATCACCGACGCCTGGTCGCCCATCCCCTGGGTCTTCACCCTGGCCTGGGCCGTGATGCTGACGGCCCTGGTGAAGCTCCTGCCCCAGCTGGCCTCCCGGATCGCCATGGGGCTTATCGGCGTGTCGGCAAACGTGCTGTTTTTGACCCACGCCCTGCTTATAAAAGCCAAGGGGAATTTTTTCACCTTCTCCGTGCTGATTTTCGCCGAGGACGGCTTCCGGTACATGGACGCCTCCTATCTGCGGGTGCGCAAAATGATCTGGGTCCTCTTCGCCGGAGGCCTTCTGGGCGTGGCGCTGGCTGTGGCGCTGGCGCCCAGGCTCCGCCGCCGGCGTTGGGAGCGGCTTGTCTGCGCCGCCCTGATCCCCGTCTCAATCCTGGCCATAAACGTCAACAAGCAGAAAAATCTCACCGACAGGCTGGCCATCCACGTGGACATCATGCAGTCCAGCCTGCTCTATGAGCACTTTACCAACACCACCGAATGTGTGATGCTCACCGGCATGTACCAGCACGCCTTTCGGGATTTCAACCTGACCTACGGCGTGTACGACGCGCTCAACCACGCCGAGCACCGCTCCGCCATGAGCCGTCTGGACGACTGGTACGCCTCCAAGACCCCCGACCCGGACAATGAGTGGACCGGACGCTTCAAGGGCAAGAACCTGATCATGATCCAGCTGGAGGCCATCGACACCTGGCTCATCGACCCCGCCATCACCCCCAACCTCTATGCCCTGCGCGAGAACGGCCTGGACTTCACCAACACCTTCACGCCCCTGTACTTCGACGCCGGCACCTTCAACACGGAGATGATCGTCAACACCGGCCTTGTGTCCCCCTTCACCGGGAGCAAAGCGTCCATGTACAGCCGCAACGCCTACCCGGAGTCCCTGGCCCACCTGATGACGGGGCAGGGGTACACCGCCAACGTCTTTCACCGCTCCACCGGCGAGACCTACAACCGGGAGGAAGTCCACCGGAACCTGGGCTATGCCAACTATTTCTCCGGCCTGGACATGGGCATGGAGTACCTGGATTTTGACTCGGACATGATGGCCGCCTATGACGAGATGACTCCGGAGGAGCCGTTTTTCACCTTCATCATCACCTACTCCGCCCACGGACCCTATGAGAGCAGTCCCGTGCCCGCCAAATGGTACGACACCGTGGCCGCCCTTCTGCCGGAGGACACCCCGGAGAACGTGATCCGCGGGTACGCCGGCGCCCATGAGACCGATCTGTTTGTGGGCGCGCTGGTGGAGAGGCTGGAGGCGGAGGGGCTTTTAGACAACACGGTGCTGGTGTTTTACGCCGACCATTATGACTATTACGCCATGAGCAACGACTACATCCTGGAGAAAAAAGGCGCCCAGGATATGAACATGATCACCCGAACGCCGTTTTTCATCTACGACAAGGGCACCGCCCCCCTGAAGGTGGACAAGGTACTGGGCCCCTATGACATCCTGCCCACCCTCGTCAACCTTTTCAATCTGCCCTCCGACGGGCGGAGCTATGTGGGCAATGACGCCTTTTCCCCCAACGGCGGGTATGTGATCTTCTCCGACTACTCCTGGTACGACGGGGAGACCTACTGGTACGCCCTGGGCGGGGCCGTGCCTACGCCGGAGGTCGCCGCCCGCAACGAGGAGATCATGGAGCGCCTCAACGCCAGCTGGGACACCATGAAGCTCAACTATTTCAACAGGTAGGGATTCGTATGGAGACGGGTAAGCAGTTTGTCAAATGGCTCCGGCCCGCCGGGTGCGCGGCGGTGCTGATCCTCTCCGTCCTGGCCACCATCCTGCTCTTCACCGCCAAGGGCACGCCTGTGGAGGGCTATGCGCCGACGGAGAGCGGGGACTACTACGCCGAACACCCGCAGGCGCTGTTAGCGGAGATAGAGGCGGAGCTTCTGCCCAGGCTGGACGGCGCGGAGGGCGTAGAGCTGGCCCTGGAGGACGGCGTCATCCGCGTCGCCGGGCCGAAAGGCCCCCTCCACACCGTCAGGCTCGCCCTGATCCACTATTTTGACAAGGAGCTCTTTGAATTTACGGAGGTGCCGGAATGAAGGACGGATTCATCAAGGTCGCGGCGGCCACGCCGAAAATAAGGGTGGCGGACTGTGAATATAACGCTTCTGAGATTATACGGCTCTGCCGGGAGGCGGACGCCCTGGGCGTGAAGATTCTGGTTTTCCCGGAGCTTTGCGTCACCGGATACACCTGCGGGGACCTCTTTTTGCAGGACACGCTCATCGATGCCGCTGCCGAAGCCCTTACGCGGATCGCGAAGGAGACGGCGGAGCTGGACATGCTCATCGCCCTGGGGTGCCCCGTGCGGGATCAGTGGAGCGGCAAGCTCTATAACTGCGCGGCCCTTCTGAACCGGGGGAAGCTGCGGGGACTGCGCCCGAAAATGGCGCTTCCCAACTACGGGGAGTTTTACGAGCAGCGCTGGTTTACCGCCGGCGGCGAGGGCTGGAACGGCAACGTGAAGATCGGGGGACAGCGCTTTGACGCGCGTATCGACACCGGCGGCTATTTCTCCTGCGACGCCCTCCCGGACCTCACCGTGGGCGTGGAGATTTGCGAGGACCTGTGGGCCCCGGACCCGCCCTCCACGGCCCTCGCCCGCGCCGGAGCCGTGGTGATCCTCAACCTGTCCGCCTCCAATGAGCTGGTGGGCAAGGCCGCCTACCGGCGGGAGCTGGTGAAAAACCAGTCCGCCCGCCTCCACTGCGCCTATATCTACGCCGACACGGGGGAGGGGGAGAGCTCCACGGACCTGGTGTTCGCCGGCCACAATATGATCGCCGAAAACGGCGTGATCCTGGCGGAGAGCCGGTTCAGGACGGGCCTGACGGTATCGGAGATCGACCTCATGCGTCTTCTCTTTGACCGCCGCCGCAACACCACCTTCACCCCGAAGAAGCTGGCGGAGGAGTTTTGGCGGTCCTTCTTTGATCTGGAGCTCACCGACACCGTCCTCACCCGCCCCGTGGCCCCCAGTCCCTTCGTCCCCACGGAAAAGGGCCAGCGGGAGGAGCGGTGCCGGGAGATTTTCGCCATCCAGACCCAGGGGTTGAAAAAGCGTCTGGAGCATACGGGCTCCAAAAAGTTAGTGGTGGGCGTGTCCGGTGGGCTGGATTCCACCCTGGCCATGCTGGTCTCCGCCATGGCCGCGCGGGAGCTGGGCCTGCCTTCCGACGCCCTTGTGGCCGTCACCATGCCCTGCTTCGGCACCACGGTCCGCACCAAATCCAACGCCACGCTTCTGGCGGAGCGGTTGGGGGCGGAGCTGCGGGTGGTGGACATCACGGCCTCCGTCCGCCGGCACTTCGCGGACATCGGGCACGACGAGAGCGACCACTCCGTCACCTATGAGAACGCCCAGGCCCGCGAGCGCACCCAGGTCCTCATGGACATCGCCAACAGCATAAACGGCCTGGTGGTAGGCACCGGCGACCTCAGCGAGCTGGCCCTGGGCTGGGCCACCTACAACGGCGACCACATGAGCATGTACGGCGTCAACGCCGGCGTGCCCAAGACCCTGGTCAGGTACGTGGTGGGCTGGTACGCCGACACCTGCGGGGACAGCGAGCTGGCCTCCGTCCTCAACGACATCCTGGCCACCCCCGTATCCCCGGAGCTTCTGCCGGCGGAGAACGGGGAGATTTCCCAGAAAACCGAGGACCTGGTGGGGCCCTATGAGCTTCACGATTTCTTCCTCTACTACTTCGTCCGCTGGGGCATGGGGCCCGCCAAAATTTTCCGTCTGGCCAAATACGCCTTCGCGGGCGCCTATGACGACGCCACGATCTTGAAATGGCTGCGCACCTTTGTCAGCCGCTTCTTCAGCCAGCAGTTCAAGCGCTCCTGCCTGCCCGACGGCCCCAAGGTGGGTTCGGTGGCCCTCAGTCCCAGGGGGGACTGGCGGATGCCCTCCGACGCCGTTGTCAAGGCGTGGCTCCGGGAGCTGGAGGACATCCATGTCTGACCTGATCGCCGCCATCGCCACCGGTTCCGCGCGTTCCGCCATCGGCGTCATCCGCCTGTCCGGCGAGGGGGCCATCGCCTGTGCCGACAGTGTTTTTCGGGCGAAATCGGGCCGGAAAATGGCGGAAACGCCGTCCAACAAGCTGATCTACGGCGAAATCCACGGCCAAAACGGCGCTCTGCTGGACACCTGCCTCTGCACTGTCTCCCGCGCGCCCCACAGCTACACCGGCGAGGACACGGCGGAGCTCCAGTGCCACGGCTCCCCCGCGGGGCTGGGCGCGATCTTGACGGCGCTCTTTGAGGCGGGCGCCCGCCAGGCCCTGCCGGGGGAGTTCACCAGGCGGGCCTTTTTAGCGGGCAAGCTGGACCTGACGGAGGCCGAGGCGGTCATCGACCTTATCGACGCCGACACCCTGGCGGCTGTGGAAAACGCCGCCGGGCAGCTGGGCGGCGCGGTCAGCCGCAAGACGGAGCCTGTCTATTCCGCGCTTTTGGACATGGCGGCCCACTTCCACGCGGTTGTGGACTGGCCCGACGAGGACATTGAGGAATTTGAGGCGAAAAAGTATCTGGCTGTCCTGACCGGCGCGGAGGAGGTACTTTCCGCCCTGCTGGACACCTTTGGACGGGGCAGGCTTCTGCGCGACGGTGTGCGCACCGCCATTGTGGGAAGGCCCAACGTGGGAAAATCCTCCCTTCTCAACGCCCTTCTGGGCTTTGAACGGGCCATCGTCACCAGCCTTCCCGGCACCACGCGGGATACGGTGGAGGACACGTGCGTCCTGGGGAACCGGAAGCTTCGGCTCATCGACACCGCGGGCATCCGCGGCGCCTCCGACGAGGTGGAAAAGATCGGCGTGGAGCGCAGCTTCGCCGCCATGGCGTCGGCCCAGCTGATCCTGGCGGTGCTGGACGCCTCCCGGCCCGTGACGGAGGAGGACCTGGCGGTCATAAAAAAAGCCGCGGGCACGGCGCCCACGGTGTTGATCCTCAACAAAGCCGACCTGCCCCAAAGGCTGGACCCCTCCGCCCTGCCGGAGGCCCTTCCGCGTCTCTCTGTCTGCGCCAAAACCGGCGCGGGCGTGGCGGCGCTCTCCGACGCCCTGGCGGGCCTCCTCCCGGACGCGCCCGACGCGCCCGACGGGGAGGTCCTGACCAACGCCCGTCAGGCCGGAGAGGTATCCGCGGCCCTGGCCGGCGTCCACGCAGCCAAAGCCGCCATCGAGGACTGCGTCACCCCGGACGCGGTCCTGACGGAGGTGGAGGCGGCCCTCAACGCCCTGGGGCGGCTCACAGGCCGCACCCTCTCCGCCGATGTGACCGAGCGGATTTTTTCCCGCTTCTGCGTGGGGAAGTAGCCTTGCCGCCTTGACCCGGCGGGGGGTTGTAAGGATGTCCGCCATACATGGGCGGGGGAATTTACTTTCTCCTCTTTTGTGTTGACAAAAGAGGAGAAAGTAACAAAGAGGAGAAAAACAAATTTTGGGCCTGGTGGAAAACCAGGCCCAAGCGTTTTTACGACGGTTCGGCTGCCGCGGTGGTGGTCGATACCAATGGTCCCACTCATATCCGCGCGGTACGTCCCCGAATTGTCTCAGCGTCTAACCCGCTTAGCCGCTCACCGCTCTATAATCAAAACCATCGTTCCTTTTTCGGGCCGCGCTAGTGCGGCTGTGTTCGTGTGGTAATTTGAAAATCTGCTCCTATTGTCGTGCGGGTGTTTTTCGGTGGGCCGCCGTGGGCGGCGGCCCGTACGGCGTTGAATTTTAATTTCCAGGAATTCGGCGGGCGGGTTTGGAACCCGCCCCTACTCGTCATCGCTCAAGCCGCTTAACCTCGCCCCGGCGTAAACGCCAGGGCTCAGGCGCGGGCTTGGCTCCTCCTCTCCCCACCGAACTATCGTTCGGCGGGGGCCCCGCGGCGAGCGGTCGTTTTTAAAAGGTGGGGTCCAGGGGAGGGAAAATCGAAATCCCTCCCCTGGTTGTTTTTCTCCTCTTTGTTGCTTTCTCTTCTTTTGTCAATACAAAAGAGGAGAAAGCAAGTTTCTGCCCGCCGTTAAGGCGGACAACCTTATTCCCCTCGCCGGGGCAAGGCGGGACCTCGTCCATTTTGACGAAAAAAAACGCAAATCCCACGCCCGCTTTTCCGTTTATGCGCTTGAAAAGCGGCGTTTTTCTGGTATATAATTTATCGGTTGAAATTTACGCGCAGGGAGAAGTGTGTATTTTGGAAAAAAAGATACGGAACGTGGCGATCATCGCCCACGTTGACCACGGCAAGACGACGCTGGTGGACGAGATGCTCAAGCAGTCCGGCGTGTTCCGGGAAAACCAGGCGGTGCAGGAGCGGGTCATGGACTCCAACGACTTGGAGCGGGAGCGGGGCATCACCATCCTGGCCAAGAACACCGCCGTGCAGTACGGCGACATCAAGATAAACATTGTGGACACGCCGGGCCACGCCGACTTTGGCGGCGAGGTGGAGCGTATTTTGAAGATGGTCAACGGGGTCATCCTGCTGGTGGACGCCGCCGAGGGCCCCATGCCCCAGACCCGCTTCGTCCTCTCCAAGGCGCTGGAGCTGGGCCACAGGGTCATTGTGGTGCTCAACAAGATAGACCGGCCCGACCAGCGGATGCTGGAGGTGGTGGACGAAATCTTGGAGCTGCTCATTGAGCTGGGCTGTACCGACGAGCAGATCGACTCGCCCATGCTCTTCTGCTCCGGACGCCAGGGCACGGCCAGCTACTCCGCCGACGTGCCGGGGACGGACCTGAAGCCCCTTTTTGACACCATTGTGGATTACATTCCCGCCCCGGAGGACCACGACAGCGAGCCCCTTCAGATGCTGGTGTCCTCCCTGGATTACAACGACTATGTGGGCCGCATCGCCATCGGGCGCATCGAGCGGGGCACCATCCGGCAGAATCAGGAGCTGGCCGTCGTCAACTACCACGATCCGGAGGTGACCAAGAAGGCCAAGGCTGTGAGCCTCTATGAGTTCTCCGGTCTTGCCCGTACTCCCGTCACCGAGTCCAGCTCCGGCAATATCATCGCCCTGTCCGGTATCCCCGATATCTCCATCGGCGACACCATCTGCGCGCCGGAGGCACCGGAGGCCCTGCCCTTTGTGAAGATCTCCGCCCCCACCATGGAGATGACCTTCTCCGTCAACGACAGCCCCTTCGCGGGCCGAGAGGGCAAGTACGTCACCTCCCGCCAGCTCCGGGACAGGCTCTTCCGGGAGACCATGAAGGACGTGTCCCTGCGGGTCTCCGAGGTGGAGGACTCCGACCACAGCTTCAACGTGGCGGGACGGGGCGAGATGCACCTCTCCATCCTCATCGAGACCATGCGGCGGGAGGGCTATGAGTTCGCCGTATCGCCCCCGCGCGTGCTTATGCGGGAGATCGGCGGCGAAAAATGCGAGCCCATCGAGCGGGTGGTGGCCGACGTGCCGGAGGACAGCGTCGGGGCGGTCATTGAAAAGCTCAGCTCCCGCCGAGGCGAGTTTGTGGAGATGACCCCCGTGGGCGCCCGCATGAAGCTCACCTTCTTCGTCCCCAGCCGGGGCCTCTTTGGCTACCGCAACGAGTTCCTCACAGACACCCGCGGCGAGGGCATCATGAGCTCTGTCTTTGAGAAGTACGAGAAGTACAAGGGCGAGCTCAGCCGCCGGGGCACCGGCTCCCTGGTGGCCAGCGAGACCGGCGAGGCCGTGGCCTACGGCATCTTCGGCGTGCAGGATCGGGGCGTCATGTTCGTCTCCCCCGGCGTGCAGGTCTACGGCGGCATGGTGGTAGGGGAGACGCCCAAGGACGAGGATATCACCGTCAACGTCTGCAAGAAGAAGCAGCTGACCAACATGCGGGCCGCCGGCTCCGACGAGGCCCTGCGCCTTGTGCCGCCCCGCACCATGAGCCTGGAGCAGTGCCTGGAATTTTTGGCGGACGATGAGCTTTTGGAGGTCACGCCCAGCTCCCTGCGCATCCGCAAGGCCATCCTGGATCACTCCCTGCGCATGAAGGCATTGAAGGGCGCGAAGAACGGGTAATATGAAAGGAACGGTATGGCAGAGCCATACCGTTCCTTTTAATAACATCTGGCAACCCCGGCTGGGCGCTTTTGCGTAAAAGAAAATAAGGCCATCTCCCGGCGGGTGTCCGTGGACGCGATTTCAGCCGCTGTTTGCAGCCTACATGTTGCCGCCGGGAGACGGCCTTATTTTTTTACCTTTATTTCTTCTTCCTGGTTTTCAAAACTTCCGCAAGGTCTTTGTCCTCCACATAGGCGCCGGAATTTTGGTCCCGGCGGAGGACTGTAAGCATACGGCCGGCGAAGAGCCGGTGCAGACTGCGGGTCAACCCTTTGAACATACCGCCTCACTCCTTCTTGCATGGGTTCCTGTGGCTTGAAATGTTGGCGGTCCCTTCATTGGGACCTTTTTTTGCTTACATGGGCATTATACGCCGGTTTGGCGGGAAAATAAACAGCTCAACCTGACAAATCGAACAAAAACAGGACTTGATTTTTGTGCAATACGTCAAGAATACGGCCTTGACGGGGCGGGTCCGGAGCGGGTATAATAGCCTCAGAGTTCTTGAAAAAGGCGGCGAGCCCATGGCTTTTTATGAAAAAACGTTGAAAAGCGACATTATCTACGAGGGCCGCATCATGCGCGTGCGCAATGACACGGTGGAGCTTCAGGACGGCAAGACCGCGCACCGGGAGGTGGTGGATCACACCGGCGGCGTGGGGGTGCTGGCGGTGACGCCGGAGGGCACTGTGCCTATGGTGCGCCAGTTCCGCTATCCTTTTAAGGCGGAGACGCTTGAGATCCCCGCGGGGAAGCTGGAGCAGGGGGAGGACCCTATGGCGTGCGCCGCCAGGGAGCTTTCCGAGGAGACGGGATACACTGCCGGAAGGTTTATTTCGCTGGGGACGCTCCTGCCGTCACCGGGATACTGCGCGGAGACGCTGCACATTTTTCTGGCCCTGGAGTTGACGCCCGGCAAGGCCCATCTGGATGAGGGGGAGTTTTTGGCCGTGGAGTATTACCCGCTGAAGAAGCTCCATGAGATGACCATGACGGGGGAGCTGGTGGACGCCAAAACCGTTCTGGCTGTGCTGAAAGCGGAAATTTGCCTGGGAGAATTGAAATAAAACTCTTTACAAATCGGGAAGATGTGATATAATAGTTAAGCTGTTCGGAAAGAACGGCTTATAAGGGCCTGTAGCTCAGCTGGGAGAGGATACGGGCCGCTTATAGCCCCCAAAAATCTACCCCCGCAACTCATTCGCAGGCATCCGGTTCGCACCGCTCAAAATTGAATAATTGGAAACATATGGGCCCATAGCTCAGTCTGGGAGCGCATTATGGCAAGTTTTGCGCGCGCCCCCGCTGATGCGAAAGTCCAACAAGAAATCAAATATTTACCAACAATGGGCCTGTAGCTCAGTCTGGGAGAGCGTTCGGTTCGCATCCGAGAGGTCGAGGGTTCGAGTCCCTTCAGGTCCACCATTTCCGTTCAGGAAAGCCTTTTTTGGGGTTTTCCTGAACTTTTTATTTAGAAACGTTTACCAATATCTTTTTGTCATCCCGGTGCCACAGTTCCTTGAACTGCTCGAAACTCACCTTCAGGTCTATCTCAATTCGGAAGTTCCTGTATACCCGGACCTGTCGGATGAGCTGGTAGGCGATCATCTTCTTGCCCTCGGTGGTGCTGCCATCGAACATGTCAGCCCAGGTGAGGACACGGTCATACTGTTCACGCAGCTCGGCGGCTGTGCGGTCGGTGTCGGCAAGGGCCTGCTCCGCCGATGCGATCTCCGCTTCAAGCTCCGTAAGCTTTGTCCTTGTGTCACCAATAAGCTCATTCAGGAGTCGGCTGTCCCATGTGCTCTCGCCACGGATAGCCTTGTAGACCTCGTTTTTATAGCTGGCCAGCTCCTTCTCCTTTTGAGCCTTTTGGGTCTTCAGGAGGGACAATGTCCCACGCTGCTCCACGGTTTTCTGCTCAAGCTGGGTGGATACCAGCTCCTTTTCCGACACGGACTTTATGTTGCTGAACAGCGCCCGGAGCAGCGTCTCCACGATGCCGTCCAGCTTCTCCTGGGAGTAGCCTGTCTGACCGTCGCAGTCCTGGGGGTGGCGGATCTTGTTGTGGCAGGTGTAGCGCAGTCTTGTCTCCTTTATGGGCTTGTACCGTGAGCCGCCGCTGGTGGTCAGCACCAGCTTGCTCCCGCAGTGACCGCAGTACACAAGGCCGGACAGCATAGCACGGCTTTTGGAGTTGAAGGGTACTTCGCTGTTGTGCGGCTTGGTGCGGGCTTCCATGGTCTCCTGGGCGCGATCCCACAGCTCCACGGGGATGATCTGAAGCTCCGGGAAGACCTCGGATCTCGTCTCGCCGCTCTTGAGAATCCCCACATAGATGATGTTCTTGAGCATGTTGATGATGGTGGAGTTGGTGAAGTTCCTTCCCTTCCGGTTGCGGATACCCTGGGCATAGAGCCAGCGGTTGAGCCGCTGGGCGCCGTAGCCCTCGTAGACGTACTTCTGGAAGATGGTTTTCACCACGGCGGCCTCCTGCTCGTTCACCAGTATCTCGTAGACCTCATGGTTGCGCTTGTTGACACGTCCCTGCTTCTCGATGCGGTATCCGTAGGGGACGATGCCGCCCCGGAACCGGCCCTCTTGGACGATCTGACCCAGGCGGGTCTTTGTGCGGATGGAGGTCTTGATACTCTCGCCGGAGGCCTGCCAGTAGCGGATGTAGTTCATCAGCTTGTCCACGTGGGAGTCGAACCTCTGCTCACCCTCCACGGTGCTCCACACCCGGACGCCGTTGCGGACGAACCACTCCACCACGAAGGGCGTCTCGTCGTCCCGGCGGCCCAGGCGGTCGAACATATAGACCAGGAGGATGTCGAATTTACCCTCGGCGGCGTCACGCTGGATCTCCTGAATGGCGTCCCGGTCCTTGGCGGATTTCTTAAAGCCGGAGACACCCTTTTCGGAGAATTCCTTGAGGATGGTCCAGCCCTGACGTTCCGCAAACTCCCGGCAGCACTGCTTTTGCATGGGGATATCGTCTTTCTCCACCTGCCCCAGCGTAGAGACGCGGTAGAGACAATATACTTTTTGGTTTTCCATTTTTCTTTACACCGTTCCTTTCCACGTTCGCGTCGTGGGATGACGGTGTATGGCCGGAATCAATTCACTTGTCAAGGTACACGCGGCTGTGTTCCGCCCGGAGGTCACAGGGCAGAACACAGTATCCCACAACATGTTTGCAAAGTCTACTACTATTTTGAATATCGAGTTATTTTTTGCGGGTCATACTGATATCTATTTAATGTCTACTGAACAACCCCCAATTTTCCTTTTAACCCCCAAGCACCCAGCAACGCGGCAAAAACCCTTAGCAGGGCGCACTGAATCTTACGCAGATTCAGCACCAGAACCGACATGGCGATCACATGCGCGGCGGTGTCCCGCAGCTTTGCTCTTACCAGTCCCATGCCGCATTTCCGTTTCGCGAGGCTGAATCTGCGCTCCACTTCCACACGTTCACATTAGTATAAATTTTCGTGAATTGTAGTCGTCCATGGCGTATTACAGATCGTCCCGGAAGAAGAGAAGGCAGTAAGGACGATTTTTGACCTGTATCTCCGGGGAAACGGTGTCCGGAAGATCAAGTAGTATCTGGAATCCCGGCTTTTTCAGGTTCACCGCGGCAAATTTGAGCCTCGTCCGGCGTTCTATGCGGGCCAGACCTTGGTGGTGCGTGCTTCTCCTTCGCGTCCGCGAACACGCGCTCTATCGTCTCTTTTCGCTTGCCTGAAAGCTTGACATACCTGGCCTCCCGGCGTCCGTCCTTACGCCGGAAAATAATCTCGTCTTTCCTTGACATAATGACCTCCTATACTGTATCAAAAATTACCGCCCCGTTGAGGCGCGTGGACAGCACAATCATACCACCACCGCACCATGGCGGTGGGCGCAGCTACAGTATATTGTATTTCGACGGTCATTTGACGGCGTTTTAGACAAGGTAACATAATATTTTTCCGTGAACGGCCTATTTTTTTACATGTTTATCGTGAAAAAGTATTGCAATCGAATCGCTTTTATGTTAACATGAGACCGAAATATTGTATTCCCGCTGTCGCAGAGGGGCAAACTCTGCGACCTGAAAAAAGCAGCAGTTTTCTGCAAGGAGAATATGGCTTATGAAACGGATAAAAGCACGTATAGTGGGGCGCAGAGTTATGGCATTTATACTGTGCCTCTGCATGGTTTCTTCCCTGATCAGCGGCATGGGGCTTTTCAGGGCTGTGGCCAGGGCCGCCGAAACCAGGGCTGCCTCCGGCGGCACCAGCGGCGTTATCCGCGAGGCCGACCCCAGCACCATGGACGACTATCAAAAAATGCTGGATTTCTCCGCGGACACCCGGTCCGCCGGACGGCTGTGGACCGACAAGACCGTGTTCGCCCTTTCCGGAGATGCGACTGAGATCACCAAAAACGCCGGGGACCGGGGTACCGGCTGGAACGGGTCTACCCTGACGCTGACCGAGACCGACGACGGCGTGGACGGCACGGTCACGCTCAACGATGACTTCCTGCACGTCTTCTCCGCCCTGGGCTCCAGCCTGCAGCTGGATGAATCCGTCCCCGGCCCCTTCGATCTGGTGATCCTGCTGGATATGTCGGGGTCGATGGCGGCGATGCAAGGCGGAAGCGATTTATTCAAAGACTCCCGTATTGCAAAAGTTTTGGATTCCATCAACGAAGCGATTGATTATTTGATGAAGCAGAACAAGGTCAACCAGGTGGCGGTCATCGCTTACGGAACGACGGCGTATACCCTGATGGAGCTGGGACATTATAAACCTAAGAATGATAATTCTAAAACGTATCTCACAGTTACTAATTTTACTAACTATGGCGGGACTGCGGATATTAGCGGAAACGGCGCATATACAGTAAACGTTACTGCGCAGAAAGAAGGGGAGTTGGGGAATGAAAGCACATATGCAGCTTACGAGAAGAGTGTGCGCAATGCTTACCAATTCGGAAATAGGGTAACAAATCAGAACAGCACGGTACTCATCGGCTACCATACCAACCTCCAGGCGGGCATTTGGCAGGCTTTTAATGAGCTGTACAACAAAGCGACAAATGAAAAAGCCGTCACGTATACATACACGTCAAAGCTGACTGGGGAGACAAAGACCGTTCCGCGCATCCCTGTAGCCTTTGTGATGACAGACGGCGGCTCGAACCTCGCTTTAGGGGATGCGGACAGCGTGACCGGAGATGAGTGGCATAATGTGCCCATCAAGGATAACGTGAGGGATGACCTCGGTGACGCAAACTGGTACACAGCTACTGCAAACCGAAAGTACCGAAGCGAATCGGGTAGCTATAAAGGTTCAGGCGTCATTTTGGACATCCTGCTGACCGCCTCGTATATGAAGTCCAAGGTGCAGAACAAGTATACTGACCTGATCACAAAAGCGGGCGTATATAAAGACGGGCAGAAGGCGGACTTCCAGATCCACACCGTCAGTGTGGATACGCCGGACGCAGCTTGGCAGGTTCCCCGTGTGTACGCCACTCTGGACCCCAAGGATTACTTTAATGAGAGTCCCGATACGAACGTGGTAAAAAATCAAGTTGATGATATTAAAAACGCCTATTCGGATTGGCAGACGTGGATCACCACGGCGAGAAACAAGCCCGGGACATCCATAACGACACATGTGGATGATGTTGAAAAGGGTGCAGGTTGGTCATTTAATATCAACACTCTCTCAACGACACAAGAGACTACGGAGGGCGTCACCAACGAGGACGTCATCGCAAACATCAACTACAACGACACCTTCGCGGACATTGTTGCAAGTGACCTGACGGATAAGTTCACGCAATTGCTTGACGACATCAGCCGGGACCTGTTCACCCCCGTGAACGGCGCCAATGACATGGGCATCGGCGACTCCGTCACCTACACGGACCCCATCGGCAAGTACATGGAGGTCAAGGACGTCCAGGGCCTGTCCCTGTTCGGGCACTACTACGACATCGTCAAGACCGCCGTGTACGACTACCAGTGGAACGACACGTACATTGGGGCAATGGCGAAGAAGGATCCAAGTCACTACACGCAGGGAAAGACCGAGCTGCCCGCGGGCTGGTACAAGGGCGAGCCTACAGAAGACAGCGCCGATGGCGTGGAGTACTCGGGAGGGCCTACCATGCTCCCCAACGGCATGACAACCGCCGAGCAAGCCTGGGCCGCCGGCTGGGTCTACCGTGTCGGCTACAAGACCGCCGCCCAGTTCGTGCCCACGCTGAGCGATATCAATAGCCCCGGCATGGCCGAGGGCAAGGAGCGGCAGACAGTATACACTTTCTACCGGCTCGATAAAGAAGACGGAGAAGCGCTGGATGAGAATCAGCGCCGGACGACGCTGCGTATGAATCCCGCTTACGGTGAGAGCGTCCCCGCCGGCGTGGCATACAACGCGGAAACGCAGGAACATCTGAATACCCCCGGCGTGTACGCTCTGTCCGACCTGCGCATCTGGGTGGAGGACACCGGCGATTGGAACGACGAGAGCGCGTCCGGCGGCGTGTTGGGCGACGCCAACTACGACGAGGCCCTGTGGGTCAACGTCCCGGTGAACATGCTGCCCCTGCGCACCGTGAAGGTTATCGCCAAGAGGGACGACGCCCCCCAAGGAACCCCCGAAATCAGCTATGAGACGAACCTGACTGAGGGCTCTGCCGGCTATTCGGCCAGCTTCCCCCTGCGCGTGTTCTACACCGTGGGCGTGGCGGAGGACGCGCTGGAGGCCTCCCGCCGGGTGAACATCGCCGGGGGCATCAGCCCGGAGTACATAGACAAGAACAAGGCCAAGACGGCTGCGGACGCTCTGGTCCGGGGCGTGCAGCAGGGAGACGTGGAGTTCTTCTCCAACTGGTACAACCCCCTGAACCGTTACACCGACTACGCCACCAGCAGTACGGATTACACCTACGGCGACCCTGTGGTGAGCTTCTCCCCCAGCGCCGAGAACCGCTTCTACATCTTCGAGAAGGCCCTGCCCCTGTACAGCACGGCCTACGTTTGGGTTGCCAAAGACAAGGAGGCAGAAGGCAAAGGCCCCAGTGACGGCGACTGGAAAAAGGTGACCATCAATGAAACTGGCACCAATGAGGGAACGGTCAATTATCTTCCCACCGAGTTCGGCGGCAGGCTGCTGGCCCAGGATCTGGTGCCGGTGGGCAATCAGGGCACCAGCGAGGAGCGGCAGTCCGCCATTTGGAACGCCCTTAACGCCAAAAGCGTTTATAGTGCCAGGGACGGCGATATCATCCTGCTGGACAAGCATCGCCTGACCGACGTGACAAAGCCGACTGAGCCGAATCAGACTGACCCCTTCAAATCCGAAAGCTATTTCTACATGCCCATCGAGTACTACACGCTGGGCGCGGACGGCAAGACGGCCACGCCGACCCAGTACGTGGTCACCCGCAAGGGCAGCGAGTTCGGCTCCGCCTACAGCCACTCCAATATCTCCAACGGCGATATGCTGGTGTGGCACGACAGGAGCGGGCAGTACCCCGACTACCCCTACCTGTCCGCCACCGACACGGGAGACGACAGCCGCGGCAAGGACTACATCGGCTGGCCCCTGGACGCGACGGGCTATTACGCGGGCCTCACGAAGGGCGACAAGAACAGGCCGTATGTCGATAACGATCAGGCCCAGGCCGCGTATACGGACGCGCTGGGGAAATTGTCGCAAGCGGAACAGGGTAATTACGCGGTTAACTGGACCGATCAGCGCGCGAAGGTCATGGAGAACGTTGAGAAGGGCGACTGGGTGCTCTGCGCCAAGCCCGGCGGGCTGCGGGTGGGCGACCTGGCCCAGAACATGCAGACAAAGGACGGAAATTTCCAGAACAGCTACAATAATAATACGGGGCTGACGGCGCGGGTCGAGGACTATTACAAGGACCGGTACTCCTCGGACGCGGAGAACCTGACCTGGGGCTACTACGAGAACAACGTGACCCGCACGGCCAACAACTACTATGTGCCCACCATCAGCTCGTCCTCCGACTCCGAGGGCGGGAACAGCATCATCGTGAACGTCTACCTGGGCAACAACGGCCGTCTGCGGGTGCCGGACACCACCCTGATGGTCAGCAAGCTGGTGGAGTCCAATAACCCGATGATGCCCATCGACGAGAACAAGGAGTTCAATTACCAGGTCTACATTAACGGCTTCACCGGCCCTGCGGACGCCATCGTACTCCACTACAACGAGGCGACCAAATCCTGGCAGCGGCAGTTCCACTACATCGACCTGACGCTGGACAAACAGCTGTTCCTCCAGACCCAGGACGGCCAGAAGGCCATGGTGGACAGTAAGGGTGAACGCGTGATCGCCGCCACCGACGGCGGGTATGTCTACGCCTCGGACGGCGTGACGCAGTACGTTCCGAAGAGCGACGGCGGGCCGTACTATGTCTTCATTGGCAAGAACGAAGTGCGAGAGACTGGCATGACCGATACGGGCTTCCGCGTCTATCACAACGAAGAAGTTGACGGCAACGGGTCCGTGGATCGTACGGATGTCATAATCGAAAGCGTGGGAGGCGTCGGCACTACAGGCACGTTCTTTGCCACCACCGTTGGCCTGGTGTCCCTGAATAAGTATGCCAATACCTGGCAGGCCGAAGAGGGCGCTCCTGATCCGGTCAACGATCCGGAATTCAAATTAAGTATTTACCTTGACACAAAATATTCCGACACCACCCTCGAACGCTTCGAGCTGCTGTCCATCGACCCGAACATCAACGCCGAGACCAGCGAGATCGCCATCGACACGCCCTACCTCACCAGCAGCGCCTACTGGACGCGGACGGTGTACTTCGGGTACGATCCGGCGAAGATTGTGTTGAATGAGGACGGCAGCTTTGACACGGCGGCGAACGCGAACGCCAAGCTGGGGGAGGGCCAACTCTACGACAAGATCATCCCCACCGGGGACCGCCCGGATTACTTCTCGAAACAGAATAAGAATACGACGAACGAGGAGATCGCGGCGAACACCGCCGAGTTCACCCTGAAGCACGGCGAGGCGCTGCTGTTCCGGGGCATCCCCTCCAACACGGTGTACCGCGTCACCGAGCAGCTCACCGAGAAGGATGTGGCGGACGGGTATAACCTGAAGGAGGTCAGCCACAACCAGCAGGTGGGCTCCACCAGCACCTACCGCCCCGGCACCCAGAGCATCCCCGTCTACTACAAGGATGGCACGACCTATGGATGGTACGGCGGCGGGGCGTATCCGGACACATACGATACTTATAAGACCGAAAACGGCCTGATGTGGGCGCTGTCCAAGGATGGACAACCGAACACAGAAGTAGAGCCGCAGTATGAGCCCTTCCACCACACCAACGCCGTTGTCTGGGAGTCCTATTCCACCATGGACAAGGACGCCAAGGGCGACAACCACCATCAGCCGGCAGGCGTTCCTAAAGGATCGTCCACGTTCTGGCTCTGGGATGAAACGTCGGGAACGAGCACGGACACAAAGAAGACCCACACCGTAGGGGACAACCCCAGCTGCAAGTCTTTGGAGGAGGGCGGCTGTGATGAGGCCATAAGCAATACCCAGGTCCGCCACTACTTCTTCAAGGACGGCGAACTCAAGGACCTGCACTACCAGGGCGAGGGCTCCGGCTATATCCGGAACATCGGCCGCTACATCACCAGCCCCACGGCCCACTTCGCCGTAGAGGAGGAAAAGACCAATTCGACCTATGCGACGACACCCATGCCTAATTTCGCGCAGAGCACCGACTACACCGGCGCGTACTCCATCTTCGGCAACACCGGCACCTTTGAGGAGTCCGCCAACTACGTCAACACCCAGAACACCGACAAGCAGGAGACCCACATCAACGGCGAGGAGATCCCCAACACCGGCAGCAACATGAAGCCCGGCGTGCAGGAGGGCGACACCATCACCTACTCGATGAAGTGGGGCAACAGCAACGAGAACGCTGCGGAGGTGTGGATCTACGACAAACTGGATGAGGGCGTGGACTTCGTCAGCGCCAAGTGGGATAACTACACGCTGAACGCCGTGCCGGATAAGGACGGCAAACATCAGAATGCGAAGACCACAGAGACGGTCACAATGACGCGAGACATCGAAGGCTTGAAGCAGCCGGTCACTGTTCCCGTGATCCGGTACGATGCCACGGAGCATGCCGTCACCTGGAATTTGGGCAGCCAAAACGCCAGCGCCAGCGGCGAGGTGACCCTGACCGTCAAGGTCAACAAAAACGCCAAGCAGTACTGGGACTACGACATGGACGGCGTGGGCGACGCGCCGGTGGGCGACAACGACGACCTTGTGCGCAACCGCGCCACCGTCCACGTGGGGAACAACCAGTGGGACACCAACACCCTGGTCAACCCCGTGGGCGGCCCGGACAAGACCGAGACCGCCATCGACCGCGGCGGTGACGGTAACAATGACGTCACTGTCACGGAAGACGGCGGCGCCAATCTGAAACCCAAGACGGACGCGGAGGGCAACCCGGTCACCGACGCGAACGGCCACCCCGTCGTAGAGGGCCCGCTGGTCTACGTGGGCGACAAAATCACCTATGAGATCGAGTGGGAGAACTACTCGGATCAGGACGCCCTGATCACCGTCCGCGACCCCATCGACAAGAACGTCCGGGTCATCAGCGCCAGCTTCAACCCGGCGGATACGAAGGTGAGGGGCGAGGACGGCGTGGTCGACAAGGAGCTTAAGCCGGAAGACCCGAACTACAAAGGCGCGAAGAGCGCGACGCTGGATCTGGACGACCCGACGCTCACCGGCGACCAGCGGCCCGCCAGCAAGCGGAGCGGCGAGACCGTCAACGTCAGCACCACCGCGACGGCGGAGATGGTCCCCGTCATCCGGTACGACGCCGGCGTCACCTCGACGGAGGATGAGTACGTCTCCGAGGGCCAGGTCACCTGGAATCTGGGCGTACAGCCCGCCGGGGCCACCGGCAAGGTCACCCTGGTGGTGGAGGTCCTGAGCACCGCCACGCCCGTGGGCCAGGTGGACAACACCTCCTATGTCCAGGTGGGCAACGACCGGGAGCTCCAGACCAAGACCATCGAGAACCCCACCCCCGAGGTCAGCAAGACCGAGACCCAGATCAACGGCGAAACCACGGCGCCCTCCGGGGACGATCCCAGCCTCTATCCCCGGGTCAAGGTGGGCGACACGATCACCTACCAGATCGACTGGAACCAGAACGACATGCCCACCCTGGAAGAGGGCGAGACGGTGACCACTGTCACCGTCGTCGATCCGCTGGATCCCGGCGTGGACTTCGAGAGCGCCAGCTACACGATCCCCGGCGAAGGGGGCCAGACGGTCACGCTGAGCAAGGGCCAGAATAAAGCCGAATCCACGGCCACGGTCACGGTCAAGGCAGAGACCAAGAAACAGGTTACCATCGCCTATGATGAGGGCACTCACACCGTCACCTGGACGATCAACGGCGAGCCCGAAGACATTGGAGAGGGCGAAGTGCATCTGACCGTCAAGGTCACCACTCGCGCACTGGTGAACAGCGGCGATGGGGCGTTCACCCCCGGCAACGAAGGTATCCCCGGCGGCTACAATGACAACTGGGGTTACCGCGACGAGGGCGGCATCGAGAGCGACGGCCAGCTGGTCCAGAACCGGGGCGCGGTGAATTTCGGCAACGGCTCGTACCTCTACACCGAGCTGGTGAAGAACCCCACCGGCCCGGAGAAGGAGGAGGTCACACCCGGCGACGGCAAGCAGGTGCAGATCGGCCAGCACATCACCTATGAGATCAGCTACCAGAACTACCTGGGCGGTGAGCAGCAGATCATCATCCGCGACCCGCTGGACGTGGGCGTGGACTTCGTCCAGGCTAAGTTCGGCGACAAGGCCAGCGGTGAAGACTGGGTCGATCTGGACACAGCTAAGAAAAACTGGGATGAGCTCGCGAGCCTTGATAACGGGACGGTGATGCAGGCCGCGCTCAAAGACCCCACAGAGTATATCACTGGCAAGAATATGCCCGACATCCTGGTGGGCATCTACTATGACGAGAGCGCCCGCGTGGTCTACTGGGTGCTGACAGTCGAGGAAAACGTCGCCGGAGAGGTCACCCTGGAGGTCGAGGTCAACGAGAAAGCCCACGAGTACTGGCAGTACGGCGACGCGACCGGCGATCATCCCGACACGCCTGACATCCACGAAGACGAAAAAGACCACGAGGTCGTGGACCGCGCCAGCGTCCAGGTGGGCAACGACGCCAAGGTCTACACCAACATCCCGGAGAACCCCGTGCCCGAGAAGACTCTGGCACAGGTGGACGGCAATCCTGACGTCGGCACTCCCACCCCCTCGCCCGAGTCGGGCGACAAGGGCCACGGCGGCGACATCGACGTGTACCAGTCCGTCTTTGAGGGCCAGGAGCTCACCTACAACATCCACTGGAAGAACGGCACCGACAAGAACGCCGACGTGGTTGTCACCGACCAGCTGGATCTGGGCCGCAATCCCTGCGGCGTGGACTTCGTCAGCGCCAGCTACACGATCCCCGGCGATGAGACGGTGACCGAGAAGGTGACACTGAAAGCCCCCGGCAGACAGCCCGCCACCTCGACTGCGCAGGGCACCTCCGTGTCCGGCGGACAGCCCAGGCCGCTGGTGACCATCGCCTATAACACGGCCACCCGAACCGTCACGTGGACCATCCTGAACCAGGCCCCCGGCGCCGAGGGCGACGTGGTGCTGACCGTCAGGGTCAACGCCAACGCCAACGTGCTCCACGAGGTGGACAACGAGGCCCAGGTCACGGTAGGCAACGACAGCCAGTACACCAACATCGTGGAGAATCCCACTGAGAAGCCCGAGAAGACTGAGACCCACATCGATCATGAAACGGGTGACCCCGAAGACGTCGAGGAGCTGACCCCCGGCGAAAACGATGACAAGCTCCACGGGCCGCTGGTGTATGTGGGCGACCAGATCACCTATCAGATCACCTGGAGCAACTACGAGAGCGAGGAGGCTATCGTCACCGTCCGCGACCCGCTGGATCCCAACGTCGAGTTCGTCAGCGCCTCGTTTGATCCTACGTATACAGAAGGTGGAGATGACAGCGCGAAAGCGGCGGAACTGAAAAATGGCAGGACTGAGTCGGACACTAAGGTCGACCTCAGCGGGTACGGCGGTCAAAAGGATATCCCCGTCATCACCTACGACGAGAAGACCCATACCGTCACCTGGAATCTGGGCGTCCAGCCCGCCAGGCAGAAGGGCACTGTGACGCTGGTGGTGAAGGTGCTGTCCAGCGCGTCCCCGGTGGGCTATGTGGACAACACCGCCTACGTCAAGGTCGGCGACAACCCGGAGCAGGAGACCGACACCATTGAGAACCCCACCCCCGAGGTCAACAAGACCGAGACCCAGATCAACGGCGAAGCCACGGAACCCTCCGGGTCCGATCCCAGTCTCTATCCCCGGGTGGACGTGGGCGACACGATCACCTACAAGATCAGTTGGGACCGCCATGAGCACCCGGCGGACGAAGAGCTGGCTATGGTCACCGTCACCGATCCTCTGGATCCCGGCGTGGACTTCGTCAGCGCCAGCTATAACGGCGTGACGCTGGACGCGCGTACCGATGACTTATCAGTGGGCGTGCACTCCAGCACCTGGGTTCCGGATGATGACGGCAGCGAGCCTCCCGAGGGCCAGACGGAAAAGGGCCACTGGTCCATCAGAATCTTCTACGACAAGGCGACCCACACCGTCACCTGGACCCTGTACGGCGATGACGCGCTGGACGAGGGCTATGTGGAGCTGACCGTCAAGGTCACGACCCGCGCGCTGTTCGATGAGGATACGGATAACTCCTTCAACAACAATAAAGAGAACCTTCCCGGTGGCGCAGACAAGGCCGGCGACAACTGGGACTACCGTGACAAGGACGGCATCGAGAGCGGCGAGGGAGGAAGCGACCTCACCCAGCTGGTGCAGAACCGTGGCGCGGTGAAGTTTGGCAACGACGCGGACATCTACACCCAGCTGGTGAAGAACCCCGTGGGCCCGGAGAAGACCGAGGTCACACCCGGCGACGGCGAGCAGGTGGCGATCGGCGACCACATCACCTATGAGATCAGCTACACGAACTATCACCCGGCGGAAGCGGGGAAAGTAACGGAGCAGATCATCATCCGCGACCCGCTGGACGCCGGCGTGGACTTCGTCCGGGCCAAAGGCAAAGCGGGAACCTGGGTATTGAAAGAAACCGCCGGGACGAACTGGACCGGTCTGACGGAGGATCAGAAGAACGCGCTCAAGAACCCCGCGACCTATATGACCGGCCATGACAACAAGATGCCCGAAATCGAGGCCGGCGTCTACTACGACGCGGATAACCATGTGGTCTACTGGGTGTTGAAGGCCGATCCCGGCGAGAAGGGCGCCGTCACCTTGGAGGTCAAGGTCAACAAGGACGCAGCCAAGGAATGGCACTACGGCCCGAACGGCGACGATGACAACGGTCATGTTGAGGGACAAAAGGACTATGAGGTGGTAGACCGCGCCAGCGTACAGGTGGGCAACGACAGCAAGATTTATACCAACGTGGTGGAGAACCCCGTTCCCGACAAGGACGAGAAAATGGTCGAAGGCGAGCCTGTGGAGACCAAGCCCAAGGAGGGCGCCGACGACACCGAGGTGGGCCCCACCGTGAAGGTCGGCGACCAGATCACGTATGAGATTGGCTTCCGAAATGACCGCGACGTGCCCGTGGACATCGTCATTCGTGACGAGCTGGATCCCGGCGTGGAGTTCGTATCGGCGTCCTACGGCGGCGTCACAGCGGAGAACGCCAGCGACAGGCTGACCGCCAGATCCGAAAAGGTGACTCCGCTGGACGGCGAGCCCTACTGGCCCGTGACCGTCAGCTACGACCGGGATTCCCGCACCGTCACCTGGACGCTGAAGAATGTGGCGCCCGGCGCGTACACGGTGGCGCTGGTGGTCGAGGTCACCTCCAAGGCCGTCAAGGCCGGCGTGGTGGATAACCAGGCGGAGGTGCAGATCGGCAACAGTAACGTCAAAACTGACATCGTGGAGAATCCCACGCCCAAGACAGTGAAGACCGAGACGAGTCCCGGTCAGGGCATGATCGTGAGGCCCGGCGAAGAGGTGGAGTACGCCATCTCCTGGCGGAACCACAAGCCGGATAGCGCCAAGGTTGTGATCACCGACTGCCTCGATCCCGGCGTGGACTTCAGGAGCGCGTCGATTGAGGGTTACACCGGGAATCCCCTGACCTTTGCAGGCCCCGACAATCCGACAGGAGAGCAGAGCGTCGAAGGCACTCTGACCGTAGGCGAAGCAACAATCCCGGTCACGATTAAATACGACCCCGTGGCGCATACCATCACATGGACGCTGGGCACTGATACGGATGGCGCCGACGGCGTGCCCGCCGGTTACGAGGGCAAGGTCACCTTCACCGTGGTGGTCAACAAAAAAGCCTTCGACAAGTATGAGTATAACAACGAGGCCGAGCCCAAAAAGGGCGAGGGCGAGGACAATCAGATCCTCAACCAGGGCAGCGTCAAGGTGGGCAACGATCTTACATACACGGAGATCGTGGATAACCCCCTGAAGCCCGAGAAGAAGGAGACGGCCATCGACGACGTGGAGGTCCAGGTCGGCGAGACCGGCCCGAAGGTGAAGGTGGGCGACTTCATCACCTACACCATCAGCTGGAGGAACAACGCCCGCGAGGGCGACGACCCGATCCCCGCCGACGTGATCGTGACGGATCAGCTGGGCGTGGGTCTGGAGTTCGTGGATGCCGGGTTTGTGGTGTTCGACGCCGACGGCAAGCTGACCTATCCCACCGGCAAGCCCGACGGGTACGGGGATTGCTCCGTGTCCTCCAGCGGGCGGACCGTCACCTGGACGCTCCCTGGCCGTGAGGAGAACGCCACCGGCATGGTGTGGATCCGCGCCCGCGTCACCTCCGACGCGGTGAACGTGGTCACCAACACCGGCTCCGTCTACGACGGATCGAACACCTGGACCCTCCCGCAGATCACGAATCCGGTGGACTCCGGCCTCATCATCGAGAAGGTGGTGGAGAACGGCGACGCCGGGGACATCACGAAGCAGTGGCATTTCACCGTTGCCCTCACCGCTCCGGCGGGGCAGGACATCCCCTGGGGCTCCATCACCTGGAAGCTCGTGGGCGGCGACAGCGAACCCGAGGTGTTCATCGACGCCGTGGAGGGCACCATCAGCTTCACGCTGAGACACGGCGAGTACCTGAGCCTCAGCGGTCTCCCCAATGGCACGCACTATGAGGTCGTGGAGGAGGAGGCCAACGTCTCCCCGTACACCACCCGCGTGGACGAGGAGCACGACCCGGCTGTGGGTGCGACCAAGGATGGAGTACAGACCTGGGTCAGGTTTGTCAATAAGCGGAGCAACACGCCTCCTCCCCCTCCGGGGCCCGAGACTGTGGAGCTGACCGTCGACAAGACCGTCGTCGGCGAAAAGGGCGACACGGAGAGGCTTTGGCACTTCACCGTCACCCTGGATAGGCCCCTGACCGGCTGGTACGGCGATATGTACTTTACAAACGGTGTGGCGGACTTCACGTTGAAGCACGGCCAGTCCGTCACGGCCACCGGCCTGCCCGAGGGTGTCCAATACACCGTGACGGAGGCCGAGGCCAACGCCGACGGCTACGTCACCGATTCCCAGGGCGCCTCCGGGACGCTCAACGGCTCCAATTACGCCCACTTCATCAACAAGCTGGGCGACGAGGAGCACGACCACGAGCTTGTGGTGGAGAAGACCGTCACTGGCGCGCTGGGAGACCGCAATCGGGAGTGGCACTTCCGCGTGGAGCTGAGCCAGCCTCTGACCGGCTGGTACGGCAATATGTACTTCGCAAACGGCGTGGCCGAGTTCACCTTAAAGGACGGCGAGAGCCGCTATGCCACGGGCCTGCCCGCGGGTGTCACCTACACGGTGACGGAGGCGGAGGCCAACCGGGACGGCTATACCACCGAGACATCCGGTGAGACCGGCACTATCCCCGATGGAGGCACGGCGAAGGCTTGGTTTGTCAACAGCAAGGACGAAACGCCGTCGACGGAGCCCGACGATACGACGCCGGAGCCGGACAACCCACCGGAGACGCCGGAGACCGGCGACAACAGCCAGTTGGGGCTTTGGGCCATGCTGATGATCCTCTCCCTGGCCGGCGTGGCAACGACTTCCTTCTCCCTCTTTGGTTCCGCCAAGTGGCGGATCGCCAGCTTCAAGGGAAAACACCTGAGGAAATAATCGACCGTAAAGAATGCGGCGGATAGGACACCCTGTCCGCCGCTCTTTACAAAGGGCAAGAGAAAAGCGAGATCGAAACATGAGAAGATCGGAACAAAGGAAAAAACAGAGGAGAAAAAAGCTCGCGGCTGTGTTTGCCGTGTGCCTTGCGGGCTTCTGCGTCTCCGCGTATATGGTCATATCCCAGCTTGTCCGGGAAAAAAAGGACGAGGCAGCCTTCACGGCGCTGATTGCCCAGATAAGGCCAGAAGAACCGGAGGACAGCGCGGATACCTCCGGGGATACCTCTGCGGCCCGGCCTCAGACAGTGCCGTCGGAGACCGACACCGTTCCTCCCGCCGATGAGCCGCCCCAGTCCGACCCGGGCTTTCACAGGTATGACGACCTTTACGCCCAAAACAGCGATCTCTTTGGGTGGATACGGATTGAGGAAACGAAGATCGACTACCCCGTCATGCACACGCCGGACGACCCGGAGTATTATCTGCACCGGGCCTTTGACGGGAAGAAATCCTCCAGCGGCGTGCCTTTCCTGGACGGGAACTGCTATGCGGGTTGCGGCAATTATATCGTCTACGGACACCACATGAAAAACGGGACCATGTTTGCCGCCATCACAGACTACGCCAGAGAGGAATTCTGGCTGGAGCACCCCATTATTTATTTCGACACGGTGGACGAGGCGGGCACATATGAGGTGCTGGCGGCGTTTTATGCGAAGGCCTACAGGGCGGACGACAAAAACGTATTTCGCTTCTATGCCTATACCGATTTGACGGATGAGGCGGTCTTTGACGAGTATTTGGCCCGCGTTTACGGTGCGGCCCTCTACGACACCGGCGTCACGGCGCGGTATGGCGATCAGCTTCTCACACTCACCACCTGCAGCTACCATACAGCGGACGGCAGATTTGTAGTCGTAGCCAAAAAAATCTCCTGACTGCCGGCGATGACCGCTTGGAGAGGCTTCTTATCGCTCCCCGCGTCTTTTGCGTCCCACACAAATCTGGGAGGATACCATGACCGGATTGGTCTCCCACCGCAAAACAGTCAAAGTGGACATTGATGCTATGAACATCGGCACGACAGTTCATTCCCGCGATATACTAAGTTCCCTTGTGAATACTTCCGCCTCCAATCTCGCCCCCAGTGTAAAGGCTTTACGGAAAGCGTTTTTCTCCTTCAAGATGGCTTTTTCCTCCGGGGTAAGACTGCCCATCTGTTCAATCGGGCGAATTATGCCGTAGTAAAGTTCGTTTATGATGATGTCCATATGAAGCCTCCCTTTGGCAACACACAATACCGGAGAGAAGCGCAAAAGTCGAGAAGAACCTGACTGTCAAACGAGATAGGCGTCTTCGGACTTGCGCTCCTCCATGACCACTTCGTAGAATACCCTGGCATTGGCGTCGGGCAGGTCCCACTCCAGCGTCTCTGCGTCCACAAAAACGCCTCGCGCTGTCATGTCATCGATGACGTCCTCAATGATCTCCTCTGTCAGATGGAATTTTGGCCGTGCCAGGACGTTTCGGTATTCGGCCACGATTTCCTCATTTAATACGGGGACGATCACGCCGTCAAAGGCAAGCTCCAGCACACTGCCGGGGACGGATTGCCACCGCAGCATAGCGGAGACAATGACGTTTGTATCCAAAACGGCGTAATATTTCACCGCGCACCCTCCCCGCGGGCGGCGTCGATCTCGGCGTTGATCTCCTCCAGTGTCATTTCAGCGTTCCCATGCGTCTCCGCTATCCGGCTGGCCTTCCTCATGGCCCGGAGGCCACGGTTCTCCGCCTTGTTTTCCAGCGTCATGCTGAAGGGTACGCCGTTTTCCTCGATGAGCCGCGCCATGCAGATACGCAGATAGGTGGGGATATCGATCCCCAGCCTCTCGCAGATGCCCGCCGCCTTGATGCGGGCTGTCTCCTCCATACGAAATTGTACCAGCGTGTTCGCCATACCGATCCCTCCTCGTTGTGAGTATACTCAGCCCGAAGTATACGAACACCATTTCAAAAATCAATGTAGCGGTACACCGCAACGTGTTCGCCCTCATAGTCGCCATAGATGACTATGAGGGCGAAACGCATTTACAGACCAAACGCGCCACCTACAAGGAGATTCGGGCGTGGGTCAAGCAGAACTACGGCCTGCACGTCAGCAACCTTGCTATTTCGTGGACAAAAGACCTCTGCGGGCTTGCGAAAGTCCAGCATAAGGGCCCAAAAGGAGCCCTTTATGCCGCAGAACTTACCCCGGAAAAAGCAAACGCCATCCGTGAGGCGTTCCGCCGGTTTGGAATCATAAAAAGCGAATAAAACGAGAAGAAGGGCGGCCACATGGCCGCCCTTTGCGCTGTGCAGAAATTTTTGAATCATTTTCAATCCATGCCCTTTATTTCGTCCTGTATCGACAGGTAAGGCAACATTTTGGCAAAAAGCCCTTGAAATAGAGAGCGCCGGAATGTATAATAAAACCGTGAGACAATAAAAGGCAGGCCGCAGGGTGTTACCAGCACCCCACGGCCCTATGCAGGAGAACCGACCTCCCACACAGCTGAAATCAGCGCCACTCTCATTATACCCGCCCTTGTGAATTTTTACAAGGGGGAAGTAGATGGGTTTGTGTGTCCTTTTGGCGGTGCAGGGGCATATCCTGCGCCGCCTTTGTTGTCTCGCCGGAACCCAAAAGGGGCGGGAGAAATCCCGCCCCCGGCGGGAACCGTCGAGGACAGCAAAATTGCCGCCAAGAGCGGCAAAACAAAAGGAGGACACATAAACCCATGAGAAAACGCGCTTTATCTATTTTGCTTTGCGCCGCGCTGGCCCTGTCGCTGGCCGCCTGCGGCGGCGGACAGACCGGCAGCAGCACCACAGAACCGCCCGCCGAGAGCACCAGCAGCGACCAGCAGACCACCGAGCCGGAGAGCACCCAGCCGGAAGAAACGGAACCGGCGGAAACCAAACCCACAGAGACAGAACCGGAGGAAACCAAACCCGCAGAGACAGAACCAGAGGAAACCCAGCCCACGGAAACAGAGCCGGAGAGCACTACTCCGGCTGACGAGGGCAGCGGTGAATTTACTTGCACCTATGACAAGGCAAACCGTGTACTGACCATTTCCGGCAAAGGCGTGCTGGACCAGGAGACGGGGTTAACCTTCTTGGGTGAAGTACCGGCGGACGTTAGTTTTCAGGTTGTGCTGGAAGACGGTGTGACGGAAATCGGCGATAGTGCCTTTTGTGGCTGGAATTTGTTAGCCAATGTGACCATCCCGGAGAGCGTGACGAAAATCGGAGGATATGCATTTATGTGGTGCCTTTCTTTGACCAGCGTGACCATCCCTGCCAGCGTGACGGAAATCGGAGAATCTGCCTTTCGGGATTGCGGAGTCCTGACCAGCGTGACCATCCCTGCCAGCGTGACAGAGATTGGGCGATGGGCCTTTTCATCTTGCCCTAACCTGACGAGTGTAACCATCCCCAACCCCGATGCCGAAGTGGCGGAAAATGCTTTTGACGAGGGCGTGACCGTCAACCGGTAAGCCGGGGCACCCATACCCACCAACAAAACAAAAGTAAGGCCGGACACATTCGCCGTGTGTCCGGCCTTCTTGTGGTGGTTTTGATCGATTCCGATTCAAAGCGGGGGCGTTATTGGACGAAGGTGGGCAGGATCGCCTCCACGGCGGCTTTCTCCGGCATGGAGCGGATGGCGCCTTTTTTGGTGGTGACCAGATACGCCGCGGCGTTGGCGAAGCGGAGCATGGCGGTGAGGTCCCCGTCGGACAGGGCCGTGAGGCCGTGGTCCAGCACGAAGTTCAGCACACAGGCGCAGAAGGTGTCGCCGGCGCCGGTGGTCTCGATGGTGCCGCCCAGGGTGACGCCGGGGACGTAGACGTGCCGTCCGCCGTAGTAGGCGTGGCTCCCGTCAGGGCCGGCGGTGACGTTCAAAAGCCTGATGTTGGGGTATTGGGCAAGGAGCATGGCCGCGCCGGCGTCAAAGTCGGTCTGGCCGGTCATGAATTCCAGCTCGTTGTCGGCGATCTTCACCACATCCGCGTGGGCCAGGCCCCAGCCGATGCGCTCCTTGGCCTCCTCCAGGCTCGCCCACAGGGGCGGGCGGAGGTTGGGATCGAAGGAGATGACGGCCCCGGCGGCACGGGCGACGGTGACGGCGATCTCCGTGGCGGCCCGAATGCCGGGATGGGTCATGGAGAGAGTGCCGAAGTGGAAAACGCGGGCGCTCTCGATGAGCTCCCTGGGCAGCTCGTCGGCCTGAAGCATCATATCCGCGCCGGGGTTGCGGTAAAAAGAGAAGTCCCGATCTCCGCCGGGGAGGGTTTTGACAAAGGCCAGGGTGGTGCGCGCTTCGGGGTCTACCAGCAGATGGCTCATATCAATGCCGGCCTCCTCTGCCACAGCCTTGAGGGTTTTGCCGAACATATCGTCGCCCACTTTACCTATGAAAGCGGTTCTTTTGCCCAGCTTTTGGAGCATAGCCAGCACATTGCAGGGCGCGCCGCCGGGGTTTGCCTCAAAAAGGGTGTTCCCCTGGGGACTTACGCCGTTCTCGGTGAAGTCCATCAGCAGCTCGCCCAGGGCGACAACGTCAAACCGTTCACTCATATGTGTGCCTCCTCAATCGATAATAAGGTCGTATTTCTCCACGTCCATGATCACGCTTCCCATGGACTCGAAGCTGATGGCGTCGGCGCTGACGTCGGTGTAGATCACTGTGGTGGCCGCCTGCTCGCCGTCGTTGACGAAAAGCTCCATGCTGTACTTGTCCAGCAGGATACGCAGCTTGATCTCCCCGCTCCGGGGTCTTACCACGAAGTCCCGGACGTTGACGATGTCGTGGGGGAAGCCGCAGCGGGTCCTGTCGATGCGGATGGTGTTGCACTCCGGCTTATAGCGGATGGTGGTCATATGCTCGCCGTCCCCCGCCACGTTGATCTTGAACCAGCTGTACATGGCGTTCTGGGAGGCGGGGCGGATGTTGACCGTCATGTCCACCACGCGCCCGCGCACGTTCTGCAGGGTGGTCATCCCCGTGAGCAGTACGTTGCGGTACAGGATCTGATAGCTCCTGCAGGATTCCAGCTCCCGCACCGGGTTCTGGTAGAGCCGTCCGTCCTTGATGGAAAGCTCCCTGGGGACGGTCATCTGCCCGAAACACCGCATACTGGAGGACTGGCAGTTGGAGGTCTCCCAGTTCTGCATCCAGCCGATCATCACCCGCCGCCCGTCGGGGGCCAGGAGCGTCTGGGGAGCGTAGAAGTCGAGGCCGTAGTCGATGGCCTGGACGTTCTCCCGAACGAGGTGGCACTTCTCCCGGTCAAGCTCGCCGATAAGGCATAGCGTGCCGTTCCCAGCGTGAAATTCCAGACCGATGGCCGTCATTTCCTGGGGACTGGTGAGCAGGACGTACTTGCCGTTCAGCTCAAAGAAGTCCGGACATTCCCACATCCGGCCAAACTGGTTGTGGCAGGCCGCCAGGACGCCCTTGTATTTCCAGT
The DNA here is from genome assembly GCA_947626845.1 of uncultured Oscillospiraceae bacterium. Taxonomy (GTDB): domain Bacteria; phylum Bacillota; class Clostridia; order Oscillospirales; family Oscillospiraceae; genus RUG626. The sequence goes on along the minus strand of CANQTW010000005.1, from coordinate 21,063 downwards.
GGAAGCCGTCGGCGCTCTCATACATCAGCACGGAGCCGCTCCCGTCGGCGGGGCGGTTGCCCACCACCAGATAGAAGGTATCGCCCTCCCGCCAGATTTTGGGGTCGCGGAAGTCGAAGGGGCTTCCGCCCGCGGGCAGGCCGCCGGCTGTGATGACGGGGTTGCCCTCGTATTTTTCGTAATGGAGGCCGTCGCCCACCGCCACGCACTGGGTTTGATGCTCGCGCAGCTCGCCGTTCTCTTCACGCACCGCCTTGACGCCGGTGTATACCAGCAGCTGGCGGCCGTCGTCAAGCTCAATGGCGCTGCCGGAAAAACAGCCGTTCCTGTCGTAGTCCATATCCGGCGCCATAGCCGCGGGCAGGCGTTCCCAGTGGATGAAATCCTTTGTCTTTACATGTCCCCAGTGCATGGGGCCCCACTTGGTATCGTAGGGGTGGTACTGATAGAAAAGGTGGTACTCCCCCTTGTAGAAGGAGAAGCCGTTGGGGTCGTTCATCCAGCCGATGGTGGGGGTCAGATGGTAGGCCGGACGGTTTTTATCCTTGATAAAGGGCCCGTAATGGGCCTCGAAATCTCTTGCTTTTTTAAGCTTGTCACTGATCATCGTGATCTGTCTCCTCCTCGCTCTCACGTGTTTCCGCCGCGGTTTCCTTTTCCAGATCTTCGGGCCGCATGTGGAGCCTGAATACCCGTTCCGTCGTGAAGCTGATCACCGTGAACACAGCCGCCGGCATGATCAGCGCCATAAACGGAACGAGCAGGATGAGCGCCAGCCCCACTAAAAGCGCGGCCAGAACGCCCAGCATTTTGACGGGATGGAGCGCCATGAGCATGAAGCCGAACTTCAGCACCTCTTTCACGCTCCCGTTGAATCTGGCCGCGTAGGCGGCCATGTAGACGCCCCAGGTGAGGGCCAGCGCCCACAGCGCCAGCACCACATAGTAGAGCGCACCCATGGCGCCGCCGGCTATGCGGATGCTCCGCAGGACGAACACGTCCACGGTCAGCAGAGCCAGCACCGCCGCCGCCAGCCACAGGAGGGTGGAGCGCTTGAAATTTTCCCGAAAGGCGTCCCAGAAAACCCGCCACAGGCCGCCCTCTTTTTTCCGAACGACGTGGTACGCCGCGGCATAGAGGGCGGTTGTGGAGGCGCCGATGGTGACGACGGGCAGGGAGAATACGATCCACAGTACGCTGAGACAGATACAGTCTCCAATGGAGGTGAGCGCCGTCATAAGGGGGCTGTCATAGCTGAAAAGACCTTTCATGGTTTCTCCCTTTCCTTTCGCCGCCGCGCATGGGCGGAAAATATTTGCCGGTTTTTACGCCCTTGTGTACTCCCGGAGGGAGGTGAAGAGCACGGAATTGTTTTCGGCGAAGATCTGGATGGTCTTGCCGCTGACGCCGTAGAGCCGGACGGTCAGGGCCGCGATCCCGTCGATGTAGAAGATGCCCACGGAGCCCTCCTGAATGTAGGTGAAGGAGTAGGTCTCTCCCGCCTGGAGGGGCGCCGCTGTCTCGGTGATCAGGGTGCTGCCCTGGTTGAAGCTGAGGCTCAGGGTGCCGTTGGCGGGGCTGATGGAGATGAACTTGTTCTTTTCGGCCCTGTTGTTGTAGTTGAAGCTCAGGCCGAAGGAGCCGGTGCCGGTGAATTTAAATTCGCCGGTGAGCATGAAGCTCTCGTAGCAGGTGAAGGCGTCGGCGTAGTTGTAGGCCGCGCCGGCGGCCACATAGGCGTGGGTGCCACCCTCACAGGGCAGCTCCCGACGGGCCGTGAAGGTCTCGGCGATGGCGTCCACCGGGTCGAGGGCCAGGGTGCCGTCGGGGTTCTGCAGGACCTCCTGCACAGCCACGTTGCCGGCCCACGCCGCCACGTCCTGGGTGGAGGAGGCGGATTCGGACCTGCGGGCCCAGCCCACCATGTAGCACTTCCCGTCGTTCTCCACATGCTTGGCGGCGTAGAAAAGCTTGCCGTCCAGCCGCACGGGATCGCCGTAGGGGCCGTAGGGGGTGTCGGACATGGCGTACCAGAGGGTGTCATCCTGGGCGGAGTAGGTGATGTAGTACTTATCGCCGATCTTAAAGGTGTCGCTGCACTCTAAATTCCAGAAGTCGCCGTTTTTCGCCTCGTCGTTGGTGAAGATGACGCCGTCATAGTGCTTGTTCTCCAGGTCCGGCGTCACGGTGTACTTAAGGATGCGGGCCACGCCGTCCTGGGCGGCGGTGACGGTGAGAATGATGTTTCCGGAATCCGGGTCCACATAGCCCTGGGGGTCCCGGAAGTCCTGCTTCTGGCCCAGCTCGGCGGGGGGCGTGATCTCCCAGCCCTCCAGCTTCTCGAAGGAATAGGGGGTGTCGCCCACGGCCACCATGATCTTCTCGGCGTACTCAAGGACGGCGCCGTTGCCGTGTCCAGTATAGAAGAAATAGTACTTCCCGTCAACCTTTACAACGGACCCGGTGCCGATCCAGCTGTCCTGGCCGCCGTCATGGCTGGCCTCCAGGACGGACTCGTCATATTCGGTGTAGGTGACAAAGTCCGTGGTGGTGGCAAGGTAGGCCGAGTGGTTGTAGGAGTCGCCGGCCTCCTTCAGATAATAGATATAATAAGTGCCGTCCTCGTAATAGGGCATAGTGTCGCCCACATAGGGCTGGCTGGTGCCGTCCTTTTCGGGCTGGAAGAAGGCGCTGTACTCATACGCCTCCTCCTGGCTGCCGGGACTTCTGAGAGAGGAGAAATCCTTGTCGTTGCCGGGATCGGTCACCGTGTCGCCGGTATCCTTGTCCCAGCCGGCGTAGAGGGTCATATTGCCCTCTACCTTGTCCTTGGCCATGTCAAAGCTCTCGGTGAGGCCGGCGTCCTTGAACCAGCCGATAAAGCTGTAGCCGTCCTTTGTGGGCTCGGCGGGGGCCGCCGCCTTTTTCCCGCCCTTGACGGTCTGGGCCTCGATGGCCGTTCCGGCGGACTCCGCGTCAAAGCTGACGGTGTACTCAGCGGAGGAGCAGGCCGCCAGAGAGACGATCAGGGCAAGGCACAGCGCCGCGCAAAGAATTTTTTTCATGTAATCGACCTTCTTCCGATGGGAGGTTATTGATACGGAATGTGTTAAGAAATATGAAAGTAAAGGGGCAGAGGGGATGGGTGATCCTCATCCCCTCTGTGAGGTGTTGATTCAGCTTATGCCACGCTTCTCTGAGAAATGGTGATGCTGCTGATCTCGATGGTGACCTCGCCCATGGCGGCAAGATCGTTGGAGCCGAACTGGAACAGCATCTCGAAGGGCATCTCCACCACCAGGGTGTCGGTGGTCTCAAAGGTGAAGGTCTGCTCCTCGGTGGTGAAGTCGATGGCCTCGGAGACCCTGGGGTCCCAGCTGCCGGCGGGGTTCAGGAAGAAGCCGCAGGAGACAGGCTTGGAGGCCTTGCCGGTGATGGTCACGGTGAAGTAGCTGTCGGAGGGCAGGTCCATGTTCATGTAGAGCTTGTTGTGCCAGTCGGTGGTGCCGCCCTGGTCGATGCGGTAGTAGAGCTTGCCGCCCTCGGTCCAGATGGTGCCGACGCCCAGCTCGTTGTCCTCGTCGGTGCCGTTGTAGACGCCCCAGGTGTAATCGTCAGCCTCGGAGCGGACACCGGCGAAGCTGTCGATGGTCTTGTGGGTCTCCAGGTCGCCCTCCATCTTGCCGAACTCCAAGTTCGTCACGGTGATGGTGTTGCTGGTGACACCGTCGGCGGGGTTGCCGATCTGCATACGGATGACGGGATCGTCCACGTTGTTCCCGGCGGTGAAGATGTGCTCAATGGTGATCTCCTCGCCGGCCTTCAGGTTCAGGCTGTAGAAGTCGGCGCGGGCCGCGTCGTTCTGAGAGGCGCTCTCCACCAAGAGCTCGCCGGACTGGTCGTTCTCGGCCACGACGGTGAACTTGTAGTAGTACTTGGTGCCGGACTCGATCTTGTTGCCGCCAAGGCCCATGTCGGCCTTGATGCTCCAGATGCCGCCGGAGGTGGGATAGTTGGCGATGGTGTAAACGGCCTTGCCCTCGCCGTCGGTGCCGGTGCCGTTGGCGCCGTCGCCGGCGTTCAGGACCACGGCGTCAATGGACTTCTGGGAGAAGTCGTTGGTGTAGACGGGGTCCTCCGTCTGGGAGCCGGTGATCTCGTAGATCTCGATCTTGTCGATGGTGACGGTCACGTCGCTGGCGGTGGTGTCGGCGGGGTTATCGGGGTTGGGGGTGATCTTGCCCAGGTGGATGAGAAGCTCCGCGCTGCCCTCGCCGGGGGAGGTGAAGCTCAGCTCATAGGGGGCGATCTCGGTGCCGATTTTCACATTGTAGGCGCCGCCAAAGGTCTCCCAGCCCTCGGCCTGCTCGTTGCGGGCCAGCAGGTGGGCGTAGGTCTCCTTGGTGGCCTTGGCCCAGACCTTCACCTTGTAGTCGGCGGCCTTCAGCTCAAGGCCGGCCTTGGCAAGCTTCACGTCGCCGTCGCCCTCGCCGGGGTTGGCGATCTCAAAGACATAGGCGCCGCTCTTGAGCTCGCCGGTGGCGCTGGCGGACTCGCCAATGGAGGCGGCCCAGCCGTGGGCGTCGGGGGTGATGTCGGAGAAATCAAAGTTGAAAAGCTCCACCGCCTCGCCGGTCTGGCGGGTGACGGTCAGGGTGGCATAGGCCTCGGCGGTCTCGCCGCCCTTGTCGGTGACGGCGTAGGTCAGCTCATAGGAGCCGGCCTTTTCGGGGATGACCTTGCCGTTGGAGAAGCTGAGGGACGGGCTGGAGGTGATGGTGATCATGCCCGTCAAATCGCCGTCCTCGGCGTCGGAGGCGGTGACGCCGGCCAGGGCGTCAAACTCGCTGCCGGCCTCAACGGCCTGGTCGGACACGCCGGAGATGGTGGGGGCGGTATTCTCGCCGTTATTCCCACCGCCGCAGGCGGCCAGGGAGAGGGCCATGGCCAGGCAGAGGGCCAGAGCCAGGAATTTGTTCAGTTTTTTCATGATGTTCGTACACTCCTTATTTCACGGAAACGTACCGGTCATAAGCGGCCTGATAGACGCCCTGGATCTCGTCAAGCTTCGTCTTTCCGGTCAGCTCGCTCTGGAAGGTGGCCCAGTCGCTGTCGGAGACGCCGCCGTTCATAAGCCACTTGATGAGGTTGGTGCGGATGTAGTCGTTGAGCGCGGACTCGTAGGAGGTGAGGGTGTTCAGCTCATCGGCGGTGAACTGCAGGTTGGGGGTGGGGGTAGTGCCTTCGGGCAGGTACGGAGTCACATAGGCGTCCAGACGCTCAAGACGGAGCTTGGCGCGGGGCTCCATGTTGACCACATGCTCCCAGGCGTAGTCGTTGAGGTAGATGATGCCGAGGGGCGCGTTCTGGAGACGGAGCTCGTCGGTGGTCATGCCTTCGGGGACCTCTTTCTGGACCAGCATGCCGTTGGCATCCAGCTCCTCCTCATAGACGATGCCGATGGGGCCGTAGTTGATCTGCGCGGAGATCATGGGATCATAGTAGCGGTCAAAGTAGGTGAGAAGAACTTCCACGTTGGGGGTGTCGGCGAAGATGATGACCTCACCGGTGCTGATTTCGGGGCTGTTGGAAACGCAGGCGGTCTGGGACTTGCCGTCAGGCCCGATGAGGGGGGCGCAGACGATGTAGTTCTCCGGGTTGGAGACGACAGTCTCGCTCTCCCACCAATAGAAGAAGCCGTAGGTCTCGGCGCCCTTGCCGTTGGCCAGGAAGTTGTCCTGGCTGATCTCGAAGGAGACCTTGTCGATAAGGTTGTTGGTGACCCAATTGGCGATGAAGTTGGTGGCTTCCTTGAAGCGCTCGTCCTGGACGGTGTAGGTGATCTTGCCGTCCACCACGACGCGGTGCTCCAGGTTGTCGTTGAGGCCGAACATGCCGTAGAGGTCGCACTGGTTGCCCTGCCAGTTGTTGTAGACAAAGCTCATGGGACGCTCGTCATCGGTCTTGCCGTTGCCGTTCATATCGTTGTCGCGGAAGTAGGTCATGAGCTTCTCGGCCTGGGCGGCGGTAATGGAGATGCCGTCCTTCAGGTCGGCCTCGGTGATGCCGTCAACAGCGCCGGCCTTGATGGCCGCGGCGGCCCAGTTCTTGTTGAGGAAGAGGATGTTGGGGCTCTGGAGAAGGCCCATCTCCTCCACACGGGGCAGGGAGTAGATCTTGCCGTCCTCGCTGGTGAGCTGCGCCTTGATGTCGGGGCGCTCGTCCAGGATCTTCTTGAAGTTGGGCATGTACTCTAAGTAGTCGCTGATGGGCAGGAGCTTATGACGGGAGGCGTACTTGTTGATCTCGCCGGCGGTCATGCCCGCGTGATAGATGGCGTCGGGCTGGTTATCGGCGTTGCCGAGGATCAGGTTTTTCTGCTGGCTGTAAACGGACTCGGACACGTTCTCCCAGGTGACGTTCACGTTGGTGCTCTCGAAAAGATCCTGCATGATCTTCATGTCGTTGTAGTCAAGAGCGGAAGCGTTCTTGGAAGAGTAGATGTTAAAGGTGATGTCCTGAGCGCCCTTGTCGTTGAGGATGGGCTTGGTGGGATCGGCCCACTGGTAGCCGTACTCGGAGACCAGGGCGTCCACGTCGGAGCTCTCGCGGTTGTCCTTGCTGCCGCCGCCTCCGCAGGATGCCAGAGTCAGCATCATGGCCAGGAGAAGAAGGATGGATACTGTCTTTTTCATTTTGTGACCTCCATAATATTTTGCTTGGGTTTTTGCCTTGGATCAGCCCTTGAGGGAGCCGATCATAACGCCCTGGCTGAAGTACTTCTGCACGAAGGGGTACAGGCACAGGACCGGGACGCTGGACACGATAACGGAGACGTACTTGATCTGGTTGGCCATGCGGTACTGCTCCAGGATGGTCTCACCGGTGCCGCCCATGGTGCTCTCGGAGGCGATGAGAATCTCCTTCAGGACCAGCTGCAGGGGATACATGTTCTCATTCTGCAGGAAGATCATGGCGTTGAAGTAGCTGTTCCACTGGCCGATGGCGTAGTAGAGGGCCATGACCGCCAGGATGGCCTTGGAGAGGGGCAGGACCAGGGAGGTGAACACCCTGTACTCGCCGGCGCCGTCGATCTTGGCGGCCTCCACAAGCCCGTCGGGGATGCTGGTCTCAAAGAACGTCTTGGTCATGAAGAGGTTCCACACGGAGAGGATGGAGGGGAGCACGATGGCCCAGATGTTGTTGATGAGGCCCAAGGAGCTCATGACGTTGTAGAAGGGGATGAGGCCGCCGCCGAAGAACATGGGGATGATGAAGTAGATCATCCAGAACTTCTTGCCGGGGATGGTCTTGCGGCTCAGGCCCCAGCCGGCGGGGATGGTCACCACCAGGGACAGGATCACGGTGAGGCCGGTGTAGATGATGGTGTTGAGATAGCCTCTCCAGATGCTGGTCTCCTGGAGGATGCGCTTGAAGCCCGCCATGGTGATCTGCACGGGGTACAGGATCACCTGGCCGCCCAGAACGGCGTCCGGGTCGGAGATGGAGGCGATGACGATGAAGTAGAGCGGGTAGATGACGATGATGGCCATGAGGGCCAGGAAGATGGTGTTGATGGTATAGAACACCTTGTCGCCTGCGGAGAGGCGGATGGGGGCGCGTTTTGCCGCTGCTTTTACTGACATTTCTTTTTCCTCCTTTACCACAGGGAATTCTCGGAGAATTTCTTGGAGGTGGTATTGGCGATGATCAGCAGGATCACGTTGATGATGGAGTTGAAGAGACCGATTGCCGTGGCGTAGCTCTGGTTGGGAACGCCGGTAAGACCCTGTTTGTAAACATAGGTGGCGATGATCTCACTGACCTCCAGGTTGCCGTCGGTCATCATCAGCAGGACCTTCTCGTAGCCCACGCCCATAAGGCCGCCGATGGACATGATGAGCATGACGCTGATCATGGGCATGATGGCCGGCAGGTCCACGTGGATGACCCGCTGGAAGCGGGAGGCGCCGTCCAGGATGGCCGCCTCGTGCTGGCCCAGGTCAACGTTGGAGAGGGCCGCAATGTAGATGATGGAGGACCAGCCGAAGTCCTGCCAGTTGGAGGAGAGTATGTACAGGGGCCGGAAGGCCTTGCTCTCCAGGAAGTAGGACACGCGCTCCCCGCCGAAGTGGGCGGCGATGTTGTTCACCAGGCCGTAGCGGCCGAAGAACAGGGTCAGCATACCGACCAACACCACCAGAGAGATGAAGTGGGGCCCGTTGAAGATGGTCTGCAGGGCCTTGCTCATCCGCTTGCTCTTCATGGCGTTGAGCATCAGGGCGATGATGATGGGCAGGGGGAAGCCGATGATGAAGCCGTAGATGCACAGCAGGAAGGTGTTCTTCATCAGGGGCCAGAACTGCACGTCGGTAAAGAACCGAGTGAAATTCTGGAATCCGATCCAGCGCGTGTACTCACCGATGATCTGGTCGCCGGGCATGAAGTCCTGGAAGGCGATGAGCACGCCGTAGATGGGCAGGTAGTTGAACAGGAACACGACGAGCACCGCGGGGAAGATCATGATGAGGAACGGGTGGTTGTCCCGGAGTCTCCTCCACGCCCTGGCGGATTTGCTTCCGCCCTTTTGCACCGCGTTTGCCGGCGCCTGGGAGCCGGGACCGTCTTTGACTTTTTGCATATGTATTCTCCTTTCACCTTTGAAGGTAGAATTGAATTACAGCAGGTTGTTGCCGTCCTCGCCGAAGAGGTGGCAGAGGGCGGGATTGAAGGAGAAGTTGACGCTCTTGCCGATGGAGTGAGCGGATACATCCAGGCCCGCCGTGGGGATCACCGCCACCACGTCGTTCCCCTGCACGTTCATGTGCAGATGAAGCTCCGAGCCCATCATCTCGCTGACGTCGATCTTGCCCGTGAACCCGCCTTCGTCCAGCTGCATATGTACAGGACGAATGCCCAGCGTCACGCTGCAGGGCTTCACGCCCTTGGCCGCCAGCGCCTTGTTCTGGCCCTCCGTCAGCGCGATCTTCTTCCCAAGCACCTCCACGGAGTACTTCCCCGCGTCCACGCTCAGCGCGCAGTTCTCAAAGAAGTTCATCTGAGGCGTCCCGATGAAGCCCGCCACAAACAGGTTGATCGGATGGTTGAACACCTCCTGTGGTGTGCCGATCTGCTGGATGAAGCCATCCTTCATGATCACGATCCTGTCGCCCAGCGTCATGGCCTCCGTCTGGTCGTGGGTCACGTAGATGAACGTGGTGTTGATCTTCTGGCGGAGCTTGATGATCTCAGCGCGCATCTGGTTGCGCAGCTTCGCGTCCAGGTTGGAGAGCGGCTCGTCCATCAGCAGCACCTTCGGCTCACGCACGATGGCGCGCCCTATGGCCACACGCTGCCGCTGGCCGCCGGAAAGCGCCTTCGGCTTACGGTCAAGATACTGCGTGATGTCCAGAATCTCCGCCGCCTCGCGCACCTTCTTGTCGATCTCCGCCTTCGGCGTCTTCTTCAGCTTCAGGGAGAACGCCATGTTGTCGTACACCGTCATGTGCGGATACAGCGCGTAGGACTGGAACACCATGGCGATATCGCGATCCTTGGGCGCCACGTCGTTCACCAGCCGGTCCCCGATGTACAGCTCGCCGGAGCTGATCTCCTCAAGTCCCGCGATCATGCGAAGCGTGGTGGACTTGCCGCAACCGGACGGTCCGACCAGGACGATGAACTCCTTGTCCGCGATGTCCAGGCTGAACTGCTGCACCGCTACAACGCCCTCGTCCGTGATCTGCAGATTCGCCTTCTGCTTCTCAGGCTCGTCGCCCTTCTTCTTTTTCTTCGACTTCTTCTCTTCGCTGTTGGGGTAGACCTTCTTGATGTCTTTTAATGTCAAGCTTGCCATGGTGTATTACCTCCCAAATGTTGATTTCCTCTTTACTGAATGTACACTTTTTGTAAAACCCAAAGTTTTACATTCGTGTTTACATTTAGCGATTTTATTGTAATGTTCGCTTTACGAAATGTCAAAAAAATTTTAAGAAAATATCAAAAATGTAAACTTCACCAAATTCGGGTCAAAAATTTTGTGCAAAACGAACAACAGAAAAAATGAAAGTTTACAAAATGCACATCTTGATTTTTCCGTTTGCCTATGCTATGATAAAAGCGAATCGATCAACATTACGAGGAGGTCAGCGCGATGGCGTTACAGCGGGTCACCATGCAGGATATTGCCGATTCGTGCGGCTTGTCCAGAAATACAGTGTCGAAGATATTCAACAACAGGGGAGCCGTCCCGGAGGCGACGAAGCGGATGGTCCTGGAAAAGGCGCGGGAGCTGGGGTACCGTCAGCTTCCCGACGAGGAAGAGGCAAAGGACGAGGCCCGCAATCAAAACATCGCCCTTTTCACCAGGCACATGCCCTCGGACTACCACTTCGGCACCTTATTTACGCCGGCGTTTGCCGCGCAGCTGAGCCGCGCGGGGTATACGCTGACCATGTACGAGTTGACGGCGGAGGAGCTTACTCAGAATAGCCTCCCGGCCAGCATCACCCTGGAGCAGACGGCGGGCATCCTGGGCATCGAGCTTTTCAGCAAGTCCTATGTTGAAATGATCTGCGGGCTGAAGCTGCCGGCCATCTTCGTGGATGCCTACGCGGGGGCCAACACGTCCATTCTCCACTACGACCTGATCTCCATGGAGAACGTGGCCAGCACTATGGCCCTGACCAACGCCGTGATCGACTCCGGCGGCTGGCGGCTGGGCTTTGTGGGCGACGTCAATCACTGCAACAGCTTCCGTGAGCGCTGGATCGGTTTTACTCTGGCTCTGGAAAAAGCCAGTCTTACGCTGGATCGGGACCTGTGCATCCTGGAGGAGGACGGCCCCTGTTACAGCGACCCCGCCTGGCTGGCGGAGACGTTGACAAAGATGCCTGTCCTGCCCGACGGCCTCATTTGCGCCAACGACTACATCGCCCTCCACGTGATGACCGCCCTGAAGCAGATGAACGTGGCCATTCCGGGCCGCGTCATGGTGACAGGCTTTGACGGCACCCCTCAGTCCGCTGTGGTAGAGCCGGCCCTGACCACCGCCCAGATACCCGCCTCTGAGATCGGGAAGCTGGCGGCGGATGTTCTGCTGGACCGCATCGAGAACCCGGACCGTCCCTGCCGCACCATCTATGTGAACACCACCCCCCTTGTGCGTGCCTCCACATCCAGATAACAGTATATTAAATGTATAGACAACATATAACGCCAGTCCGCAGGGCTGGCGTTTAAGACTGTCGGAAAAAGGCCTGCGGCCTTTTTCCGACAAGGGGGAACGTGCGGGGGAATGGGACAAAATTGAAATTTTGGCCCATTCCCCCTGCTGTTTTGCCGCGCGCACGCCTATGGGCGCACACTCGCAAAACAAGCTGGGATTTTCGCGACGTACATGCCGCCGCGAAAATCATCAAATAGTTTTTTGACAAACTGACAGCGGCTGCCGCAAGGACAGCCGCTGTTTTTTGCCCCTACAGGGAGAAAATAAGAAAAGGTTAAATTTTTTATAATATCATATCTAACTCCCATTTGTCAATTTTTTACCAGTTCCTTACAAAGACACGCGCAAGACACAGGGGGTTTTGAAAAACGGGGAAAATGTTCGGAAAAGGTGGTTTGATTTGCTGGCTTTTGCTTTTTACGTGTGCTTTATCGTCTGCTTTAGATGCTTCACGATGTTATTAAGGAGGAAACACTACATGAAGACTCTGAAGAAGACCCTGTGCCTGGTCTTGGCGGTAGTCATGGTAGTCGGTGCGCTCGTCTTGCCTGCATCTGCGGCATACAACGACGAGGCCAGCATCAAGGACGCCTATAAGACCGCCGTCAACACCTTGAACACCTGGGGGATTATGCTGGGCGACAACGGCAATTTTAAGCCCACATCTTCCATCCAGCGCCAGGAAATGGCGGCCATTGTCTACCGCCTGCTGACCGGCGACGTCATGGTCAACGGCAAGGACAATTCCGCTATCTATGCCCCCGACGCGGCCAAGTTCACCGATGTTAAGTCCACCGACTGGGCAGTCGGCTACATCGGCTACTGCGCCAGCAAGGGCATCATCCTCGGCACCAATGCCGCCGGAACCACCTTCGAGCCCACCCGCGCCATTCCTGCCAACGACGTGCTGGCCATGCTGCTCCGTGCTGTCGGTTACGGCCAGAAGGGCGAGTATACGGGTCCTGGCTGGACTACAAACATTGCCGCTGATGCCGCTCGTATCGGTCTGACCAAGGGCATCACCGACAAGCTCGACAAGATCAGCGAGCGTCAGGAAGTTGCTCAGATGACCTACCAGGCCGCTACCACTAACCGCATGACCTGGAGCGAAGCCGAGCAGAAATACATTCCTTATGTTACTCCCAATAACCCCGGTAGCGACAAGAACATTCCTCTGGTGAAGACTGAGACCGTGGAGGCCAAAGCTCCTAAATACGATATCTGGGGCGCTCCCACTGGCGGCACTGCGGCCACTACCAAGGTGATCTTCACCTATCCCTCGCCTGCTAAGGAGAACACTCTGCCTGCTGCCAACGCTTATCCCATGCTGTGGCAGACCTGGGACGCCGTGACTGAGTGCGCCATTGCTACGGGCCTGAATGTAAAAACAGACGCGCACTGGGCAATTACCTACACCAACGGCATCAACAACAAGAACCTGTGGAATGGCAACACCACCAACGCCAATGCCATCCCCTTTGAGGCCACCGACACCGTGAACAAGATCGGCCACGAGGGCCGTCACCTCATGGTGTATGCCAACCCCGATTACACTGGCAGCAATCCCAGCGCCACCAATCCTGACTACATCTTCGTTTTCGTGGATGAGTTCTACGCCAGGGTTACCGGTATCGTCAGCGAAGTCAAGGACCCCGCGGGCCACGTGCTTGTTCCGGCCTCTGCCAACGTGACCGTGTACTCCAATGATTACGCCACCGGCTCCCAGACCACTGCTACCAGCGCCAATGTGGCTGTCCTCAACACCTCTCTGACCGGCACCGGTTACAAAGAAGGCCAGGTTCTGGGTGTGCATCTGCAGACAGCCGCTAACAACGCTCTGGCTGGCTCCACAGTCGTCACTGAGGAAGATGCCGCCGGCTACGGCCCCGTCGACCTGAACAACGTCACCGTGACCGTTAAGGAAATCACCATGGACGCTACCGGTGGCGTGCTGGGCGGCAGTTCTAGTAACAAGTCCGTGGGCATCGTTGCCACCAACGGCACTTATTACTATTATGACTACACCTTCGGAAAAGGAACCGCTGGCTCTGCTCCTGTTCAGCTCACCGGTTCCGACATTGGCAAGGAAGTCGTTCTCACCCTTGACAGCCAGGGCAACATCCTCAACTGGGCCTATGCCACTTCCGCCACCGTTGGATACGGCGTGACCCTGAGCGCCTCCGTTAAGCAGACCGCTATTGGTCAGTACGCTCTGACCTACACCATCCTGAAGTCCGATGGCTCCACGGTCACTGTTGACGTTGGTCAGCCTACCACAGGTGCTGCGTTTACAACTCAGACTGAAGCTGAGAACTTCTACAATAAGATTCACGGTACCGTCGACTACACCACCGCCGGTGTTGGTGCCAACGAGCTTGTTTACTTCGCCTTCGGTTCTACTGGCCCCTACAACACGCTCGCTCATGGTAACGTGACTGGCCTTACCTCTATTGATAGCATCAAGTCCGGCCGTCCTGAGGGCCTGTTCGAGGACTACTCCACCGATCCCGTCCGCGGTGGCACCAGCACTGCCGCTCTCGCTGGCGCTCTGGTGAACGACAAGACCGTGTTCTTCGTAGCCAACTACGCCCCTGACAACACCACCACATCTAGCGCCAACGACTATAAGTTCATTGATTACAGCATCTATGTTGGCGATAAGAACATCCCCGACATGGCGTTTACCAGCACCGATGAGACCTTGACTCCCGGCAGCTCCGGCTCGCCCGCCACGTTCAGTCATCTGACCGTTCAGGCGTTCAGCGGCACTCCTTCCGGCTCCCCTGTTGCGGGTGACTACGCCAGCTATGTGCTGGTTGTGAACGCCACCCAGCAGAGCAAGCCCAAGACCATTCCCACCATGGACTTCGCTTACCTGATCACTGATGACCTGTTCGTTAACATGGGCGCCAACACCTTCACTTATCCTGCCATCATCAACGGCAAGAGCGGCCAGACCCTCCAGGTGAAGCTTGCGGGCAGCCCGCTTGACACTCAGGGCCTGTACTCCTACGCCGACTGGGTGAACGGAGTTGGTTATGAGGATGTTGTCCTGATGGACGGCCAGAACTCTGCGGGCCACAATGGCTACACCAGCGCCGCCATCGCCGCGCCTTACAACGGCAGCTTCACCATCGCTGAGAATCTGTATGGCTACGCTAACGGCGTACTGACCAGCTATAATGCGGTCAGCTCCAAGACCACTCCCGCCGCCACCGATGTGTATTACACCGTGGCTGATGGCTGCCCGGTCTATCTGATCAATCCCACCACCGGCGCTGTGACTACCGGCAGCCTGGGCCTGCTGAGCGTGAGCCAGTATGCTGAACACTGCGACATCTGGTTCCAGCTTGACGCCAACGGCTATGTCAGCCTGATCTATGTGATCGAGACTGCCACCGCTACGTCTCCTGTTCCGCCCACCACTAACTCCCTGACGCTGGCCCTCACTCCTTCTGACACTTATAGCGCCTCTGGTTCCACTATCACCATCAGCAGCACCGGCATTACATCCACCGGCACTGGCACCGCCGCCAGCGGTACCTACAACTACAAGGTTGAGGTTTCTGTGTGGACTACCGGCACTGGTTGGGTGACCTTCTGCACTTACACCACCACAAACAACCCCGGCACCATCGGGACGGCTCTGACGAGTGTCAGTACTGGAACCCCGCTGCCTGCCACCTCTGTTGTCAATGTGAAGCTTACCGCTACCACTACCACAGGGAACATCACCAGCAACACCGTGGAGTTCAGCTTCGCCACCACCTAATCCCCGCACAGCATAACCCCTTGAAAACTTAACTTTTCAAAGCCCCTGGGCCTCGGCCCAGGGGCTTCTTTTGCCTCTTTTTCCCCGTTCCGGCGGGGCATTTTGCCCCACACGAGCGTCCAAAATCTTCCAAGCCCTGCCTTATTTTCCTTAATTTTATAACAATTTTACCGCCACGGTCTTTCCGGCGCGGCGGTGAAACGCCGCATGGCCCATGGGTTTTCCGCCGCATATGGTCTTATGTCAACCCTCCGGTTTTCACCGGAGGAAATTTGTGTCTTGCGCGTGGCTTTCAAATAACAAAGCACAGGAACTTACAAATAAAGCGGTTATCCATTCAAATGGAATCAAACCGGTTGAAAAAACCGCCCCGCCGCCTCATAATACCTCTTACCACGCGAAAAAACGCGAAAAAAGGGAGGTATTTTCATGAGAAATCCAAACGGTTACGGCGGCGTATCGCGTCTGCCGGGAAACAGGCGGCGGCCCTTCCGAGTGCGGGTGACGGTGGGCTGGGAGGACGCCGGCGCGGGGCGGCGGGTCCAGCGTTACGCCACGCTGGGCTATTTCGAGACCCGCAGCGAGGCCATGCGGGCGCTGGCGGACTACAACCGCTCGCCCTACGACCTGGACGCCCGAAGCGTCACCTTCAAGGGGGCCTTTGACCAGTGGAGCCCTGGGTATTTTGAAAAATTCCCCAGTACCCGACGGGTGACGGAGTGCGCCATGGGGTTTTGCCGGGATATCTGGGAGTTCCCCCTGCGGGACCTGCGCTCCACTCACCTGCAGGGGGTGATCTCCGCCATGGACGGCAAATCCAGGGGGTATCAGTCCAAGGTGCGGTCACTGATGCACATGCTTTTCCGCTGGGGCATCAGCCGGGAGGTGATCCAGAACGACTGGTCGCGGTACGTGGAGCTGACCGCCCCGGAGCAGGAGTCCCCCCGGCGGATTTTCACGGGCGCGGAGGTGCGGCGGCTTTGGGACGTCCGGGGCGCGCCGCTGCCCGGCGAGCCGGAAAGCCTTGGCGGGTGCGGGCTGGGGGACTCGGTGCTGGTGCTGCTGTACACGGGGATGCGCGTGGGGGAGCTTTTGAATCTGCGGCGGGAGGATATCCACATGGACGCCCGGTATATCGACCTGCACGGCACGAAAACCAAGGCCGCGCGGCGGACGGTGCCGATCCACCGGCGGCTGATGACGGTGCTGGACGAGATGATGCTGCGGCGTCAGTCGGAGTATCTTGTTTCGGACAGCGCCGGACGGCGCCTGACCTACGCCCGGTACAAGGGCTGGTTTGACGCGGTGTTCGCGGCGCTGGAGATGGAGCACACGCCCCACGACACCCGCCACAGCTTCGTCTCCGCCCTGGATACCGCCGGCGTCCGGCGTACCGCTGTGAAATTCATCGTCGGGCACAGCCAGAACGACGTTACCGACAGGTATACGCACAAGAATCTGCCGGAGCTGATCGAGGCCGTGGACAGAGTGGAGTATTGATTTCTTTGTACGGGCCGCCGCCCACGGCGGCCCATGTATTGAATTTCCGAATATCTTTCTTGCCATGCCGTAGGGGCGGGTTCCAAACCCGCCCGCCGAATTTCTGGAAATCAAATTCAGACGCCGTAGGGGCCGATGACCACGGCGGCCCGCCGTACCACGCAGCAATGAAAAGAAGCCCCCCGGCCAAATGGCCGGGGGGCAAAATGTGGGAACAGGTTATGAACTTAGTCGAGAGTGATGTCTCCCTTAACGCCCTTGATGGTGTAATTCACAAAACCGTCCATGCCGGAAGAAGTCGGGCCGGAGATGCTGTCATATTCCGATCCCTGGCTGCCCGAACTGACGCTGAGGCCGCCGACAGAAGAGGCAACGGTAACAACAACGTCAGCGCCGTACTCAACAGTGTACGTACCGCTTGCGTTGACAACCTCCCCGTTAATGGTCTTGGCGGTGGTGGCGGTGATCTTGGGATTCGCCACAGCGGTTGCCGTAATAGTCAGCTTATTGGAGCTGTTGTCAACAGCTGTCAATTCGGCAGCTTTTACGGTGACCGTGTACTTCTTGTTGGCCTCTACCGTGGTGACAGTGATCTTATCATCACCGGTAATGGGAGACCCGGAACCCACTTTCACTTGGATAGTGCTCGCGAGCAGGTAGTAACCCTCGTCAGCCTCAATCGTAAAGGTGAAGTCCTTGGTATTGTCGAAGACATCACTGTCCTCAACACTAAGCGTGAGGTTGCTGGCAGCGCCGCTGGCGTCGATTGTAGCCGTCCACGCAGCCTCGATGGTGGTGAACTTGATCACGTACTTCTGAGTAGTCTCAGTGTCGCCGGAGGTCACGGTGATGGTGAACGACTTGTTGGCACCAGCAGTCAGCGAGGTCACGGTACTGGTAGCATTAGTGCCACTCGTAGCAATACCGGTGGCAGCGCCAGCAGCCCCGTCCTCAACGGCCCAAGTAGCTTTCTGGGAGACCTCAATGGCACTGATCTGATTGACGACAGTATTGACGTTATGTCCACCGTCGAGCAGGGGCACGGTGATCTCAATATCCGCACCCGTAGCCGCCGCGGGAATGGGGATCTCCAGACCCTTGACTTCCAGCTTCAGCAGCTTAGCCTCGGCGGGTTCCAGGGTCACGGTGATAGTGTAGGTCACACTCTCAGCACCATTAGTAACCACCGCATAAACTGTGGCGAACTTTCCGTCGTTAGTCAGGGCAGTGTTTCCGGTTAGCTGAGTGACCTTATCCTTCTGGTAGCAGGTAACCGTTCCGGCGGAACCCGTTCCTTCGGCCTGGGCGAAAGAACTGTTCTCAGACCACTCCTCGTACTTCAGAGTCACAGTGCCGGTCTTGGTCTTCTGGTCCAGCGTGACTTTCTGACCCTTGATCTTCAGGGATTTCAGGGTCAGCTCATCAGCCGCGGGCAAGCCGTCTTTCTGGATCTTCTGGAACAGACCGCTCACCTTGTTAGTGTCGTAAGCGGCAGGATCTTCCACCAAAATGGCGTAGATGATGTCACCGCGACCATTAGTGTAGAAGATGTAGGACTCATTCTTCGTCAGCTCCAGGTCGTTGGAAGCAGCATCGGTGGTGACGGCAGAGGTGGTGTTGCCATCGGTCTTGAGACGATAGATGGCGATGGTGTCGGGATCGAAGTCCAGAGTGCGGCCAAAGCGGCTGTCAAGCACCAGGTAGGCGTCGGAGCGCAGGTCGTTGATCTCGAAAACCTTTCCGGCTAAGATGCCGTAGGCAGCGTAGTTTCCGGTAATCGCAGCGATGTAGCTCTCGCCGTCCATCTCGGCGTTGCGGTAGAAGGTGGGAAGCGCGTTGCGGATGGCAGTGTAATTGGTGCTGTTGAAGTCGACCACGTTGGTCCCGTCGTAGCGCACCACATCCAAGGATTCCAGAGCGCCGTCGGACATGACGCTGTCCAGAGTGAAGTAGTCGCTGACGCTGCGGCTGTAGAGGTTGTAGCCCAGAACCACGCTGCTCGCGCCGTTGTACACAGGCCATTTGGTCTCGATGACGATGGCGTCAGCCACCCAGTAGTGCCTGCCGTTGGCGTCGCTGTCGATGTTGGTGGCCACGGCGTAGGCCTCAACAACGTTATCGGCGTCCACGGGGTAGCTGTTGCGGCGGCCGGTCACGCTGACGACGGATTCGGTGGCGTGATCATAGTAATAGAACACAGTGGTCTCGTTCGCCTGGACAGCGATCTTGTCGCCCGTATCGACAGTGGCAGCCAGGGCTTTGTCGTCGGTGCTGAGAGTGTACTTGCCGGTATAGGTGTTCTGACCGGCCTTGAAGGCGTCCTCAGCCAGGTCCACATAGTCGGTGGCGATGCCGTTCTTGGTGCCGTTCTTGCCGTAGGTGTAGGTCTTGACGTTGGACAGGCTCAGCACGCCGTCGCTGTTCTGGCTGTAGCGGGCCAGGTTGGTCAAGCCGTCAGCGTCGCTGGAGGTGTAATTGCCAAACGATTCGGCGGTCCGGGTGGCGTTTGCGTAATCGGCAAAGACAATCAGCTTGCCCCAGTTGTTGTTGTCGCCCTTGGCGTTGATATAGCCGCCGTCAGCGTTGCGGGCGGTGGAGACGTCGTAGTCGTTCAGCTCGCCGTCCAGATAGGCCATAACAGCCTTGACGTCCTCGGTGCGGCCAGTGCGGTAGTAGGCATTGGTCAGCAGGACCAGATCGCGGGCGGCGTTGGCGGGCACTTCAAAAGCACGGATGTTGCCGAAGAAGTCCTGATAGTAGGTGTACTCGGTGTTCTTCTGGGCATTCACCACTTTGGTGAAATAACCGGCGTTACCCATGACGGTGTCGCCGCCGATCTCAGACTGAGGATAATCCTCGCCCTTAACAGTCAGCACGTCGGTCTTGTAGGTGTACTTGTCCACCTTGCCGGTGAAGCTGGGAGCGGGCTCCACATAGTATTTACCGTCGATCTTGGTGCTGGTGTAGATGACCACGTCGCCCACGGCCAGGTCGGCGGAGGTGGCATAGTCATAGGTGGCGGCCAGGCCGTTCAGGGTCAGTTGGCCGTTCTTGGCCACTTTTTCTACGGTGGTCATGATGAAGTTGATCCGGAAGACGTAGTCGGCTTTGCCGTCCCCGTCGTTGTCGATGACCTTCAGCCAGTTGCCCTGGGCAACGCTGTCGAAATCACCGCCGTTGTCAGCGTCGGTAGTGATGTAGGTGCTGACAAACTTCTTGTAGGACATGGTATCGGAGATATCATCCTTGGACTGGGTGCCCACATAGACCTCGCCCAGCTTATAGGTGCCGTCCTCGACCAGGTCGGCGTAATCGAAGATGAACCGGATGATATCCACGTCGAGGTCGGTCAGAACCCCATTGGCCGGGATGATCTTGCTGTAAACGCCGTTAACAGCGCTCAGGCCGCTAACCAGATTGTTATATTTGGCCTGGAGCCCGGTCTCTACCGTATCCAGATCAGTAACGCCAGCGGCCAGCTCATAGCGGATGCGGATATCGGCGGTATTTTTAGAGCCCTCATCACCAAAGTTGGTGAAATACACGGTGCTCTTGTCGTCTTCATCCAGGCCGGTCACCCTCTTGAAATTTGCCAGATCAGTGGCCACACCGTCATTCTCATACACGGTGTTGCCCACGGCATCCAGGTGGATGATGGTCTTGGTGCCGCTCAGACCGCAAGCCCAGCCCTCGTAGTACAGGCCGATCTCGGTCAGGTCGGAGGCGTAGTTGTAGGTCTCGCCGTCGATGACGCTCTTGCCATTGCCGGCGGGCCGATTGCTGTTCAGGTCAGCGTACTCGTTGGCGGTCATAACGCCCTTGACCCGCTTCAGACCGAAGCTGGCGCCCAGAGTGGTGCCGGTAGGACGGTACTGATTGGCGCCGTAAATGGTGGCTGGATACTTCACGGTAGACTGCTGGAGAGCCAGGAAAGCCATCTGAGCGGCTTCCTCACGGGTCATAGGATTGCTCAGAACCGTACCGATGTCGATGTAGCTGTTCTTGTTCAGCATCTGGGTGGTTACGTTCTTATCCCAGTCCTTGTTGAGGACATACCCCTCCAGCTTGGCGTCATAGCCCAGCGCGGTCAGCAGCATCTTGCCGAAGTCCACGCCGTTCAGCTCGCCGTTGGGACGGAAATTGCCGGCTCCATCGCCCGCCAGAATGCCCTCGTTTTTGCAGAAGGCGATGTACCCGGCCGCCCAGTTGTCCGCCGCGACGTCCGCGAAGATCTGCGTATTGCTATGCAGCTTCTCGGCGTCCTTGCCCAACAGCATCCAGGCGATGATCTTCGCCGCCTCAGCACGGGTCAGCGTGCCTTTCGGGGCGAAATAGCCCGTGTCCTTGCCACCGAGGATCCCCAGCCCGGAGAGTACCTCGACAGCCTCTTTGTACTTGATGTCCTCGTTGTCCTTGTAGTCTTTGATGCTCGCTGCGTTGGCAGGCAAGATGAGCACGCCGACTACCATGACGACTGCAAGAATCAAGCACAGGGTCTTCTTCAGAGTCTTCATGTAGTGTTTCCTCCTTAATAACTTTTTTCGCTTTTGGAGGCAACAAATAA